>JAPPMB010000041.1:118174-183341 GCA_028819255.1 Bryobacterales bacterium | reverse complement strand
CTTCCAATCACACCATATATTGAGGTTGGGCACTCAGGTCAGTAAGTCCCATTCCAAAGCCTCTCCAAGAACGGACATGGAGCGGATTGATTGTGTCGAACGGCGGTCGTATCTACCGGTCTTCGCATGCTGAAGCCGACCCGTCCGCGACAGCCGGGTCCGGTTCGTCCGCACCGGGCGGGCCGACGCCCCCGGCAGAAGACCGGCATTGGCCCTGCTTGCTGGAGGCTGAGGAGCCGCTGGCAGCGAGCGTGTCACATTTTTCATGAGTTGCGAAATGCACCCTGAGTCTGGCGACGAGCTGTCCAGACAGCCCGCACCATTTCACGGAATCCGGCCCGGTGTCGGGCGGCGGAGCGTGGTGGACAGGTGCTCGGACTATGTAAGGATGTCGCGAACGATGGTTCCGTGAACATCCGTGAGGCGGAAGTCGCGGCCGTCGAACCGATAGGTCAGCCGTTCGTGATCGAAGCCGAGCAGGTGGAGGATGGTCGCGTGCAGGTCGTGGATGTGCACGCGGTTCTCGACCGCGTGATAGCCGAAGTCGTCCGTGGCTCCGTAGATGACTCCGCCCCTGACACCGCCGCCAGCCAGCCACATGGTGTAGCCGTACGGATTGTGGTCCCGACCGTCGCTCTCCGCGAACGGCGTGCGCCCGAACTCGCCTCCCCAGATCACCAGCGTCTCATCCAGGAGCCCGCGCCCCTTAAGGTCCCTGATCAGCCCGGCGATCGGCTGGTCGATCTCCCTTGCCGACGCATGGTGGCGCCGCGCGACCTGCCGGTGGTGGTCCCACTTCTCCTCGTGCCCGCTGTGCGTGCACTGAACGAACCGCACACCTCTCTCCACCAGCCTCCGAGCCATCAGGCACTGCCAGGCGAAATCGCCCGTCACGGGATTGTCGATGCCGTAGAGCGTCTTGGTGGTTTCGGACTCGTCATCCGTGGAAAGAACCTCCGGGGCCTCCATCTGCATGCGGAATGCCAGTTCCAGGGACTGCATGCGGGCCTCGAGCTCCGGGTCGTGGCGCTTATCCGTCGCATGCCGACGGTTCATCTTCTGCAGCATGTCCAGCTCGTAGCGCTGCTGGTCGGAGGCGAGATTCCTGTTGATCAAATGCTCGATCGGCTCGCTCTTGACGTCATCAACCTTCATTGGCGAGTAGCCGATCGGAGTCCCCTGGTATGCCGAGGGCAGGAATGCGGAACTCCAGTTCTTGCCGCCTCCGTGCCACAGGGTCGGCTTGATGGTGATGAAGCCGGGCAGGTTCTGGTTCTCCGAGCCAAGGCCGTAGAGCACCCAGGACCCGAGGCTCGGGCGGGTGAAGTTGAACGCGCCGGTGTGCAGCTGCAGCATCGCGCCGCCGTGGTCCACGGCGTCGCCCACCATTGATCGAATCACGCAAAGCTCGTCGACGCATTCCCCCACACGAGGGAAAAGGCTGCTTACTGGAGTGCCGCATTCGCCACGCTCGGTGAACTCGAACGGGGAAGGCATCAGGCCCCCAACCTTGTCCAGCGGCGTGAACGAAATCTCGCGCTTGATCGGGAGAGGCTTGCCCTCCTCTGCTTTCAGGCGGGGCTTGGGGTCGAACGTGTCCAGATGGGACGGCCCTCCGTGCATGAAGAGGAAGATTACGTGCTTCGCCTTCGGGGCGAAGTGGGGCTTTCTGGGCTCCAACGGATTCCGGATCGGCCCGGGTCCTCCGGGCATTGCCTGTTCGGCCAGCAGAACATCCGCGCCCAGGGCGGCGAATCCCAGACCCGTGCGGCGCAGGAGCGCCCGCCTCGATATCTCCGGGTACTGTCCCTTGCCGTTCACCACGCCTCCTCAGTTAATGTAGTTGAATTCATTGGATCCTAGGAGCAGGCGGCAGAAGCTCTGCCAGCGCTGGAACCGGTCATCCGCCTCGTCCCCGCGAACCGGAAACTCGGCCATGTAGTCGAGCGCCTCGTCCACTTCCGTTGCGTCGGGCTCGCGTGAAAGTGCGATCCGGTAAGCCTGCCTGACGCGCCTGTCCTTCCCCAGCTTCCCATCCCGGAGCAGGCGGCCCGCAAGCGCCTTTGCGCGCTCGTGCACAAAACCGCTGTTCATGAAGTACAGACCCTGCGGAGCGATGCTCGTCCTCGGGCGCACGGCGATGCTGGCAGAGGGGTCGGCAAAGTCGAACAGCGTCAGCATCGTGGGCATCTTGTTGCGATAGATCGGGAGGTAGACGGTCCGCCTCCGAGTCTCGTCGGGATGCACGTAGGCATTTGAGAAGCCGTACGAGTCGAGGCTTTCGGTAAGGGCTCCGCCCATCGCCAGGTCGATCGAGCCGTCCACCGCCAAGAGCGAGTCGCGCATCTCCTCGACTGACAGTCGCCGGCGATTGAACCGGGACCACGTGTGGTTGGAAGGATCCTTCGTCCAAGCCTCGTCAGAAACCCGGCTCTGCATCTGGTACGCGCCGGAAAGCATGATCAGCCGGTGCATGGCCTTCATGGACCAGCCCTCGTTGACGAAACGCGCAGCCAGGTAGTCGAGCAGTTCGGGATGCGTGGGGCGATCCCCCATGAGCCCGAAATTGTTTGGTGTCCGGACGAGGCCCTGCCCGAAATGCCACTGCCAGATCCGGTTCACGATGACTCGGCCGGTAAGGGGGTGGTTCGGGCTTCCCAGCCACTCGCCCAGTTCGCGCCTTCCGCTCACGGAGGAGATTGGGGCCTGGTCTTCACCGGCCAGAATCTCGGGAAACCCCTTGTCCACCCTTGGGCCGGGATTGTTGTGGCTGCCGCGGATGAAGACGTGCTGAGGGACGCCTTCGCCCTGCGCGACGGCGTATGCCATAGGGGGCTCCGGCGGCATGGACTCTTCCAGCTCCGAGACCAGGCGGCGCAGTTTCTCGACACGTTCCCGTTTTTCCGATGGCAGGACGGCATCCAGTGCATCTTCCGAAATCGAGAACGGACCGTCGGCGGCATCTGCGCCTTCGTCCATCGAACCGGCCTCCAACGTCACCTCGGAGAAGAAGCGGTCCGACCCCGGGGCGAGGTCGGGCTTCTCGGGAAACTCGCCGTCTCCGTCCCAGGCGTCAATCTCCCGTCTCCACTCTTCCAGCCGTGCAATCCACTCCTCGGCGCGGCTGTGAAAGCGCTGCTGGTATTCCTCGGCCACCGAGCGCCGGTCTTCCCCGGCGGCTTCGTGCCACTGGCTCAGGTGCAGCCGAAGATCGTCACCGGGCTTTAGGTAGGCGGCCCACAGCCGCAGAACCTCGCAGTCGAGGCGCTCTCGGGCACCCACCATCTCCGCATCCGCGCCGCTGTCGTAGACCTCGAACGCCGCGAGCATGTACCGGCTCAGCTGCGGGCCGCGGTGCTTCATCACGTACCGGTACATCTCGACGTCGACGAGGGACTCGATTCTCCGCTTGACATTGCGGATGCTGGCCTGATGATCCCTGTACTTTCGGTAGGTCTCCCTTGGCACCAGCGGCTCGAGATGCACCTTGGAGACGGTCATCGCGGGGTCCAGGCTCTCGAAGTTCCTGACGCTACCGAAGATCGCGGCCATCGAGTAGTAGTCCTTCGCCGAGATGGGATCGAACTTGTGATCGTGGCAGCGTGCGCAGCCCATCGTCAGGCCCATGAACGCCTTCGCCGTCGTGTCGATCTGCTCGTCGATCACGTCGTACTTCATCTTGATCTTGTCCTGCTGGACCAGCGGCTTGGTTCCCACCGCGAGGAAGCCGGTGCCGACGATCCCCCGCCTGTTGACGCCGTCAGGGTCTTTGGCCGGAAGCAGGTCGCCGGCAATCTGCTCCAGAACAAACTGATCGAACGGCGTATCGCGATTCAGCGCGTCAATGACGTAGTCGCGGTAGCGCCACGTGTTGGGCACCTTGATGTCGTCGTCTAGGCCGGTCGAGTCCGCGTACCGCACGACGTCCAGCCAGTGGCGGCCCCACTTCTCGCCGTAGCGCGGCGAGCCCAGCAGCCGGTCGACGAGCCGCTCGAACGCGCCGGGAGCCTTGTCGGACAGATATTCCCGGATTTCGGCTTCCGTTGGGGCCAGACCGTGCAGATCGTACTTGGCGCGTCGCAGGAGGGTCAGCCGGTCGGCGCGCCGAGGAGGGGCGATTCCCCGTTCTTCCAGCTTGGCCAGAATGAAGCGGTCAATCGGCGTCCGAGTCCAGCTCCCGTCTCCGACGACGGGCGGGCGATGGGGCCGAACGGGCTGGAAGGCCCAGTGCCGCAGCTGCTCGTCGTTCCATTGCGCGTCCTGCCCGGACACCGGTTCGGCCGGACCTGCGCCGGCGTCGGGCCACGGGGCGCCGAGCTTGAACCACGTCAGGAGGGCGTCGATTTCCTCGGCCGCCAGCCTTCCCGTCGGGGGCATCTTGATCGGGCCCTCGTACCGGATCGCGTCCAGCAGCGGGCTGCCCTCCGGATCTCCCGGTAGAAAGACCGGACCCGATTCGCCACCCTTGAGGAATCCGGCGGCCGTCGCCAGGTTCAGGCCTGCCGTCTGGAGTTGCTCCCCGTGGCAGGCGGAGCACTTCTCGACCAATACGGGACGGATGTTTCTCTCGAAGAACTCCGCTTCGTCCTGCGTGGCAGCTGCCGCCGTGGCGACGGCGGACAGGGTGACCGTCAGGATTGCCCAAGAGTGACGCCGCCGAAATGTCATGTGCCCGGTTCCTGCTGTCCTGCCCCAGTTTGGGACGGCGCGGTCCAGATTGCAAGCGCCCCGGCGCGGCGGGCTGCCCGCATCCCCGCAACGAAGGGCGACAGGGCTGCGGCCATTCCGCCGCCACTGGACCGCTTTTTCAAAACGTCAGGCGAAGGCCGAACTGGATGAACCTGCCGTCGTGCGCCCAGCTGGTCCACCCGAAGGTGGTCCCGGTGAATGTCGAGAACGTGGAGTCGATTTCCTTGAACTGGGTGTGATTGAAGAGGTTGTAGAGCTCGGCCCGGAACTCCACGTTGAGCTTCTCGGTCGCCTTGAACGTCTTCGCCAGGTTGACGTTCCAGTTGTTCTGGCCGGGGCCGCGTACCGTGCCCGGTCCCGAGTTGCCCTTCACGTCCATGCCGGGGTCCGTGAAGGCGCTCGTGTCGAAGTAGCGGTTCGACGTCCGCTGACCGCGCGGCAGGTTCGGGTCGCCGACGCGGTTGGGCATCTCGGGCTCGAAGTCGCGGGCCGAGGACTGATCGTTGAAGACCGTCCAGGCATTGCCGGACTCGAACGTGGTGATCACGCTCGTCCGCCAGCCGTACAGCAGGGCTCTGGGAACGAGCGGCAGTCCGCTCCCCCATTCGGGCTGCAGGACGAGAGCGCTGATCCATCGATGCGGATGGGAGTACTCGGCCTCTCCGCGGCCCAGGTGACGATTGTGGTCCCACTGCAGGGACGACCCGGCCGTTCTCCACATTTCCAAATATTCCGCTGCGAATAGGATGGGGTCGGTGACGGTCTTGGACCACGTGTAGTGAGAGGTGAACTGTACCCCCTTGCTGAATCGCCTCTCGAGCTTGATGGTGGCCGCGTTGTAGAAGGAGTTGTTGCCGTGCCGGATCACTCGAATGTCGCGGAACCGTCCGTTCGGGTTCGGTCGGAACTCATCGACGAAGTCCGCGTCGTCCGGCCAGCCGGTGCGGTAAGGCGGTGCATTCACCGGTTCGCGGTACGGAAGTTTGGTGCCGCGGGCGCCCTGGTATGCCAGCGACACCACCACGTCTTGCCCGATGCTCTTCTGGATGTCGATCATCCACCGCTGGTAGTAGGGATCGACCTGCGACTCCTGGTCGACCATGTGGCATTCTCCCGTGCAGCTCCAGGGGAACTCGTAGTAGCCGGCGCCAGTGCCGGTGCTCACCGGGAAGTTGCCGAGAACAAGTTCACGGCTTGGAGGGAAGATGTCGTTAAAGGTCAGGGTCGGTTGATCATCCGGAACGCCGAGCGCGGCGTTGTTCAAGGTTTCACCGCCCGCCGAAGGCACATTCGACGTGGTCCGCGCTCGAATCTCGCTGATGCCGCCTTGATAGAACATTCCATAGCTGGCCCGTACCACCAGGTCGGGCTTGATGCGGTAGGCCAGGCCAAGCCGTGGGCCGAAATTGTTCTTGTCCGCCGAAAGAGCCTTCTTGGGGTAGCCGTCCGCCCGTCCGGGCACTACCAGCTGCCAGCCAGGATAGCCCTTGTCCAGTAGCGCACAACAGTAGTCGCTCGGCGAGTAGGTCGGAACGATCACGTCGTAGCGCATCCCCAAGTTGAGCGTGAGCTTGGGATTGACCTGCCACTTGTCCTCGAAGTAGTAGCCCCAGACATCGTTCCAGGCTGTTCGCCAGGGCTCCTCGCCGCCAAAGCTGTTCGGCCTTCGCATGCTGCTCGGCAAGCCCAGCATCCAGGAGGCCATTCCATCGCCTCCCAATGAACCTTGGAGGCTCCCCGACCTCGTGAATTGCTGGTCGAATCTGACCGAGCGCCCGCCGGCACTGACAACTCGCTCGCCCTTGTTGACGTAGTTGAAGCCGAACTTGATCGAATGGCTTCCCCTGACCCAGCTCGCGTTGCTTCCGAACTGAAGCCCTGGATTGTCGAAGATCGTGGCCCCGCCGATGCCGTGGCCGGCATACCCGCCGCCCACGCTGATCGAATGCATGCCGAACCCGATGAAGTTGGGGTCACCGAGGTTCTTGAAGTGTCGATTGCGGGGTGTGTCAGTCTGCGCCAGCTTTTCCTGGGTGCCCTGGTCGACACTGTTGAGATTGGGTCGAGTGAAGCCAAAGGTGAAATCGTTCGTGAGAGTCGGCGTGAAGACGCGTGCGTAGCTGACCCCAACGACGTACGAGGAATCTTCCACGTTGCGGTCAAGGTCCGGAAACAGGCCTCCCTGGTTGTCGTCCAGGCCAAGCGACTCCGAGTACGAGACGTAGACGTTGTCGTTGTCCGAGATCCTGTAGTCGAAGCGGGTGTCGATCCGCCAGTTGAAGTTCGTCCTCTTTGAGACCACCCTGTGATTGCGCAGGTCGTCCGGGTTGTTCGGGTTGACGAATCCGTTCGACACGGGATAGATGTCGTTGATCTGCTGAAGCGCAGTCTGGTTGATCATGCCGGTCGTGCGGAGATCGTTGTTCACCACCAGGTCCCTCGTGCTGTTCCCGTCCGCGTCGAAGCGCGTGGTGAACGGGTTGTAGAGAAGCACGTTGGGATCGCCGGGAAACCGGCTCACCAGTCCGCTGTAGTCGCCCTGTCGCTCATCGTTCGTCGGGACGCGGAAGAGATTGCTGCCGCCGAAGGAGCCTGTCGTGACACTCCCGCTGTTGTTGTTGAAGCCTTCGTAGCCGAAGAAGAAGAACGCCCTGTTGCGACCGTCGACGACGCCCGGAATCGTCACCGGACCCCCGATGTTGCCGCCGAACTGGTTGCGCTGGAGCTTGTCCTTCCGCTGGCCCGGCTCCGACTCGGACTTCACGAAGGGATGCCAGGCGTTCAGCGCCTCGTTCTGCAGGTAGTTGAACAGCCCGCCGTGGAATTCGTTCGTTCCGGCCTTGGTCACCACGTTCGTCGTCGAGATGTCGCGGCCGCTGGCGGCTGAGAAGTTGGCAGTGTCGACCTTGACCTCCTGAACGTTCTCCATGGAGGGGGAGTACTGCGTTCCTCCAAGCCACGAGTCGTTGATGTTGACCCCGTTCATGTAGAGGCCGTTGTCTCCGCCTCCCCCCACCTGCACCGCGATCCCTCCGACCGTGTGGTGCGAGCCCACGGACCATGTTGCGTTGGCCGTGCCCGTCCGCGGGAACGAACTGACGTTCGGCGCCAGAGTGGAGAACGCCAGGAAGTTCCGGCCAAGCGCCGGCAGTGCCTCGACCAGCGTCTCGTCCACGACCTGCCCCACCACGGTCTGCTCGGTCTGGATGAGAGGGGCCGCCGTAGTCACCTCGACGGTCTCGGTGACCTCGCCGATCTCTAGGGCGATGTCAACGCGGACATTGTCGTTCGTCGTGATGACGACGATGTCCGACACGCCGGTCTTGAAGCCATCCTGCTCGACCGAGACCTGGTAGTTGCCGGCGACAAGGTTCGGAAACGAGAACAGGCCATCGTCGTTGGTCTGGCCGACATAGGGCTGGTTGCGGTCCAAGTCGGTCAGCGTGACGCTGGCGCCCACGATGACCGCTCCGGTCGAGTCGGTGACGAGCCCTCCGATGGTCCCCCGCAGCAGGAATTGTCCCGCGGCAATGGGCACGACCAGCAGGGACAGGGCGCAAAGTACAATCAGGCTCTTTCTTCTCAAGGGGTTACGCCTCCGGGTATCGGTTGGGAACATCGCGACCGCAAAGTTCTCGTGGCAGTCCCGCCGCAGACTGCGGTCGGGCCGGGAAGATGCACTCCTCCTCACAACGGAACTCGGCGGCTGAATGATAGCGAACCGGTTCCCGGCTCGTCAACGCGGAGCGTTCCCCGACGGGAGACCGCCCTAGCGGGGCACCCGGGAGAGCCGCGGGGGCGTTCGGTGCTGAATCTGCGCGTCAAACCTGAGTGCTCCCGGACACCGCAGGGTCCGCGTCCATGTCCCAAGCGGCCCGGCATCGGCGCTGACTGATCGCCAGCTGCGGGGCTCCGTCAGCCGTTCCCGTACAATACGCGGCTATGTCAGGCGACGCACCCGACAACGGGCTCCCCGACGTCCGTCGCCTGGCGGCCGTCGTGGCAGTCGGCTGCGCCGTATTCTGGCTCCTGCCGAGGCCGGAAGCCGTCACCGATGAAGGCTGGCGTCTTCTCGGCGTCTTCTCGGCCGCCATTGCCGGCCTGATCCTGAGGCCGCTGCCCGGCGGCGCGGTCATCTTCCTGGTCCTGGTGGCCGCCGTCTGGACCGACGCGATGTCCCTGGAGCAGGCGCTCTCGGGCTTCGCCACCCCGGCGGTCTGGCTCGTGGTCGGCGCCCTGCTGATCGCGCACGTGCTGATCGAGACATCCCTAGCCAGGCGCGTGGCCCTGCTCTTCGTCCGGTTCTTCGGTGCGACCTCGAGCGGCGTCGCCTACGCCCTGATCCTGAGCGACCTATCGCTTGCCACGATGATCCCGTCCAACACCTCCAGGGCCGGAGGAGTCATCATGCCCATCACCCGCAGCCTGGCGGAGCTCTACGGCTCGAACCCGGGTGCGACGGCGAAGCTGCTCGGGACGTTTCTGATGGTCGCGGTGTACCAGGGCGAGGCCGTCGCCTCGGCGACGTTCCTGACCGGACAGGCGGGGAACTTCATCGCAGTCGAACTTGCGGAAACCCTCGCCGGATACGAGATGAGCTGGGCACGGTGGGCGGCCGCGGGCATCGTTCCCGGACTCATCAGTGTCGCCGGCCTGGTCTGGATCGTCTCGAAGCTCCTGCCGCCGGATATCCGCAGCACCCCTCACGCGAGGGAGTTCGCGCAGAAGGAGCTGCGCAAGCTGGGGCGCATGGGCTCTCGCGAGTGGACAACGCTCACGCTCGTGGCGGTTGTATGCGGCCTGTGGACGACCTCGAACCTGCACGGCATTCCCGTTGCGCTCGCGTCGGTCTCCGGCGCGTGCGTGCTGGTGGTCACCGGCATTCTCACGTGGCGCGACGCCATCAGGCAGCACACGGTCTGGGACATCATGATCTGGTACGGCGGCGTGATCACGCTGGGGCGGGCGCTGAGCGACGCGGGCGTGCCGAGGGCGCTCACCGACTACATCGGACAGAGTCTCGGCGAGATGCCGTGGCTTCCCATGTTGGCGATCGCGGTCCCCATCTACTTCTTCGCCCACTATGGCCTTGCGAGCATCACGATGCACTTCCTGACGCTGCTGCCGGTCTTTCTGCTCATGCTGCTCGACCAGGGCGCCCCCACCGGTCTGGCGGTGTACCTCTTCTCATGTCTCGGCGGCCTCTCGGCCGGGCTGACCCACTACGGCACCGTGCCGTCTCCGATCTTCTACTCGCAGGGGTACGCCAGCTTCCGGCAATGGTGGGCGGCGGGCTTTGTGGTGGCGCTGTGGAACCTGATAGTCTGGTGCTCCATCGGAAGCCTGTGGTGGAAGGTTCTGGGGATCTGGTAGCCGGTGGCACGCGCGGTCGCGCCGCGCAGTAGGACGTGCCGATTCCGCTCACAGCCCTCGACATAGGAATCTTCGTCGCGAGCATTCTGGCGGTTCTCGCCGTCGGCCTGTGGGCGGGGCGCAGGGAAGACACGAGCGAGGACTTCTACCTGGCGGGGAAGACGGTGCCCTGGTGGGGAGTCGCCGGCTCGATCTTCGGGACCAACGTCAGCGCCGACCACCTGATCGGGATGCTCGGCATCGGGTACTCGATCGGGTTCGCCCAGGCTCACTTCGAGTACGGCGCGATTGCCGGCCTGCTGATGCTGGCCTTCATCTTCCTGCCCCTTTACCGCAGGATGGGCCTGTACACCCTCTCGGAGTACCTTGCCCGGCGGTACGACGATCGCAGCAGCGTCCTGTATTCGGCGTTCAACATCCTGACGATGGTCGCAGTGCGCATGGCGCTGGGCTTCTACATCGGCGCCCGCGCCCTCAGCTTCCTGCTCGAAGGCACGCCGCTCGAGCTCGGATACGGCGAGGGCATCCTGATCTTTGCGCTCGTCACCGCCATCTACACCGTGGTCGGCGGGCTCAAGGCGGTCATCTGGACCGATGTGATGCAGTCCGTGCTGCTGCTCCTGGCCGCCGTCTTTGTGGCGGCCCTGGTGTTCGTCCAGCCCGAGATCGGCGGTCTGGGAGGGCTGCTCGCCAAGGACGCCGCGCTGCCGGAGGCGGAGCAGAAGTTCCATCTCTACCTGCCGACCGACCACCCGCAGCTGCCCTGGACCGGCGTCTTCAGTGGGCTCCTGATCATTCACATCTTCTATTGGTCGACGAACCAGTTCATCGCGCAGCGCGCCCTGGCGGCACGCTCCGAGTTCGACGCCCAGATGGGCATCGTCGCGGCGGGCTTCCTCAAGCTGCTGATTCCGTTCGTGTCGATCGCGACCGGAGTCGCGGCCGGATTCCTGTTCGAGTCCAGGGTCGCAAGCGGGGAGCTCTCCGGGCTCCCGCTGCCCGACGACGCGTTCCCGCTGCTCGTGCAGCTGGTCGTGCCGGCGGGCTACGGCCTGGTCGGCATCATCACCGCGGGGCTAATCGGTGCCATCCTGTCGAGCATCGACTCGATGATGAACTCGGGAGCGACGCTCTTCACGTTCGACTTCTACAGGCGGTTCATCCATCCGGAGGCGTCTGAGGCGAGACTGGTCCTGGTCGGACGGGTCGCGATCGTGGTGTTCGTCGTGGCCGCGGCGTCCATTGCCGGAGCGATCTACACCGAGGACGCCGCGGACAACTTCTTCCTCAAGGTGCCCGCGCAGATCGGCCATGTCGTGCCGGGGATGGCCGTCGCCTTCCTGATGGGCGTGTGGTGGAGGCGGGCGTCCGCGACCGGGGCGTTCTGGGCGATGCTTGTGTCTCCGCTGTTCTCGCTTGCGATCGAGTGGGCCTACGGAGCCTGGGTCGCGGACGGTTCCGCGCTAAGCGGGGTCCTGGGGCCACAGCTGAATTTTCTGCACCGCACGGCCCTGACCGCAATGTTTGCGGCAGCGCTTCTCGCGGCCCTCAGCCTGCGGAGCGGCGCGGGCGGTCCGGAAGCCGCGCGGTACACCTGGCGCGGCCAGCGCGAGGCGGCCGACGGTTCCGCAGAGCGTTTTCGGACAAGCGCGAGGCCCTGGGCATGGGTGCTGGGAGCATGCACCGTCGTCATGCTGGTGTACTTCGCCTGACTCCGTAGCGGCCGGGACTCCGGGCCGAGCGGATCGGGCGCGCCCGTAGTTTCCGGCACACTCCCCAGCCGGGCCATCCTCCCCTGCCCCCGCGGTCGCGCCGTCGCGCCTCGGCCGGCGGTCCGTTCGCGTTCCGGGGCTGGCTTCCGTGGGGCGACCCGAGGGCGCGGGAGCGCCTTGCAGCAAACATGTATGCTGTGGGGAATTCGCTCATGCCAAGTTGGGACCGCATCCACGGCCTGCCATCCTATCGGCGAATGATCGCCCGGAAGATCCGCGCGGTCGCTGTATTGACGGTGTTCTTTCTCGCCTACTACTTCGCCCTGCCGTTGCTCGTTGGGTACTGGCCCGAGCTGATGGCCCGCAAGGTGTGGGGCTACGTGAACTGGGCCTATCTGTTTGCGTTCTCGCAGTTCCTGATGGCCTGGGCGGTTGCATTCGCCTACATGCGGCACGCAGACCGCTGCGACCGGATGTCGGAGGGGATTCTCGCCGAGGCCGAGGAAGCCGGAGCGGCCTGACGTGTCCCTTCCGCTCGCAATGTTCCTGGCGTTCATCGCCGCGACGCTGGGGATCACATACTGGGCGGCGGGCCGGTCGACCGGCGCGAGCGCCTTCTTCGCCGCAGGGCGGCGGATCACGGGATGGCAGAACGGGCTCGCCATCTCGGGCGACTACATGAGCGCGGCGTCCTTCCTGGGCATTGCGGGCCTCATCGCCTTCTACGGCTACGACGGGTTCATGTACTCCGTAGGCTTTCTCGTCGCCTACCTGACGGTGCTGCTCATCGTCGCCGAGCCGCTGCGCAACACGGGGAAGTTCACGATGGCCGACGTGCTGGCCTTCCGGCTCCGCGAACGCCCCGTCCGGGCCTGGGCTGCGTTGAGCACGCTGACCGTCTCGACCTTCTACATGATCGCCCAGATGGTCGGTGCCGGAGCTCTCGTCAGCCTGCTCCTGGCGGATTCCGGGATCGGCTACACCACGGCGGTGACGGGCGTCGGGATCCTGATGATCGTCTACGTCGTGTTCGGCGGCATGCTTGCCACCACCTGGGTGCAGATCGTGAAGGCGGTGCTGCTGATGGGCGGGACGATCCTGCTGAGCATCCTCGTGCTGGCGCACTTCGGATTCGATCTGGGGGCGCTGTTCGACGCGACCGGCCAGGTCACGGTGCAGGAGGGTGGCTCCGAGGTCACCCGGGACTTTATGACGCCGGGCATGTACTACAGGCCTCCGCACGGGGCGCTCGACCTGATCTCGCTCAGCATGGCGCTGATCTTCGGGACAGCCGGCCTGCCGCACATCCTGATCCGCTTCTACACGGTGCCGGACGGGCGGTCGGCGCGGATCAGCGTGTTCTGGGCGATGCTCCTGATCGGCTCGTTCTACATCATGACCACCTTCCTGGGATTCGGGGCCGCCGCGATCGTCGGGCCCACCACGATCAGCGCCAACGGCGGCACGAACATGAGCGCCCCGCTGCTGGCCCAGGCCCTGGCCGGAGATGTCTTCTTCGCGTTCATATCGGCCGTGGCGTTTGCGACGATCCTGGCGGTCGTCGCCGGGCTGACGATCAGCGCGTCGGCGTCATTCGCGCACGACTTCTACTCGAACGTCCTGCACCACGGGCGCGAGAAAGAGCCCGGGGAGGAGGTGCGCGTCGCGCGCTGGACCGCCTTCGTGGTCGGCGCCGTCTCGATTCTGATCGCCATCGGCCTCGGGCCGGACGCTAACGTGGCCTTCCTGGTGGGGCTCGCGTTCGCAGTGGCCGCCTCGGCGAACCTCCCGGTCATCGTGCTCTCCCTGTACTGGAAGCGGTTCACGACAAGGGGGGCGGTGTGGGGCCTGGCCGCGGGACTGCTGTCCTCGGTCGGCCTGATCCTCGTGAGCCCCAGCTTCATGGGGATCGATGGGCCCGAAGTGGCGGAAAGCGCCCGGCGCATGATCCAGGCGCAGGCGCTGTATCCGCTCAGGAATCCGGGAATCGTCAGCATTCCGCTCGGATTCCTGGCGGCGTACCTGGGCTCGATCCTCTCGAGGGAGCCTGCTGCCGAGGAGAAGTATGTGGAGCTGACGGTGCGGGCCAACACCGGTCTGGGCGCCGAGAAGGCGATCTAGCGGAGACCTGCTGCCATGCACTTGGATGTCGAGGCAGTCTCCCCGGAGGTGCTCGTTGACTGATCAGGCCGGCCGCCGTTCCAGCGCGCTGAGATCCGAGGACTGGGTTGCCTGCTGGCTTGGGCTCGCCCTCATCGTGCTGGTCATGGCCGGCGTGCGCCTGGCCCTGCCGGACTTCTCGTGGAACTCGGGCTCGGCCGGCACGGTCTTCGCACAGGGCAATCTCGTGGCCAGCTGCACGCTCGGCGCGCTTCTCATGCTGCTGTCCGTGGCGGGGATCCGGCTGATGGGCGGGAGCGTGAAGAGCTTCGCGATCGGGTTTCCGGCGGTCTTCGTTCTCGGCTGGCTCTCCCAGTTCATCGCGGGAAACTCCGGGATGAAGTCGTGGGGGCTCACCTACGTCATCACCGGCCTGTTCCTGGGCCTCCTGATTTCCAACGTGCTGACGGTGCCGGGCTGGATGCGGAATGCCGTGCGGACCGAGTACTACATCAAGGCGGGCCTGGTGATCCTTGGAACGAACATCCTGATCGGCGACATCCTGCAGGCTGGTCTCCTCGGTGTCGGGCAGGCGTTTCTGGTCATCCTCGTCATTTGGTACGTGTGCTTCTGGATCGCACGGAAGATGCGGGTCGACGACGAGTTCTCGGCCATGCTCGCCACCGCCGTGTCGATCTGCGGCGTCTCCGCGGCGATCGCCGCCTGCGGGGCCGTCCAGGGAGACCGCAAGAAACTCTCCTACGTCACGTCGCTGGTCCTGGTGGTGGCGATTCCGATGATGCTGGTGATGCCTTGGATCATCAGCCGGTTCGGGATTCCGGATGTCGTTGGGGGTGCCTGGCTCGGAGGCACGATCGACACGTCCGGAGCCGTCGTGGCCGCGGGCGAGATCGTGGGCGACTCGGCGATGAACGCGGCCGTGATCGTGAAGTTCTCACAGAACGCGATGCTGGGCCTGGCGGCCTTCGCCCTGTCAGTCTGGTGGACGTTCCGGTCGGGATCCGCGACAGGCGAGCGGCCGTCAGCGTCCGTCATCTGGGAGCGCTTTCCCAAGTTCGTGCTGGGATTCATCGTGGCGTCCCTGCTGTTCTCGTTCGTGCTCGGCGCCGAGTTCGTCGACTCTACGAAGAGCCTGATGAGGGGGCTTCGAACATGGTGGTTCGCCCTCGCTTTCGTCTGCATCGGCCTGGAGACCAGGTTCGGGGACCTGGTCTCGATGGACGAGGGCCGCCCAGCGGTTGCGTTCCTACTGGCGCAGGCGGTCAACATCTTCTGGACGCTGGTGATCGCTTGGCTGCTGTTCGGCGGGATCCTGTTCGACGCGCCTTCGCTCTAGACCGGCGCCGCGTGCGCCGGGCGCGGCGATTTCCGCCAACGCCATCGTAGAGCCGCGCGCATTGCTGAGACGGCGGTGTTCCTTGGACGCCCCGACTTCCGGGTCGGGTCCGCCGGCGGGCAATCCGTCGGCAAGGTCAGGATGCATGGCGTTGTGGGTGTGGCCGAGGCGTGAGCGATGCTTCTTGAATTCCAACGTCTCGCCGCCGGTGACTCCGGCCGAGCTGTCCGGCTGAGGACTTCCATGCGTTTCGAGGCACTGTCGACGACTCTATCGGTGTCCCTCTCTCCGCTCTCGGTCTGATGCAAAGGCCGGACAGTGCTCCGATGAGTCGCATGCGACACTCAGGCAGGCGTGCGCAAGTTCAACACTGAAGGCCCGATGGTGCCCAAGCGCCATTACTGCATCCCGCCGCTCAGCCGGGTCAATCTGGAAGAGATTCTTGAGCTCGTCGAGGACATGCGGTACTTCGTGCTGCACGCCCCCCGCCAGACCGGAAAGACCTCGATCCTCAAGACCCTCGCCGACACGCTCAACGACAGCGGCAAGTATCGCTGCGTATACGCGAACTTCGAGGTCGGCCAGACCGCACGTGAGGATGTGCCGAGGGCTATGCGAGTGCTCCTGGGCCAGATCGCAAGACGTGCGGAGGTGATGCTGCACGACAAATTCGTGAGGGATGTCCGGCTGGAAGTGCTGGATGAGTACGGCGGTCACGGCGCGCTCAACGAGACGCTGGCCCGCTGGGCGGGAGCTCGGGAAAAGCCTCTGGTCTTGCTGATCGACGAAATCGACAGCCTGGAAGGCGACTCTCTGATCTCCGTGCTGCGGCAACTTCGCGCAGGCTATGACGAGAGGCCGGACGGGTTCCCGCAGTGCGTGATCCTGTGCGGTGTGCGCGATGTCCGCGACTACCGCATCTATTCGAGTTCGCACGGCTCCAGCATCACTGGCGGGAGCGCCTTCAACATCAGGGCCGAGTCGTTGCGTCTGGGAGACTTCACACAGGACGAGGTGTGCTCGCTGCTAGGCCAGCATACTGCCGAGACCGGCCAGGAGTTCGAGGCGGTTGCGGTGGAAAGAATCTGGGAACTCACGCGCGGCCAGCCCTGGCTGGTCAATGCCCTGGCTCTCCAGGCCTGTTTCAAGGACAAGGCGGGACGGGACCGCGGTCGGCCGATCGGAGTCAAAGGCATCGAAGGGGCCAAAGAGACGCTCATCGTCGGAAGGGTCACCCACCTCGACCAGCTCGCCGCCAGGCTGCGCGAGGACCGCGTCAGGCGCGTCGTCGAACCGCTGCTGGAGGGAAACATCGAACCCGACTGGTCCGAAGAGGACATGGAGTACGTCCGCGATCTCGGACTGATCGCCCTGGACGATCCCGTCCGGATCGCAAACCCCATCTACCGGGAGGTCGTTCCCAGGCAACTCACGTCGGTGCTGCAGAGCCGGCTGGCAAGCTTCATCCGTCCGCCGTCCTACCGCAGGTCCGGCGGGTCTCTCGATCTTGGGCGCCTCATGCGGCGCTTCCAGGGCTTCTTTCGCGACCATTCCGAGCACTGGGTGGGACGGTTCGGCTACCGCGAAGCGGGACCGCAGCTGATCCTGCAGGCCTTCCTCCAGCGGCTGGTCAACAGCGGCGGGCGGATTGAGCGCGATTTCGGAGTCGGCCGACTCCGGACTGACCTGCTCGTCGTCTGGCCGCGACCCGGCGGAATTGAGACGCGGTACGTGATCGAGTGCAAAGTACTCCGGCCCCGCTATGGCTTGGAAAGCACCATCGCCGAGGGAGTGCGGCAGACGGTGCAGTACATGGACGTCACCGGTGCGGAAGAGGGGCACCTGGTGGTCTTCGATCTCCGGGACGACAGAACATGGTCCCAGCGCATCTTCCACCGGCACGAGGCCCATAGGGAGGTCGCCGTCGACGTTTGGGGTGTCTGAAATGGGCTCCATGCGCGCGGCTCGCGCCGCCGGCTACCCTCTGGCGATCTCGACATTCGAGATGGAATCGGCGGGCCTCCGGCACCGGCGTTTGTGCGGCGCCGAGCGGGTCCAGTGGGTTGCTGCACGCAATCAGAGGCCGCCCAGCGGGCGCGTGTCTGCCTCCAGATCTGCTAGGAACGACCGGGCTTGGACGAGCAGTTCCTCCACCAGGGCCGAATGCCGCTCGCGGATGTCAAACTTTTCTCCCGCATCTGCCAGCAGGTCGTATAGCTGGAGCGCCTCGAGCTCCCCGCTTGCGGTGGAACGCAGGCGGAGCTTGTACCTGCCCATGCGGATGCCCTCCATGCGGGGCGGTGCGCCGGGGCGGCTGCCGTGGAAGAAGTAGAAGTAGTCGTGAGGGGACTCCTCGGATGCTCCGCTCAGCAGCGGCCAGAGATCTCTTCCGTCGAGAATGCGGTCGTCCGGAAGGTCGCTCCCGGCCAAGCCCGCGAACGTGGGCAGCAGGTCCATGTTTGCCGCGACCGCCGAGGTCACTCGTCCAGCGGGAATCGAACCCGGCATCCAGAAGATCCCGGGCACGCGCATGCCCCCCTCCCAGGTCGTGGACTTGCCGAGCCTGAACGGGCCGGCGGAGCCGGCATCGATGCCGTACTGCAGCCAAGGCCCGTTGTCCGACGTGTAGACGACCAGGGTGTTCCGGTCGATGCCGAGATCCCCCAGCTTGTCGAGGATCCGGCCCACGGACCAGTCGAGCTCCTCGATCACGTCGCCGTAGCGCCCGCGGAGTGACTTGCCCCACCGCCTGTTGGAGACGAACAGCGGAACGTGCGGCATGGCGTAGGGCAGGTACAGAAAGAACGGGCCGTCGCGATGCTCCTCGATGAACTCTAGGGCGAGTTCCGTATAGGCCGTAGTGAGGCTCCTCTGGTCGGGGTCCACCTCGACGACCTCGTCGTCGCGCATGAGCGGCAGGGGATGCGGGAACCCTTGGCCCTTCTCAAGGTCGTAGTGCGTCCCCTTGCCGGCGAAGCCCGTCAGGTCCGCGCGCTGGCGGGCCGAGATCATGCGCTCGTCCTCGGGCTCCCGCACCGGCATGACCGGGTGGTATCGCCACATGTCATTGGAGAACGGAATCCCGAACCAGCTGTCGAACCCGTGGCGGTGGGGCAGGAACTCGGGAGCGTCCCCCAAGTGCCATTTCCCGATCATCTGCGTGGCGTAGCCGCGCTCCCTGAGCAGTTCCGCGACGGTGATCTCGTCCGGATGGATTCCCGTGGACGCTTTCGGGCCGTGGTTGAAGTCAAGGCTCAGCCGCGGCGGATAGCTCCCCGTCATCAGGGCGGCCCGAGACGGGCCGCAGAACGGCGCCGCGTAGAAGCTCGTGAACCGTGCGCCCTCGCGGGCCATCCGGTCGATGTGCGGGGTACGGATGTCGGGATGTCCGTACACTCCCAGGTCTCCCCAGCCCTGGTCGTCGGCGAAGAGCACGATGAAGTTGGGCTTCTCGGGCGGCGCTGCGACCCCTTCGGAGACCTGGACCATGAGCGGCAGGACCGCGAGCAGGAGCATCGGAATCTTGGAGCGCATGCAACCATCATCGCCGCCTTCGTCCGAAGGGGCGCTTGAACGCTTCTCGTTGCTAGCGTCTCCGGTTCCGCCGCACCGCCTATCATGGTGCGAGCATGATTGCCGCTGACGAGACGTTTGATGGCGCCTTCCCGTTCCGACCGCGATTCAGCACGGCGCCCGGCTTCCGCATGCACTATTTGGACGAGGGAAGGGGCGAGCCGATCATCCTGCTGCACGGGGAGCCCACGTGGGGCTACCTCTATCGCAACTTCATCCCGCCCTTGGCGGAGAGCTTCCGTGTGATCGTCCCCGATCACATGGGTTTCGGCAAGAGCGAGACTCCCCAGGACCGGGAGTACACGCTCGAGACCCACGTCGGCAATCTGACGTCCCTGATCGACGACCTGCGCCTGGACGGGATCACCCTAGTGGGCCAGGACTGGGGCGGCCCCATGCTGGCCGCATATACGGTGCGGCATCCGGAGCGGGTCAGGCGGGTCTTTCTGATGAACAGCCTCTGCGGATACGGCGGCATGGTGGCCCCGAGAGATGCCCCGAAGCCGCCGAAGCTGCACGAGTCGGAGTGGTTCCGATGGGTGACCGCCTCGCACCGCGACGGATCCTACTTCGAGACCATGAGCAATATGGGCGGCCATGTCCGGCAGTTGATCGGGCGCCTTGGAGTCGAATCCTTCCTGAGCGAGACCGATTTCCGGGCCTACGCGGCGCCGTTCGAGTCGCCCGCCGAGTGCAAGGGCGCGATCGAGTTCCCTCTCGACGTCGCGCTGAACCGGATCGGTCCCTATGTCCGGGCCGGGGCCTCGGGTGTGCCGGCACTGCGCTCAAAGCCCGCGATGCTGGCCGAAGGCATGCGCGATCGGGCGATTCCGCCGGCCCTTGCGATCGCGGACTTCCAAGCCCTCTTCCCGTCGGGACCGGTGGTCAAGCTGAGGCAGGCGGGCCACTTCTGCCAGGAGGACGCCGCACCGGAACTGGTCGCCCTGATCGAGCTGTTCCTGCAGGTGACGTAGGTCCGGCGGAGCGGGCCGAAGGCTCAGAGTTCCCGACGCCCCTCGATCGACTCGATCATGGTAGCCTCGTCGACGAACTCAAGCTCGCTGCCGATCGGGATTCCCAGGCCGATTCTGCTGACTTTGACATCGACGGGCTTGAGAAGCCGCCCAAGGTAGGCGGACGTGGCCTGGCCCTCGGTCGTCGGGCTCGTTGCCAGAATGATCTCCCGGATCGGGTGAGTGCGCATGCGGTCCAGCAGGCTTCTGATCTTGATGTCCTGCGGGCCGACGTTGCGCAGCGGCGACAGCGCGCCGTGCAGGATGTGGTAGACGCCGCTGTAGGACCGGGTCCTCTCGATCACCATGATGTTGTTGGGCTGCTCGAGAACGCAGACCAGGTCGTGGTCGCGCTTGGGATCCTTGCAGATCGGGCAGAGCGCGCCCTCGGCGATGTTGTTGCAGCGCTCGCAGAGCTGGATCCGCTTGCGCATGTCCATGATCGCCCTGGCGAGCCCCTCGGCCTTCTCGCGGTCGATTCCGAGCAGGTGGAACGCCAGGCGCTGCGCGGACTTGGCGCCGACGCCGGGCAGACGCTTGAACTCGTCCACCAGGCGGGACATTGGGGCCGCGAGATCGTCGGCGGGCATCGTCGCGCTCCCGGCAGCTCCTAGCCGCCCGCCAGGCTGAAGGGAAAGCCGAGTCGACCCACCAGGCCCCCCATCATGCGGTCAACTCTTTGCTGGGCCTCGGCTTCGGCCCGCCGGACCGCCTCGTTGACGGCTCCGCGGACCATGTCCTGGAGCATCTCGATGTCCTCGACGGCGTCAGGCTCGATGACGATCCCCAGGACACGCTTGTTGCCATCCATCCTGACGGTGACCATGCCGCCGCCGGTGGATGCCTCGACCCGGACCCTGGTGATCTCGTTCTGAGCACGTTCCCGCATCAGCTTGGCGTGCTCGAGGATCTTCTGGGGATCTTGCTGCAATGACACTAGTCCTTCTCCCTCAGGTCCGTCACGCTCGTGACGCGGCCCTCGAATCGCTTCCGGAATTCAAGAAACGCGGGATCCGACCGGGCCCGCTGGTTCACGTCCTGAACGGAAGACCCATTTGCCTGCCTCGGGATGGCCAGGCGCTGCACCTTTCCCTCCCTCGGGGGACCGGTCGGTCCGGGTACGAGTCTAACATCCGGCTTGCCTCCGACAGGTCCCACCAGCGCCGCCTCGATCAGCGGGATCTGGAGCTCGACCAGCGTCATCCACTGCTCGTCGACGTGGAAGGTGACCACGCGGCCGTGCTGTTCGAGGCGGCTTGCCTCCAGGGCCTCGACCAGGAACTGCTCATTGGAGTTCTCGAGGGCCTTGATCAGCTTGTGCTTCAGGTCTTCCTCTTCTGCGGGCTCCGGGGCGGCTGGAGGCGGGGGTTCCTTCGGAGGCCGGTCTTTCTCGGCAGGCTGAGGAGCCGGGCCTTCCGCGGAGCGGGGCGGCGGACGCTCAGCCTTGGCGCCTTCGCCCGGGGCGCGGTCCGGCGCAGGCGGCCCGGCGGCGGCCGCGGGCGGGGAAGGACGCGGGGCGGAAGGCCGTGCAGGCGCCTGTGCCTCGGCGACGGCCTTCGCGGGTGTGCCCGCAGCCGGCGGCGGCGCGGCCGGCGGACCCTTCCGGGGACTGCTCTTGACACTGCCGGGAGGACGGCGGGCGGGGGCGGGAAGGGTGGGTGGAAGCCCGGAGAGGACTTCCTCGATCGGCCGGATCCGTCCGGCATAGACGAGCTTCAGCAGGCCGACCTCGAGGCGGAAGCGCTGCTGCATCGCCTGGTGCAGATCCTGATAGAGCTCGAGCAGGAGCTGCACGTATCGCGTCAGGTCTTCCGTGGAGAACTCGCCCAGCCACGCCTCGGCAGCCTTCCGCTCGCCCTGACCCGCGGTCACAAGGCTCGATTCGACGCCGGCCACCTTCATCACCATGAGGTTCCGGAACTGACGCGCCAGCTCCCCGCAGAAATGCAGGGGATGGCGGCCCTGGCGGAACAGGTCGTCGACGACCGCCAGCATCGCGGAGGGGTCGGAACCGCGGATCGAGGCCAGGATCCGCTCCGTCATCTCGCTCGGAATCGCTCCCAGCAGGTCGCGCACCTCGGCGGCTTGGAGGCGCCGGCCGAATGCCGCAATGGCTTGGTCGAGCGTGGACAGCGAGTCGCGGATCGACCCGTCGCCCGCGAGGGCGAGCGCCGCGAGGGCGTCGTCGTCGGCCTCGACTCCCTCGCTGGTGCAGATGTGCCTGAGGTGCCGGAGCACGTCGGGCTGGTCGATCACGCGGAACGCGAAGCTCTGGCACCGCGAGCCGATTGTGGCGGGAATCGCTTGGGGCTCCGTCGTGCAGAGCACGAACACCGCCCACTCCGGCGGCTCCTCGAGTGTTTTCAGCAGGGCGTTGAACGCGTCGTTCGTGATCTGGTGGGCCTCGTCGATGATGAAGACCTTGTACCGGTCCCGGGCCGGACGGAACCTCACGCTCTCGCGCAGTTCGCGGATGTCGTCGATCCGCCGATTGGATGCGGCGTCGATCTCGATGACGTCGATCGCGGCTCCCGCGGCGATCTCCCTGCAGACCGTCGACTGCGGATCGGGCGAGGAGCTCGGGCCGTCCTCGCAGTTGAGCGCCATGGCGAGGATGCGCGCCAGCGTCGTCTTGCCGGTTCCGCGCGGACCCGAGAAAATGTAGCCGTGGGCTATCCGGCCCTGGTCGATGGCGTTGCGCAGCGTCTGCTTGACGTGGCTCTGGCCAACAACTTCGTCGAATGTCTGCGGCCTGTACTTTCGCGCGATGACCTGATACATGGCATGAGCCGAAAGCGGAATGCCAGGATGGGCTTCGGATACAACCGCGGCACGCGGCAGAGGCCGCTACCGTTGCTTCCTCCCGGACCTGGCGGGGTTCACGGCATCCCGCTGCACGGGTCCGAAGCCCAAGGCCAGTCTAGCACCTCTCCCCCGGTCCTAGGACCATGCCGGCGCCGCCGCTGCCGGCGAGCGGGCCGCGACGTCCGAGACGATGCGGCCGTCGATGAGTGCGATGCGGCGGGCGGCCTTCGACGCGATCTGGTCGTCATGCGTGACCATGACCAGTGTCGTGCCCCTCTCGCGATTGAGCTTGAGCAGCACCTCGAGCACCATCGCGCCGTTGCGGCTGTCCAGGTTCCCGGTCGGCTCGTCGGCCAGCACGATGGGCGGGTTCGTGACGAACGCCCGGGCGAGCGCCACGCGCTGCTGCTCGCCCCCCGAGAGCTGGACCGGATAGTGTTCCGTGCGGTCGGCCAGGCCGACTTCGCCCAGAAGCCCGATCGCGCGCTCCCTCGATTCGCGGTCCGCGTGGCCGGTCAGGTCCAGGGGCAGCATCACGTTCTCGAGCGCGGTCAGGGTAGGAACCAGCTGGTAGGCCTGGAACACGAACCCGATCTTCCGGCCGCGCAGCAGCGCCATCTCGTCCTCGGGGAGGGCGGTCAGGGGCTTGCCGTCCAGAAGGACCTCGCCCTCCGTGGGCTTGTCGAGGCCTGCCAGCAGACCCAGCAGGGTGCTCTTGCCGCTCCCGGAAGGGCCTTGGATGACGGCGAACGTTCCGGGTGAGATCGAGATATCGATGCCCCGCAGGATCTCCACCACGCGCGATCCGCTACGGATGGACTTCGCGAGGCCTCGCACTTCAAGCACGGGGCCGTGATTCGACATGGACGGAGCCGGGTTCCCTATTATGACTAGGTGTCTGGAAGCTCCGAGGCGTTACTCCCCCTGGGTTTCCGGTTCTTCGTGCTTGCAGTTGCTCTGGCCGCAGGCTGCGGCCAGCAGGAGCCCGCGCCGGGCCCGTCCGGCGAGCCGGAGTGGGCTGCCGAACCGGCCTCGGGGGGCGCCGTCGTCCCGGATCTGGACGCGAGGCCGGTTCTGGTCGCGTTCGGAGACAGTCTCACCGCCGGACACCGGGTCGGCTCCGACGAGACTTATCCGGCCTTCCTGCAGAAAGAGCTGGACCGGCGGGGGATCGAGTTTCGCGTCGTCAACGAGGGGGTCAGCGGCGACACGACGGCGAGGGCGCTGAGCCGGGTGGACACCGTCCTTGCCCACAACCCGGCGTGGGTCGTGCTGGCACTCGGGGCGAACGACGGGCTCCGCGGGCTTCCGCTCGACGCGATGGAGCGGAATCTGGGCAGGATGATCGCACGCCTCGAAGAGGGCGGAGCCGAAGTGTTCCTGGCGGGGATGATGCTGCCCCGCAACTACGGTCCCGACTACGTGCGGCAGTTTGAGGCCGTCTATCCGAGGCTGGCCGAGGAACACGGCCTATCCCTGCTGCCGTTCCTGCTGGAGAATGTCGCAATGGTGCGGGAGCTCAACAACAGGGACGGCATCCACCCGAACGGGAAGGGCAACGAGGTCGTGGCCAGACAGGTCGCAGACGCGTTCGAGAGGCTCGTCGGCGAGTGACCCCGGGGGGAGCGACGGCCCCGCCGGGCTAGGTAGCCCGATTGATCATGAAGGTGGCCGTGTCGCCGAAGTAGCGCAGCAGCACCTCGGACACATCGGAAGGCAGGCCGGTGTCGCGGAGCGCCTCGGTCATCAGCTCCATCCACCTGTCTCGGGCCCGGACGTCGACGGGAAACGGCATGTGCCGCATGCGCAGACGGGGATGCCCTCGTTGTTGGACATATCGCTGCGGTCCGCCGAACCTGCCGACAAGAAAGTCCCGGAGGCGCACCCTCGCAGCCTCGATCTGGCCGGGCGGGTACATGGGGCCGAGGATCTCGTCCTCGGGCACACGGGCGTAGAAGGCCTGTGTGAGGCGTTCGAAGCCATCCTCACCGACGATTTCGTACAGCGACTGCGCCATTCTGCTCCTATTCTGCCTTCGCCCGCCGAACGCTCGCAATGCAGAAGGGCTGCGACCGCCGGAGCGGCGGGCGGTGCTGATACTATTCGACCATGCTGCGCATTGCGTCCGTCCTCCTGCTCGCGATCGGAATCCCCGCGTTCGGCGAGGAAGGTTTCGAGCCCCTCTTCGACGGCTCCACGCTCGATGGCTGGGTGCTGCTCGGCCAGCACGGCGACGGATACGTTCCGAAGGACGGCAAGCTCATCTGTCCGCGCGGAAGCGGCGGAAACCTCCTCTCCTCCGCGGAGTATGCCGACTTCGTCCTGCGATTCGAGTTCAAGCTCGAGTCCGGGTCCAACAACGGGCTGTGCATCCGCTGTCCAATCGCCTGGCGAAACCTGGCTTACGACGGCAACGAGCTCCAGATCATCGACAACTCGGCGGAACGATACAAGGACATCAAGCCGTGGCAGAAGCACGGCTCGCTCTACCACGTTGCTCCGGCAAAGACCGGGGCTCTAAGGCCCGTCGGGGAGTGGAACAGCCAGGAGGTGACCGTGCACGGAAGCCGGGTCCGGGTCGTTCTGAACGGGACGGAGATCCTGAACTTTGACACCGCCACGGTGAAGGACCGGGGCCTGCTTGCCAGGCATCCGGGCCTGCAGCGCAAGTCGGGACATGTCGGCTTCCTCGGACACAATGAGCCCGTCGAATTCAGGAACATCCGCATCAAGCGGCTCTGACGGCGCCCGCGACCGGACAGGTCCGGAGACGCGCAAGGCCCGGGATGCTCCTGTATCCTGAAGCCGGAGCTGTTTGGAGAATCCCGTGTTTCGATGGCTGTCGCGTGACCGACGTGCTTTTCTCAGGTCCCTTGTGAGGGGCTCGCTGGCTGGGGGCCTGGCCGCCGTTCCGCCGGCAAGCGCCGCCGGAAGGAAGAAGCGTTCCAACTCCGCCCGCGATGTCATCGGCGAACTGGGCGTCCGGACCTTCCTGAACGCGGCCGGAACCTACACCCGGCTGACGGCATCCAAGATGCCGCCCAGTGTGCTGAGCGCAATTCAGGTCGCATCGACGCGCTACGTGGACTTGGAGGAGCTGCATCAGAAGGCAGGAGACCGGGTCGCCGAACTGCTCGAGTGCGAGGCCGCCCTGGTCACGGCGGGCTGTGCTTCCGCGCTGACGCTCGCGACGGCCGCCTGCGCGGCGGGAACGGATCCCGCACGCATCAGGAAACTGCCGGACACGACCGGAATGAAGAACGAGGTCGTGCTGCAGAAGGCCCACCGCAACGGCTACGACCATGCGATCCGGAACTGCGGCGTCAGGCTGGTGGAGGTCGAGACGGCGGCCGAGATGGAGACTGCGATCAGCGACCGGACGGCGATGCTGTTCTTCCTGAACCACAACGAGCACGACGGGAGCGTGGGGCACGAGGACTTCGTGCGGATCGGCAGGAGGCACGGAGTGCCGACGCTCAACGATGCGGCGGCGGACGTGCCCCCGGTCGACAACCTCTTCCGATTCACAAAGATGGGCTACGACCTCGTGGCGTACTCCGGCGGCAAGGGTCTTCTGGGCCCGCAATCGACCGGCCTGCTGCTGGGGCGACGCAAGCTGATCGAGGCGGCTCGGCTGAACAACAACCCGCACTCCGATTCCGTGGCGCGCACAAACAAGGTCAACAAGGAAGAGATCGTGGGGATGCTGGTTGCGCTGGAGCTGTTTCTCGAGCGGGACCACGACGCCGCGTGGCGGGAATGGACTCGCCGATGCAGGCGCATCGGCAATGCCCTGGCGGGGCTCCCGGGTGTCACGACCGAGGTCTTTGTGCCCGAGATCGCAAACGCCGTGCCCCACCTTCGGATCCGGTGGAACTACGAATCCGCCGGACTGAACCCGGAAGACGCCGCCGAGCGGCTGAGGGCGGGCGAACCGAGCGTCGAGGTGCGGCCCCGCTACGAGGAAGGCCTCGAGGTTGCCGTCTGGATGCTTGACCCCGGGGAGGAGCGGATCGTCGGCAGGATGATTCGCGGCGTGCTGGGCGAGGCGATCCAGTCGTCGGCCTGAGCGCCGGGCATGGCCCGCCATTGTTCGCGGACCTGGGCCGCCCGCTACGCGAAGAACACGTAGCGGGCCAGGATCACAACCGCAAGCACATGCACTGTCCAGGGGACCTGCCCGGCGCGCCCCCGCAGGATCTTGAGTGCCGAATACGCGATCAGTCCCATCGAGAGACCGTCCGCGATGCTGAACGTCAGCGGCATGCCCGCAATAACGAGCAGAGCCGGCAGTGCCGTGTCGACATCGTCCCAGTCGATCGACCGCACGAAGCCGACGGTCGTCGCCCCGATGACGACGAGAGCGCCGGCCACGGCGGCCGTCGGCACGACCACGGCAGCAGCCGAAAGCGGCAGGGCCAGAAGGAAAAGCACGCCGGTGACTACGGCCGTCAGGCCTGAGCGCCCGCCTGCCTCGACTCCGGCTGCGCTCTCGATGTAGGCTGTCACGGTCGACGTGCCGGCAAGAGCCCCGGAGATCGTCGCGGCCCCGTCCACCACGAGCATTCGTCCCAACCGGGGTACCCGCCCGCCCTCGTCGGAGAGGCGCGCCTTCGAGATCACGCCGACCATCGTGCCCAGGGAGTCGAAGAGGTCCACGAAGACCATGGCCAGCAGAAGGTCGATGACGCTCAACGACAGGATGGGTCCGACATCAAGCTGGAAGGCCGCGTCGAGCATGCCCCCTTGCTGTGGCGCCGGTCCGCCGGCGAGGCCGATGGGAATCGAAATCAGGGTGGCCGCGACGATGCCCAGCAAGAGGCCTGACCGCACCCCCCGCGACAGCAGGGTTGCGATTAGGAGCGCGGTCCCGATCGTGACAAGGGCCGTCGGGCTGCCCAGTTCGCCCAGAGTCACCAGCGTCGCTTCGTTGGCGTCGATGATGCCGCCGTTTCTGAGACCGATCATGACTAGGAACATGCCGATGCCGGCCCCGATCGCGGGCCGCAGTTCCTTCGGCAGCGCTTCCAGGATCGCCTGTCGCATCCCAGTGAGAGTCAGCACCACGAAAAGGAGTCCCGACACGAAGACCATCCCGAGGCCCTGCTGCCAGGAGAGACCTGCTCCGAGGACGACGGTGTAGGTGAAGAAGGCGTTGAGGCCCATGCCGGGAGCAACAGCGATCGGCGCCTTGGCCCACAGGCCCATCGCGACCGAGCCCAGGCCGCTCACAAGGCAGGTCGCGAAGGCCGCTGCAGCGGCAGGGATGCCCGCATCCGACAGGATCGCCGGATTGACCGCGATGATGTAGCTCATCGAGAGGAACGTCGTAGCGCCGGCAGCCACCTCCGTCCGGACGGAGGTGCCGAGGGTCTTCAGCCCGAAGTGCCGCTCGGCGCCGTGTCGGATGGAGTTCATGGGGGTGCAGGCTCGGACGCTCGAGACGGGCGTCACATCAGAAAATAGCAGGGTTGGGCATTCAGCTCCCGCCTGAATGCAGAAATCCCTACAGGAGCCTGAGAAGGGGCTCTTCGCACATCCCGCCGCTCGCCGGACACGGGCAGCGTCACCCGGGGACGGGCCGCGTGGTCGGGCACGGATCATTGGGGGCGGCCGATTTGGGAAGCCCGCCGCCTGAACCCTAGCCGGGGCTCGTCACGCTCCAGCCAGGGCCGATTTCAGTCTCGGTGCAGGCAGGTCGCCAGGCGAAGGCCCCGCGCCCAGCCTGGCCCGGAGCGGTCAGGCGTCCTCTTCACGCAGGTATTCGTGGTTGGCCTGCTCCCAGACCCTCTTGAACGGGACACCGTGCGCTCGGGCGAGCCGGCGGCAGTCGTCGTATTCCGGTGCGAAGTTCCGTCCGCTTCCTGTCTCCCCGGCGGTCTTGACCCGCACCGAGCCGTAGCGGGTGCGCACCTTCTTCCATGTCCGCTCCAGCGTCCGCCTTTGCGCCAGCGTCTCCCGGATTCCGATGGTGGAGGTCTCCGAGAGCATCAGGTCGCCCAGCGCGGACCGGTCCGGCGGGGCGGCGAGGACCGTCAGGTTGAATCCGGGCCGGTTCTTCTTCATGTACACCGGAGAAAGCGTCACGTCCAGCGCACCGGCCTCGAGCAGGCGCTCCATCGCGTATCCGGCCATCTCGGGAGTCATGTCGTCGATCGTGGCCTCCAGAACCCACACCTGGCCCGCTTCGGCACCGGCCTCCGTCACGTCGCCGACCAGCAGACGCAACAGATTCGCCCTGCCGGGGAAGTCCCGCGTTCCGGCCCCATAGCCGCTCGACGAGATGCGCATGGCCGGCGGCGGCCCGAAGGTGCTGCTCAGCGTGACCGCCAGTGCTGCGCCGGTTGGGGTTGTGAGCTCGACCGAAGGGCCTTCGGAATAGGTTGGAACGCCCTCGACGAGCCGCGCCGTTGCCGGAGCGGGCACGGGCAGCGTTCCGTGGGCCGCCTCGACCGTCCCGCTGCCGAGATTGATCGGCGAGCAGTGGACCTGGTCGATTCCCAGCGCGCCCAGACCTGCGCAGCAACCCACGATGTCGGCGATGGAGTCGAGCGCGCCCACCTCGTGGAAGTGCACCCGCTCGATGGGAATGGCGTGGGCGCGGGCCTCGACCTCCCCAAGCCTCCGGAAGACCCGCAAGCTGTCCCTCTTGGCTCGCTCGTCGAGACCGGACTGGCCGATGATCCGCTCGATCGTCGATAGCGATCGGTGCGAGTGGTCGTGCGACGCGCGGACCACAACCTTGGTGCCGGCGAGCCCTCCACGCTTCGCGGGCTCGGCGTCCACAGAGAGACCGTCGATTCCCAGTCCGGCGACCGTCTGGCGGAGGAACCCAATCTCCAGCCCGGCGTCCACCAGCGCACCGAGCAGCATGTCGCCGGCGATGCCGGAGAAGCAGTCCAGATAGCAGACTCTCACGTCGGATGGGCTGAGGAACCGGGCGGCCGACTCGCCGCTTATCCTAGCACGGGGGGACGATTCTCCCCGGACCGTTCCGGGTTGGCCGCGGGACGCTCGCCGAGGAGCTCGAGGAAGGCCTGCGAAGCGTTCGAGAGCGATCGTCGGGCCGGGCAGACGAGGCGTATCGTCCGTTCGACGCCGAGCTCGCGGACCTCGATTTCGCACAGCGCGCCGCTCTTGATCTGCTGCTCGACGCACATCTTGGGCAGGAAGGCGACGCCCAAGTTTCGCTGCACCAGGCGCCGGATCGTCTCGATGGTGGGCATCTCGATTTCCATGTTGAGCTGCACCTGGTGCTGCCGGAACGCCTCGATGACGCGGGCCCGGTACGGCGACACGACGTTGTGGGCGATGAACGTCTCGCTTCCGAGCTCCTTGATGGCGATCTCCCGTCGACCGGCGAAATGGTGGCGCGGGGAGACCACGAATGTCAGGCGGTCTTGGTAGATGCGGAGAATCCGCAGCCCCGGGTCCCCGGGATCGTAGCTGATCGCTCCCATTTCGAGCGATCCCTCGAGCACAGCCTCGGGAATCCGGCTGGAAAGGCTCCTCCGCAACTCCACTTGGATTCCCGGATAGCGGCACCGAAACGCCTCGACGTGTCCGAGCAGGTACAGCGCGGTCGACTCGTTCGCGCCGATTGTCAGCTTGCCCGCGGTGAGGTCCTTCAGTTCCAGCAGGGCAAGCCGCATCTTGCGGTCCAAGGCCAGCAGCCGCTTCGCGTAGGCCGAGACCTGCCGGCCGGCATCGGTCAGATGGAAACTTCGCGAGGTGCGGTCGATCAGGCGCACGCCCAGGTCCGTCTCGAGCCGCTTCACGGCCAGCGACACCGCGGGCTGCGACCGGAACAGCCTCTGGCCGGCCCGCGAGAAGCTCCCTTCCGCCGCCACCGTTTCGAACACCGTCAGCAGATCCAGATCCATTGCGGATGCTTATCGTACATCCAATAAGAATAAATTTGCGTTATCCGGAATCTTGAGTTCTACTGATTGCTGGAACGGGAGCCGATGACCGATCAAGTTCACATTTTCGACACCACACTGCGTGACGGCGAGCAGTCGCCGGGATGCAGCATGACGACCCCCGAGAAGCTTCGGGTGGCCCGGGCCCTTGTCGAGATGGGCGCCGACATCATCGAGGCCGGGTTCCCCATCGCCTCAGAGGGGGACTTCCAAGCGGTCCGGGCGGTCTGCAGGGAGTTTCCGAGCGCGCGCGTCGCCGCGCTGGCGAGGGCCGTTCCGATCGACATCGATCGCGCGGCGGCATCGCTGGACGGGCATCCGGCCCCCCGCATCCACTGCTTCATCGCGACCAGCGAGATCCATCTCAGGTACAAGTTCAACAAGGGTCAGGACCAGATCCTCGACGAGGCTGTTGCGGCGGTGGAGCAGGCTCGGCGCTTCGTGGACGACGTCGAGTTCTCGGCCGAGGACGCCACGCGCACCGACATGGACTACCTTTGCCGGGTGTGTGTCGCGGCTGCGGATGCGGGCGCCTCGGTCGTGAACATCCCGGACACGGTGGGCTTCATGACGCCGGACGACTACGCGGAGCGGATCGGCCAGGTGGTCGGCGCACTCGACGGCCGCGCGGAGGTGAGCGTCCACACGCACGACGATCTCGGCCTGGCGGTGGCGAACGCGATCGCCTCGCTGTCCGCGGGCGCGCGCCAGATCGAGTGCGCGCTGAACGGAATCGGCGAGCGCGCGGGCAACTGCTCGCTGGAGGAGGTCGTAGCGATCATGATGGTGCGGCCGGACCGCGTGCCGTTCCATTGCGGGATTGACGCCGAGAAGCTGTACGGGGCAAGTCGGATCCTCACCGAATGCATCACCTTCGGCCCGCAGCCGAACAAGGCGATCGTCGGCCGCAACGCCTTCGCCCACGAGGCGGGCATTCACCAGGACGGGTATCTCAAGCACCACACGACCTACGAGATCATGACGCCCCAATCGGTGGGCGTCCCGAGTTCCCAGCTGGTTCTGGGCAAGCACAGCGGCCGGCACGCGCTGCACCAGCGGGTCGAGGACCTGGGCTACGGCAGCCTGGACCGGCGCGAAATCCGCACGGTCTACCGCGCATTCACGGCTCTTGCAGACACCCGTAAGGGGCTGACCGACCAGGACATCGTCAGGCTGCTCGAGGACCTCGGCTTCCGCACCGTCGGGACGCCTGTTGCGGCGCAGGCCTGACTGTCGGCTGGCGTTTCCGCTGTAACCCGCTCTCGCCACATACCGTCTCTATGTATTCAGCACCGCAAGGCGTATTCGGCCGGTCAAAGACCTGTGTGCTTGGAAGCCGCGAGCCTCAAGCGCGGCACCGCTGGCCCGGAGGGTTCATGGCTCATCTCTTTTTTCAAGTCTTGGCTGTCTCTCTGAGCATCCTGCTGGCAGCCCCATCGTTCGGACAGGGGGTTGAAGGCGCGATTCAGATCCGCGTCCTCGCGGGCGACGGCGGAATCAACAACATCAACAACAATGTTGCCGCCGAGCCGGAGATCGAAGTGGTCGATTCCAGCGGGCAGCCGGTGGCCAAGGCGACGGTGACGCTCCGGGCGCCCGCCTCCGGGCCGAGCGTGACCTTCTTCGGGGCGTCGCGGGTTGCGACGATGACGACGGACGATCAGGGCCGCGTCCGCGTCACAGGCATGGTGCCGAACACGATTGAGGGCTCGTTCCAGATCGAGGTCCGGGCGGAGTACAACAACGCGCTCGCCACCACCTCGATCACGCAGTCCAATGCCGTGGCGCCGGGCCAGCCCAGGCCGAAGCGGCGCGGAATCGGCTGGCGGATGATCGCGGCCATCAGCGGCGCTGCGGCCGTCGGAATCGTGGCCGCGGCGCTGCGCGGCGAGTCCGAGCAGGTGACACCCACTTCCATCCGTCTCGGAAACGTCACGGTGGGCGCCCCGCGTTAGGACGAAAGCTTGCCAGGCATGCACCGCTCCCGGCCCAATCACGAAAGAGTAGCCATGAAGACGTTCTTGACAGCGACCGCGATTCTGCTCCTAGCCGCTGCTGCGGCGGTTCCGGCGCACGCCCAGCTGCAGGTGCAGGTGGAGGGTGCGGCCGACCCGTCCTTTGTTGGCGGCACGGTGGTCTTCGATTCCGACGGAGTCGGCCAGCGGGTTTCCAAGAGGCTGTTCCTGAACTTCGAGCCCGTTGGAGGGCAGAGCATCACGCTGCGAAGCGTTCTCGTGCGCGGCTCGCAGGACTTCAGCTATGAGATCAAGGATGTCTCGCGGCTGCCGGTGGTCATACGGAACGAACTGACCCTCGACATGTTCGTCCTCTATCTGCCCACCGGGCCCGGGCCGGCGCAGGCAACGCTCGAACTGACGATCCGCACGGAGGAGAGCGACTTCACGCCGACCGACACCGTCTACAGCGTCAGCCTGGTCGGCAGAGTGCCGTCGTTCACCCTTAGCTATGTCCTGCCGGGGGGAAGTCCCCGGCCCGTGCCCGTGGCCGGCACCGTAGATTTCGGCAACAAGGGCACCCGCGCTCCGACCGAGGCCACGCTCGTCCTGGCCAACAACGGAAGCGGCCCGGGCGTCGTCCAGAACCTGAGCGTCACCGGCAGCGCCGCATTCACGCTGACCAGCCCTCCCAGCGTTCCCTGGAGGGTCGACCCTGGCGAGGTGCTCGACATCCAGCTGGCGTTCGCTCCGCAAGACACCCAGAGGTACCGGGGCCAAATCTCCTTTGACTTCGGCGTCATCAAGCAGCAGTACAACCTTGCGGGCACCGGAGGCGATCTGCTGCAGTTCTCGGTCGTGCCGTTTGCGGGGGACGGGGCTCTTGGATCCGCGACGATGATCGAGTCGGGCACCGAGATCGCGTTCGGAACGGGGGCCGTCACGGTCGAAGTCGTCGCCCGAAACATCATGCAGCACTCGCAGCTTGTCCGGTCGATCGCCGTCACCGGACCGTTTGCGATTACGAACGCGCCGACCCTACCCGCAACGCTCCTTTCGCAGGAGACGCTGACGCTGCGCCTCGAGCCCAGGGGGATTGCGGTAGGAGACCACAGCGGGACGCTGATGGTCGGCGACGCGCACTTCCCGCTGGCGATCTCCGTGCCGGAACTCCCGCCCGTCCGCTTCTCGCAGGCCGGCGGGGCCGTCACGGGCGCTGAGGCGGTGCCGATGCAGCTGAGCCTGACGCGCCCATATCCGGTCAAGGTGACGGGGGCCCTCAATCTGGACTTCTTCCCCTCGGACTTTGCGGACGACCCCGGGGTCCAGTGGTCGACCGGCGGCCGCCAGGCGGCCTTTGAGATCGCTCCCGGCCAGACGGAAGCCGTGTTCGACAACGGCTCGACCATGATCGAGTTCCAGGCCTCGACGGCGTCCGGCGAGATCGTCGTCGCGGGCCGGTTCGCGGCGGCCGACTGGGGTCTCGACCTGACGCCGGACGCGGTGCCCGAAATCCGCTTCAGCGTCGACATTCCGGAACTTCCGCAGGTCCGGTACTCGCGGTCCGGCGGCACGGTCACGGGCGGGGACGAGATTCCGATGGGCCTGAGTCTGACGCAGCCCTATCCGGTCGATCTGGACGGCAGCCTGTCGCTCCAATTCGTGCCGATGGAGTTCGACAACGATCCGCTGGTGCAGTGGGCGACGGGCGGGCGCGAAGTCGCCTTCACGATTCCGGCCGGGACGACCTCGGCCGTGTTCGGCGAGGACGCCGGGACCGTCAGTTTCCGAACCGGCGGAACACCGGGCGAGGTCGTGATCACCGCACGCTTCAGGGCCGAGTCCTGGAGGAATCTCGACGTCACCCCCGACACGCCGCCCGAGGCGCGCTTCGACGTGCAGGTTCCGGACCTGCCCGAAGTCCGGTTCTCGCGGTCGGGCGCCACCGTCCGGGCGACGGACCGGGTCTCGCTGGGCCTGGCCATCGCCGAGCCCTTCCCGGTGGATATCGAGGGAACCATGATGCTCGCCTTCATGGCCGAGGACTTCGAGGGCGATCCCTCGCTGCAATGGGAGACGGGCGGCCGGCAGGTGGCCTTCACGATCGCCGCGGGCGAGACCGCCGCCATGTTTCCCGCAGATGCGGAAGAGGTGGAGTTCCGTGCGGCCAGGGTGCAGGGAGAAGTGGTGGTCTCGGCCCAGTTCCGCGCGCCGGAATGGAACGCGGATCTCACACCTGACGACGCCCCCCAGGTGCGCTTCAATGTTGAGATCCAGGCCCTGCCGCAGGTCAGCTACACCTCGACGGGCGGGACCGTGCCTCCGGCCGAGCAGGTTCCAGTGGGTCTGTCGATCGCCCGTCCCTACCCGACGGACATCGTAGGGGTCCTGATCCTCGCGTTCGAGACGCGCGTGTTCACGACCGACCCCTCGGTGCAGTGGGCGACGGGCGGACGCTTCGTTCCGTTCACCATCGCGAGGGGCGCAACGACCGCGCTCTTCTCGCTCACCGAGACCACGAACGCGTTCCAGACCGGAACAGTCGCGGGGGACATCGTGATCACCGCGCGGTTCGTCTCGGTGACTGAGGGCATCCCGAAGACGGTCGAGGAGGCGCAGGCACAGCCCGACGCACTCGAGATCACGCCCGACACGGCGCCGGAGGTCAGGTTCACCGTAATGGAGGGGGCTCCGGTTCTGCAGCGCGTGACCCTCGGCACTGTGGGCCAGGGACAGTTCACACTGCAGGTCACCGGCTACGCCACTCCAAGGAGCGTCGACTCAATCGCATTCGAGTTCACCGGCACGCCGGACGCCAGCCTGCAAACCCCCAGCCTCCAGGCGGACGTGACGCAGGCGTTCCGCACCTACTACGGCGGCAGCCAGTCCGTGAGCGTCGGGAGCCAGTTCACTGCAAGCGCCCAGTTCACGTTGGAGGAGGGCGTCTTCGAAGACCTCGTTTCCGTATCCGTGAACGCGTCCAACGGTTCCGGCGAATCGAATTCCGTCTCGGTGTCGCTCAACTAGCGACACGCGTGCCATCCGGGGCGGAATCATCCGATGCCGCCCGCCTGACGGGCCGGGCACTTGGGAGTTCCCGCCCCGTCACCAGGTTCGCCCCGAGTCCGACGGGGTACCTGCACCTCGGTCACGCCGCCCACATGCTGTACGTCTGGGGCGTCGCGGGCCTGCTTGGAGGCGACGTCCTGCTCCGCATCGAGGACCACGACCGCCAGCGGTCCAGACCGGAGTACGAGGCGGCCATCCTGAGGGATCTGGAATGGCTGGGCTTCGAGCCGTCCAACGAGATCCGGCCCCTGTCAGCGGAATTCCGCCAGAGCGACTGCGAGGCCGTCTACGCAGAATCGCTCGCGAGCCTCGCGGCCGGCGGCCGCGCATACCGCTGCGTCTGCACGCGCAGGATGCTGGCTTCCAGAGCGCCGGCCCGTCGGGACGGCGAGCGCACCTATCCCGGCCTGTGCCGGGACGCCCGTCACCCAGCCGGCGTTCCGCACGGAGTGCGGCTCGCGTGGGAGGCCGGCGCGGACCCGGAGATGTTCACGGACGGCCTGCTCGGGCCGCAGAGCCAGCGGCCGGAGCGGCAGTGCGGCGACCTGCTCCTGCGGGACCGCATCGGCCAGTGGACGTACCAGTTCGCGGTGACCGTGGACGACATCCGGCACGGCATCGATTTCGTCGTCCGGGGAGAGGACCTGCTGCCGTCGACAGGCCGGCAGATCCGTCTGGGGAAAATGCTCGGCGACGGCGGTCATCGGCGGTATTTCCACCACCCTCTGGTTCGGGACCGGGACGGCGTCAAGCTGAGCAAGCGGCAGCGGCCGCCTGCCGTCAGGGACCTGCGCAGCGGGGGAGCTGCTCCGGAAGCGGTGCTGGGCGAGGCAGGCCGCGCCGCGGGCCTGCAGCCGACAACTGGCCTCCTCAGCCCCTCCGATGCCCCGGGCCTCGTCGAGCGCCGCCACGGCTTCCTCAGAGGCGGAGTGTCAGCCGCGGGCGGACCGGCACCGCACAGGCAGGTCAGTGCGGCGGCGATCCCGGCGCACCGGCTTCGTTAACCACCATGCTGACGCTTTCGCAGTGATCAACGAGCCGGAGAACGGCCTCCTGGCCGATGCGGTCTCCGAGAGTGTCGGGAAAGGGCATGTACGACGCCTCCCTGAACCTGTCCGGCTCAGGCCGAGGCGCCGTTTCCAGCGAGAACCCGGTCGTTGCCAGAAGGCACTTCTCATTCAGATACCGGTGCTTGATGATGGCGCTGGCCGTATCGAGCGTCCATGCCGTTGCGCGGTGGTCTCCAAGTCCGTCCAGAAGCAGGACATCGACGTTGGCGACCCTACGCGCCGTTTCCCTGCTTGGCCCCGAGATCGCAGCATTGGGATCGCTTCTGGCCCGCAGCGTGAGCAGGAGCTGGCCGTACTCGCAGAACATGCCGCTGAAGCCCTTGTCAACGAGACACTTCAGCGTCGCCACCGCAAGGTGGGTCTTGTCCCTAGGCGAGCCGCCGTGGAACAGCAGACCCTTCTTCCGGGTGATCGGGAAGCCGTCGACGAAACTCTTCGCCCTGCGCATCGCCGCGGTCAGCGTGTTAAACCGCTCTTTTTCTGTCCGGTAATCGCCGGCGCTGAAACTGTCGAAGGACGCGTCCTCGAACCGCCGCGGAAGACCCATCGCCTGGAATCTCGACTTCCGCTGCTCCTCGTAAAAACAGTAGCAGCGCTTCGCCGCGGGGCCTCGGGGTGTGCTGACTTCAATCCAGCTCGTGCCCTGGCACTCCTGGCACTCCGCGATCCCGGCCATCTACGTGTTCACCAGCCCTTCCATCCTAGCCGACCACGATCAGCGCATCCCCGGCCGCGACGGAGTCTCCCGCCTTGACGTGAACGTGGACGACCCGCCCGTCCCGGGGGGACTGCAGTTCGTTCTGCATCTTCATCGCCTCAACGATCGCGAGGCCCTGGCCCCGCTCCACCACGCTGCCTTCGGAGACATGCACCTCGAGGACCTTCCCGGGCATGGGAGCCCGGACCTCCTGCCGTGCCTGGCCGACGCCTCCTCCTGCCTCTCGCGGCGCCAGGCGCCTTGGATCGCGGACCTCGACGGCAAGCACGGATCCGGCAACGGCAACCTCGTAGGAGGCCGGCCCGGACGGGAGCGCATGGACAGTGTGCTGGACGCCGCCGATGATCACGGAACGGCCGCCCCGGCCGAGATCGGCGATGTCCGCGGATACGGTCCGGCCGTCGATCTCGCAAAATTCGGGACCTGCCCGCACCACGACCCGCTCCCCGTCGACCAAGAGCTCGAGGTTCTTCACCGGCCTCCGCCTCCGACTCCTGCGCGGCGCCCCCGGTCCTTCCAGCGGGACGGCGCGGGCTCGGGCCTTCCCGTGCCCACAGAGTGCCGCCGCACCTGCGAGGCCCGCACGGCGACGAGCATGGCCGCCAGACGCGCAGCGCGCGAGGGAGACGCGGCGGCGGCAGCCGCCGGGTCGAGACCGCGCTCGATGAAGCCGGTGTCGATCTCGCCTGCCTGAAAGCGCGGGTCCTCCAGGAGTTCGCGAAAGAACCCGAGCGTGGTTGCGATCCCGCCCACGGCCGCCTCCCGGAGGGCTCCGCGCAGCCTGCAGACGACCTCCGGGCGCGTGGGCGCCCAGGCGCAGAGCTTGGCGATCAGGGGATCGTACTCAAGCGGCACCGTCCAGCCCTCCTCGGCCCCCGAATCCACGCGGATGCCCGGACCCTCGGGCATGACCAGGCGGGAGATCCGGCCAGGAGATGGCAGGAAGCCCGCCTTCGGGTCCTCCGCGTAGACACGGCATTCCATTGCGTGGCCACGAAACCCGATGTCGCTCTGGCCGTGGCGCAGCGGCTTCCCGGCAGCGACGAGGATCTGTTCCCTCACCAGGTCGATCCCGGTGACGAGTTCGGTGACCGGGTGCTCGACCTGCAGGCGCGTGTTCATCTCAAGAAAGTAGAACCGGCGGTCGGCGTCCATGAGGAACTCGACGGTTCCGGCGTTCGCATATCCCGCCGCGCGCGCAGCCGCGACAGCCGCCGAACAGAGGCTCTCGCGCGTACGGGAATGGCCTGCAAGCAAGGGCGACGGAGTTTCCTCAAGAACCTTCTGGTGGCGACGCTGCAGGCTGCACTCGCGCTCGCCAAGATGCACCACGCTCCCGTGCTCGTCCGCCAGGATCTGGACCTCCACGTGCCGCGGCCGGACGATGGCTCTCTCAAGGTACACCGAGTCGTCGCCGAACGCCTGCAGGGCCTCGCCCTGCGCCTGGGCCCAGGAGGTCGCCAGCCTGTCGGGCGCCTCGACAAGGCGCATGCCCTTGCCTCCGCCCCCGGCCGCCGCCTTGAGCATGACAGGGTATCCGATCTTCGCAGCGAGCGCGGCCGCCTCGGCGGAGCTCCTCGCGGCGGCAGTGCCCGGCACGACCGGCACGCCGGCGTCTTCCATGACCTTGCGGGCGCGAGTCTTGATCCCCATCGTGAGAATCGCGTCCGACGGCGGGCCGATGAACTTCAGACCGGCGTGGCCGCAGGCCTCGGCAAAGTCCGCGCTCTCGCTGAGGAATCCGTAGCCCGGGTGGACCGCGTCCGCATCGGCCCCCAATGCCGCGGCCACCACCCGCTCGATGTTCAGGTAGCTCTCGGGAGCCGGGGCGGGGCCGATGGCGACGGCCTCGTCGGCAAGCCGCACATGCTTCGCGGTGCGGTCCGCCTCGGAGTACACCGCGACGCTGAGGATGCCCATCTCGCGGCAGGTCCGAATGACCCGTACGGCGATTTCGCCGCGATTGGCGACCAGGATCTTCCGGAACACAGGCGAAGTCGAGATCGTATCAGCGCTCCCGCGCCGAAGCTCAATTGACGTAGAGGAAGGCGTTGAGGTTGAACATCGCCAAAGCGAGTTCCCGGGTGTGGCCGTCCGCTAGGAACTCGGAAGCGATTCGGGCTTCGTTCTCGGTCGGCAGCCTGCCCGCGGCGAGCAGATAGGCCCGACGGACGACATCCCCTGGCCGGCCGTGCGAGTCCGCTTCGAGCCGCCGCGCGAACAGTTCCGCCATGCTATTTGAGATCGGGCCGTTCAGGAGTTCCAGCGACTGCGGCGCATGGGTGCTGGCCTCGCGCCTCGCGCAGCTGGTGAGCAGGGCCGGCTGGTCAAAGACCTCCATGAACGGCAGGCGCAGGTTGCGCTTGGCGATGAGGTAGATCGAGCGCCGGCGGTGCTGGGCCGTGTCGGCCGGCACCTTCCACTGCGTGGGATCGTACAGCAGGTCAACGAGTTCCTCCTCGACCGGCAGCATGACGCTCTTCCCGCCGACGCTGAGGTTCAGCTCGCCCGATACCGCCAGCATCGCGTCACGGACCTCCTCCGCGCTGAGGCGCCGGCTCGGCCCGTGCCAGAGGAGTCTGTTGCCGGCATCCTTCTCCATTCCGAGTGACTGCTGCGCAGGGTTCCGCGACGCCTGGCGGTAGGCGCTGCTGACGAGAATCATGCGCCGGAGCCGCTTCAGGCTCCAGCCCCCCTCGACGAGCTCGTTGGCCAGGAAATCGAGCAGTTCCGGATGGCTGGGGCGCCCGCCCATGAATCCGAAGTCGTTGGGGGTGTCCACGATCCCTTGGCCGAAGTAGCCTTGCCAGACACGGTTCACTGCGACTCTCGCCGTCAGGGGGTTGGCGGGATCAGCGACCCAGTCAGCGAGCCGGGTGCGCGGATTCTCGACATCCGGCGGCAGGGTAGGCGAATCCTCCGGAAGCAGGACGCCCGGCGGCCGCGGGTCGACCGGCTGCTGCGGCTTCAGGTGGTCGCCTCTGGCGAGCAGCCGGACTCGGGTCGGGTTCTCCCGATCGTTTCTCACGGTCGCCAGCGTCGGAGGTGGCTCGGGCAGCCGGGCCTCGAGCTCGTCGTGCTCCGTTTGGAGCCGACGGCGCTCGTCGCCCTCGGCAAGCTTGATCTTCCCCCGCAGCGCCTTCATCTTTCCGGCGATTTCCTTCGTCTGCTTCTGCCAGTCCTCGATCGTGCCGTCGCTGTCGAACACGGCGTTCTCCTCCCTTGACGGGCCGAAGTACGCCTGAAGGCGGTAGTAGTCCACCTGGCGGATCGGATCGAACATGTGGTCGTGGCAGCGGGCGCAACCCACCGTCAGTCCGAGAAATGCCGTGCCCACGATGTCCGTGCGCTCCGTGAGGACCTCGTTGCGGCTGGAGGCGACCTCCTGGTTGCCTGCGTTGCGGCGGACCGGTCCCAGCCGGTGGAGGCCGGCCGCGGCCAGCAACGGCCTGTTCGCCTCGACCTCGGGCCCCCCTCGGGCCAGTTCGTCGCCCGCAAGCTGGTAGCGAACGAACTGGTCGAAGGGCATGTCGGCATTGAAGGCGTCGATCACGTAGTCGCGGTATCGCCACAGGCCGGGCAGGTATCGGTCGTACTCGAACCCTTCGGTTTCCGCGTACCGCACGACGTCGAGCCAGCTCTGGGCTCCGCGCTCGCCTTGGCGGGGGCTTGCCAGCAGGCGGTCGACGAGCCGTTCCCAGGCTCCCGGTCGGTCGTCTTCCAGGAACGTCTCTAGTTCACCCTGAGTGGGGGGCAGGCCTGTGACGTCGAAGTAGGCGCGCCGGGCCAGCCTCGCCCTGTCCGCCGCAGGAGCGGGACTGAGGCCGGCCTCCCTTAGACGCCTGAGGACGAACGCGTCAACGGGGCTGCGAACCCAGTCGGACCCGACCGACGGCGGTGCGACCGCGGACCGCGGCTGGAACGCCCAAAAGCCCCGCTCCCTTTCGCTGTACTCGGCAGAACGGGCCGGAACACTGGCCGCTGCGATCAATAGGGCGAGCAAGGCTGGAACGCGCACCACCACTGGATTCCTCGACACCAATTGTAGGAGAGAGCTGCCCTCTGTGGGCCAAGCCAAGCCCCGGCAGCGATGCTTCCGGGCAGGAATCGCGCTGTCAGAGGTCAAGTCTTGCCGGATCCGATCAGCGTTGCGATCCAGCGCGTGTCCGGGTAGTGCTGCAGGACGATCTTCAGGCTGATGGTCAGCGGCGTGGACAGGAGCATGCCCACACCGCCTAGCATCCAGCCCCAGAAGACCAGGGACATGAAGACGACCAGCGGAGAGAGCCCGACGCTGTCTCCCATGAAGTTCGGCTCGATCACACCGCCGATGGTGATGTTGATCACGACGTATCCGGCGGCGACCAGCAGCCCCGTGGCACCTCCGTACTGCACGATCGCCATCAGCACGGCCGGCACGGCCGCCACGAACGAGCCGATGTTCGGGACGTAATTGAAGAGAAACGCGATCAAGCCCCAGAACACAGGGAAGTCAACGCCCAAGAGCCAGACCCACAGGCCTGCGAGGAGCCCCGTCGCAAGGCTCGTGAGCGTCTTCACCGCCAAATACTTCTGGAGCGACCTCACCAGCGTCTTCAGGTCCGACCAGGTCTTCTCTGTGCGTCCGAGGAAGGCCTGGTTGAGCTTGCCGCGCATCCGAAACGCCTCGAACAGAATGAACAGGGTCGTTAGAACCACGAGCAGTGACTTTGTGAGGACGTTCCCCAGCTGGAGGAGCGTGCTGCGGGCCATTCCCGCGGCTGTACCGAGGTCCATCGCGCTCCAGATGTCAGCGAAACCGGAAGTGATCCCGAACTGATCGAGAACCCCCGACGCGCTGGCGGAGAAATCGTGCAGCTGCGATTCCAGCTGCTCCTGGTAGGACGGCAGATTCTGGTTGAACTCCTCGAGGGAGCCGACAGCGATGCTCCCCACCAGAGTCAGGCAGCCGAAGACGGAGCCGATCACCATCAGCACCGCCAGAATCCTCGGAACCCGGCGGCGGTGCAGCCAGAAGACCGCGGGACCGGTCATGGTCGCGATGAACAGGGAGATCAGGAAAGGGGTGATGATGCTGCCGGCCGCGCGAACGCCTGCGAGCACGATCACCAGGGAGCCGCCGATGACCAGGATGGAAGCGAATCTTGTGCGGCGCCTGTCCGAGGCGGCAGACTGGGATTTGCTCTCTTGCGTGCTGTCCGGCATGGGCAAACCCCTCCGTTCAGCATAGCGTCCGGCCGACACGGTTTCCGGTACACTGGCTAATCCCACTTGGAGGACCCGCCACCATGGATTCATCGAAGAGGCCGTTTTTCGGGCCTTGGATCATAGCCTGCTGCTTCATCACGTTCGGACTCTCGACCGGCTTCCCGTACTACAACATTGCATTCTTCTTCGACTACTTTCGGGACGGCCATTCCTGGACGCAGGTCCTGGTGACAACCGGCGCGCCGATCGCGGTTCTGCTGACCATCTGGATCGGGCCGGTGATCGTGCCGAAGGTGTCGCCTCGGAAGCTCATCCTGATCGGAACCTTTATGACGTTTCTTTCGTTCCAGTGGTTCGGGCGACTGGGCGGCAGCGAGTACGAGTACTACGCCGCGTGGTGTCTCTACATGGTCGGCTACTTCCTTTCGGGGCCGATTCCGCACCAGATCATCATTTCCAACTGGTACGGCCGTCGGCGCGGAATGGCGATGGGCATCACCTACGTCGGGGTCGCGGTCGTCGGGGCCCTGTGCAACAAGCTCGCGCCGTTCCTCACCAGGCACTCGATTGACAGCTCCGAGGCACCGGGATGGCTGCGATTCCTGATCGAGACCCTGACGTCGAACACCGGGGACTACACCGACGCGATCCAGCTGCTGAGCTTCCTCATGGTGATCGCCTGGCCCCTGGCGTTCTTCGTCATCCGGGACCGGCCGGAGGACAAGGGGCAGCTGGCCGACGGCGGACCGGAGGATGCTGCCCAGGCCGCAGCGCCTGAGGACTCGGACCAGGCACCCGAGAAGAGCTTCGGCAACCTCGCCCGCCGCGGGCCGTTCTGGCTGCTGCTTGTGGGCAGCGCCTTCTCGATCGGTTCGATCGCTGCGGTGAACTTCCTCATGAAGTTCGTCTACGAGGAACAGGGCTTCACCGAACAGGGCGCCCGCGACCAGATATGGGCGGATGCGTCGTCCACCTATCTGCTCTCGAGCATTCTGGGCCGGCTGATTGCGGGCTGGCTGTCCGATCGATTGCCCCGCAAGTACGTCATGCTTGCGACCTACGCGATCGTGGCGCTGGCGATTCCGCTCCTGTTCCTGGTGACGCCAGAGCAGCCCAACATGGTGTATCTGTTCGCGATCGTCTTCGGATTCGCGATGGGAGCGGACTACATGCTGATCCCGCTGATGGCGGCGGACCAATTCGGCCTGCGCTCACTCGGCAAGGCGATGTCGGCCATCCTGCCGAGCGACACGATCACGCAGTTCTGGACTCCGCGAGTCATCGCCATGCTCGCCGCGCGGGTGGCGGGCTACGGCCAGGCGCTGTGGGCCGTTGCAGGCCTGGCGGCACTGGGGGCTGTCGCCATCGCGCTGCTCCCGAAGAATCCCCGCAGGTAGCACTGAACGGTCACGTCAGGTCACCGATCGGCCGGGCCGCCCGGCGGCATCGGGCCGATAGCCTCATCGCGGGTGCTCCGCAAGAGGGCGTTCGACGCGAACTCCGGCCCGCCCGGCACCGTACCGGAGATCCTTGTGTCCGGTCGAGCCTGACGCTGACGTGTCTCGTCGGTTCCCGTTATCCGGCTCGCTCGACGGACCGAATGAGCACGGGCGTTGTCGGAACATTCTGGTGGCCGGCGTTCATGCCCGTCTGGACCTTGGCGATCTCGTCCACGACGTCGGTACCCTCGACGACCTTCCCAAAGACGCAGTATCCCCAGCGGTCCCGAGCATTGGCCTTGTCCAGACCCTGGTTCGTGACGTGGTTGATGAAGAACTGCGCCGTGGCGCTGTGGGGAGCGGCTGTGCGCGCCATGGCGATGGTGTACCTGAGATTGGATAGCCCGCCGGCTTCGTTCTGAATCGGCGCACGCGTGTCCTTCTCTCGCATCGTCGCGGTGAATCCACCGCCCTGGATCATGAATCCGGGAATGACGCGATGGAAGATCGTGCGGTTGTAGAACTCATCGTCGACGTACTGCAGGAAGTTCCTGACCGTTTCCGGCGCCCGGTCGGGATACAGTTCGATCAGCATCGTGCCCTTGCTGGTCTCCATACGGACCTTCGGCGGCCCGGTCGGCTCGGGAGGCGGCGGCGGCTCAGGCTCCGTCTTCGCCTCGATTTCGGGTTCCGGCTCAGGTTCGGTGACGGGAGGGGCCTCGACAGCTTCGGCCGGCTCGGCCGGCGGGGACTCGGGCGGGGCTTCGCCCCCGCCGCACCGGGCCAGCAGCAACATCGCCAGCATGACGAGCAGGGTGAACAGGATCTTCAGTGGCATTGGGTGTGCGGCCTGCACACTCCATCGTGCAGGCAGGCCCCAGTGTATATCAGGCAGAGCACCTCGGAAGGCGTTCGAGCGGACACTGACGAAGGAGGGGCTTTAGGGGAGGGGAATGAGGGCGGCAGGAACGATTCCGGGATGCCGGACGCCCGTTGACGGCAGGGCAGCGAGTGCGGAGTTCGCAAGTCAGGCGGAACAGCCCGAGACCGGGCGAGCGTCGACGGGCAGGGGTGGCATAGCTCAGTCGCTTAGCGGCCCCGATTGGGCTACCCTGCACTCGCCGTTTTCCGCACACTGCAACTCGCCCGGCGTCAGCCGAAACACAGCAGCAGAACTGCCCCAATCCGCCAACATTCACGGGAGACGTCCCAGATAGTGAAATGCAGCACAGCGGACGGACCAAAGTAGACCGGTGGTCGGGATGCCGATCACGAGGGCTTCGAGTCGGTCAGCGACGACACGCCTTCCTTCAGCCAAGACCTTGCTGCGACCATTGCGGCGGGGTCTCGAACCCTAGAGTTGTCAGGATCAGGACGAGAGAAGGAAGCGCCAGATCTCGAGGCTGAAACGCATCGAGTTCCATGAGGGGCAAGTGTCGTTGCCGTCCCCGGGATTCAATGCGCGACTCGTCTCCGCGTTTGGTCTGGACCGGGCCGACCCGGATGGCTTGCGCGAGGTGCCTGCCTCACGCAGAACGCCAATCGGCAGCCTTCCGCTGGAGTTCCATTGACCGGGCCTCAAGGCTAGTCATTCAGTTGGCTGGGCGAGGAGCCGCCGATGGCCGTAACGAACATCCATCAAGCTAAGACACAGTTGTTTGTCGACGTACATGGTGTGGAGGAGGGGCTCGTCGCAGCCGGTCTGGAACTCGTCCGCGCAGACGAGGAAGCGATAGGGGTCCTCCTGGAACCTTTCGGCGATATTTGCCGATGGGAAGTTGTTCAGAGCGGCCTCGCTCACGTTCTCGCCGCCGTAGTCGTGCTCCCCCGAGAACGCCACGATCGCCTTGTAGGGGCTCTTGCGCTTCTTCAAGTAGTCGCGGTTGGCGTGGAAGTACTGGATCGCACGCTTGATCCTGTTAGTGACCACCACTGCCCGTGCCTCGCCGCCGATCTTGCGCTGGGCGACCACCTGCTCATGGAAGTGATCGACCATGATCTCGGCCTTCAGCCGGACCGCGTGCTCGTGTCCCTCGACGTAGCGGCGGAGCTTCTAGCGGGCCTTCCCTGTGTCGAACTCCGGATCGTTCTCCCTGGTCTTGGCAAGCCTGTAGTAGCTATTGCCCGGTGTGTAGTGCTTGAGCACGTCCAGGATGAATCCCTCCTGGATCGCCTGCTTCATGCTGTAGGCGTGGAACGGACGCCGCCGCAATGTGCCGTCGCTCTGCGGCTCGGGATCTCCGAAGATCTCCAGCGTCTTGTTCTTCGGCGTGGCCGTGAAGGCGTAGTAGCTGGCGTTGGCTCGGCGTGCCCCACGGTGGAGCTCACCTGAGCGTACCGGCGGATCGTTTCACGAATCTGCCTGTCAAGGATGAGCCGGTCGGTGACAACGATGATCGAGTCGAAGACTGGCTTGCCGTCCTTTTCCAGCGGGACCAGCTGATGTGCCAGCCAAGCGATCGAGTAGCTCTCGCCGCTGCCTGCCGAGTGCTGGACCAGAAGACCGTGCCCATGTCGTGATTGTCGAGGCCGGGATGGCGGATCGTGCCGTCGGTGTCCATCACAGGCATCGGGCTCAGGTTGAGGTCGGGCGAGGTGAGCTTCTCGATCAGGGAGCCAAGGGCGTCAGCCCTCGACAGGCGCGGGAGCTGGCTCGGAACTCGAAGTTGTCCAGGATGTCTTGGACGGTGGCCGAGAATCCGTCGAGATAGTTCGCGAAGTCGGCTTTGAGTTGCTGGCGGCTGGCCCGAGCGCGCAGGTCACGGAGCGTGAACTTCGAGGTGTTGTAGAAGGCCTGTCCGGACGCTTGCTCGAGTGAAGTCTTCTGGTTTACGAGCCCGATCGCGTTCAGTGCGGTTTTCCTGTCGAGAACGGCCCTCTAGGTGGGTTCAAGCACCGCGTCGAGTCGTCGCAGCACCGTCATCGGGAGGATGACGTCGCGGTACTTGCCACGGACGTAGACATCGCGGAGGACATCGTCCGGAATGCCCCAAAATGCATCCGGCGATCCAGTGAAGGTTCGGGGTGGTTGACACAGGCGAGGTTACCAGGAGCTGCTTCTCAGTCCCGTGTGAGGAGAAGGATGTCTGTGATGGGCGGGACTTGTGTGCAAACGGCCGGGTGCGCCTCAGCAGCGTGTCCGACCCAGCCTTCGGATCGCCGACGCAGATCACCACAGGCGATCCGTGTGTTCGGTCCAGGCTGACGGTGGACGGTCGCCACCAGCCCCTGCTATCCGACGCGCTCCACCGAGCGGATCAGCACGGGCATCGTCGGGACATCCTGGAGACCGTCCTTCATTCCCGTCTGGACCTTTGCGATCTCGTCCACGACGTCGGTGCCCTCAATGACCTTCCCGAAGACGCAGTATCCCCAATTGTCCTTTGCGTTGGCCTTGTCCAGGCCTCGATTCGTTCGGTGGTTGATGAAGAACTGGGCGGTGGCGCTGTGGGGAGCGGGTGTGCGCGCCATGGCGATGGTGTACCTGAGATTGGCGAGTTCGCCAGCTTCGTTCTGGATCGGCGGACGTGTGGACTTTTTTCGCATGGTCGCTGTGAATCCACCGCCCTGGATCATGAATCCGTCAATGACGCGATGGAAGATCGTGCGGTTGTAGAACTTATCGTCGACGTACTGGAGAAAGTTCCTGACCGTCTCCGGCGCATCGTCCGGATAAAGCTCGATCAGAATCGTGCCCTTGCTGGTCTCCATGCGGACCCTCTGCGGCCCGGTCGGCTCCGGCGGCGGAGGCTCAGGCTCCGTCTTCGCCTCGATCTCGGGTTCCGGCTCCGGTTCGGCGACGGGCGGGGCCTCGACGGCTTCAGCCGGCTCGGCCGGAGGGGATTCGGGCGGCGCTTCGCCTCCGCCGCAATGGGCCAGCAGCAGCATCGCAAGCGTGACGAGCATAGTGAACAGGATCTTCATCGGCATTGGGCGCACTCCTTTTTCGACCTGCGGGCTCCATCATGCAGGCCGGCCCCAGTGTACATCAGGCAGAGCACCCCAGAAGGCGTTCGAGCGGTTCCTGGAAAGGAGGCGCTTCAAGAAAGGGAACAAGGGCGGCATGAGCGCTTCCGCGACGCTGACACTGGTCGATGGCAGGGCAACGAGTGTGGACTTCACGGAGCAGCCGGAACCGTCCGAAACGGGGCGAGCGTAAACGGACAGGCGGAGGAGTGGCCCAGTCTCAGTCGCTTCGAAGCCTCAATCGGGCTACCCCGCACTCGCCGTTCCCGCACACTGTTCCCGTAGCTCCCGCTTTACCTGCCGGAGCAGCGCGGTCGCCCTCCGAGCCGTCGAGTCCATCGCCCTGGCCGTCCTGCCATGCGGGTATCCACGGCGTCCCGACGCTTCAGCGCTTCACGCTTTCCCGGTTCGGCCAGCTGCCTCGGGTCGGCCTTGGGGCGCTCGGCGACTTTGCCCGGCGACGTGGCGATCTACCGCGCCCCGGGCACTGAAGCGGTTCGTCGCGTCGATGGCGACACCGGCCTCCAGATCGCCGGCATGGCGCCGGACTGCGTTCGTAGACTCCCCTGTCACTTGGTTCCTGAAACGGCTTCACCGCGCGGCCGCCGCCCCGTTCGCCGCGCTGACTTGGGAGAGCTGACTATACGGCAGCCTCGAGGAATCCGCCGGTCACGAATAGGGCCTGTACCCGCTGCCGTTGGCAGCAGGGCTGCCCCTGCTGCTCGCGTGGAAGGGTCTCCGGACTTGGCGGTGGCGGCTGCCGGCCGAAGGCGAGGGCAAGACCGGCAGTGACCTTCCCCAACTTGCCTGGCGTCGGCCGAGATCCTGCAGCACCTGAACTGCCCAGCCACCCTCCAGCATTCATCGGAGACGTCCAAGACAGCGGAGTGAGGGACCGGCGGGTGGTCCAAAGTAGACCGGTGGCCGGGATGCCGATCACGAGGGCTTGGAGTCGGTCAGCCAGAACACCCCTTCTTCCAGCGAACACCTTGCTACGACCGTTGCGGTGGGGTCCCGAACCCCACAGTCGTCAGAATAGGGCCGAGAGAAGAAAGCGCCAGCTCTCGAAGCTTCGAGGTTGCAAGGCCTCGAGTTCCATGAGGGACGGGTGCCGTCGCCGTTCCTGGGACGCCATGTCTGACTCGTCTCCGCGAATGGTTGTGATCGGGCGGACCCGCATAGCTTGCGCGAGGTGACCGCCTCACCTAGAACGCCAACCGGCTGCCTTCCGCTGATTCCGCTAAGGTTCCGTTGAGAGGGCCTCAAGGTTAGTCATGCAGTTAGCTAAGATAGTTGGGTGAGGAGCCGCCGATGGCCGTAGTGAACATCCATCAAGCGAAGACACAGTTGTCTCGCTTGCTCGTGCAGGTAGAAGCTGGCGACGAGGTCGTCATTGCCCGGAACGGAGAGCCAATTGCGCGCCTCGTACGTTTTCGCGTCCGCGGCAAACGTCGATTCGGAGCCTTGCGGGGGAGCATTGAGGTAGATGAGAGTTTCTTCGATCCGCTCCCAGAGGCCGAACTCGCAAGCTGGGAGCGTTGAAGCGTGCGGGCGCTCCTCGACACACATGCGCTGCTGTGGTGGCTTGTCGGAAGCCAACGGTTGTCGCCAACTGCCAAGCAGGCAATCTCGGACGAAGCAAACGAGGTATTGATCAGCGCCGCATCGGCGTGGGAGGTCGCCACCAAGTATCGTCTGGGCAGACTTCCGGCGGCGGAAGCAGTCGCACTCAATTTCGCTGGGACGATCTCCGACCAGGGTTTTGATGAGTTGGCGATCACCGTTGAAGACGCTGCGCGGGCAGGATCGCTGCCAGGTCCCCTTCGTGATCCGTTTGACCGAATGCTGATCGCTCAGGCTCTGGCGCGGAGCCTTGTACTCATTTCCATTGAGGAGTGCTTCGATCCGTACGGCGTATCGCGACTCTGGTGATCGCATCGCATTCGGAAGCCCCCGCCGCCCTGAGCGCCTTGGGCCCTTGTCTTCGAGACTCGTGATGATTTCGACGTCCAAGTCCGTGAGAGCTTCATGTGGCGGAGGCATTGAACCGCTTACAACGCACTGAATGGCGAGGCGGTGCTGGTTGCTGAGACAGCGTATCGGCGGCCTTATTGTGGATTTCGCCGCTTCATTGAAGTGCCGGACCGAGGGAAGAGCGATCCGACCCGGGCGGACAGCCGAGAAAGGCCCTCGGCAGGTTCGCTGACCCGCGAACCTGACGCGGCTAGGCTAGGTCGAAACAATCGACGGATGGAGGGACAATCGGCCGTTGTCAAGCTGCGGGCTAGGCCACCACGGCTGCGAACCGGACGGTTCTCGCTCTATCCGTCGGTCGCGCTGCGGTTCCGGCTGGCCGGACGCGTCATGCTGCCAGCTTCTCGCGCTCGCGGGCGACATCCCACTCGCGCCTGCCGATGGAGCCATCCCTCGGCTATCAGCCGGACAGCGAGTGAACGCGTGACGGCAGCATGACCATGGATGATCCGAGACAGCGAGTGACGCGCTATCCCGGGCCGCCGGGCAGGTTCCGAGACGTTTGCGGCACCGCCGTTTCCGACGGCATCCGGTCCGCGGCATCCCTCCGCGATGATCAGGCCGGGACGCCGCGGCTTGCGCCGGATTGGCAACGCGTGCGTCATAGCGGGCATGCAGCCGTTCCAGCGCCCGACTTCCGCATGACCTTATCGCGATGGCCATAATGTTCGTTGTGGCACGCGGGCTGTCGAACGGCGTCCGGCAGCGACTCGTCGAACATGCCTTCTGGACTTGTAGGAAGCCTCATGGGATATCCGCACCTTGTCTTCCACTGCCGGAGCCTCCGCCCGCTCATGTCGCAGGCGGTGTCTCGTAGGTCAACGCAAACGATTTGCGTCCCACCCATTGCCTGAAGTCCTCGTTGTCCACGAACTGTTGGTACAGCTGCGCGTCGTCCGACATGATGCTCATCATGGCCTGCCCGAGCGCCCTGTCGTGCTCGATCCGGGCGTTCTCCCGATCGGAGTTCCGTCTTGCATTCCTGAAGGCGCTGTCTTCAGCCACCTTGGCCGGGATGTCCACGGTGATCATCCGGTGGATCCGATCCTCGTCCTCCCACTCGATCCCCCCGAACAGGTTGTTGAACTCGGCGATGATGTTTGACAGCCGGTCCAGTTCGACTTCGGGCCGTCCACCGCCTCCTTCCCCTGGCACGGGATCGATCTCCGCGTCCTCGTCCTTCAGGATGATGTTCCGGATCGCACGCTTCTCTACCCGGTAGCTATCCATGTCGATCATCTCGAGGATGCCCTTCGACAGGTCCGGATCCTCAGGCGCGGGCAGTTTCGGGATCAGGAAGTTCAGGAAGGTTGAGCGCTCCTCCCAGTCAAGGTTGTTGTAGGGCAGGATCGACGAGAGAAAGGCGTAGGTGCGCACGAACCCCTTTGCCTTGCTCTTGAACGCGACCTGCTCGTCCTCGCCCAGCTCGTTGACGTACACCGCCGCGCACCGGTCCAGAATCGGGTCGAGTCGCTCGCGCGCCTCGCCGTCCAGGTACCGCTCCACAAACGTCGTGATCTGATCGGGCGAGTACACCTGGGCGCCGTCTAGGTCGCTCTGTAGATCGTGCAGCTTGTTGGGGTCGGTCTCGTCGGCCAGGATCGTGGTGCGGTAGTACTGCGAGAAGGCCTTCGTGATGGTCTCCGTGTCGTTCAGGAAGTCGAGCACGAAGACATCATGCTTCTTCCGGTGCGCCCGATTGAGCCGCGACAGGGTCTGGACCGCCCTGATTCCCGAGAGCGTCTTGTCGACGTACATGGTATGGAGGAGGGGCTCGTCGTAGCCGGTCTGGAACTTGTCAGCGCAGATGAGGAGGCGGTAGGGATCCTCTTGGAACCTCTCGGCGATCCTCGCCGACGGGAATCCGTTCAGTGTGGCCTCGCTCACGTTCTGGCCGCCGTAGTCGTGCTCCCCCGAGAACGCCACGATCGCCTTGTAGGGGCTCTTGCGCATCTTCAAGTAGTCGCGGATGGTGTGAAAGTACTGCATCGCGCGCCTGATCCCGTTGGTCACCACCATCGCCCGTGCCTTGCCGCCGATCTTGCGCTGGCCAATCACGTGCGCATGAAAGTGGTCGACCATGATCTCGCCCTTCAGCCGGATCGCGTGCCCGTGCCCCTCCACGTAGCGCCGGAGCTTCTTGCGGGCCTTACCGGTGTCGAACTCGGGATCGCCCTTCCCGGTCTTGGCAAGCCTGTAGTAGCTCTTCACAGGTGTGTAGTGCTTGAGCACGTCCAGGATGAATCCCTCCTGGATCGCCTGCTTCATGCTGTAGACATGGAAAGGACGATGTGGCACCGTACCGTCGCCTTCCGGCTCAGGATCGCCGAAGATCTCCAGCGTCTTGTTCTTAGGCGTGGCCGTGAAGGCGTAGTAGCTGGCGTTGGACAGCAGCTTGCGCGACTCCATCAGTCGGTTGATCCGGTCCTCGTAGGTCTCTTCCCCTTCCTTCTCGCCCGCCTCGCCCAGCGCTTGGGACATGGCCGCACTGGTCCTGCCGCCTTGGCTCGAGTGTGCCTCGTCGATAATGATCGCAAAATTGCGTCCCCGCTGCTCGTTGCCGATCTCGTCGAGGATGAACGGAAACTTCTGAATCGTCGAGATGATGATCTTCTTGCCCTGCTCGATGAACCGGCGCAGGTCGCCCGACCGCTCGGCGTGCCCCACCGTGGAACTCACCTGCGCGTACTGCCGGATCGTGTCGCGGATCTGCCTGTCGAGGATGAGCCGGTCGGTGACGACGATGATTGAGTCAAAGACACGCTTGCCGTCCTTTTCGAGCGGGATCAGCTGATGGGCCAGCCAAGCGATCGAGTAGCTCTTGCCGCTGCCTGCCGAGTGCTGGATCAGGTACTTCTTTCCGGCCCCCTGCGTACCGGAATCCTTCAATAGTCTGCGGACCACGTCGAGCTGCTGGTATCTCGGCCAGATCTGAACCCTCTTCTTCTTGCCGGTACTCGCATTCTTCGACTCCACCACCTGCGCGTAGTTCTCCAGAATGTTGCTCACGCTCTCTCGTGTGAGAATGTCCCGCCACAGATATTCCGTCTTGAGACCGTGCGGATTGGGCGGGTTCCCGGCACCCCGGTTCCAGCCGCGGTTGAAGGGCAGGAACCACGACTCCTTCCCCCGCAGGTGGGTGCAGAAATGGCCCTCGCTCTCGTCGATGGCGAAGTGCGCGACGCAGCGCCCAAGCCGGAAGAGGGGTTCGAGCGGGTTGCGGTCCAGTCTGTACTGCCAGATGGCGTCGTGGAAGGTCTGCTTGGTGAGGCTGTTCTTCAGTTCGAAGGTGAACACCGGGAGCCCGTTGATAAAGAGCCCGATATCGAGCGCGCGCTGGGCGTTGTCCTGGCTGTATCGGAGCTGGCGCGTGACGCTGAACCGGTTCTGTCGGAAGCGCCGCTGGGCCGTCTCGTTCTGGGCGGAGGGTGTGCCGTAGAAGAGGTCGAGGTCGTGAGGCCCGTGCCTGATGCCGTTGCGGAGGACGTCGATGGTGCCGCGCTTGTTGATCTCGCCTTGGAGGCGCGCGAGGAACTTGCGGCGGGTGGGACAGTCCTCGGCGAGGCGGAGCGCGGGAGCGGTGTCGGGTTGGGTGGCGTGAACGAAGGTGCGGAGCTGGACGAGGTCGACGCAGTACTCGCGGTTGTAGTCGTGGTGATTGCCGCGGGACCAGCCGACGCCACCGTAGCCCTGTGGCGGCTCACCCAAGGTGAGGCCGGATGGCGGATCGCACGGGTCGCCGGTGAGCGCCTCGCAGATGAGCCGTTCGAGGCCGAGTTCGGAAGTGTCTGTGGTCATTTCACACGGTCCATGGGATCGGCACTTCCCTGAGTTCTCCAGGCTGCACTTCCTCAAAGGCTGCCCGGATTTCCGCCGTCCGGTGCTGAACCCTAGGCCATGAGGTGGCAAGCAGAAGGACGATCGCCAACCTCCTGCCAGCGAGATTCTGCTGATACCGCATGCTCTGGTCCGTCGTCACGATGACTTGGTACCCATTCTCTTCGGCCCGCTGGATCAGTTCACCGTTCTCAAGCAACTCCCAGCCCCTCTCGGCCGACCTGTCCACCGAATGTTCCCTGAGATGGCGTCGCAGCGGTGCCGGGGTTTCATGGTCGAACAACATCTTCATGGTCGAGTCGGCGTCTTGAAGTATTCCACTTCGTAGTTGAGCACTGCCGCCACGTGCCACTCCCTGACTTCGGGAAACCACTCTAGGAACTGCTTCACTGTCGCGCCGCTCTCTAGGTTCTCGAAGAGGGCGTATACCGGCACCCTCGTGCCGGTGAAGGTCCAGGCCCCGCTTATCTTGCGGGGGTTGCGTTCCACCGCCGGGCACTCGTTCCAGTCCGTCATGGTATGGCCCCCTTCGCCAGGTCGTGTTCGGTCGCATTCGGACGCGGTTCGGTTTGGATGGTTTCGACTCGGTTCCTGCCCGCGATTGGATCCGTCTCCGGCAGGTTGGCCGCTGCCTCACGCACATCGAGCTTTCCGGTCGCTACGTCGGCGGTGAGGCGGGTACGGTATTCGCGGAGAAGGGTGATCTGGCGTCGAGTGAGTTCGATGGTCCGGCTGATCGCGGCGGTTGCGTTGTCCAGAAAGCGGACAATGGCGGTTTGCTCATCGACGCACGGGAACGCGAACCGGTGACGTCGGAGCTTTTCGCCAGTCAGGTGCGCAATTGTACTCTCGTGTCCATCTGTGAATGCACTCCTGGCTACGGCGAGCAAGAACGCATAGTACAGAAAACGCGGCCGATCTCGTTGATAATTCCTCGGTCGTAGGCGGTGGAGTGCCTTTTGGAATCCACAGGGGCTGATCTCCCCCTTCCAGATCGCGCAACGGCCCACTTCTCCGCCTTCACAAACAAGGAGGTCGCCCGGCCGGACCGTGTAACGCGCCATCTCATCTGGATGAATGTCCATGTGTGGAAGATTCGCAACGTTGATGTCGTCCCACTGCACATCGACGTTGCGAAGATACGGCAAGAGGTATTCTCCAGTGATCCGTTTGCCGTCGAGCATCTTGCCAAGACACTGCTCATAACGGTAGCAGAGACCTACTACCCCCCAATGCTCCGGTATTTCTCCCAGCCATTCCACACCGGAATCCTTGTAGGCCGGATACGGCCGCCCCGTCCGAACATTGATCTGGCCCGTGACAGCTTGGTGAACGACGGCCTGCTTCTGCTCCTCCAGCAGATCGATCAGCCTTTCCTTGGCGCGAATGTAGCGCCGGATGCGCCGGTCGGCGTCGTCGAGGAAGCGGGCGATGGCGGTTTGCTCGTGCAGGAGTGGGAGCAATACAAACGCATCACCTAATTCCTGGGCATTCAGGTGTGGTTGGGCAGATCGCGTACTTGCCACAACTAGCTGGTCGTCACGGACATAGTCGGCCCGTAGGGCTAGTGCAATGAATTCAGGTAAAGCTCTTGTGACGGTCACCACCATGTCATAGCCTGTTACTGCACCGCTGTACGCCATTGGGATCATGGCTGAATCGGCTGTATAGGCCCCGCTTCTTACGACTATGATTTCCCCCTCCGAAAGCAGCGCGTTGCGTCCGGCTGGTACGTCGCTCGGGTCTACATAGACCATATCGGATTCTACGATCTCACCTCGCGAAACGTTGGTTGCTCGTATCAGCGGTAGGCCATCTGCCGCTTCCTTGGGGGGCTGGCCCAAACCGTAGCGTATCTGTGAGAGCGTCTTCAGCCGCCGCACCTCCCAATGCCCCGGCACTCTGCCTAGCCACTCCTCGCCGGAGTCGCGCATCTCGGGATAGGGTGTGAGGGCGGCGATCATGCGGTCACTCGAAGATCGTTTCCCTCACGGCCCCCTCGGATAGGCCAATGACCTCCGCCACCTCGCTCACGATGGCGTTCAGAGTTCCGACGCGCAGCTCGCGGTGGGCGGGCACGGTCACGCTGTGCTTGCCGACCTCCGTGACCCGCGTGACGGTCATGTGGCTTCCGCACGTTCGAGTCAAGACGGAGCCGTAGTGGCGCGCGAGCCGCCCGGAGAGATCGCGGGAGCCTCATACAGCAATGACCTCGTCCCTCACGAAGTGCAATTTGATCACGCCGGGCACATTGTCGCCGGCGAAGTGGCAGCGCACCGAGTCCCGGACCATTTCCTTGAGACCGTCCCAGTTCTCGCCCTGCGTGAAGATGCCGTGGCCGAGCGCCCGGGCGTCGTAGCCGCCTTCGGGTGCTTCGGCTACCTCGAAGATAATCTCGTTGCGGTTCATCTGCTCTTTGTTCCTGTCTGATTCGTTACTCGGATCGAAGCTTGGCTCGTCGAGTGCCAGTCCCACGGATGAAGGGCCGCCCATCTTCCGGTGGCCTCACGGCGATCGAACAGTTCCGTCAGACACGGATCCGTCGGTCGCTGGGCCGCGAACCACCGTCGCAGCTCCTCGTGGGACATGTCCCGGATCTCCGCGTTGAAGCGTTCACGCGTGTTGCGCGTCCATTTCACACGGTCGAACGCCTCTTCGTCGGCTTCACGATCTTGGCCTCTGGGAGTCTGGCAAAAAACGGATCCTCTAGCGTGACTGCGTTATACCATTCGATGACTTCAGATCTGGACATGTGCTTGGTTTCCTCGTAGATCTTGTCCCGGATCTCCCGCGTCATCTTCACACAGTCAAATGACTTGCCTCCAGCTTCGTTCTCCATCTCCAACTCCCTCCGGCGTGCAAATGGTCCCAGGCGGGTATCCCAATCGCCGATTCACTTCGTTGTAATTCCGGTTCGCCTTCGGGGGCTTCGGCCACCTTGAAGACAATCTCGTTGCAGTTCATCTTCTTGTCGTTCCTGTCTGATTCGTCACTCGGATCGAAGCTAGGCTCACCGAGTGCCAGCCCCACGGATGAAGGCCCGGCCGGCTTCCGGGGCCTCACGGCGATCGAACAGTTCCGCCAGAAACGGATCCGTCGGTCGCTGGGCATCCAACCATCGTTGCAGCTCTTCGTGGGACATGTCCCGGATCTCTGCGTTGATGCGGTCACGCGCGCTGCGTGTCCATTTCACGCAGTCGAACGCCTTCTCGCCGACTTCATTCTTCATCTTCGAACTCCTTCGGGCTCCGGATCTCAATTGGATGATACCCCAGTTGTCGGTTAACCTCGCTGTACTTCCGGATTCGCCTCAGATTTACCATTTGGCGGAAATTCCAGCTTGCCAGGACGTCAACACCGGCCACGGTTGCGGCGGCGATGTGCTGGGCATCGGCGCGCATGCCTTTGCCGAGGGCTCCGTGCTCGATGTATCGATCTGCTAGTACCCTGATCTCGCCCGTGATGGCGACCACCTCCAGGTTGTCGGCGCCAACGGCCCGGAGCACGTCCTGGACGGCCTTTGGCGCAGGTTCCAGTTCCTGTAGCGTGACCGCTGATAGAACCAGCATCACTTCTCCGTGTGCGCACTGCTCGATCAACCGGCGGGATGGCCCCCGGAACTCGTCGTCCTCGCAACCACCGATCACCGAGGTGTCGATGTAGATCCTGAGCTTCGCCGGAACGGGGACTGCCTGTCTCGCCAGCAACCCGCCCAACAAACCGGCTGTCTCTCGCTCCACCGCCAGGATGTCCGATCTGATCTCCTCCAGCGTCCGCATCGGCTCAGGCTTGTAGAAGTGCCGGTTGAAGCTGATCTCGTATCCGACCTTCACGGTCTTTGCCACGAACCACGCGTCCGGCGCGTACGGAAGAACCTCGCGTCCCAGGAACCCCTCGATCCCGCCTTGCTCAAGCAGCGGAATCTGTTCCATGTCGCGGAGTTGTGTGTCCGGCTCGTACTCGACCACGTGCGATCCGCGACCCTCTCCCCTGGCGAAACGCCCCCGGATCGGATCGGCGAGAGCAGTGCGCGGATATGCCTTCTTGACAACCGGGGCCGCCATCTCGTCGCGATCGGCCAAGCCCTCCCGCAACAGCCGCTTCCGCTTCGCCGTCAGCGTGGCCTTGCCGCGCTGCTGCTTCAGCTCCCCCTTCACTGCGATGGCGAACGCTCCGAAATTCCGGTGCGGCCCCGGACCCATCTCATTCACAACGTCATGAACCGCGTCACCGAGTGCCGCGTCGCTCGCCTCCCGGCAGACTTGAACGAACCGCGCCAGCCGCTCTTCCGACAGATCGACGGCGAGCCGCAGCGGCCGCTCCACCGTCACCTTCCAGTACCCGAACCCCTCGTTGTCGAAGATCATGCTCTGCTCCGTCTCCTCGAAGTCAAGAAAGGTCTGGCAGATTTTCTCGATGTCTTCTGGCCCGAGTTCGCAGTTCTTCTTCCCTAGGTTCTTCCTCAGAGGCCGAAACCACTTGCTGGCGTCGATCAGCTGCACCTTGCCCTTCCGGTGCTCGGGCTTCCGGTTCGTGAGCACCCAGATGTAGGTGGCGATGCCGGTGTTGTAGAACATGTTGAGCGGCAGAGCGACGATCGCCTCCAGCCAGTCGTTCTCAATGATCCACCGGCGGATGTTGCTCTCGCCCTGCCCCGCGGAACCGGTGAACAGGGAGCTGCCGTTATGCACTTCGGCGATGCGGCTTCCGAGCTTGGTCCCCTGTTTCATCTTGGAGAGCTTGTTTGCCAGGAAAAGCATCTGGCCGTCGCTGGAGCGGGTCACCAGTGAGTACTCGGGATCGCCCTTGTGCTCGACTACAAAACGCGGGTCCAGCATGTCCTTCTTACCGCCCATGCGCTGCAGGTCAGTCTTCCAGCTCTTTCCGTACGGCGGGTTGGAGAGCATGAAGTCGAACTCGCGCGATGCGAAGGCGTCGCTGGACAGTGTGGAATGCTCCGGGCCGCCCACGATGTTGTCGGCGGCCTTCCCCTCTCCCTTCAGCAGGAGGTCGGCCTTGCAGATGGCGTAGGTCTCGCCGTTGATCTCTTGGCCGTAGAGGTGCGTGGACACCTGCTTGCCGCGCTCCTCCGCAATGTGATGCAGCACATCCTCGGCCACGGTGAGCATGCCGCCGGTCCCGCAAGCACCGTCGTAGAGAAGATATGTCGCCGACTCGATCTCGTCGGCGATCGGGAGAAACACCAGGTTCGCCATGAGCTTCACGGCGTCGCGCGGGGTGAAGTGCTCGCCCGCCTCTTCGTTGTTCTCTTCGTTGAAGCGCCGGATCAGCTCCTCGAAGACCGTGCCCATGCCGTGGTTGTCGAGGCCGGGATGGCGGATCGTGCCGGCGGTGTCGACCACAGGCACCGGGCTGAGGTTGAGGTCGGGCGAGGTGAGCTTCTCGATCAGCGAGCCCAGCGCGTCGGCCCTCGAAAGGCGCGGGATCTGGTTGCGGAACTCGAAATTGTCGAGGATGTCCTGGACGTTGGGAGAGAATCCGTCGAGATAGTCCTCGAAGTCGGCTCTGAGTTGCTGGGGGTTGGCCCTGGCGCGCAGGTCGTGGAGCGTGAACTTCGACGTGTTGTAGAAGGCCTGTCCGGATGCCTGCCGGAGTGCGGCATCCTGGTTGATGACCCCGACCGCGTCGAGTGTGGCTTTCCTGTCAAGAACCGTCTTCTTGGTGGGTTCGAGCACCGCGTCAAGTCGCCGCAGCACCGTCATCGGGAGGATGACGTCGCGATACTTCCCACGGACGTAGACATCGCGGAGCACATCGTCCGCGATGCCCCAGATGTATCCGGCGATCCAGTGCAGATTCGGGGTGTTTGGCAAGGGTGATGTTAGCAGGGAGTGCCTCCTGGGGGGACACCACTGTCTCCAAGGCACACGGATCCGTCGCTTCGAGTCTCTCGGGCCTGTCCTTGCCCCGCAGCGCCTGAATCTTGTGCATGTAGACTACCGCCACGCGGGGACGGAGAGCGGCTGTGGAGTTCCGGTCAATATGAGCCGTCACGGCTAATGGCGCCACGCTGACGGGTTGTGTCATAGTCGCCTCGCTTCTTGGCGGAAGCAAGACAGGCGCCGCGCGGACTTCGGATCGACCGCCGTAGCGGTCGTCGCAATCTACGCCGCGTCCGCTGCACAGACAGCGCTCGGTGCGGGGCTTAATACAGGCGGATGACGTCAGTCTAGATTTCAGGGATCCGGAGCATTGCCCCACACCATTCCAGTAAGCGTGAGGATCTTGGCCCGGATTCCGCTCTTCCTGCAGTGGCAAAGACCGCGGACTCCACGACAACCTGGGCCTTGCTTTGGGGATTACCCATTTAATTACCGACGGTCTGGTGAAGATTGTTTCATGTGGTCCTCTACTCTTTTCCATCCTTGGCGAGTAACATATGCTACAAATGCAACTCCGACATCCTCGATGTAACCCAAGTCTTCCAACTCCTGAAACCAATTCATACTGAAGAAGCGTTCGGTGTCTATGGATCTATTTCCAGATCTTACCACACCGATGAGGAACTCCTGCTGCTGTTTCGTGAGCTTACTGAACTTGCATAGGCGATGCTTAAGGCTCTTATGCATGGTGTCCACTGTACGAAATATAAGCAAGCATGAAGACAATGTACCAACCAGAGAAACTGTCCAGTACGCATTGCTTGGCAATGTAAGGAATTCGCAAGCATGGAAGCCCACCATAATCCAACACCCAGCCGAGAATCCAGCAAGAATCCACCATTGAACCTCATTGATTGCTTTCAGCCATCTACTGTCAGGTACCCTCATTGTTCACGGGGATCTTTATCCCCGGCCCCTCTTCCCATAATTCTTCATGTATTCCCACTCCTTTGGGGGAGGACTCGCCAAGATAGCCTTCACCACATTCTCCGGAGCGTCCGGGATAGGGTCCGGCATGGTGTACTTCACCGGGCGACCTCGCTTCTGCCTTGGCTTCCTAGCTGGAATTTAACTCCTTCTTTATCAATGATATAGAAGCGGTCTACCTCCTTTCGCACCGGTTGTCAAGTGGTTTTTCGCTCTTATTGCGATGCCCTTGCCTCCATCGAGCTGACCCCTACAGGTTCGTTACTCTGACCTCGGAGTCATGGTGCTCTTGGTAGTAGTCCACGACATGGGAAACGTGACAGCTCAAGTACTTCCGGCAGGCGCACATGGGCGCGATCCCGTCTCCCTTGGCTGGCAGATCGTGAAGCATGGCTGTGCCTCGCTCGGCCTTGACCAGATTCACGTTGTCCCACCTGTAGTTCCGGTTACAGAGATCCAGCATGTGGACGTACCGGATTCCCGCTTCCTTCAGATGCTACCTGACGCAATCCTTGTTGAATTCCACCCTCCTGATGTAAGGCCGGAATCGCACGTCAACCAGCGTCTCGATGCCGTGAGAGGCGAGACAGTCAAGAAACTCCCGCAGAGTCCTCCCTCCGTAGCCAATCGTGCAGAGGTCATGCGCCGACACTTCCAGTGCCGTTGTCCTGACTCTATTCTACTACCGGTCAAGTTTCAGTTGGGAAGGATGTTCGCACGCGTTTGCGGGCAGTGTTTCTGATCACTCAGAGAGGCCACTAAGTGTCAGCGGCCCAGGCCCGGTTGCGGCGGCGCAGCTCCTGCTTGGCGGTGGCGAAGAAGTGCTGGGCCACATTGTTGGTGCAGTCCACGACATGGACCACGCGACCGGCGGAGTCCAGCACTGCCGGATGCCCGCACAGGGAGTCGCCTTAGCGTTCCCGACAGCCGAGCACGACAGCTTCCGGCAGGGGCTCCCGCACGGCAGCTGGCGGTGCCGGTTGCGCGGCGACCCGCTGGTGCAGCCTGTCCCGGCAAGCCCGGGTGGCACTGGCGATGGCCTGCAGGCGTGTGGCGACCGAGGCGCGGACGGGTGGTGCCGGCCGCCGCGCGGCAGCTCGTCGTCCCGCAGCCGCAGGACATCCCGCAACTCGTTGAAGACGGCCCAGTTGCGCTCCAGCCGCGGACCGGCCCAGGCAAGGCGGCCCGCGCGTCCTAGGGCGTCCGCCCGGCGTCCGCCCGGCGCAGCGTGCGCTGCTCGAGCGGCGAGCGCGGTCGCGGTCGCCGCCGCTGCGTCTATTGGCGGAACTGCCCACAACGCCGGTGGGAATCCCAGTGGGGCGGGCAAAGGGATACGGCAAGTGCTTGCGCCCCTCGCCCACCAGCACCCACAGCAGCAGCGCCGGCGGACCTCACGCCGCAGCCTCGCCAGCTCCTTGCGCTCGCCCGCGCTGAGGCCGTCCTTGCGATTTCCCGTGTCCAGATCGGCCTGCTTCACCCAGCGCCGCACCGAGTCCGCCGAAATCCCGAACTCCTCGGCAATCTCGCGCGGCCGGCGTCCGCTGATCCGAGCCAGCCGCACCACCTTCTCCCGGAACTCCGCGGGATACGGCTTCACGTTTCTTTGTGTGCTCATCATCGGGCGCCTCCTTTCGCCCGGCCCTCTCGATCACTCTACCTCCGCCGCACCTCGACGCTGTCCACGAAAACGTAGTAACTCCACCTTCAAGTTGCTCACAAGCGCGGAGCGCTTTCTTCGCGACGCGCTGCACATTGCCGGCCGGTTCGAGTCGGGCCGCATGACTCGCATTGACGAACCGCTCTACCCGCCGCTGGCGACGCGGGAGGCAATCGCAAATTCCCTGTGCCACCGCGACTATGCGATGGGCGGCGGCTCGGTCGGCATCGCGGTCTACGACGACCGCTTGGAGGTGACCTCTACTGGCCCGCTTCACTTCGGGCTGACTCCTGACGACCTGTTCGGACCGCACGAGTCGAGGCCGTGGAATCCGCTGATCGCCCGGACCTTCTATCGCCTCGGCGTGATTGGGGAGTGGGGCCGCGGGAAATTCAAGATGGTGGATCTGGCGACCGCCGCCGGTTTATCCCGTCCTGAGATCGAAGAACGCGGCAACTGCGTGACAGTGCGATTCCGCCCCGCGTACTCGGTCGCTTTCGCAGGTTCCGGGAATGATCTGATTGAGCGGCAGAAAGCAATTCTAGCCCTGCTGGCCCGCTCGAAGGAGGGCCTGCCGCTGTGCGAGATTCTCGCCCGAATGCCCCTGCACACTAGCGACTGTTAGGTGAAGAGGGCGTTGGCGGCACTGCGCGGCCGAGGGCTGGCGCAGTCTTCTGGATGTGGACACGCGGCCCGGTGGCGGAGAACCCCAACCGGATCAGGCTGAATTCAGCCGCTCACAGTGCTCTAAGGCCCTGTTGGGGTCTCATTCCTTGGGAGCTACGGCAATTTTGCTCGAGGAACGGCGAGTGCAGGGTAGCCCCGTCGAGGCTGCGAATCGACAGACGAGAGCGGACCTGCTCGCCATGGAGTTCGACTCCCGCCTCCAGTTCGAGTCTCGCGAGAAGGCCCATGACCGTGTGGAGAGCCGTCGCTCCTCGGTCAGGGAGGACTCCAGCGGTCCGGAATGGGACGGCAAAGCCGGCCTCTATGGACGCCAGCAGGCCATCCGCATCGAACGCGAACGGAAGGTCGCATGAAAGTCACCAGAGCGCTCACTTCCTTGGGCTCCGACGAATCCGATTCGGAGCAGCTCGCGGCCCTGAACCGCAACCACTGGCACATCGAGCACCCCCTGCGCCATTTGCGTAACGCCACCCATAACGAAGACCACGGTAGTGTCTGTTTGCGCGACCTGGCTTGGCTGACCAACACAGCGATCTCCATCATCCGCTGCTAAACCGGGTTCCGCTACGCGCCCGCGGACAATCGCAACTCCGCGAACCGAAAGCAGGAGGCCATTGACCTGCCGCTACAGCTGCCCACAGTCCAGCCCATGCCGCCCTACCCCCAACCTCCAGTGCAACGCCTCTCCAAACGTCGCGGCCCGGCTGTGGCTGCGCTCGCCGCTCCCCTGTCCCCGCCGACAGAGCCCGCTCGAAAGCAGTCCGCAGGACCACGTCAGGTGACTCACAAGGAAATGTGCCTGCGACAGGAACCGAGTCGATACAATCCAGCCTCAATCGAAGTTACAGACGATCAAATCTGGCATAGCGATGGAGACAGGCCCATGACGAACTGGAATACGTGCTCGGCAGTGGAGCGCAACCCACACAAGATCAGCGGCGCCTGGGCCTTTACCGGGACAAGAGTGCCGGTGTACGCGCTCTTCGAGAACCTGGAGAGGAGTGCCACGGTGAAACAGTTCCTGGAATGGTATCCCGAGGTGGAAGACTGGCAGGTGGCGGCCGTTCTCAAACATGAAGCGGAGTACTTCAAGACGCCGGCCTTACCATGAAGATCCTGTTCGACCATAGAACCCCTGCACCGCTGCGAGAGCATTTTCGGGACCAGTCGGTGGGAAGGTCGCAGGAGGGGGTGTGGGGGTTGCCGGAGGACGGCTGACTGATCCGCAGGGCCGAGGCGGAGGAGTGCGAGGTCATTGCGACCACGGACCAGAGCATGCGGTACCAGCAGAATCTCGCTGGCTCGGGGTTGGCGATCGTGGTGCTGCTGTCCACCGCGTGGCCCCAAGTGCAGCACTGGACGGCGGAGATTCGAGCAGCAATTGATGAAGCAAGGCCCGGAGAACTTCGGGAGGTGCCAAGCTCAGAAAATGACCATGGACACTTCCGAACTTGGTCTCGAACGCCTGGTCTGCGACGCGCTGACCGGCGGTCCGCGTTGTCCGCCCGCAGGTCGCACCGTCAGCGGACCACACCTTGGACACGGCGGCGTCGGCTGGTTCCGCGGCAACCTTCACTACTACGACTGGGAGTGCCGCATTGACCTCGTCCAATTCCGCACGTTCCTCCATACTGGGCAGCCCGATTCCGCTGCCACCTTCCGTTTCGACAAAGACTGCCGTGTGCGCCGCATGCTGCTTGCCCGGCCCCAGGGCTCAGATCCCCGAGCGCGGCACAATCGACATGCACCGCAACGGCATCAGGCACGGCTCACACCACTTCGATCTCTTCCACGGAAGGTCTTCGCCCGGAAACTCGAAGGCCGCGCGACTATTCGAGCGGAACCGCTTCACAGTGACCCACCAACACCGCTACAGCAGGGACCGGTACTTTTCCAGAAGTTTGGTTCCAGCACATTGCTCTGGGGTCTCATGGGGTCTTATAGGGGTCCTATTGGGGTCTCATAGGGGTCTTATTCCTTAGGGCTGTCACCATTGCGCCCTGCTGGGACGGGCCGGCAGACCCTCCTCCGGTGCCGGGATCATGCGGGAGGATCTCGGAGACCAGGCGCCGTGCCGCCCCCCCCCCCCCGGGGCCGCCCCCCCCGGGGGCCCCAAAAAACCCCCCAAATTTGAGGAGAACACCAAAGGGCGG
>JAPPMB010000041.1:24735-118164 GCA_028819255.1 Bryobacterales bacterium | reverse complement strand
TGGGGGGGGCGGGGCCGGCCCCCCCCCCCGGGGGGGGGGTTTTTTGGGGGGGGGGGCGCGCCCCCCGGGCCCCGCCCCCCCCGGCCCGGGGGGCCCGCACCCCCCATGAGGAACCCTTCACAGCCCCATTGTTGCCGGACAAGCCATAGGGCCGTTGAATCGCACCGCGCCTGCAATGCCTGCCCGGGTGTCAGCCCCTGCAACCGGTGACCCGCCCGCACCAGCACCTGATTGATCTCGTCCAGCAACGCCGGCGTGAACAGCGACACGTTGCGCACGATGGCCCGACGCAAGAGCCCGCGCTAGTCAAGGACATCGCTGAGGCCGATCATGTGCCTCACATCCAAGGGCTTGCTGGCCAGTTCGTGCAGCCGGTCGCAGTCGCAGATCAGCGCCTGCTTCAGAATCGCCAGTACCGGAATCGACCACAGACCCACGTCCTGGCGACCCACGTCGGTACGGATTCCGTTCCGGTTCCGGTGCGCTTCAGCACCGCTGGAATCCCCTTCCGATACTGCGTTCCGGAACAGATGGCCGCTGAGCAGATCGGGAATCTTCTGTAGCAGATCCTTGTCGCGGTGAATGAACTGGATCCCTTGGAGCCCGGCCGGAAATCATCGCGGGACCGGGACGCTAGGTCAACATCGCCGATGTCGACCTGGTCCGGGCAAGAAACGTTGTCTCTGGCGACCTCCGATGCTGCAGACCGGACTGCCGCGGCGTGCACAAGCAGGGAGATCAGTACACTGAGCCGCGGTGAGACGCCGCGATCATCGAAACAACGCGTCCTTGGTCATCAATCTCGTAGAAGAACCGCCACGACCGGATCCGGCATCTCCAGGTCTCCGGCGCGTAGCCCTTCAGCTTGCGCATGTGCGGCCCGAAGTAAGGGTGCTCACGCAGCTGTGGATAGACTGATCGCCGCAGTTTGCCGACGATCTCTTCGTGACCAGCCCGGGCGATCAGCTGCAGGTCCTTGCGGAATTGCTCGGTCTCAAAGATCCGGCACTCATGCAACGAAATCGCCTTTCCGCTGGCGAGCCTGTTGCGAACCGGCCTTCAGCCTGCGGACCAGCGCGTCGTTGCCCAAGATCTCGGCCATTTCTCCGTCATCGACGAACTGCGCCTCCCTGATCCGCGCCAGAGCGGCGGTCGCGATGAAGTTCGCCAGCGGTCGGCGTTCAGCCGCTGCGGCCTTCTGCAACTCCTCGTATGCGTCCTTTTCCAACCGCAACGTTACAGTCCTAGCCATGCTTCCTCTCTCACTGGCGAATCCCGTGCATCCGGACAATGGCACCGGTATCAAGTCTGTCACCACGATCATATATTGATTCCCGGCGATATCCGGGAGCGGTAACTCCGCACGAATCGGCGAACCTTACCCCCTTGGACGCGAGGGTCCCGGCCCAACCGAACCAAGGCCCCAGCCAGCTGCGTGCCGGGATCTTGACCTTCTCGACTCGAATCCGGCATCGGCGAGCACACCGACCGTGGGAATTGGCGGACACATGTCAGGGTTGCCGCGGAGCCGTCGCCCGGCTGGCATCGTAGATGTTGGAGCATGGCCCGGGAGCTTCCCGATCGTGTGTCGGTCGCGCTGTCGACAAGTCTCTGAGTTCCGAACACGGATCAATCTTGGAGGTGTCACTATTTCGCCCTGCCAGGAAGGGCCGGCAGGACGGCCGGCAGACTCTGCCCTGGCACAGAAACCGTGCAGTAGGATCCCGCAGGCCAAGCGCAGAGTGGTCCCCTGGGGCCGCATCGGCCGGCTGGAGATCGATAGCCTAGGGAAGGCCGGAGGGATAAATCTGGCCGTCAATAGTGACATCGTACATTGACCGGTCGCTCTGGGGCAAGCCAATCCTAGCCGCGGCAGGAGTGGCGCAAGTGCTTGACAGTCAGGAGGTTGCGTAACAACCTCGTCAACGGCCTAATCTGCGATGGTCGGAACTCAGATACCGGGCCTTCTCGCACAGGCCCCGGGTCGGGAGTGTGAGAAAACCCTTGTATGGAGGACCCCGGATGGGCAGCTGCCGCTGCGGAGTTTTCCGGACGGGCTGGCAAGTCTGGGAACGCTGATGGCTGTGAGACTCAAGATCCAGGGCGTGCCGGGACATGCAGTGCCCACGCTGAGCGACCTGCCTGACCTGCGGAGACGGGCGCTCAAGCTGCAGGGATTGCGGCCCCATCCGGCGCCGCGCCTGTCGTCACCGGAGTCTGCCTCGTCAGTACGCGCAAGTCTACCAGCCGCGGAAACACCCCATTCGACACTTGGTACCGGCTGGGCGCAACTGCCACTCAACCGCCACCTTACGCAGATTTCCAGTCAGTGCGAGCGTGTCCGTGAGACCAGAAACCGGGAGTTGTGAGTTCGGGTCGGGCTGCTAGCTTGACACGGTGGAGTTCAGCGGTCCGAGTCCGCTCGGGTCTACGATGCCGCTTTCGGAAATGGGTTCGGCATGCCCGCTCTAGTTCAGACGAAGCGGGAGAATTGAAGACCCTCTCGGCCTCCCGCCGCCATGCTGGCTTGCATCAGCCTGCGATTCGTTCCTCAAGGTAGCCGACGACTGCGTCCTTGCAGGACTTGGATGTCCAGTAAGCGTCTTCCGTCCCCCAGCTGTCCATCTGAAACCATCCTCGGAAGCCGCCCTCGTCGAGGATCGAGCAGAGCTTGACGATGTCGTAGACGCCCTCGCCGCACGGCAGGTGCCGGGACGTGCCCGCCCCTCCACTGGGAAACGGCCGCAAGGTTGAGTCGCCGTCGCAGAACTGGACATACCCGATCCTGTCCACACCGAGTTCGAGAAGCAGATCCTCCGGCCGTCCTCGAGCGCCGTTGAGCAGGTCGAAATGCGACGGGTCGAAAATCGCCTTGAGATCGTCCATGCCGGCCATCGCGAACAGCTTGTGGTAGCGCGCCGCTGAATTTACCAGAAGCGGAGGCTCTCCTTCGATGGCCAGCAGGATCCCGCTGTCGATCGCATAGCGGATCGCTGGGCGCAGGACTTCCGCAAACCGTTCAATGAGCTGGTCTTCCCCGACGCGGTCCGGAGCCCGGCCCGCCGACCAGAGGCCCATCGCGTCGCAGCCGAACTCTACGGCCAGCTTCACCTGGCTCTCAAGGCCGCGAGTGTACTCGGCTCGCTCCGACGCATCGTCCGAGACTGGATTCACGCCACGGACGCCTCCCTGGATCGAAAACACCTGCAATCCGTACGATTCGATCTTGTCACGCGCCGCCTGGATGGCATCGTCGTCATCCGGATCGGGGTAGCCTTCGCGCCAGCCGCGCCAGAGTTCGATCCCCTCGAAGCCCTCGTCGCGGGCGAATCGCAGGATCTCGTCGTAGTCGTAACGCTTGCCGTGGTGAGTTTCGGAGGACCCGAAACCGTTCAGGCCGATTGCGAGCCGCCACGGGGACGGTGTCGGGCGGTCCTGGCTCCCCCGTTCTCCGACGCCTGCGCATCCCAGGCAGGCGAGCTGTGCGAGCAGCGTTCGGCGGCTTAGCGGCGGCATAGCAATATCCTTGCACCCCGGACTTCCATCGGGGAGGTCCTGAAAGACTGCGGGACCGTCTCCTCCCCGCCCGATTCGCGCGAGTAAATCGGCCGCACACTGTGCATTCGGCCCCCCAAGGTCGATGCCAGCAACAGGATTCACTCCGGCCGCCTCCAGCATATCGGGCATCGCTCGCCGACTTGGTGCCAATTCCCGGAAGCAGCGGAGCACAGGGAGCCTGGCACGATGCCCTCTGTGCAGTCGCAGCGGCCGTCTCAGGCCGTCGCGCCGCCGCAACTCGATCCTGACCCGGCCGTACAGCCGTAGCAGTGCTGTGCAGTCACGATGCGGCGAAACGCAAGTCGGTCCCGGTTGAAGTCCGATATGTGGCGGGGCGCGCCGAAACCGACTTCAAGATCGAGCATCTGGTTGAAGTCGCAGTCGAACAGGCGCCCGTCCCAGCCGACGGAAATCATCGAGCGGCACATCACCCGGGATGCGGCTTCGGGGTTGTAGGCGTTGACGAGGAGTTCCATGTAGCGCCGGTAGTTTCCGCTGCGAACCAGGAACTCGAGGTACCTGCTGATCGGCATGTTGGCGAGCGTGAAGAGTGACGTGAACTCGATCCCGTGACGCTTTCGCAGTTCCCGCCGGAAGTCCGATTCGATCTCGCCCTGGTCCGGCGGCAGGAATGCCCCCGTGGGGTTGTAGACCAGGTTCAGGTTCAGGCCGCTGCCGGGAATGCCGTAGCCCCGTGTGTTCAGCAGCCGCAAGGCCTTGATGGACTTCTCGAACACCCCCGCTCCGCGCTGCGCGTCCGTGCGCGATTGGAGGAAGTACGGAAGGCTTGCGATGATCTCGACCTGGCGTCTTGCCAGAAACTCTGCCAGCCCACGCTGCGCGGCGATGGTGAGAACTGTCAGGTTGCAGCGGTCAATCACGTGGCAGCCCAGGGACCGGACCTGCTCGACGAACCAGCGGAAATTCGGGTTGAGTTCCGGAGCTCCGCCGGTGATGTCGACCGTCGGACGCCCGATGCGCCGGATCGCGTTCAGGCAGAGATCGAACGTCTCCCTGGACATCATCTCGTCCGACCGGTCGGGTCCGGCGTCCACATGGCAGTGTTTGCAGGTCTGGTTGCAGAGCTTGCCGACATTGACCTGGAAGACTTCGATCCGTCCGGCCGTCAGCGGGCCGATCCCGGAATCGGCAAGGGTGTCTTCGAAAGGCCTGACGCTGCCGCGGGTGTGGCCGTTGCCGAGCACCCGCAGCTGCTCTGCGGGTGAGGCCAGTGGATGGCGTGCCGCCTGGAGACTCAGTCCCACGGTGAATGTCAGATGCTTAGCTTCGCTTCCACGTTTCGCATTTGCAAGCCGTGGACCAGCGCCGAGCCCCCCTTGATCGCCGAGGCCACATGCACCGCCTCTGTCATCTGCTCCAGGTTAGAGCCCTTCTCAAGGCAGTCCCGCGTGTAGGCGTCGATGCAGTAGGGGCATTCCAGCGCGTGCGCCACAGCAAGTGCGATCAGGCTCTTCTCCCTCTGCGTCAGCGCTCCCGACTCGAAGACGGCACTGTACCAGGAGTTGAATTTCTCCCAAAGGCGCGGCGCACCTTCGGACATTTCCGCGAAACGCGGTAGATCTTCTTCCTTGTAATACCCAGCCATCGCCTCACTGTCTCACAGGCGGCGGATGCGTCCGCTCGGGCCGGTCCAGTATACATCCGCGGTGTCGACCGGGGCCTCGGAGAGGGCGTGATACGCTAGCCGGAACGGAGGTGGCGAGTTGCGGCCGGTAGCGTACGTCTTGCTCTTGATTCCGGGCCTGCTGGGCGCGGAGGTGCCCGAAGGGTTCCGCTCCGTCTTCAACGGGAGGAACCTGGCCGGCTGGCACATGAGCCTTTCGAATCATCATGGCGACACCAAGGAGTGGCGCGTGTTCGAGGGGGCGCTGGTGGGCCAGCAGGACCACGAGGGCAATGGCGGCATCCTGCTGACCGATGAGTCGTTCGGCGACTTCGAGGTCTACATCGAGATCAGGCCCGACTTCGGCTGTGACGGGGGCCTGTTCCTTCGGTCCAGTCAGAGCGGGCAGGCCTATCAGGTGATGCTGGACTACCTCGAAGGGGGGAACGTCGGAGGCGTTTTCGGCGAACGGCTTGACGGCGTGCGGATGAAGGAGTCGCAGGGCTGGCAGGCGGCCTGGAAGGAGGACGGATGGAATGCCGTCCGGGCCCGCATCCAGGGTGCCGCGCCGCAGATCAAGGTCTGGATCAACGACGTCGAGGTCGTTGACTTCCAGGACACGGCGAACCATTTGCCGAACGAGGCCGTGACCGGAAGCCTCGCAGTGCAGGTCCACGGCGGCGACCGCTGCCGGCCTGGTCTTGAGCACCGCTTCCGCAACATTGCTGTTCGCGAGTTCTAGTCTGCAGCTGCTCGCGGCCCGGGTCGTGCCAGGTAGCCGACGCCAAGCCACGCGAGCTCCATGGACACGATCCACAGGCGCATTGCCACGGCCAGCGTCATCGCTGTGCCCGCGGCCAGTGTCTGGCCGAGCAGCAGGCCCAGAATGCCTTCCCGGATTCCCATGCCTGCCGGGGAGATCATCGTGAGCAGTGCGGCGGCCCAGGCCATCGCGTAGCAGCCCGCGATGAATGCGAGCTGCTGGGCGTCCAGACCCGGAAGCAGTGCTCTCGCAAAGCTGGCCATTGCGAAGGCGAGCAGGGACCACATCGCGCAGTAGGCCGCCCAGATCCCGAGCATGCGCGACACGCTCACCTCGAGCCGCTGGTAGGGCTGCCCGAGCAGCCTGGCCACCGGTCTGGCCCACGCGTTGAAGACCGGCGGGATGACGAAGACGCAGGCGAGAAACGGAAACGCCAGCAGGGAGATCCTTTGCCACTGTCCAAGCGACGTAGAGGCCGACCCTGCCAGCCATGCCGCGGGAAGCAGGGCGGCCAGCGCCGCCAGCGTCATGTCCAGCAGCGTTGCAGCCAGACACACCGCGGCTCCGATTCCGTATCGACGGGTCAGATAGATGCGGGCGGCGAACTGCCAGATCCCGCCGGGGACGTACCGGCTGAGCTCCGATTTCCTGTAGACGCGGTAGATGTCCCAGTACGGCACGGCGTGGCCGAAACCCCGGATCAGCAGCGTCCATCCGAGGGGGCGAACCAGGTGCCAGGCTGCCGCCAGCGCAAACGAGCCCGCCAGCCAGACCAAGTCGAGCCTCCACGGTTCGGCCCGGACCTGCTGCCAGTTCCCGTGGATCGCCCGACCGATGAAGAATGCCACGACCAGGGGCACGACGATCTTGGCCGCGACGAGGATGCGCCTATTCACGGGTCTCCCCGACGGCCGGAACGCAGGCGTTCCTGTCCGTCGCCGTTCGGTCGAGGAGCAATTCGGCGAGCCAGCCGCAGACCAGCAGAATGAGCGCGCCGAGCCCGAGCCCAACGGCCGCCGACAGCGCGGCCATCGAGACCCGAGCCGGAAGCAGGGGACTGGCCGCCACTGCCCAGACCACTATGCCCGCCGCCAGACACGCGATCGCCGTAAATCCGAAGGCGTGAGCCGGGCGGTCCCGGTACCGGGTTCGGAGCAGCACCGTTCCCAGATCGAGGAAACCCTTGACGAGCCGGCTCAGCCCGTATTTGGAGCGACCGTGCCGCCTGGGACGGTGCCGCACCTGAACCTCGCCTACCCGATAACCTTGGTGAGCCGCGAAGACTGGAATGAAACGGTGCTGGTCTCCGTAAATCCTGAGAGACTTGACCACCTCCGCGCGGTAGCACTTGAAACCGCAGTTCATGTCGTGCAGAGCAATGCCCGTGCCGTGCCGCATGACGAAGTTGAAGACACGGGACGCCACGACTTTGTGCAATGGATCGTGGCGCACCTTCTTCCAGCCGGAGACGAGGTCGTATCCCTCTCCCAATGCCTGCAGGAATGCCGGGATCTCCGCCGGGTCATCCTGCAGGTCCCCGTCCAGTGTGAAGATGACCGGCGCCCGCGCCCAGCCGAAGCCTGCCATCAGCGCGGCGGACTTTCCGCTCGGCGCGCGCAGCCTGACCAGGCGGACCCGGCCAGGGTCGTGGATGGCGGCGAGGGCCTCCCATGTGCCGTCGGTGCTGCCGTCGTCGACGAACAGGATTTCGTGGCTCGGCGGCAACGCCTTGCGCAGCTGGCGCTCCAGTTCGGCGACTGTCGCCTCTTCGTTCCGGACCGGAACGACGACAGAGATTTCGGGAGAATCCGGCATGCCGGGAAATGCCGATCATAGCGACTTGCCGCAGTCGCAGGCGAGGCGCGCCGGAAGTGCGCCTGCGAAACGCGCTCGCGGGCTTCAGCGCCCCGTCCCTAGGAACGCCCGCAGCACCCAGTGGGGATACCCGGCCTTGCGGAAGAACTCGCGAGGGCTGAGCGAGGCGAAGGGCCGGTGAAATGCCTCAAGCCTGTCCCGGAGTCGGTCTGTCCGATCTCCCAGTCGGTGCAGGGCGTTGACCGCCCGCAGCCTGACCCATTCGTCGCCGTGGTCCAGTTGTTTCGCCAGAATTCGCAGGGGCTCCCCGCAATTCCCGGCATGGCAGAGCGCCTCGGCTGCCACGGTCCTTACGGCTTCGGAGGGGTCGTCCAGTGCCCGAGCCAGCGCCTCCCGGGACGATTGGGTGGCCGCACCGCCCGCCCGCAGGCCGACGGCGGCCCAGAATCGCACCGTCGCGTCAGTGTCCGCAAGGCGCTGCACCTGCCGCCCAGCAAACTCCTTGCCCAGGCCCACCCAGTCCGCCGTCTCGAGGATCCGTTCCAACGGATACAGGGACGGGTCGTCCGCGAATGCCTTTGCCGCCGCCCCCTCGTAGCGCAGCCACATCTCGGACTCGGGAAGGAAGCCGAGATCGCGGTGCTCGAGGACCCACTGGCGGTGAGCGGCACGCAGGCGCTCCAGCTCCGCGCGGTATGCAGCGTCCTCCGCCAGGTTGTTGATCTCATGGGGGTCCGCGCGGAGGTCGAACAGCTGCTCCCGCGGCTTTCGCCGTGCCATGTGCAGCGCGGCGGGCTCGTCGAGCAGCCCGCGCACGGCGCCTTCGTGCAGCGCCACAGTGACCGGGTGGGTGCTCGGGTAGAGTCTTGTCTGCCCGTGGAACCAAGGCAGGTGGGGCAGATAGTTCCGGATGTACTTGAAGCGCCCGCCGCGGACGGATCGAATGAACTCGTACCGCTCGTCGAGGCGGTCCCGGTAGCCGAACACGTGGCTTCTGGGCGGACGTGCGTGTGGGCCGAGGAACGCGGTTCCGTGGAATCTCGAGGGCGCCCCGACGCCCGCGAGGCTCAGCACGGTGGGAGCGAAGTCCACGAAGGAGACGATGCGGTCAGTCTGGCCGCCGGGCTCTGTCGGAGCCCATCGTGCGAACTCTTCCGGAAACCGGACAAGCAGCGGCACGTGGGTTGAGGACTCGAACAGGAAGGACTTGCTGCGCGGCATGCCCGCACCGTGGTCCGAGTAGAAGAAGACGATCGTCGAGGCCGAAAGGCCGTCCTCCTCAAGCTGTTCCAGAACTTCGCCCACCAGCCTGTCCGCGTAGCTGATGTTGTCCGCGTAGCGCGCGTAGGCGCCGCGAACTTCGCCGGTCGCGGGGTAGTACGGCGGAACCGCGGCGCCTTCCGGCTTGTGCCGCTGCGACTCGGGCAGTGCCTCGTGGCGCTGGGGCCAGCCGGACCAGGGGTGGTAGATCTGGCTGGAGTGCGTGTCGGTAATGTTGACGACGCAGAAGAACGGCTTCCCGTCCCGCTGGCGCCACCCGTCCTTGCGCCAGTCTGCGCTGATCGCGTCCCACGTGGATGCCGGCTGCTTCCAGTTGTAGTCCGTCTTGACGTGGTTTGACGTGTAGTATCCTGACTCTCTCAGAAGCTCTGTGAATCCGCGCACCTCGGGTGGCGGAATTCCGTTCGAGCGCATGTGATGGGTGCCGATTGCCGGCGGATACATGCCGGTGATCAGCGTCGACCGTGCGGGCGCGCACACGCCGGCGTTGGAGAACGCCCTCGCGTACAGCACGCTCTGCTCAGCGAGGCGGTCGAGGACGGGCGTGCTGGCGTAGCTGTCCCCGTATGCGCCGATGTTGAGGCTGATGTCCTCGAACACGATCCACAGGATGTTCGGCCGCTCAGCCATCGCCGGAGCAGCGAAGAAAACGGCGGCAACGAGTGGGGCAAGCAGTCTTACCATTGGACGGGCCTGCCATTCTACTACCGCCTGACGACCCGCCAGACTCCGTCCCGGGCACCCAACTCTGGAAGGGCCGACGTCGCGGGACACCTCTGCGGGAAGCCTTGCCCGCTGTGGTGTGACGTTGACAACGGCAGCTGGGATAGGCGACGTTAGGTCTTGGAGCGCCATGTCACTGAAACGTGTTTCGCCTGAAGAGGCCCGCAACCTGCTCGATTCGGACGAGGGATACATCTACCTCGATGTCCGCTCGGTGCCCGAGTTTGAGGCTGGCCATGCGCCCGGTGCAAGAAATGTCCCGATACTGCATCGCAGCTACATGGGCATGCGGCCGAACCGGGACTTTGTAGACGTGTGTGAGCGGGCGTTCGGAAAGGACGCGAAGATCATCACGGCCTGCCTCAAGGGCGGCAGGTCGATGCAGGCTGCGCGGGTCCTGATAGCCAACGGATTCTCCAGCGTCGTCGACATGCGCGGCGGATTCGGCGGGGAAACGGACATGACCGGCGCCGTCGTGTATCCGGGATGGTCGACATGCGGCCTGCCGGTGACGACCGAGGCTTCGGACGAGGAGACCTACGAAGGGCTTTCGCGGGGCTGAGCCCCCAGTCCGCCTACCACTCGAAGGTCCCGCCCGGTTCGAGGCTCACGACATCGACGGTCGAGCCGTCGCCCAGTGCGGCCCGTACCTTTTCCGGCGTTCCTGTGAGGACGGGGAACGTTCCGTAGTGCATGGGGAGCACCACCTCGGGCTCCAGAAACTCGCAGGCCAGGGCGGCTTCGCGCGGTCCCATGGTGAACAGGTCTCCGATGGGAAGCATCGCAAGGGCCGGCTGGTGCAGACGCCGGATGAGCTGCATGTCGCTGAAGACATCGGTGTCGCCGGCGCAGTAGAACGCCCGCCCGTCCGGCTGCAGGACTACAAACCCGGCGGCGACGCCTCCATAGATTTGCTGGCCTCCATCATCGATCGAACTGCTGTGCAGCGCCCGCGTCATCGTGACGGTGAGCCCGTTTGTTTCGCAGCTGCCCCCCAGGTTCATTCCGGTTACGTTTTCCGCTCCCTTCGAACCCAGCCAAGCCGAGACCTCGTAGTTGCACAGGATGGTCGGCTTGAACCGCTCGGCGACCGCCAGGGCGTCCGTGATGTGGTCGAAGTGTCCGTGCGTGATCAGCAGCACATCGACGCGGTTCGGTTCCATGCCCTCCGGATAGGATGGATTCCCTGTGAACCAGGGATCGATGAGGATCGCGGGGCCGTCTCCGACCTCGATATGGAACGTGGAATGTCCCAGCCACGTGAATCTCGTCATTGATCTGCTGCCTCCTGCTGAGAGAATCTCAAGTCCGACCCGCCGCCCGCCTGGAAGACCGGATCCGGTGCTGCCTCCATGAGACCGCACTGCGCGCGCGGGTTCCGTCTCCAGACAGTTTCCCACGGGTCGATCCCGAGGTCAGCCCCCAACTCCAGACGTCGGCGGACCGCTGGACATGCGGAACCGAGGAGGCCGGGCTGTCCCACGTCCCTGGCCATCTCAAACCCGAATTCGCGCAGGACCGACCTCAGACCCCCAGCCCCTGGGCTGTCTCCGGCACCCGGCATGACTCCGCCGTGGACCAGCGCGGAACGAACGACCGGTGAATTCCGTCATCCATGGGCGAAGCCAGCCGACTCCGTCTTCGACCAGGCCGCACGAGGTGTCGCGGCCATTCCCGTCGGTGACTCCTACTCGACCTCCCGGGGCGCCATGTAACCCTTTCTCGCGACGATGTCGTACTTGATGCGCTTGTTGTTCTTGCCGGTGATGCGCAGTTCCTTGTTGGTCTGCGGATCCACCAGCCGGACCTTGATCTCGCGGAACTTGCCGTCGCGCCTCGTGTTCGACGGCTGGTACACCGCCGTGTACTGGTTGCGCATCAGGTAGTTGAGGCTCTGGAAGATGGTAGGGAACTGTCCGTAGAAGCGCGGGAAGAAGGCGAAGCCCCCGGTTTCCCGGGTGAAGGTCCTCAGTTGGTTGTCGGCTTGGAGCCAGCCGATCCGCGTAGCACCGCCGACGTAGCCATAGGAATCGAGGAGCTCCTTCAGCATCTGGCCCAGCCCGATCGCATGCACCGTGACGCCCGCCTCCTGAACGATCCTGCGGGCCTGGGAGAAGTTCAGCCGACTGAACGTATCCTCGCCGCTCGACAGCAGCACCACGGACTTGCGTCCCTCGATGCCGGACATGCGCTGCACCGTGTCGGTCAGCGCGTCGAAAAGGTTCGACTCCCGGTAAGCTGCGATCCGGAGCCGCTGAAGAGCGTTGTTGATTTCCCGGCGGTCCTGTGTGAAGTCGGCGAGGATCTCCGGCCGGAGATCGTATGCAATCACAGCGATCCAGTCCTCCGGACGCAGGGTCTCGACAAATCCGTAGGTAGCCGTCAGCGTCTGGTACCAGGTCTCGGACCAGTACTGCTGCCAGCGATTGCTGAACTCGATCAGCAGGGCGACCGTCGCCGGAGCCTGTGTCTGTCCAACGCTGATGATCTTCTGCGGAACGCCGTCCTCGAGGATCTGAAAGTTGCCCGGCGGGATGTTGGAGATGAACTGGCCCTTGTTGTCGAGAATGGCGATATCCACGGTGACTGCGTTCGTGTCCGCTGTAAAGAGCGGCTGATTCTCGGGAATCCGCTGCGGCGCCCGGTTTGGGATCGGCGCCCGGTTGCTCGGATTGTCCGGAAGACCGCCCGGGCCGGTAGAGGAGGGCGACCGCCCCTCGCCTCCGGGCAGTGGTCTGCGCGGCCGATCGCCGATCGGCCCCTGGGCCCACAATTCGCCCAGCGCGGGCATCAGGACTGCCAGGACCCCGACCACCGCGAGCGCCCTACGGATCATGTGGCGGGACTCATGCATCATGCTGCTCCTCCGGCCTTGCGCGCCCGCCAGCAGAAATGGCCAGCGGTCGGCCACACTCATGATAGCCCCGGCAGGTCGCGCTGCCCCGTTGCCGGTGGGCCCGTTCGGCGGCTAGTTCGCCGCCTTGAGCCTGAAGTTGTAGATCAGTTCAGTGCGGCTGTCGAAACTTGAGACCGTGCGGGTCTTGCTCTGCAGGCCTTCTGCCAGTGCCGTGAGCTCGTAGTCGATGGTCAGGTCGAGTCCGTTGAAGTAGAACTCCCCGGCGTCATTGGTGTGGAACGACTTGACCTCCTCCGTCCTCTTGTTCTTCAGCCGCACGATGGCGCGGACCCCATCTTCATGCTCGTCGGTGATCTGACCCTTCACGGTGCGGGTCGGATCTTCCTTCTTCTTTTTTCCGAATCCCGGGAACTGGCCCAGGGCTGCTGGCGGGGCAGCCGCGACGGCGAGGATGAGCAGGCTTCGACGGGATGTGGGCATGACTTCCTATATATCCTAGTCCCCGCCTGACCGGTCGCCTCGACCACGAGCCGCCTTGCGGCTTTCGAGAATCAGGTTCGCCGTCGATTTCTCAATGCCGTAGACCTGTACCGTGCGGCGGGCGCCCACGAATCGCGGCGCTGAGGCCTCAAGAACCCAGGTGGCGTCGCCGGCGGGCACCCTGATCCTGTACTCGCCACGGTAGTTTGTCACCGCTCGGTACTTCTTCCGGGGATTCGACTCCGCCCAGGCCACGACCCTTGCACCTGGGAGCGCCAAGTGTGAGCCTTGGAAAACCGTCCCGAAGAGCAGCGCTGTCGGCTCCGACGGCCTCCTTTGTGCCTTGGCACGGCCGCTCCCGATGAGTACGGCTCCCCAAACCGATTCCGTCCATCTGCGTCGTGTCATGGCTTGGACCGAGACCCTGCGAAGAGTGTTGCACAGAGCCCACCAGGGTGCCGCTCGCGTCAGGATCCTTCCGTGTTCGATAGCGACGGCTCATTGACAGAGGGGCAGGGCGGAGCGCTGGCTGGCCCGGCCCTGGTCGTTGCCGTGATTCCATTTGACTGCCGCATTTCGAAAAGGCGTCTGCCTCTGTCCGCCCTCAACCTTGGACCTGCCTGACTTCTGAATTATGCCGCTGGTGAAGATCCGCAGATTCCTAATTTGGACTTCGGTCTCGAGACCGTGGAAACTGCTCGTAATGGGTTGCATATAATCTGAACTATCGAAGCAGATTGATCTCTTCCATATGGACACGAATCTAGTGTTATCAAGGATTGAACAATGCAGGTACAGTCTTTTAAAGAGAAATAAGAAGTTCAGAATTGCATCCAATGGGTGGAGTCCTAATCTGCGAACATCTGTAACATGAGATAGAATTTCTGAGATGACACCATGTGTCAAGGAGTCCACATAGAGCATTTTGTATTTTGAACATTGTCTCTCTATTCGGCATAATTTTAAGAAATATATTAGAGATAATGAGACCAAAGGACATCCACAAATTCCCAATTTATCTGTTGAGTATCGGGCTAGATCCTCTATCTGATCTGAAGATATAGGCGTTCATCTGACCGCGTTTATCGAAGCGTTGGGTTGAGTTTTCTGAGCGTGTTCGGATAGAGCGGATGGAGAGGAAAATGAGTGTGCTCAATGTTGCAATAACATTCCAGATGACGGGAGAGGGCGTAGCGAAGGACACCTGCTGACAGGGCAAGACGGCCTACATCGGGAATGGAAAGGCTCTCGATGTAACGGAGGCGGAGGAGGTTGGGGAAGGAGATAAGGGACAGAATCTGGTACACGAGGAACCGTTCGGAAGAGGTGAGTCGCGGCTTGTGGAGGACGTCAGAGAATTGGCTCGGGCTCAGTCGGGGCAGGGTGCCGGAGAGATAGCGGCCCATGAGGAGGCCGAGTTGCCCGCGGTGAAGGTCTGGGACACCACGGTCGGGGGCGATGGCGCAGGAGGGGTTGTAGAAATGCAGTTGTGGGGGGGCGAGCCGAGGATAGGGGAGGAAGTGGGACGTGGAAAGCGATGCATCCGGTTGGAACAGCGGGTTGTGGGTTCCGTAGCGGGCATCTGCGGTATCGATGTCGTGAGAGGCGCAGTAGCGAAGCCGCGAGAGTTCGCGCGAGGCGTAGAGTTCCTCGTCGGTTGGCATGCGTCGAGTGGGCAGCGGCGTTCGGTCGAGCAGGAGGCTGAGAGCGCGGGAGCGGTCGAAGTGCTTCCAGAGACGGAGGTTGTCGTAAGTTGTCATCGCTAGCGTCCGCTGGGGCGTTCAGGAAGCCCATCGATGAGAACCTGAAGACAGTTGCGGGCGAGTTCGGGGTCGGCGGGTTCTTCAACGGCCGCGTCGGGGTGGGCGAGTTGCCACGCGTTGGGAAGGAATCGGAGGTTTTGGCGAATTCCGAAAAGGTGAACGGACGGGTAGGGTCGGCAGACTTTATGGAAGGTGTTCGGTTCGTAGCGGATGCACCAGGCGAGGTCGAACACGTCCTTGGGAAGGATGAGTTGATGCTGCAGGATCCGGTAGTGGAGTTTCTTGGACAGGATTTCCGCGTTGGTTTCCAGCGGGAAGCCTGTGATCGGTTCGTATTGGCTGGAAAGGGGTTCGGCGGTTCTGGAGTGGGAATGCATCCAGGTGATGACGGTTGGATGGCAGGGGTGTGCGACGGCGGATTCGTCGGGCTCGATGAACGCGGAGATTTCGCTGTTGTGGAATCTGAGGTCACGGAGAATCTGGGATCGCTGGGCGACGAGTTCGCGAATGTCTCGCGGATCGGGGAGAAAGAGGTCGATGTCGTTGCTCTTTCGATGATGCCAGCGTGCGGCCAGGGCGGTGCCGCCGCCAATTGTCACATCGCGGGATTCCATGTGGGGCCGGATGACGGGCCACAGTTCCGTGAGGGCTCGGGTCGGCTCAGGGGGAAGGGCTAATTGAGAGGAGCCGGCGGACATTCGGGGCTGTCGATTCCAGACTACAGGAGCCGGGGGTTGTCTTCGGATGCTCGGTGATGCACAGGAGCAGCGTGTCCCCGGCCAAGGCGCCGTGCGGCCGTGTCGGGAAATTCGTGTGGACCGGCAAGTCGGGCTCCGCCGAAGGTCGGGGGCGGTGCGCGGCTGCAGGCGGTCAGTCCTAGAAGGTCGTCTTGCGGCCGTACTTCCTGTTGAAGCGCTCGATGCGGCCCTCCGAGTCCACGAGCTTGCGCTTTCCGGTATAGAACGGATGCGAATAGGACGAAATCGCCAGGTCGTACAACGGATACACCTTGCCCTCAAACTCGGTCGTCTTGTCTGTCTTCGCCGTGGACCGGGTGATCCACTGGGTCTTCGTTGTGACGTCTCGGAAGACGACCTCTCTGTAATTCTTCGGGTGGATGTCTTTCTTCATCGCTCGGAGCCTGTCTGGCGGCGTGCGGCAGCCGGTGCGGAATAGGCAAGCCCTCGGCCTGCCCGCTGACCACACTTTCAATATAGCGCAGCGCTCTCTCGGCCGGAGGCCTGCGGCAACGGGCTCGCGGTCGTGTCGGCGCCCGGACTGGCGCTGGCCAGCAGGACCTTGCCGCCCGACCTGGCGATGGTCCGCACTGCGTCGCTGCCTAGGAGCGTGATGAAGCGATTGCGCTCCCTTGCGTAGGTCACAACGTATGTCGGAACCGTGCCCTTCCACAGGGACAGCAGGCCAGCGTCGTCAAGGAACACGTCGGGCGCGCCGGGGGCGTGCGAACCGTATTCGATGTTGTTCTTCCGGCCGTTGAGCAGCAGCACGTCCTGGTTCGTGTAGAACACCACGGACGAGAACGCGTAGTATTCCTGATCCAGCACCAGTCTTCCCGGAACCTCCCTTAGGTAGGCCTCCGCCACGGCACGGGACGAGAGGTGGGGGTCGAGCCGCGCCATGGCCCAGTGCGCGGCGTGCAGCAGGATCGTGGCGGCACATGCAATCGTGGCGAGAGCCGCCGGACGCGTGCGGACCCATCCGGCTGCTGCACCGATCAGGAACGCGGCGAGGGCAAGTGACAGGGGGCCGCGCAGGTAGGCGAGCGTCCCCAAGGTCAGGTCTTGGAAGTGCCCTAGGGACAGCGTGTAGGCTTCCGGGTTGCTCGTCAAGGCAGCTGAAATGTCCCCCTCAGCAGCGGAGTTCCACACCGCGACGAGGGCTGCGCCGCCGGCGGCGAAAGCCGCGGCGTACACGGCCGCCGCTGTCCGCACGGCTCTGGAGATCCATGCCGGCCTGGCCGCCGCCGCGCTTGCGAGCAGGACCATGGCTGGCGCGTAGGCCGGGAGGGTGTAGTACTCCTGGCTTGTCGATGCCGAGAAGAACAGCAGCGTGAAGCCGCAGTGGCAGAGCATCAGCAGGCGGGTCCGGCCCGCCCTGTCGCCGACATGGAAGGAGAGCCGGCGCACGGCCGGAAGCAGGCCGCTCCAGGGAAACAGCCAGGCGAGGTGCCCGATCCAGAACCAAAGCAGCGGCACGCGATCGTAGTCCATCGGATGGCGCATGCCGAGGAATCGAAGCACATGCTCATTGATGAAATACCGCCAAAGGAACCCGCGGTACTGGCCGGGCCCGCTGTCCAGGCTGAATTCCAGCACGGGCGGGTTCGCAACAGCGGCGAGCAGGTGCCACGGCGCAGCCACCAGGGCGGCCACGGTCGCGGCTCCACCGACGTTCAGGCGCTGCCATGTCTCCCTGGACCTCCAGATCCCGCTCGCCAGCAGGTAAAAGGAGATCGCTCCAAGCGGCAGGACCGCCGCGACAAGTCCCTTGAACAACAGTCCCACGCCGACTGCGGCTCCGGCCCAGCGCATGCGGGCGCGCGCGGCGCCTCTGCCGCCTTCCTGGGCCCGCAGAAAGCACTGGAGAACGACCACCGATGAGCAGGCGACATAGACGTCCGGCATCCTGGCGCGCGTGAAGAGAAACAGGCCGCAGCAGGTGGCCAGGCCCAGGCCGGCGTAGAGCCCGGCCTCGTTCCCGAAGGCCCACCGTCCCATTCGCCAGGCCAGCCAGCACAGTGCAATCGCCGCCAGCGCCATCGGCGCCCTTGCGGCCCAGTCGGACGTCCCGAACACCGAAAAGGACAGGGCCATGGCCCACACCTGGCCCGGGGGCTTGTCAAAGTACGGCACCCCGTTGAGGCGAGCCGTGACCCACTCGCCTGAATCGAGCATGGTCCGGGCGATCTGGGCGTAGGTCGCATCGACATCGTCCAGAAGCGACGGCGGGCTCGAGATGGTGCCGAGGAACGCGACGGCGGCCACGGCCACCACGATCCAGCCGCGCAGCGCTTGCTCAGCTGGCCGGGCGTCGCAGGCGCCAGGCCTGGAATCCGTCGCCGGCATCGCGTCCCGGAATCGTCGATACAGCCTTGCGAGCCTTCCAGCCGGGGCTGGCTCGGATCGCTTCTTCGACCACATGTTGGTTCTCCTCCGGCTCCAGCGAGCATGTGGCGTATACCAGCACGCCCCCGGGTGCCACGGCCTCCAGGGCGTTCCCCAGAATCCTGGTCTGGCGTTCCCGCAGCTCGGTGATGTCGTCCGGCCGCAGTCGCCACTTGATTTCGGGGTTCCGCGCAAGCGTGCCCGTTCCGGAGCACGGGGCGTCGACCAGCACACGGTCGAACCGCCCCGAGAACGGCAGCGGCCGCTCCGCGTCCAATGCGACCATTCGGATTCGCCGGCTGCCCAGGCTCCGCAGGATCCGAAGTCGGTGGAAATGGCGGTCCGAGGCGACAACGGTCCCCGATTCGGCAAGCAGCCTGGACTTTCCCCCCGGCGCGGCGCAGACGTCAAGGACCGTCGAATCGGGGCGCGCGTCCAGCAGCAGCCCCACCCGCTGTGAGTTGATGTCCTGGAACACGAGAGGTGTGCCTGCGACGGCCAGCGCCTGGGACGGGCTCCCAGAGAGCAGATGGTAGGCGCGGGGCACATCGGTGGCTTCGGTGCGGATGCCGGCCTTCCGCAGTCTCCGCAGCGGATCCTCGGTCGCGGCTGGTGCCGCGATCCGGAAGTACGCCTCCGGCCGCTTGAGGTTCGCCCGCAGCAGGGCGCTGCACACGTCCTTGCCGAGCGCAGCCTCCCACCGACTCACGAGCCAGGCCGGATGGCAGATCCTTGCCGCCTCGTCAAGCGGCGGCGAAGGCGGGAGCCGTCGCAGCACCGCATTCACCAGACCGCTGGCGGAACGCTTGCGGGCGAGCTTCACGAGCTCGACCGACTCGAAGACGGCAGCATGCGCTGCCACTCCTCCCATGTAGCGCAGCTGATACGCGCCCAAACGCAGGGCGACAAGCACTTCGGGATCCACCGTCCTAAGCGGCTTGTGCAGCCTGCTGGAGATCAGGTAGTCGAGCTCGCCGCGTCGCCGCAGACAGCCCATCACCAACTCCGTGGCAAAGGCGCGGTCGCGGGTATTCAGGCGGGCGAGGTGGCTGGAATGGAGTAGCTCGTCTGCGTACGCTCCGTCCTGCTCAATGCGCAGCGTGATTCCGAAGGCCGCGCTCCTTGCCGCTGAGGCAGCCACGAGATGCCACGATAGCAGAGCCTTTCATGGTTCGTGGTGCTACGCCATGGAAGCCTAAGACATCTTTAGTGTTCGGCACTTGAGCTCCAAACCGGCGCGCTCGTCGGCCCGCTCGCGTCCAGTGGGCGGAAGGTTGACGGCGCTGTGCGCGCTGGCCCGGGGTCGCCTGCCTCAGGCCCCGTCTCGCCCAAGGGCCGCTTGCTGACCTGTCCGGTCCGGGGGGGTGCTCCGGCAGCATGAGCAGCAGCGATGGCGGCGGTCTTTTTGAGATCCCTGCAGTTGATGCGCTCGACGCGCCGCCTCGGAGGGCAGTGTAGGGGCCTTGGACGTAGGAGTGCCACGCCGGCCAGCCGGTGCAAGGAGACTGGGCGAACGCAACCACTGACCCTGTCCGCTGGCCGTCCGACATGCTCTTCGTCCACCCCGCGCATCGAGGTCCGACAAGTCAGGGAACGCCCCGTGCCGCACGAATGCCGGCGGAGCGTTCTGCACAGAATCCCGAGCGATCGGACGGCCCCGGGTCGGCGCACAGGGAGCCTCGAACGACCGCTCCGGCTTCTCAACCCGCTCCGGCGGCCGATGACCGTGCAGGGCGGGCACTTGCTCGGCAAGCCCCTCGCAGAATCGGTCGTTTCCCCCGTGTTACAATTCGCCACGGCGGTCGCGCGGTTTGCTTGCCCTTGGTGATGGAGGGGTGGAAAGAAGTGACCGGGGACGTTGACGTCAGATTCGCAAGTCATCCCCGGTGGTTGCAGTTGGCGAGGACCGTTGTCGAGGAGTGTTGCAGCGGATTCGAGATCGCGCCGTCCTCTGTCCGCGATCTGGTGATCGCGGTCGGAGAGGCGGTCAGCAACGTCATGCGCCACGGATACGGCGGGGACAGGACCCGGCCGGTTCGCGTCCTGTGCCGGTGCGACGGCGGTGCTGTTGAGGTAGAGGTCTGGGACCGCGGTTGCAGATTCGACCCGATCGCTCAACCCGTGCCGCCCCTGGACCGACGCAGCCGCGGCGGTCGGGGCCTGTACTTGATCCGCTCCACAGTGGACGAGGTCAAGTACACGCGCGAGGAGGGCTGGAATCGGCTCCGGCTGAGGAAGCGCTTGCCAATTGCCGCGGTCGCAGGTGAGAGGGGATTGCGAGTGCCATGAGAATCCAGACTAGGCACGTCGGACAGGGAGTCGTTGTCGAGCTGATCGGCGACGTGGACATGTCCAATTCCCCGCGTCTCCGCGACACGCTTCTGGGCCTCCTGAGGGATTCGACCGGAGTCCGGATCATCGTCAACATGGAGCAGGTGAACTACATCGACAGCTCGGGAATCGCCAGCTTGGTTGAGGGGGTCCAGGCCGCAAGGCGGTTCAAGTCGAGGCTCTGTCTGGCCGGACTGAACGAGGGACCGCGCCACGTGCTCCAGCTGACGCGCCTGCTTGACATCTTCGAGGTCCATCCGTCCGAAGCCGACGCCCTGAGTGCGTGAGCGGGTCCGATCTCGAGCAGCCCATGAGTCTCGTCGCCTCCGTCGGCCGCGCCACGATTCGCCAGGTGGAGTACGTGGGCCTTCTCGCGATCCAGTTCTGGCACGGCCTGCGGCTGTCGCTGCGCGTGAACCCGTTCGCCGGCCGGCGCCTGCGCTGGAAGCGCGCGCTGGAGCAGATGGCCGAGATCGGCGTGCGGTCCCTGCCTGTGCTGTGTGTGGTCTCGGGTGCGACGGGGATGATCATGGCCTTGCAGTCCGGTGCCGAGCTGCGCAAGTTCGGCGCGATGGACGCGATCATCAATCTGGTGGGCACGAGCATGACCCGGGAGCTGGGCCCGTTGATCGCGGCCATCGTCGTGATCGGCCGCTCCGGGTCCGCAATCTCCGCGGAGGTGGCGACCATGGTCGTCACCGAGGAAGTGGACGCGCTCCGCGCGATGGCTCTGGACCCCCTGGACTTCGTGCTCGTTCCGAAGTACCTCGCCATGCTGGTCACGATGCCCTGCGTGACGGTCATGGGTGTCTTCTCGGGGATCCTTGCCGGTGGCGTGTTCGCCCACTTCACGCTCGACATCACGCTTCTGATGTACCTGCAGCGGACGGTGGAGATCCTGCTGATGCGCGACATCCTCAGCGGGCTGGTCAAGGCACTCGTGTTCGGATCGATCATCGTCCATGTCGGCTGTCTGGAGGGTTTCCTCGTCACCGGCGGCCCCGAAGGTGTGGGCCGCTCCACCACCAGCGCCGTGGTCAAGTCCATTTTTCTGGTGATTCTTGCCGACCTGCTCTGCACGGCTTTCTTCTACTTCTTCTGGCGATGAGCGAGGCGACACAAACGGCCCCTGAGCAGCGCCGACCGCACGAGACGGGCGGCGAGCCCCTGATCTCCGTCCGCGGACTCGGAGTGCGATACGGCGACCGGAAGGTCCTCGAGGACGTCGACCTGGACATCTACAAGGGCGAGACCATGGTGATCCTCGGACCTTCGGGCTGCGGCAAGTCGACGCTCCTCCGGCATCTCGAGGGCCTGGCGAAGCCGTCGGTCGGAACCGTACACGTCAGCGGCACGGACATCGGGACGGCGTCGAACGACGAGCTGCTGCGCGTCCGGCGGCTGATGGGTGTCTCGTTCCAAAGCGCGGCCATGTTCAATTCCATGACCGTGGGCGACAATGTGGCTTTGCCGTTGCGCGAGCACACCGACTTGGCGGAGTCCACCATCCTCCTGATGACGAAGATGAAGCTTCAGCAGGTCGGTCTCAGCGGAGTCGAGGACCTGTACCCGACGCAGCTGTCCGGCGGCATGCGGAAGCGGGCATCGCTGGCACGCGCGCTTGCGCTGGACCCCGAGATCCTTTTCTTCGACGAGCCCTCGGCAGGGCTGGACCCGATCATTGCTGCGGGCATCGACGAACTCATCCTGCGCCTGAAGGAGGCCTTCCGCATGACGATCATTGTCGTCACCCACGAAATGGAGAGCGCATTCAGGATCGCCGACCGCATGTGCATGCTGGATCAGGGTACGGTTCTTGCAGTGGGAACAAGTGAGGAGATTCTCACGCACACTCACCCCCGGATCAGGCAGTTCGTGCAGCGCATCCCAGACCGGCACGACGAGTCGGCGCACAGCTACATCACGGGATTCTAGATGAGCAACGAAGCCAAGGTCGGACTGCTGGTCATCGTCGCCCTGGTGATCTTCGTCACGACGTTCCTGATCGTTGCGAACATCCAGCTGACCGGCGAGACCGCCAGGTACCGCACCTACTTCTCCTACATCGGCGGCCTGGACGAGGGCAACGTGGTCCGCTTCGGCGGCCGCAAGGCCGGGACGGTGCAGGTCCTGCGTCCGTGGAGCGAGGATATGACCAGGACCGAGGTCGTGTTCACTCTGCGGGCCGAGATCCCCCTGAACCAGGAATCGGTCGCCACGATCGCCAGCCTGAATGCGCTCGGACAGAACTATCTGGAGATCATGCCGGGGTCCATCCAGGCGCCGCGGATCGAGCCGGGCGGCGTCGTCGAGTCCACGGAGTCGCTGACCTTCTCGGACCTGACCCGCAAGGTGTCGGATGTCGCCGACACTGCGGTCCAGGTCATGGAGCGGATGGACGCCAAGTTCACCGTGGTCGCCGACGGCATCCACGGCCTGATGGTCAATCTGCAGGAACTCAGCGGGGAGGACAACCAGAGGAACATCGCCAGGCTCCTCGACAGCAGCTCGGAACTCATCGAGAGCCAGTCGCCGAAGATCGACCGGATCACGACCCAGCTCACCGAGACGCTGAAGCGGGTGGACGCGATGACCGAGGAGATCCGGCGGCTCGCGCAAAGTGCGGACGAGACGGTCGCGACCGTGCATCGCACGGTCGAGGAGACGCGGGAGCCTCTCAACAGCAGCCTCTCGGAACTGGAGGCCACGCTGAAGGACACCAGGCTCGTGCTGGCCGACGCGCGCGCGCTCATCCTCGTGAACGAGACCGGGATCGAGGAGATCGTCGAGAACCTCCGCGACGCCTCCGAAGACATCGAGGCCCTGAGCGCGGAGTTGCGGCAGCGCCCCTGGACGCTCATTCGCAGCCGGCCGAAGCCTGACCGCCAGGTGCCGCCAACAGCCGCGTCGCAGCCAACTGGACGCTGATGGCCGGCCTTCGGGAACTCGCCGAGGGCAACGCCCGCGAATACCTCGCCGGACGCCTCGAGGTCTCCGGCGGCGCCACCGCCCGCTCCCTTGGGGGCGGTGTGTCGAACAACGTGGTGCTGGTGGAGGACGGTCCGCGGCGTGTTGTGCTGAAGCAGTCCATTCCGCGCTTGCGGGTCCGCGACGAGTGGTTCGCGGACCGGTCTCGGATCTTCCGGGAATGGGAGGCGATCCGGGCGCTTGCGCGGGTGCTTCCGCGCGGGCGCGTGCCCGAGCTCCTGTTCCTCGACGAGCCCCGGTATCTCTACGCGATGCGGGCGGCGCCCTGCGCCACCCGGGCCTGGAAGACCCGCCTGCTGGCCGGGGAGTGCAGTTCGGACGTGGCCCGGCTGGCCGGCGGCACGCTCGGTCTTGCCATCCGCGGCACCTGGAGGCGGCGGGAGTTCCGCGATGTGTTCTCGGACACGACGGCGTTCGACCAGCTGCGCACGGATCCCTACTACCGCACCGTCGGACTGCGCCACCCGCGACTCCGCCCGACCGTCGAGGCATGGATCGCCGAGTCGTCCCGGCGGCAGGTTGCCATGGTCCACGGCGACTGGAGTCCCAAGAACGTGCTCGTCGGGGAGGGGGGCCTGGTCTGCATCGACTTCGAGTGCGCGCACTTCGGGGATCCGAGCTACGACGCGGGCTTCATGCTCAACCACCTGATCCTGAAGGCGTTCCGGCGGCCCGATCTCTCGCCACAGTACTTCCGGCTCGCCCGAGTCACGTTCGCTTGGACTCTGGGCATGCTGCCGAGCGAGGCGCTCGACTGGTTCGAGGCCGCAAGCGTGCGGCATCTGGCGTTTCTGATGCTGGCCCGGGTGGATGGAAAGTCCCCTGTCGAATACCTGACCCTCGAGTCCGTGCGAGAGCGTGTCCGTTGCCTCGCGCTGCGCCTGATTGAGAGCGCGCCGGCAAGGCTGGAGGCGGCGCTGGCGACGGCGGCCGAATCGCTGCCCCCGCCTCAGCCCTGACCGTTCACTCGTTGGCTGCCTTCTGGATCGCCTCCAGCGTCTGTGCCGCCTGGGCCTGCATCGGCCCCGGGGTCTTTGCGGCCTCGCCCATCCAATGCGTTGCCTGCCGGATGTTGTCGCCCGCGATGTCTAGCTTGACGTAGCAGAACCCCAGCATCCACGACAGCATGCCGTACCGCTCGCCCCCCTCCGCCTTGACCACGTCGACCGACTGCAGCAGGTGCCGGCGAGAGGTGCGCCACGCGTTGTTGTTCCCGCCCCTCTGAAAGTGGGCGCTGCCGGTCAGGAACTGGCCTAGGGCGGTGAACCTCGTCTTCGTCGCCTCCCACGCCTCTTCCGCGGTGCCCTCCGGAGCGGGCTGCTCTTCCATGAAGGTGATGAGTTCCTCAGAGCGGGCGATTGCCGTCTCGTAGTCCTGCTGCCCAAGCGCGAGTTCGGCAAGCGTGAACAGGTACTCGTAATTGCCGGGATTGTTGGCGAGTGCCCTTTCCAAAGCTCCGACCATGCCCGCGATGTCGCCCTGCTGCTGGTAGGCCAGCACGTACTTGGCGTCGATGCCTTCGAGATACGCGCTCTCCGGGTACAACTCCTTGAGGGCGTCCATGAACTGAATTTGCTCGGCGGGCGGACTCTGTATGATCCCCACGTTGATCGCCCATTCGGTGTACTGGATGACGCCGTTGGCGTAGTCGACGCTGCTCTCGTAGATCATTTCCTCGTCCTCCGTCGGGTCCTCCGGGGGCGGTGCCGAAGCATCCTTGTCGGCGAGGGGTTTGGTTGCCGCGAGCGACATCCGCAGCGCGGGCCACTGTTGCGAATTCAACAGCGCCTGGTTGTGGTTGTGTCGGACCTCCAGATCGCCGGGGACGTACTGCACAAGGCGCTCGCCGACCGTGGCGGCCTGGTCCCAGTTCTGCTGCTGGGTGTAGAGACCCTGCAGCTGGAGCAGGACGTAGCCGAGGTACGTGCTCTCCGGGTAGTCGTTCAGGAAGCCTTCCAGAATGCCGATTCTCTCGGCCTCTTCCTCCGCGATGCCGGCTTGCGTCAGCACCGCGCCTTCCGGAGACTGCGAATCGATTTCGACGTTGCGAATCTCCAGGGTCTCCTGGGCGACTGCCAGAGGCGCGCAAACCAGTGCGGCCAAGATTAGAACGAGTAGGGATTTCATGGGACAACTCCGAAGTCCCATCATCATAGGCGGAAGGGACTCGGCGAATCAACACGCGGACGCTCACCCGACGGCTGCCGTCCCTGGCGCCACCCCAGGCGGTGTTCGCTTGTGGCCCCGGCATGGCGGAACCGGACGTCGATGCCCGCGCTTCCCATCGCGGCTTCCACCCATCCGATGGGAACCCGCGGCTCAAACGGGAACGCCGTCGCGGGCAGTCCGATCCGATGGATGCCCCGCCGTTCGCCCAGAGCGAACTCGTGTTCGTGGCCGGTCACGATTGCCTGCACGCACGGATGGCGCTCCGCGACATCGACCAGGGCGCCAAAGTCGATGCAGCCCCTGCTCTTGGACCTGCCCGGGTGGTGGACGAGGAGCAACGTCCGCTGCGAGGGCGTGCTGGAAAGGGCTTCCTCCAGCCACTCGAGCTGGGGAGCACCGATTTCGCCGCCCACTTCCTCGGCATCGATGAGCGAGTCAAGCAGGACGAAGCGATATGGGCCCCGGTCGACCGTTGCGACCAGCCGGGCTCGTGGCGGCAGCGGAGGCTCGCAAAGGACTGCCAGAAGGTTGTTCCGACGGTCGTGGTTCCCCACGCCCAGGACCAGTCCCGGGCCGGCTGCCAGCGGTCGCACGATCTCGAGGAAGTGCCGGTAGTCCTCGACCCTTCCGTGCGACCAGGCCAGATCCCCGTTCACCAGGCTGGGGAGCGGCCCGGAGGCCAGTACCTCCGCGACGACCCGGCGCAGCCTTTCTGCGGTCCGCTGTTTATTGGACTCGCCTGATTTGCTCTCGGCGATGTGGGGATCGGAAAGGAGCGCCCATCCCGGCCGGTGGGAAGCCGGCAGGACACAACTGTAGACCCTGCCCCAGGCGAGGTCGCGCACCCGGGGCGTCGCGCCCGCGACCAGGATCACGCCGGGGAAGGGGCCTTACTGGCCGAGGATGTCGAAAGTGGTCGTTCCCGGAACTCGGACCTTCTCGTAGACGCTGACCCATGCGGTGTGAGCTTCGTGGTCGGCGTAGACCTGGAGCGCAGCTTCGTCCTTCATTTCCATGCAGACGCCCCACTGGCGCAGATTGGGCTCGTCCCTGTTGCGTCCGAACTGCCGCAAGGGCCGCCGCAGCTTCCCGTACCAGACCCGCTCCAGTCCTTCGATCTTGCCCGGCAGCTCGTCCGTCGCGTCCGTGAAGGCCTTCCATTCCGCGGCGGTGGCCCCGTCGATGACCGTGAACGCGAAGCAGTGCATAAGCGCCTTTTCGCCCGCGGACGCCGATGACGGCGCCAGCGCCATGGAGACCGCGAGTATTGCGGAGAGGATTGCAAGATGTCGCATATAGATGCATGATAGCCCAACCCGCAGCGCCGACCCGCCACCCTCCGGGATACACTGGCTCCGTGCTCAGGCTCCTCCTCCTCGCTGCTCTTCTCGCGCCTCTGGCGTCCGGCGCCCAGCCCAACATTCTTTTCGTCTACACGGACGATCAGGCGGGCTGGGCGCTTGGCCTCTCCGGCCACCCGCACGCCTCGACGCCGAACATGGACAAGCTGTTCCGCAGCGGCGCACACCTGCCGAACTCGTTCACCGTCACACCCGTGTGCACGCCGTCCCGGACCAGCCTGATAACCAGCCGGTACGGCAGCGAGCTGGGCCTCACGGACTGGCTCAATCCGAGACGGGAGCGGCTGCACGGACTCAAGCCCGACGCCGTGACCTGGCCCGAGCTGCTGCAGGCCGCCGGATACCGGACCGGACTCGTCGGCAAGTGGCACCTGGGCCTGCTCGACGAGCATCACCCCACGAGGCACGGCTACGGACACTTCATGGGATTCCGCGGGGGCGGCACGAGAACGGCCGACCCTGTGCTGGAGAAGGACGGGAAGGACCGCCAGTACGAGGGGCTGACAGCCGACATCCTGACGGACGAGGCCCTCGAGTTTCTCGATCGCGGGCGGGCCGGGCCGTTCCTTCTGTCCCTCCACTATCGAGCGCCGCACACGCGCTGGCTGCCGGTCGCGCCCGAGGACTGGGCTCCCTTCGACGGCCTGCATCCGATCATTCCGAACCCGGAGTTCCCGTATCTCGACGCGGACCGGGTCCGGCGCATGACCAGGGAGTATCTGGCCAGCACCAAGAGCGTCGACCGGAATTTGGCCCGGGTGCTCGCCAGGCTGGAGAAGCTGGGCCTCGCAGGGTCCACGGTGATCGTGTACACGAGCGACCACGGCTACAACATGGGGCAGTCCGGCGTCTGGCACAAGGGGAACGGGCACTACGTCATGACCCGCAATCCGCCGGCAACGGCGAACATTCCGGACGGCCAGCGGCCCAACATGTGGGACCGCTCGATTCGGGTGCCGACCGCGGTCGTGTGGCCCGGCAGGATCGAGCCCGGAACGGTGATCGAGCGCACCGTCTCGAACCTCGACTGGTTTCCCACGCTCGTCTCGATCGCAGGGGCGGAGGTTCCGGCAGGCGCCGTGGTGCGGGGCCGCAACCTGGTGCCCCTGCTCCTCGGGACCGCGGAGACGTGGGATGACGAGCTCTACGGCGAGTACTCCACCCACCACCAGTCCCGGACGCACATGCGGATGCTGCGGACCCCGCGGTGGAAGCTTGTCCGGGACTTCCTCAATCCGGAGCGCGACGAGCTCTACGACCTCGCGGCCGATCCCGAAGAAACCACCAACCTGATCTTCCATCCCAGGGCGCGAGCCGCGAAGGAGAGGCTGAGCGGCCGCCTGGCAGCCAGGATGAGGGAGACTGGTGACCGGCTGGCCGCGCCCTGAGCCGGCGGGTCCCAGACCTGGAGAGCAAAATGTCCGATCGAATCCGAGCGAGCCATCCCGGCCGGCGGGAACTGCTGGCCTATTCCGCAGCCTTCGGCTCAGCATTCGTGGCCCGGCAGGGCCTTGCGGCGGTGCCGGCCGCCGCAGCGCAGGCCCCGGAGTCGCCGACGCCGGCGCCCGCCATGAAGAAGTCCATCAACCTGTGGGCCTTCCCGTATCCGGACAAGTGGTCCCTGCGGCAGTGCCTCCAGGTTGCCCGCGACGCGGGCTTTGACGCCGTGGAGCCGAATTTCAACCTGGAGGGCGAGTTCTCTGCCGAGTCGTCAGACGACGAGATCCGGGCGATCAAGCGGATGGCCGATGAAATCGGGATCGGGGTCAGCGGCGTCTGCTCGTTCCTGTTCTGGCCCTACTCGATGACCCATCCCGATCGCGACCGCAGGGCGCGGGGGATCGAGCTCGCAGAAAGGATGATCGACGCCGCGGCGCTGCTCGGCACGGACAACCTGCTCGTTGTGCCGGGCGCCGTCTATGCGCCATGGCTGGAAGATCCCGTTCCCGTGCCGAACGACGTATGCGAGAGGCTCGCTAGGAAGGCCGTGCAAGCGCTGATTCCGAGGGCGGAGCGGTCGGGCGTCTCCATCAACATCGAGAACATCTTTGCGAACGGATTCCTGTTCAGTCCCCAGGAGATGGCGGCCTTCGTGGACGGCTTCGAGAGCGAGGCTGTCAACGTGCACTTCGACACGGGGAACATCATGCAGTATCAGTTCCCGGAGCACTGGATTCCGATCCTTGGCAAGCGGATCCGGAACGTCCATCTGAAGGAGTGGGACAAGCGAACCCACGAGTTCAACCTCAACACCTTCCGCACGCTGCTGGACGGAACGACGAACTGGCCCGCCGTCGTCGAGGAACTGGACAGGGTCGGGTACGACGGCTACCTGACGTTCGAGTACTTTCACCCGTTCGAGCACCATCCGGAGGCCCTGATCTACCAGACATCCGACGCGCTCGACCGGATTCTTGGCCGGAAGGGCTGACGGACCGCGGCACCGGGGCGGGATCGTGCACACGACTTTCTTGCGACCTCGCCTCCCGTGGCGTCGTGCAGCCTGCCTTCGACAGCCCCCGACGGTGCGCCGGCTACCCGGATCATCCGGGGGCACCTTGCGGAATAATTGGGACTGGGGGGACCAATGCCGACAGGCAGACCGCTCGTACTCACCATCATGGACGGCTGGGGCCACAATCCCGACCCGGCCAACAACGCCGTCGCGCTCGCCCGGACACCGAACTTCGACCGTCTCTGGCGCACATTCCCGCGGACACTGATTCGGACCGACGGGCCATTTGTGGGCCTTCCGGAGGGCCAGATGGGCAACAGCGAGGTTGGGCACCTGAACATCGGCTCCGGGCGGGTGATCCAGATGGACATCACGCGGATCGACGATCTGGTCCGGTCGGGCCGGCTGGTTGACAATCCCGCGCTGAGGGGCGCCCTGGCCCACGCCCGAGGCCGTGCTCTGCACCTGCTCGGGCTGCTCAGCGACGGCGGCGTCCATTCTCTGGCAACGCACCTGTACGCGCTGCTGCGGGCCGCGCGGGACGCCGGCGTGGAGATTGTGTTCGTTCATGCCTTCACCGACGGTCGCGACACGCCGCCGACGAGTGGCGCGGGCCACCTCCGGGAACTGCTGCATCGCATGGAGCAGATCGGCTGCGGCCGCATCGCCACCTTGAGTGGCCGCTACTACGCGATGGACCGGGACAATCGCTGGCATCGCGTCGACAAGGCCTTCCGGGCGATTGTTGCCGGCGAAGGTGTGCGGGCGGCGGACCCGGAGGATGCCCTTCGGGCGTCCTACGCGGCCGGCGTCACCGACGAGTTCGTCATGCCGACCGTCATCACCGGAGCCGACGGCTCGCCCCTCGGCCGCATCCGGGACGGCGACTCGGTCATCTTCTTCAATTTCCGCGCCGACCGCGGGCGGGAGCTGACGCTGGCGCTCAACGACCCGCTTCTGGACGGAGTCAGCAGGAACCTGGCTCCCAGAGACCTCCACTACGTCACCATGACCCGATACGACCGGAACTATCCGTATCCGGTCGTCGTGCCGCCCCAGTTTCCCGAGCGGATTCTCGGAGAGATCGCCAGCGAGCAGGGATGGCGGAACCTTCGCGTGGCCGAGACCGAAAAGTATCCTCACGTGACGTACTTCTTCAACGGCGGGCGAGAGACTCCCTACCGGGGCGAGGAGCGCGAGATGGTGCCCTCACCGAAGGTGGCGACCTACGACCTGCAGCCGGAAATGAGCGCGGAAGGAGTCTGCGACGCCGTCGTGCGAGGGATCGAGAGCCGGTCGTTCGAGCTGATCGTCGTGAACTTCGCGAACGGGGACATGGTCGGCCACGCCGGTGTGCTGGACGCGGCTGTCAGGGCGTGCGAGACCGTGGACGACTGCTTGGGCCGGATCGAGGCGGCCCTGAAGCGCCGGGGCGGCCAGTGGATCGTCACCGCCGACCACGGCAATGCCGACCTCATGGTCGATCCCGAGACCGGTGCTCCGCACACGTACCACACTACGTTTCCGGTGCCCTTCATCCTGGCGAGCGATCACGAAGGCCCGCTCGCCGGGGGCGGGTCGCTGCGGGACATCGCGCCCACCATCCTTTCCTGCCTCGGCGTGCCGCGGCCGCCGGAGATGACGGGCCGCGACTTGCGCGAGGTCGCTTGACTCAGCCTGTGGCGAGCGGACCGGCCCACCCCCCGTTCATACGTGCTGCGGGCGGGGTCGTCTGGCGAACTGCGGAGCGCAGGGAGCTTGCAGTGGTTGTCAGGAACCGCCATGCACGGGACGAGTGCAGCTTGCCCAAGGGCAAGCTCGAACCCGGCGAGGACTGGGAGCAGGCAGCCCTCCGCGAGGTCCTGGAGGAGACCGGTTCCGCGGCCGGGATTGTCGGGTTCGGAGGAGCCCTGCCCTACTATGTCGGCACCCGGCCCAAGATCGTCGTGTTCTTCGAGATGGTTGCGGTCCCGGGCGGCGCCTTCACGCCATCGAGGGAAGTCGTGGACATGGCCTGGCTTGCCCCGGAGGCGGCGCTTGCCAGGCTGAGCTACGAATCCGAGAGGGACATGCTCCGGGCGCTCCTGAAGGGGCGCCGCCCCTAGCGCTCTCCCGCGCCCCTGCGGTGACGCTCCATGTGCCGTTCGCGCCTGCGGCTCCGCTCGTCCAGGATCACTTCGTACTTGGCCCTCTGGGAAGGTTCCAGAACCAGCATGATCCGCTCCGTCCGTTCCGCCCGTATCGCTTCCATTTCAGGCTCGATCGCGTCCCGGACCGATTCGAAGCGGTCCCCGATCTCGTCCAGAATCCCCTCCACCTTGCCCTGCTGGTCCTCCGTAAGGTCCAGCCGCGAGACAAGCGTCTCGAGCAGGTGCGAGCGGTACTGGCGGGCGGTCATCTCCCAGGCTCCGTGGCCGCCGCGTCCGGCGAACCGCGACCCCGCAAACCCCAGAGCCGCTCCCGCCACGAACACCGCGGCGAGTGCCAGGGCTGCCCGTTTCTTTGACTGATTGCTTGTCATTCCCCGTTCTCGGCAAGCACGAAGATCGCTCCGTCACTCTGGTCCATAGCGTTGCGGATGAGCACGTCTTCGTAACTCGAATCGAGCGCCACGGACCCGCTGTCGGGCTCCATCGTCATCCAGTGCGACAGCGCTACGAGGGCGGTGAGTACCATGGTTGCGGCTGCCAGTCGCGGGGACCAGGCGACCAGGTAGTACGCCCAGGAGGAGCGCGCCGACTTGTGCGCGTCGATTCCCGCCCAGACACGGGGGATGAATGCCGGACTGGCCTTGAACTCGACGACGGACTCGGCCTCGATCCCGAACAGGCGGTTCAGGATTCTCTCGTCCAAGGGCCCGATGTCCGGCCCGGACACTCGGTCCAGGAACAGGAAGAGGTTACGGATCGCTTTCTTCGCTGCCATAGTCGTCTCCCTTCGCTCGCTTCCTTGCTTCCTCGACCATCTGCGTGTAGGCCTTCAGCGCACGCTTGCGCGCCCGAAAGAGCCGCACCTTCAGGGCGTTCGTGTTGACGCCGTAGATCTCGCTCAGCTCCTTGAGCGTCAGGCCCTGGATCTCCTTGAGCGTCAGCAGAATCCGATCATCCCGGGAGACCCGGTCCAGCATGGTTCGAAGCAGTTCTCGCGCACCCTCCTTTTCGCTCTCCTCGAGAGCCTTCTTGTTGCTCAGCGCCGCGTCAACCGCGATCACCTGCTCCTCGCTGAGATCCGCCATCCTGACATTGATCTCCCTGCGTCTGCGACGCAGGTAGTCGTAGCAGGCATTGATCGTCAGGCGGTACAGCCAGGGCTCGAAGACCTGCGGCGTCCTCAACTGCCGGAGCGAGTCGTACAGGCGGACGAACACCTCCTGTCCGACGTCCTCCACGTCGTCCCCTCGACTGATCGTCCGGTACACCGTGCCGAGGATTCTCTTCCGGTACAGTCGGATGATCTCGGTGAAGGCTTCGTCGTCCCCCGCCTGGGCCCGTACGATCGTCTCGGGATCAACCAGCATTCAAGGGCAGCCGTGGTGAGCAGCGCCTCGTTGTCATTTGTCGAACATCTAGGCGCGTGGGTTGCGAATCAGGTTACGAGGGTCGGCGGCGGTGCAGCTCCGCGAGATCGGCGAGATCCAGCCGACCAGTGTAAACTGCCATGCCGAGCGCCACATGCACTCCGGTCTCGAGCAGCTCGCCGACCTCCTCGAGCGAGGCGATGCCGCCCGCGGCGGTGATCTCGCGGCTTGTCGCGGCCCGCAGGCGCCTGTACCACGCCAGATCCGTCCCCTGCATCGTACCCTCATTGTCCACGTAGGTGCACAGAAACGCGCCGCAGTGCGGCTCAAACCGGGCGATTACCTCTTCCGCGGTGAGAGAGGTCGACTCGCGCCAGCCCTTCACGACGATCCGTCCATTCATCGAGTCGAGCGCAACCGTCACGTTGTCCCTGCCGACGGCACCACGCAGACGTTCCAGAAATCGCGTGTCAGGCCCGTCCGGGCCGATGGCGGCCGTGCCGACGATCACGCGCTCGGCCCCGCTGCGGGCCAGCCGCCGCGCGTCGTCGACGGTTCGCACGCCACCCCCGACCCAGGTGCGCGCCTGGCCCGCGACGCGTTGGACGATCTCCAGGTTGGACCCCCTGCCGAGCGCCTGGTCGAGGTCAATAACCTGGATCACGGGAAACTCCGAAAAGAGCCTGAGCATCTCTTCGGGCGATCCGCCCTCGAGCGCCTTGTCCCTTCCCCGCACCAGCTGGACGACCTTGCCGCCCATGAGGTCGATGCAGGGAATGATCATGGCGCTGCGCCGGACGCGAACCGCGCAGCGGCGCAATGCAACAGCTTAGCGCGCCGCCCCGGCTCCGGCTGCGGCCGATGGGTCGGCGGCTCCCGGGTCCGGTCAGACGAAACCGAACAGCGGCGGGAAGGCGACCACGACGATCGCCGCCCACGCCGAGTAGACCGGAAGGTAGGCCGTCTGCCATCGGGCAAGCGCGTCAAAGGGCCCCTCGCCCCTCAGAAACCTGGTGTACAGCCAGGCGGACCAGGAGAGGTTGACAAGCAGGACGAGGTTCTCGCCCAGCGCCGCCACCTTGTTGGCGCTGAATCCGAATTCGGAGATGCGAGCCGCGATGGCTGTCAGCGCGATCGCGTTGACCACCAGAGCGCAGACAAGCAGCGTCAGCTGGAGGGCGTCGAAGGCGTTCGGCGCCGCCCTGGGGTCTCTCGCGGACACCGAGTAGAGCAGCAGGCCGAGCACGAGGGCGAGCATCAGGTCGAATCCGATCAGCACTTCCCGATCGATGCTGATGGGGTTTCCGGTCCAGATCATGGTCCCCAGGAACGCCAGCAGCACCGCGGTGAGGAGCGGCGTGAAGACGCGCGTCAGGACGGGCGCCATGTTCTCGACCACACTCTGCTTCGCCTCGACGAGCCAGGCGGCCACGATGATCGCGCCCGCCGCCCCGCAAGGCAGAATCCACTCCTGGGCGAGCCACTCCGCCTCCAGGCCCACGGCCATGAACAGGAACATGGTGATCGCGGTAAGCGGTCCGCCGCCCAGGGCGATCAGCACGAAGTAGATCACCAGCTCGCCGGAGAAGCGGATGAAGTTCATCCGCTGGTCGTGATCCTTCCAGTTTCCCCCCGAGTACGCGAAGCCGATCACGACCAGGAGAGCGATCGGGAGGTGGATCACCGCTAGCACCATCGTCATGCTCGCCGGCCTGAGGGGAAGCGCGTTGACGGTCGCGGCCGCGGCGACGAAGGCCGCCGCCGCCCACGCGCACCGAGCCCTTGACATGCCCCGCTTCCACGCGAAATACCCGGCAAGGAACGGCAGCACGAAGAAGCTGGCGTTGAGCACGTAGAACGCCTCCATCTCCTCCTGCACGGCAGGTTCGAACCCGAGCAGCGCCGGCACCTTCACCGCTACCGCCGCCGCGACCGCCAGGCCGAGCGCGGTCAGGGATTCCTGGCGACGCCTGCGCGACCTCTCCACTTCCGGGACCGTCGGAGCGACCAGCTGCTTCCACAGTCGTTCCGAGTGCTCGCGGGCGAACTCCTGCGTCAGCGCGTCGAGCTCGCCAAGGCGCCTGACCGCCACGAGAAACGCTTCGTCGGACGACAGGCCCGCCTCGACCAGGGCCGCGACTTGGCTGCGAAGGTGATCCTCCAGCTCGTCGCTGTCGGCGGCCATCGTCCTCCGTCGTCGGAGATAGGTCCGCCACGTCGCAATCCGCTCCTCGACGTCCCTCCCCAGCGCGGATTCCGCCTCTTCCATGCGTTCCTCCGATCCGCCCCTACGCCGTTCCGTCCGGCTCGGGAAGGGCGCCCCAGATTCCCCGGAGCGTCGCGTCCACCGCCTGCCACTGCTGCCTCTGCTCGGCGAGCTGCCCCCGGCCGTTCTCCGTGAGCCGGTAGTATTTGCGCCGGCGGCCGCTCCCCGACCTGCCCCATCGCCCCTTGATCCGGCCGAGCCGCTCGAGCCTGTGCAGGACCGGGTACAGCATCCCGTCGGTCCAGACCAGTCTGCCGCCCGAGAGCTCGCTGACCCGCTTGAGGATCGCGTAGCCGTAGCTCTCCCCCTCCGCAAGGATCGCCAGCACCAGCGGAACCGCCGAGGCGGCCACCAGGTCCTTGCCGATGTTCATGGCCGCTTCCCGCCTGGCAAGATGGCCCCCGTTCCATGCATAGAGCCATTATACATAGTACTGCAATGTATGCGCGCCTCGGATGGCGCCGGGCCTGTCGCGGTTGAGCGAGCCCGCCCCGGAGGCGCTTCGCGGTTCAGGTGGCCGGGTCCGGATCAAGCAGCCGGACCGGGATGCCTTCGCCGTGCAGTAGGCGCTTGAGTCCGTCGGACGTGTAGGTTCCGTAATGGAAGATCGAGGCGGCCAGGGCCGCATCGGCGCGTCCCTCGGTCAGCACGCGCACGAAGTCGGCCGGCGTTCCGCCGCCGCCGCTGGCGATCACCGGGATCCGCGTGGCCTCGGCGACAGCGCGCGTCAGCTCGCAGTCGTAGCCCTTCTGGGTGCCGTCGGCGTCCATGGATGTGAGCAGGATCTCTCCGGCGCCCAGGGACTCTCCGGCGGCGGCCCATTCCACGGCGTCCATGCCCATGTCCTTGCGTCCACCGTAGGTGTTGACGTTCCAGCGGCCGGGCTCCGAGCGCCGCGCATCGATTGCCAGCACGACCGCCTGCGCGCCGAACTCCTCGGAGAGTTCGCGCAGCAGTTCGGGTCGCTCGACGGCCGCGGTGTTGACCGAGACCTTGTCGGCGCCTGCAACGAGGATCGTGCGGGCGTCCCGGACCGACCGGACTCCGCCGCCCACCGTCAGCGGGATGAAGACCTTGCGGGCGGTTCGCTCCACCACGTCCACCATCGTGTCCCGGCCGTCGCTCGAAGCGGTGATGTCCAGGAAGACGAGCTCGTCGGCGCCGTCCTCGTTGTATCGCGCGCTCAGCTCCACGGGGTCCCCGGCGTCGCGCAGGCCGACGAAGTTCACGCCCTTGACGACGCGTCCTCTCGTGACGTCGAGGCAGGGAATAATGCGTTTGGTCAGCATGGCGCGGCCTCCAGGAAGTTGCGCACTATGCGCTGGCCGAGAGGGCCGGACTTCTCCGGGTGGAACTGCACGCCGAACACGTTTCCGTGCTCGAGAGCCGCGCAGAACGTCTGCCCCGCGTACTCGCAGAGTGCGGCGGCGCAGGCCCCGGCAGCCGAGGTCGGCACGTAGAAGCTGTTGGCGAAGTAGACGTAGGGACGTTTCCCGGTGCCTTGGAGGAGCCGCGGCGCCCCTTGGGGCGCCAGGCAGTTCCAGCCCATCTGGGGCACGCGGGAGTCCTTGGGGAACCTCACGACCCTTCCCGGGTAGATCGCCAGCCCTTGCTCGGGCGCCTCCTCGCTGCTCTCGAAGAGGGCCTGCAGCCCCAGGCAGATGCCCAGGAACGGCACGCCCGCCGAGATCCGGTCGCGGAGCGCCTGCCTCACGCCCAGCCTGTCGACCGACCGGAGGAGCTGCCCGTAGTGGCCCACTCCGGGCAGGATGATGCGCGAAGCGGTTTCCAGGCCTCCCGCGTCGCGGACGATCCTGAACGGCTCGGCAACGCTCTCCAGCGTATTGGCAACGGAGCGCAGGTTCCCGGCCCCGTAGTCGAACACAACGGTCATTTCACACGCCCTTCTCAAGAATGCCCTTGGTGCTGGGCAGCCGGTCACCGAGTTGCGGGTCCTTCGAGCACGCAAAGCGCATCGCCTTGGCCCAGCACTTGAAAAGGGCCTCGATGCGATGGTGGCTTGACCGGCCGTAGAGCACCCGCAGGTGCAGATTCGCCCCGCAGTGGACTGCAAAGCCGTCGAAGAAATCGTGCAGCAGCTCGGCCTGCAGGTCGCCGACCAGCCGGAACGGCGACGGCGCGCAGTACACGAGCGCCGGCCGTCCGCCAAGGTCCACGGCCGCCGCCGCCAGTGTCTCGTCCATGGGCATCAGGAAATAGCCGGATCGCAGAATGCCCGCCTTGTCGCCCAGGGCCGAGGCGAAAGCCTGCCCGAGCACGATGCCGCAGTCCTCGACCGTGTGGTGCTGGTCGACGTCCAGATCGCCCTCCGCGTGCAGCTCGAGATCGAATGCTCCGTGTCGGGCGAACGACTCCAGCATGTGGTCGAAGAAGCCGATTCCGGTGCTGATGCCGTAGCGACCCTGACCGTCGATGGCCAGCTTGGCCGCAATGCGGGTCTCCTTGGTGTTGCGTTCGATGGTTGCGGTCCGCGGGCGGGTCATTCCAGAATCGCCTCCAGCTCGTTGACGTTGTCGAGCACGGCCTCCGCTCCCAGCTTCTCGAACAGCACCTGCGTCTCACGGTATCGCGGAGTCCTGCTCGAGGCGATTCCGACGAATCGCACGCCTGCGGCGCGGGCCGAGCGGCAGTCGTCGATGTTGTCTCCGACAAACACGATCTCGGCCTCGGGCTTGGCCCGCTGGATGAACTGCAGTCCGTCAGGCGCGGGCTTGCCGTGCTCGACGAGTTCGTGGGTCACCACCGGGTCGAACTCAATGGAGGGACAGAAGCGGTTCAGCGTATGCCGTGTCGCTTCACGTCCTCGCCCGGTGAAGATGCCCATGCGCCGGCTCTTCGCAAGCCGCTCCAGAACCCCCGGACGCACCAGCCACCGCTCGTTGCGGACCAGCCCGTCGCAGTTCTCGCCCCAGAAGAGTGCGCGCCCGAACTCCCGCACCTCGACCGCCTCAACGTCGGCGCCGGCGGAGCGGATGGCGAGCATCGCAATCTCGGAATCGTCGTTGTAGCCGCCGCCGTTCTTGATCCGGACGATGTCGTCCTGGTTCATCTCCACATGCGCAAAGTGCCGCACCGTCTCGATCAGCGCGCGGCGAAACGTCTCCGTTGGATCTACCAGCACGCCGTCCATGTCGAACACGAGCATTTCCACGTTCATCGTCCCGTGACCTCCCTCAGGGCCGTGAGGAAGCGGACCGCGTGCTTGAGCGGGCCGACCGTTACGCGGGCAGCCCCGGGAATCCTGCTCGACTGGTCCCGGATTAGGATGCCGCTCGCGGAGAGCTCCGAGCAGATCTGCCGCGACCCTTCGCCCAGTTCGAACAGCACGAAGTTGCCGCGGCTCGGCCAGTACCGGATGCCGAGCTCATCCAAGGTCCTGCACAGGATCTCGCGAGCCTGCAGTGCCTCCCTCACATAATTTCGCACGTAGGCCTCGTCCTCAATCGCGGCCATGGCGCAGCGGACAGCGAGCGAATTGACGCCATACGGGGACTGGCCCTTCTGCACGATCGCGATGTTCTCGGCTCTCGATGCCAGCACGCCGATCCGCAGCCCGGCCATGCCGTAGGCCTTCGAGAACGTCCGGGCCACGAAGAGATTGGGGAAGCGCGGCAGAAGTCCCAGCATGGACTCGCCGTGGAAGTCGAAGTACGCCTCGTCGAAGAGGACCGCGCAGCCGTCCGCCGCCTCTAGGATCCGCTCCGCCTGGTGGAGCGAGAGAACGCCTCCCGTCGGATTGTTCGGCGTCGCGATGCAGATTGCCCTCGTGCGCGGCCCGACGGCCCGGATGATCTCCCGGGCGGGAAATGCGAAGTCCCGGCCGCGGTAAGGCACCAGCCTGGGAATGCCGCCGACGAGCTGGGTGTAGAAGGCGAGCATGCTAAATGACGGATCCGGGATGACGACCTCGTCGCCAGGATCCACGTAGGCGTGCATCACCGCGCTGATCACCTCGTCCGTGCCGGCGCCCATGATCACCTGGTCCTCGCCGACCCCTAGGTGGGTGCCCAGCCTGCGGCGCGCCTTGCTGTACTCCGGATAGGTCGATATGAATCCGCGAGTCGCGGTGTCGCGAAGGACCCGGAGCACTGCGGGGGAGCAGCCTTCGACATTCTCATTGAAGTCCAGGCGGAGCTTCTCGCGACGGCCCTCGAGCGGCGGATTGTAAGGCGCCATTCGCTCGACCGCCTCCCGGGGTTTCGGGGCACTAGGCACGGCTTGCTCCTCCAAGCGGTCCGGTTCGCACTTCGATCGACCTGGCGTGCGCCTCGAGGCCCTCGGCCCGGGCGAGTGTCGCGATCGCGGGAGCGAGTCCTCGCAGGCCTTCCTCCGTGAGCCTCTGTACGGAGATGACTTTGACGTAGTCAAGGACGCTCAGGCCGCCTCGTACGCGGGACGCGCCGCTGGTCGGCAGAACGTGATTGGGGCCGGCCGCGTAGTCGCCGGCCGCCTCGGGACTCCAGGTCCCCACGAAGACGCTCCCGGCGTTTCGGACCTCGGATAGCGGGACGGCCTCGCTCACCGCTAGGTGTTCCGGGGCAAGGCGATTGGCAATGTCGCAGGCTTCCTGCAGGGACTCGGTCACGATGGCGGCGCTGTTGGCCCGAATCGACCGGACCGCCACTTCCCGGGTCGGCAGCGTGCGGATCTGCCGCTCGATCTCGGAGGCCACGGCGGAGGCCAGTTTGGCTGAGGGTGTGAGCAGGACGGCAGCCGCATCGACATCATGCTCGGCCTGTGCCAGCATGTCCGCGGCGAGCGCCTTCGAGTTCCCCTTGTCGAACACCAGGACGATCTCCGTGGGCCCGGCAACAAAATCAATGGCCGCGGTGCCGGCGAGCAGCCTCTTGGCCGCCGCGACGTAAACGTTGCCGGGACCTACGATCCGGTCGACACTGGGAATGCTCTCTGTCCCGAAAGCCAAAGCCGCCACGGCCTGTGCCCCACCCACGGCATGCACTTCTCGCAACCCCAGCAGGGCCGCGGTGCCGAGCGTTTCAAGTGAGGGCCTGGGCGAGGCAATCGCAATGCGCCGCACTCCCGCCGCCAGGGCAGGCACTGCGGTCATCATCACCGTCGACGGCAGCGGATACCTTCCTCCCGGAATGTATGCACCGATCGAGGCGAGCGGACGGACAAGCTGGCCGAGCTCGATCCCCTGACCGGCGGGCACCATCCATTCCGACGGCATCTGGTGTTCCGCATATGAACGAATGCGCGCCGCGGCAACCCGCGCCGCGGCAACGAACGGCGGCTGCAAGGACTCAAGGGCTTCCTGCAGGGAGGACTCGGGAACCCGGGCGGGAGGAGACTCAAGGCCATCGAGCCGACGCGCGTATTCAAAGAGCGCCTCATCGCCTCGATCGCGGACCGCCTCGAGGATGGGGCCGACCACGCGCTCCGCCTCGGAGAGCCGGCTGGCCCGCCCGCGGAGAATTGCGTCCACGGCCTCGCCGTCCCGGCTGGCAATAACGCGGAGCATGTCCGGTCCGATGCCGCGGTCTCAGCTGCCGTACACGCTGGCCGGATCGTACGAGGGCTCTTTGTGCCGCACCCACGCCTCGCCGTCCAGCCGCCGGTAAAAGCAGCTGCGGAATCCCGCGTGGCACACGCCTGGGCCGAATGCCACCGCGTGGACCAGAAGGGTGTCCAGATCGCAATCGACCTCGATGCGCTTTACCTGAAGGTGGTGCCCTGAGGTCTCTCCCTTGGTCCAAAGCGTGTTGCGCGTCCGGCTGTAGAACGTCACCTTGCCTGACTCGACGGTCTTCCCGAAGGCTTCCTCGTTCATGAATCCAAGCATGAGCACACGGCCGTCATGATGATCCTGAACAATCACAGGCACGAGTCCATCGCATTTGGTGAAGTCCAGGGTCATGGTCGTTCTCCGTCCCAAAGAGGATCCCGCTGGATACGTTTCGGATTGGCGAAGCGGCGGTCAAGCCGCGCCACGCGCCAAACGCGGCAGCGGCAGCGGGCGGCGCACCCAACGGGGCTCCCTGACTCAAGATTAGCAGCACTTCCGATTGGGTATTCTGGCCGGGGCGGCGTCTGGGCCCGTCGGGCGTCGGGCGGCAGGCTCATCGCCTGGATTGGTCGGTCCGGTACCGCCGCCAGCATTTCAAGATCTGCCTGGGCGTCGCGGTTAGCGGTCTGAAGAGACAGGTGGCGCAGCCACGCACGCTGTCGGTCTCGTGCAACCTATGCTGGAGCCGCACTCGCGTCCGTCGCTAGCCGCGGCCGCGTAGCGTCCTGCGGAACAGCTGGTCTCGCCTGTCGGTTTGCCTGTGATTGCACCGGCCTCCCGGCGCCGGGTCAGGCGAGTGCGCTCTCAAACACTTCCACATTGCGTATTTGAGAGCGGAACTCCATGCCTACCAAATGGATCGGCAGCCCGAGGAGACGGTACTTGGCCGCGTAGTCCCGTTCCTTGAGCTGCTCCTGCGCCGCGCCGCTGCGCTTCTCCTGCCACGTCTTGAATTTGAACAGGTACATGTGGCCGCCCGTACGCACAGCCAAGTCCAGCCGTCCGCGGTTGCTGCTGTCCTCCGCCGTCACGTCGACATCGAAGCCCGAGTTGTAGCCGTAGAACCCACTCGAGTAGTACCCCTCGTAGCGTGACTATCTCATTGCGCGTGCGCCACTCGTAGGGAATGCTGTCGTACAAGGCTCGAATGCGCTGCTCCAATCCGGGCAGATCGCCACGAGGCACACATGTCCTGACAATGGAATGGTCTTGCCTGCCCGGTGCCGATCCGGCAGCAGGCATTGGTCCGATGCACGAGGAGCCATAGTAGCGCGAATTCCAGGGATAGTCCGCAGGCTGACCGAATCCTTGGCCGAGGTGATCGCCGACCACAATGTTCACGACTATGCTCGTGGAAGAATCCAATCCTCAATCATCATCTGTTCCCTGCGGCTCAGTTTAACGTGGGAAGTGTTGACTAGTTTGGATATATTGGAACTGAAACGCGTTGCTAGATCAATTGCCTTAAGGCTTTGATACTCTTCAAAGTTGAGATTTTCGTTCTGTAGACCTCGGAGGATAAAGTGGATCGCTTTTCTGCTGACGGAATACCCTTCTGTAACTAATCGATCACGGACATGCTTTGACGTCGTGTTCACATGGAAGAAACCCTTTGATGATACAGATTCTAGAATAACTTCAAAAATCCGGCAATATACTCTTGAGCGGAGTGGGGGAATATTGTAATTCCTATGGAGACGCTGAACAAACTCATGTAGGTCGGTATGTTCTCTACCGATCAGATGATTTCTACTCGAATCGTCCGTTTGTATTGGTGGTGGCTGATGGCGCTCGGGATCCCAGATAACGTCGTGACTTCCCGCCTTGTCGTATTTTAGCCCAATCCTTCTCACAGAATCCTCGATGAACGAGCCGAAATTTGGAAATCCGAACCACGTCTGTCTGGGAAATCGTTGCTGCAGAGTATGGGCCAAGGATGCACCGGATATAGGTTGGGACGCAAGTGATAATTGGGACTTTATGAATTGATCAATTTCCTCCACTATATCGGGACTACGTGAGCTTCTCACAGTGAGACTGCGCAATTCAACTGACCACGGTTCATCGCTTTTCCTAACAACCACTAGTCGTCGGTTCTGGCTCACCAAGGCATTCACAAGGGCAATTGAACTGTAGAATCCATACCAGTTGCTCTCCGCAAAATCAGCCTCATTCTTAAACACGGCATGGACTTGGTGTCTTAGAATAGACCCATCATTCCTAGTAATCGAGTCTTCGAGTTTCTCGGCAAGCTGTCTAAGTCGGTGCTGATCATGCGCATCTACATTCCCTTCTAGGCCATGAGCCTCTAGCGCTTGCGTTACAAAGTCATCTGATTCAATTACAGTATCTGCAATCTGAGTATATGCCTTTGAGGCATCACTTGGCGTAATTACCATCAATCGTCGATCAAATCGCCTGAGGCGGAGCAGGACCGGTGAAAAGTCCGAATCTGCAGACATCAAAATGAACTCCTCGAAAGTCGGCTTCTGTTCTAGAGCATCGATGATATCAAGGACCATGTGAATGTCTGCAGAACTTTTCCCCTGCGCTGTCAGTGACGGGCAGTCAACGACCTCAAATGCGGCGCGAACAAAATCAATGCGAAACTGCGAAAACGCTGCAGGATTCAAATAGCATTTTCTCAGAATCACTCGTCGAGTGATATCAGAGCTGACCCTATCATTCGGAATTCGAGATATCCAGTCCAACCACCGATTTGGATTGGTCGCAAAATAGTTCGCAATCTTCTCTCCATAGTCATCCCGTAATCCAATAAATATATTATCGAAGTCCACGAATACAGCTGATCGCAATGGCTCATTGTGGGTTGGCATCTGCATACTGAGATGGTAAGGGTTGTCTGAACAGCCGACTGAGGAGATTATACACCAACGCAGTGTCTTCGTCATCTTCCTTCTTTCCGCTGGCCTTCCAGCCCGGCCAGGAACGAGGATGGCGGCGCAAGATCGCGGACAGCGCTCTCACAGAGCGAATGACACGGCCCGCACGAGTGTTAAGCTGAAGCATGGCCGAATACGATTCCATCGCGCGCCAGTACCGTGACTCCAAGCGATTGCCTTTTCGCGATCATCTCGAAAGGTACTCGCTCTTTCGAATGCTGGGTGACGTTGGGGGCTTGCGGATTGTCGATCTGGCCTGTGGGGACGGTTTCTACACGAGGAAGCTCAAGAAGGCCGGCGCCTCGCATGTGACGGGAGTGGATATCTCGGCCGAAATGATCCGGCTGGCGGACGAAAGCGAGCGCCGCCGGCCGCTCGGGTGCTCGTACGTCCAGGCCGATGCGGCGAACTTTGTGCCCGCCGAGCCCGTCGAACTCGTCGTGGCCGCCTACCTCCTCAACTACGCGAAGACGCGTGCGGAACTTGTCCGCCTATGCCTCGCAGCTCGCAACTGCCTTCGCGGGAGCGGCCGCTTCGTGGGACTGAACGACAACCCGCATGTGGCGCCGGGCGGAGCGGTCGCCTACCTGAAGTACGGTTTTGAGCGCGGTTGCGATGGGACGCCGCCTCGTGAGGGCGACGCCGTGCGCTACAGGTTCTTCGGATCGGACGGAAGCTTCGAGTTCTCGAACTACTACCATTCCCCGGCAACCTACGAGGAAGCCTTTCGCGAGGCCGGTTTCCGGGACTTCCGCTGGGTTCCTTTCGAACTCGATCCGGCGCAGCACGGCGATCCCTTCTGGGACGACTTCATGCATAGTCCGCCGCTCATCGGCTTCGACGCCGGGACAGGGCCAAGGCCCGGTCCTACAGCGAATTGATGGAAGAGTGCTGCAGATCGGGGAAATGAGCAAGCACGCGGGCGCAATCGCTTCTGTTCTCGGCCCTGCCGCGAATCCGACTGGATGGAAGACGCCCGTTCTCAGGCGGCGGTCTCCAGTAGCCGCTCGCACAGTGCCGCCGTGGCGAGCAGACGGCTGTCCTGATGCTTGCCAGCGACGAGCTGCAGCCCCAAGGGGAGTCCGCCCGCCCCAACAGGCATCGGAATCGAGACCGCGGGAGTCCCGAGGGCGGTGAACGGCGCGTTGCATCTGGGGTCGCCGGTCGATTCGAGGCCGGCGGGTGCAGCGCCGGGCGCAGCAGGGGTCGCGATGACGGTGTCCGTCCCGGCCCACTCGCCGAATGCGACGCGAGCCGCGTGCAGCCGGTCCAAGCCCCGATGGTAGGCGGTCGCGTCCATCCGGAGGCCCTCGCCCAGCAGCTCCGACAGCTTTCGGCCCATCCTGTGTCCGAATTCGCGATAGCGGTCGCCATGCTCCCCTGCGGCCTCAAATGTCATGACCCGGCGGATTGCGTCCGGAAGCGCGTCAAGGAATCCGGGACGCGCACAGTGGTTCACCCGTAGCCCCGCTTCGGACAGACGCCGCATGGCTGACTGGAAAGCAGCCGCCATTTCAGGGTCGACCGGTTCGCCCGGTGGCCAGTCGATTGCCGTCACAGCCTTGGCAGGCGCAGCCGCGGAGTCGTACCCCAGAGCCGACCATGCGACCCTGATGTCGGCTGCCGAGCGCGCGAAGAGCCCGGCATGGTCTAGGTCCGGCGCGAACGGCATGACCCCCGCGAGAGGGAGTAGCGCGTAGGTGGGCTTGAATCCGCAAATGCCGCAGAACGAGGCGGGGCGGAGGACCGAGCCCTGCGTCTGGCTGCCGACGGCGAGTGGCACCATGCCGGCCGCGACCGCGGCCGCCGAACCGCTGGACGAGCCGCCCGGGGTATGGCCTACGTGGTGGGGATTCCTCGTGGGAGCGGCGTCGAAGTACGCAAAGGCCGTCGTGTGCGTCTTTCCGAGCAGAACCGCCCCCAGCGAGTTCAGTCGGGACACGAGTGCACAGTCCTTCCGCGGAACGCGTCCGCGCTGCGTCTCGGTGCCCCATTCCGTCGGGATTCCAGCCGTGTCGAAAATGTCCTTCACGGCGTACGGAACGCCGAACAGAGGGCCGGCTGATCGGGCCTGACCCGAGTCCGCGAGGGTAAGCGCCCTCCGGTGGGCCTGTTCGAGGCCGAGCCACGCCCAGGCGTGGATGCTGGGTTCCAGAGCCTCGATGGCGGCTTCCGAAGCCCGCACCATTCGACCGTCGAGCAACTCGCCTCGTCCCTCGTGGGACTCGATTTCGGAAAGCGACCACGGGAAAGCCTGCATGCAGCGCCTCATTCGGGATGCCATTGTCGCACCGCGCGGCTCTGTCCGGACAGCGGACCATGGGCGTTGCCGGCATCGGCCGGGAGGCGGAAGAGACTCGGCGTGACGGATTCAGGGCATCGATTCCGGCACGGCTACAATGAAGTTGCCTCGCGCCCGATGCCTGACGAACCACAGCAGCTCCCGTTCGAGCAGGGTCTCGAAAAGCTGGAGGGCATCGTCAAGCAGCTGGAGGACGGCGAGACCGCCCTTGAGCAGTCCTTGCAGCTCTTTGAAGAGGGCGTGCAGCTGAGCAACCGGCTGCGCAAGCAGCTGGACGACGCGGAGTCGAAGGTCGAGATCCTGACCAAGAAGGATGGCGGCTACGCTCCGAAGGCTTTCGATGTTGATGAGGCCGCCCCTTTCTAGCCTTCCGCGGAAGCCCGGGATGCTCGCCTGCGCCCCGAGGCCTTCCTTCGACGACGACAGCGCTGGTTAGGCGCGCGACCGGTGGACCTTGGGGAATACCTGCGCAGTAGGCGCCGCCTCGTGGACCGGGAGCTGGACCTCCTCCTGCCCCTCGGCAACGGGCCCGGGGCCACAGTGCAGGCGGCCATTCGCCACAGCGTGTTCGCCGGCGGGAAGCGCATCCGCCCGATCCTCGCCATCGCATCAGCCGAGGCCTGCGGGGATTCGGGCCGCGTTCTGGGCGCTGCGTGCGCACTGGAGTGCGTACATACCTACTCCCTGATCCACGACGACCTGCCCGCACTCGACGACGACGAATTGAGGCGCGGCAAGCCCACCTGCCACAAGGTCTACGGCGAGGCTGCGGCCATACTCGCAGGCGACGCTCTGCTCACGCTCGCGTTTCAGATTCTGGCGGGCGCGGACCTGCCCGCCGAGACTCGGGTGGCGCTGGTGGCTGAGCTCTCTGCTGCGGGGGGCACCGAGGACGGAATGATCGGCGGCCAGATGGCGGATCTGGAGGCCGAAGGTCTGGAGCCTGAGGCGTTTCGGCTCGAATCCATCCACCGCGGCAAGACAGCCGCCCTGATCCGCGCCTCGGCGCGCGCCGGGGGGCTCTGCGCCGGCGCCGACGAGCGTAGACTCGGCGCCCTTGGCGAGTTCGGCACGAGGATCGGGCTCGCCTTCCAGATCGTCGACGACATCCTGGACGTCGTGTCGTCCTCCGAGGACCTGGGCAAGACCGCGGGCAAAGACCGGACACAGCGGAAGGCGACGTATCCGGCACTGTACGGGCTACAGGAATCGCGCGACCGGGCCGGCCGCGCCCTCTGCGAGGCGCTTTCGGCACTGGACGAGTTCGGCGAATCCGCTTGGGCCCTGCGCGCCCTAGCCAATCTCATCGTCTCGAGGACGAGCTAGCCGGGACATCCCCGCCGGCCTTGGGAGCGGAGGGGTACTCGACGCTCTCAAGAAACAGCCCGCGGGCGGGCGCCGTCGGCCCGGCCGCCCGACGGTCTCGGGCCTCGAGGATGCTCTCGATGTCCTCCACGGTCACGTTTCCGCGCCCCACTTCCAGAAGCGTCCCGACCAGATTGCGGACCATTCGATAGAGGAAACCCGAGCCCCGCACACGGTAGACCAGCAGGTCGCCTGTCCGACGCAGTTCCGAGGAATAGACGGTCCGCACGGCCGAGCGCCTCGGGCCTCCTCCCTCGGATGCGAACGAGCGGAAGTCGCGCTCGCCCGACAGGACCGGAGCCGCCCGTCGCATCGCCTCCTCGTCCAGGGGATACGGATGCCAGTACGCGTATCGCGCCAGGAACGGCGAACAGATCGCCGTGCGCAGGATCCGGTACTCGTAGGTCTTTGCGACCGCTGAGTACCGCGCGTGGAAGCCCGCAGAGGCCTCGCACACGCTGATCACCCGAATCGACGGGGGAAGCAGACGGTTCGTCGCCTTCAGCAGGCCGTGGTCCGGAATGGGATTGCGCATGGAGCAGGACGCCACCTGCGCGAGCGCGTGGACGCCGGCATCCGTGCGTCCCGAGCCGTCCACCTTGACGTGGGCGCCCTCGATGCGCGCCAGCGCACGCTGCAGCCGCCCCTGGATGGTGGACAGGCCCGGCTGGACCTGCCAGCCCGCAAAGTCCGTGCCGTCGTAGGATAGGGTCAGCTTCCATGTGCGGTCGGACGGCTTCACACTGGCAGCGTAGCGTGGTCCGACGGCGGGTAACCAATCCGTATTTCAATGCGTCTAAACACTCTGGAATTCTGCGCATTGTTGGCAGCGCCACGTTCCACTACACCCCGCATGAACTACAGGAGTGTCGTACTGTCGCTGCTGCTTGCAGCAATGCTGGTTCTGCAGCCCCTGGCCAGCGCCCAGGCGATCCGGGCCCGGCCGTTCGACTACAGCGAAGGCGCGTCGGGCTGGCCTCCGTTCGCCAACATCTTCGATGCGCCCGAGATCCCCGACATCTCGCTGAGCAATTCGGGCCGGCTCGAAGCCCTGCTGCACGACGCGAAGCTCTATCTGTCGCTGTCTGACGCCCTCGCTCTGGCGATCGAGAACAACCTGGACATAGCCTGGTCGCGCTACGGGCCGAGGAGCGCCGCGAACGACCTGATGCGCGCCAAGTCCGGCGCTCAGCTGCGTGGCGTGCAGAACCAGATCAGCGTCCTGTCCACGGGCCTCGGTGACACCGGCGGGGCCCGCCCCGTCGGACAGGCCACCGGGATCACCCAGCGCGCCGGAGGCGCCGCGGCCGGTGCGGGCGGCGGCGGCGGCGGCGGTGCGGCGGACATCGGGGACGCCAGCACGTTCTTCGGCACGACCGCGGTCAATCTGGATCCCTCCATCTTCGGGAACATCGACTGGGGACACTTCTCGAATCCCCAGACCAGCGACTTCGTGACCGGCACCAACACCCTGGTGAGGGAGATCAGCAACTCCCAGATCGGCCTCCGCCAGGGCTTCGTTTCAGGCGCCACCATGGCCCTGATCTGGGCGAACTCCCGCACCGAGACGAACAGCCTGCGCAACAACTTCAACCCCTCCCTGATCAGCGCGTTCACGCTCCGGCTCACGCAGCCTCTGCTGCAGGGATTCGGCGTGGCGGTCAACACCCGGAACATCGAGGTCGCCCGGAACAACCACGAGATCTCGAATCTCCAGTTCAAGCTGCAGGTGGAGGAGGTCGTCACCCGGGTCTCGGGCATCTACTGGGGTCTCGTGTCCCTGCGCGCGCAAGTCGAGAGCCAGCGGCAGAATCTCGAACTGGCGAGGAAGCTCTACAGCGACAATCAGCGACGCGTGGAGATCGGCACGCTGGCGCCGATCGAGGTCATCCGTGCCGAAGCTGAAGTTGCCGCCCGCGAGGCCGATCTGACGGCGGCCCAGACCGAGGTCCAGTTGCAGGAGACACTGCTCAAGGACGCCATCAGCGTGAACGGCATCGCCAGTCCCACCTTGCTGCATGCCGAGATCGTCCCGACGGACGAGATCGCAATCTCCGAGGACGACGACCTCGAGCCCCTGCCGGTGCTGATGGACATTGCGCTGCGCGCCCGGGCGGACATGGCCCAGAACCGGATCCGGCTCCAGAACACGGACCTTGGGCTGATCGGCGTCAGGAACGGCATGCTCCCGAGCGCCAGCGTGGTCGTCGACCTGACGAACAACGCGCTGGCCGGAGGGATCAACGAGGACTTTGCCACCTTCCCGGGTCAGAGCACCTACGTCTCGCCTTACTTCCTGGGCGGCCTCGGCACGGCGACCGGGCAGCTTCTGCGGCGCAATTTCCCGGACTACCAGGTGCGCCTCCAGCTCAACATTCCGCTCAAGAACCGTCAGGCCAGGGCCGACTACACAGCCGCCCTGCTGGAAAAGCGCCAGCAGGAAATCCAGATGGTCCAGGCTGAGAACGCCGTTCGCTCGGGGGTCCAGTCCGCCGTCATCCGCATCCAGCAGGCCCGCGCCCGCTACGTGGCCGCTTTGAAGGCGCAGGAGCTCCAGGAAGAGGCCCTGGAGGCTGAACAGAAGCGGTACAACCTCGGCGCGTCCACGATCTTCCTCGTCGTGCAGGCGCAAAGGGACCTAGCGAACGCCCGTACGAACGTCATCGCCACCCAGAACGAGTACGCCAACGCCCGAATCAACCTGAACCAGTCCACGGGCCACACGCTGACCGCGCATAATATCTCTATCGCGGAAGCGTACGAGGGCGTCGTCAGCAAGCGGCCGGATCCCCTGCCGGCAAGCGTGCAGTAGAGAGCGGCCGGCGCTTTGCGGATGCGTCTCCGCCGAGGCGGAGAAGACAGACAACGAATGGAGCGCAACGGCAATGGCTGAAACCGACTACGACGTGGTCGTTGTGGGCGCGGGCGCCGGCGGCGGAACGATGGCCCGAGTCCTGGGCGAGAAGGGCGTCAAGGTCGCCCTGCTGGAAGCGGGGCCCATGATAGATCCCCAGCGGGACTTCAAGACCAACGACTGGCCGCACGACTACGGCCATCGGTCAGCCGAGGACGGCGGCAAGGCCTATTTCGGGAGGGGAACGGACTACGGGTTCTTCACGACGGTCAGCGGCGGGTGGCAGCTCGAGGGCGAGCCCTACACCTCAGCGCCCGGGACGCGATTCCAATGGTTCCGCTCCCGCGTCGTCGGCGGCCGCACCAACCACTACGGACGCATGTCCTTCCGGTTCTCGGACATGGACCTCAAGCCGTACTCCCGGGACGGCGTCGGCTGGGACTGGCCGATCAGCTACGAGGACCTCGCGCCCTGGTACGACCGGACCGAGGAGTACATCGGCGTGACCGGGACCGTCGAGGGAATCCGCAGCGCCCCCGACGGCAAATTCCACACTCCGCCCGAGCCCAAGGTCCACGAGCGGCTGATGCGGGCTGCGGGCAAGAGCTTGGGCGTGCCCTTCATTGCGAACCGGCGCGCGGTCATCACGCGCTCGATCAACGGCAGGGCGGCCTGCCACTACTGCGGCCAGTGCGGCCGGGGCTGCCTGACGGAGTCGAACTACTCCGCATCCCAGGTCGACGTCTTCCCCGCGATCAGGACCGGGAACGTCACGCTGATCACTGGAGCGATGGTCCGCGAGGTCGAGGCCTCCGATGCCGGGCTGGCCCGGGGAGTGATCTACATCGACAAAGAGGCCCGCACCGAGAAGCGCGTCCGGGGACGTGCGGTGGTGCTGGCGGCATCGGCCTGCGAGACCGCGAGGCTGATGCTCAATTCCAAGTCCAGGCACTTCCCCAACGGCATCGCGAACGGATCGGGCCTGGTGGGGCGCTACCTGATGGACACCGTCGGATTCAGCGTGCAAGGGACGCTGCCCGCGCTCGAAAACATGCCCCGCTACGATTCGGACGGCTTCGGCGGAGCCCACCTGTACGCCCCGTGGTGGCTGTGGGACGATCACTCCAAACTGGACTTTCCCCGCGGCTATCACATCGAGATGGGCGGCGGGTTCCGAATGCCCGGCCCGGGGAGCTTCCTGGGCATCGCCAGGCAGACGGGCTACGGATTGCCGCTCAAGCGCAAGGTCCGCGAGCAGTACGGCACGCGGGTCGGACTCTCGGGCCGCGGGGAGATGGTCCCCAACGACCAGAGCTACATGGACATCGACCCGGACGTGATCGACCGCTGGGGCATTCCCGTCGCGCGGTTCCACTTCTCGTTCAGCGACTACGAATGGAAGCAGGCGCGCCACATGGAGCGAACGTTCAAGGACCTGATCGAGGCTGCGGGCGGAAAGGTGCACGGCATCGGCAACAGGTCTCGCGAAGGCGAGGGCATCGCTGTCCCGGGATCCATCATCCACGAGGTCGGGACCGCCCGGATGGGGGAGAGCGCCTCCAACTCCGTGCTCAACCAGTATTGCCAGGCCCATGAAGTCAGGAACCTCTTCGTGGCGGACGGAGCCACGTTCGTCAGCAATCCCGACAAGAATCCGACGCTGACGATCAACGCGCTTTCGTGGCGGACGGCGGAGTATCTCGCCGAGGAACTGAGGAAAGGCAATGTCTAGCAAGCAAGGTTTCGTTGCGGTCGAGGCGCTCTCGCGTCGCGCCGCCCTGCGACGCATCGCCCTCGGCGTGACCGCGGCAGGCCTCGGCGCCGGGATCGACAGGGCCGACGCCGCACAGGTGCATGCCGAGATTGCGAATGAGCGAACCTTCCAGGGCGAGTACGAGGTCAAGTTCTTCAACGGCCACGAGTTCGCCACGCTCGAGCGGCTTTCCGAACTGATCGTGCCCGCTGACGAGGGCGGTCCGAGCGGACGGGAGGGCGGGGCGCCCGAGTTCATCGACCTGCTCTCGAGCCAGAACCCCGAGCTGGCCGCGATCTTCACCGGCGGGATGCTCTGGCTCGACGCCGCCTCGCGTGTTCGCACCGGAAAGCGGTTCGTCGATTCCCCTGAGGAGCAGCAGACGCAGATCCTGGACGCTCTGGTGGAAGCGGAGCGCGACCTTGAGGATTCCGATGTCCGATGGGAAACCGACGAGTACGAGCGATTCTCCGTATTCGGCGTGAGGCGGCCGTCCGAGGCCCAGCAAGGGCTCAAGTTCTTCGGCTGGGCGAGAGTCCTGATCGTGGACGCCTACTACACCAGTCCGGCCGGCATCCGGGACCTCGGGTTCGTGGGCAACGCGGCGCACACCGAATACTCGGTCCCGCAGGAAGCGATCGATTACGCTCTCGGCCGGAGCCCGTTCGAGGAGGCGTAGGCGGTTGCCGGGACTTGCCCGGTCGGCGTGGTCCGCAGCCCCCCCCTCGGACATCCTGCCGGGCAGGAGCCGAGGCCCGGCTGCAGCCGTCGGGATCGTGGCCGCGGGCCTGGGTCTGGCGGCAGGCCTGTTCGCGTCCGACGGCCCCGGCGATGCGGAGGCGGTTCGCCGCCTGATTCGCGATGCCAGTCGCGCCCTGCAGTCAGGCAACGCCCCACTGTTCCTCTCCTCGTTCGACCGTCGAGCAATGGCCGACTTCGACCGGTTCCAGGATGAGGTCGCCGCGCTGACCGCGCAACGTCGCATCGCATCGTCCGTTCGGAGCGAACCTCCCGAAGGCGGCCCGGACGAGTGCGTCGTGCATGTGGACTGGCTGCTGGACCTGACGCCGAAGCTCGACCCAGGGCCTGTGGAGCGGCGCCGAGAAACGCTGCTGCTGGAAATGCGCAGACGAGGCAAGCGCTGGAAGATCGTCCGCGTTGAACCTGGCGACTTCTTCGCCGCGGCCAAGCGCGCCCCCAGATAGTTTCGCCCGGCGCTTCCCGACTGTGGCCGTCTCGTCGAGGAACGCACGGCCAACAGCACTGTGCGTCCGGAAGCATCATGAACGGAGAAGGACCGGACGTCGATGTCGTAGGCGTGGGGGGCCGGACTCGGTGGATCGATCCTGAGCCGTCAGCGGACAAGGAGTGTCGCGATCCGAAACCTGCAGCCTGAAGTCGGCGGCAACCGCACCTAACTTCATGACGTCCGAGGCGATATTGCAGGCCTGCGCGGGCGCACCGCACGGCTGGAAGGAACGTTCGACGGACGTGTGAGGCGCAGCTGCGGCCGATGAATCCGATCGCTTCAGTGACGCCGGCCGGGCCTCTGCGCGGACGACCTCTCAGGCTTCCGCTTCCCGAACCGATCCCCGACACGGTGCAGGACGCTCTCAGGACGGTGTTTGCTGGTCCGCCCAGGAGGAATGGCCGCACCTGAGGGATCGGAAATCCGAGCGACGCCGAATCAGAGCCGGGCAACAGCGCTGACGACCCCCATTTCATATACTGTCAGCCATGGCGAGCACGCGTTCGATCCGCAATGCACCCTTAGGCGGAGGCCTGGCTGCCCTCCTGGCCCAGGCGGTGCCGCAGGACGACGAGGGGCGGGGCATTCCGACCCGGAGGCTTGGCAGGACCGGGGAGCAGGTCTCCATCCTCTGCCTCGGCGGCGCCCACCTTGGCCGGGCGGCGAAGGACGACGGCGAGAACGCGGCGATGAGACTCGCGCACGCAGCCGTCGACAATGGAGTCTTCTTCTGGGACAACGCCTGGATGTACCACGACGGCTATGCCGAGGAGTTCATGGGCAGGGCGCTGAAGGGCCGTCGCGACCAGGTCTTCCTGATGACCAAGAACTCGGGCCGCGACGAGAAGTTCGCGCGCCAGTGCCTTGACGACAGCCTGCGCAGGCTGCAGACCGACTACATCGACCTCTGGCAGTTCCACGAGATCAACTACGACAACGACCCTGACTGGGTCTTCGAGCGGGGCGGCCTGAGGTTTGCCTTGGAGGCCCAGGAGGCCGGCAAGGTGCGCCACATCGGATTCACCGGCCACAAGCACCCAGCCATCCATCTCAGGATGCTCGGCAAGGGCTTTGACTGGGCCACCTCCCAGATGCCGATCAATCCCATGGATCATTTCTACCGTTCGTTCCAGAACGAGGTTGTACCGATCTGCATTGCCAAGGATGTGGGCGTCATCGGTATGAAGTGTCTTGGTGGCGGCCCGCGGGAGGCGGAGATTCCGACAAAGACGAAGGTGACTGCGGAGATGTGCGTCCGCTGGGCCCTGAGCCTGCCGGTGTCCTCAATCGTGCGCGGCTACATCAACATGGAGCAGTTGATGGCCGACGTGAAGATCGCCAGGGGCTTCCAGGCCTTGTCGCAGCAGGCTCGCGAGGAGATCATGACCCTCGCGGCCGCCGGAGCCGGGGACGGTCGCCACGAGCACTTCAAGTCCACGCAGCGCTACGACGCGCCGATCTACCGGCAAATGCACGGCTTCAAGGTTTGACCAGCCGGCGCCGTCACGCCTGCGCCCGGTTCCGGATGGTGTCGCCGGCCAGCCCCCAGAAGTCCTCCACGTAGTACGAGGAGAGGACGTTGCCGAACAGGAAGCAGTTGTTCTTGCACTCGGGAACCTCTCCGTAGAGCCTGCGACCGCGCTCGAACGCCGCCGAGATCGACCCGTCGTCGAGGACGTTGCCTGCGATCCTGCGCAGAACCTCGCAGGGATAGAAAATGTCCCCGTTCGGGTAGATTCTGGGGAACATCGTCGGGTAGCACTTGAACTCCTCGAACAGGAGCAGCGTGCGCAGCAGCTTCGGTGTTCCGTTGATCCGAACAGTGTTCTGTTCGCGCATGGCGATCAGGCGCTCGACGAAATCCCGGTACCGGGGGTCACGCAGGAACTCGAAGTTCGGGAACTTGCCGTTGGTCTGCGCGGACTGCACGGAGAACACGAATCCGTGTTTGCCGCAGAACTCGAGGATCCGCTCGGCCTCGGCCAGGTTCCACTGCTCCAACACGCACGAGACCGTGATGGCTTGCGCAGGAAGGATCTCCTTGGCCATCAGCAGGTTGTCCAGCACGCGCGGCACGGTCGCGGACTTGGAGAGGGGTTCGGAAGGGTCGTGGGTGATCGCGTCGAGGCTGCATACGAGTCCGTTGAGGTAGGGCAGCATGGCGCGCTTCGTGTCGAGCAGGACGCCGTTGGTCACGATCAGGACCGACCGGAAGCCAACCTCCTCGCGCGACGCGATGACGAGACGCTCGATGTCGGGCCGCACCGTGCACTCGCCGCCCGTGATCAGAAGGGTGTCCACCTCCTTGCGAATGTTGTGGAAAATTCGAATCGTGGTCCGGGTGTCGAGTTCTTCGCTGAAGACCTCCGGGTTCTTCTGCGTGCAGTACGAGCAAGACAGGTTGCACCTGTGCGTGGCGTAGAAGATTGCGGAGTACGGCACGACCAAGCTGGACCCCAGGACTCGCCGACGGTAGAGGTTGCCCGCATACGCCTTGAGGTTCTTCAAGACGAACGGATAGTTGGCGAGCATGCCCTGGATCAGGCGTCTGTGGGCGCTTTGGGCCATGCGGATTCCGACCTCCGAGTCTAGCCGAGTTCCCGGCGGGAAGCCGCTCGACATCGGGCCGTTCAGGCCGATGTCGCTGCCGAAGGATTGCGGGGATTCCGCTGAGGCGCAGGGCGCGTGCGCAGCCGCTCGACGAGTGGGCGTTCTGATGACGCACGGGAGCGTCCCGCATGCCGGAAGGGCAGGGCGCGGAAGGCGTTGGATGCGAGTCATTTGGCGGCGCCCTGCAAGTCGTACAATCGGGAGAGCTGCTGCCGGCCTTCGGTCCGGTGGAAGCCGAGTTGCATCCATGGCCACCAAGCTCTTCGGAACCGACGGAATCCGCGGCCGCTACGGGGAGCCCCCACTCGACGATCCCACCGTGTACGCGGTGGGCCTGGCCTTGGCAGGCCACATCCGGCAGACTCGCAGTCCGAAGGTGCTGATCGGGATGGACACCAGAGAGTCGAGCCCCAGGATCGCGCAGCTGCTGGCAGGCGGACTCAGGGCCGGAGGTGTTGATCGGGAGTTCGCGGGAGTGGTGCCGACCCCCGCCGTCGCGTACGCGACGCAGCAGGGGGACTACTCGCTCGGAGTCGTCGTATCGGCCTCGCACAATCCGTTTGAGGACAACGGAATCAAGGTCTTCGGGCCGTTCGGGTACAAGCTCCCGGACGAGACCGAGTCCAGCCTGGAACTCCGGATTCAGGCGGCACTGGAAAGCGCCGGCACTCCGGCCGCTGAGGGCTTGGTCGAGAATCCCGACATCGCGGATGAATACATCGGGCACCTGATTCGCGCGAGCCGTCCGCCGCCGTCCGCCCTCGACCTGCGGTTCGTCGTGGACTGTGCCAACGGGGCTGCGTCCGAGATCGCCCCGATCGCATTCGAAAGGCTCGGTGCGGACGTCAGGTACATAGCGTGTGATCCGAATGGCCGCAACATCAACAGGGACTGTGGAGCGCTGCACATGGACCGCTTGGCCGAGGAGGTGGTTGACGGGGATGCGGACTTCGGGGCGGCGCTCGACGGGGATGCGGACCGCTGCCTGTTCGTCGACGAGCGTGGCCGTCGTCTTAATGGAGACAACATCCTTCTCGCGGCCGCCATCGCCCTCAAGGGTCGCAGACTGCTGCACGAGAACACCGTCGTGGCGACCGTGATGTCCAACATGGGACTGGACTTGGCGTTGCGCCGGAACGGCATACGGCTCGTGCGCACGCCGGTCGGCGACAAGCATGTCATTCACGAAATGCTGACTTCGGGGGCTGCGCTTGGCGGCGAACAGTCGGGACATGCCATCTTCGGCGATTTCTCCACCACGGGCGACGGTCTGCTCACTCTGTTCATGATGCTGCGCATTCTCGGGGACGAGAATGTGGCGTGCAGCGAGTTGCGTCGGCGCCTCCGTGTTTTCCCTCAGAAGCTCGTGAATGTACGGGTCCGGCACAAGCCGCCGCTGTCCCACCTTCCGGAGATCAGCCAGGAACTTGCCGACCGGGAGCTCGAGCTGGCAGGTCGCGGAAGGATCGTGCTCCGCTACTCGGGAACCGAGCCGGTTGCACGGGTTATGGTCGAGGCGGAGTCCCACACCGACGTGGTGCGGCACTGCACGGCGATCGCGAGACTCGTCAGAGAGCGTCTCGGATGATGCGTCCGGGCAGCCGCCCGCCGCGGATTCGGCGGGCGGACCCAAGGCTTGGCGCCGGCCGGGAAGGCCCCGAGGAGCCGGAAACCGATGGTTCGTCCGTCCTCATCCGGCTGCTGCTCTCCGTGGTCCTGGTCGTCCCGCGTCTGCGTGCCCTGCGCCGGACGCGCCATTGGATCTGGGTCCGGGCGGTCCTGCTCTTGGCGGCATTGGCGGCTGCCGTGCAGCCGGTCGGCTCGTGGCGCGCCCTTGCCCTGGTCCCGGCCGCGCTGGCGATCCTGTTGCGGAGGACCGTCGACCCGGATCGCGAGCGCCGCGTCCAGCGGGTGCTGGGTGCGGAGTATTTTCTGAACGGCGGAGAGTGGGCCGGGGACGCCGGCGCCGATGGGGTTGACAGGCTGGCGGTCGGCACCCCGCTCTACCTGATGCTGCGGGGGCCTCACCTGCTTCTCGTGCCTCGCGGCGCGGACGGCGAAGTGCATTCCGCCCTCCGTGTCGACGGTATCGAGCGGATCCTTGTGGATGGCGAGGATTACGTTCCGGTCTACGTGTCCGAGGCCAAGCAGCCGCCTGTCCGTGAGAGGGATGTCGACCGGCACGCGTGTGCGGAACTCGTCCTCGCGCAGAGGGGCGGTCGGCATCGGCGGTTTCGATACCGTGGTCCGTTCGCCCGACACTTGGCAGAGACCGCCGCTCATGCCGTGTACTCGGTGCGCTCGCAGGAGGCACGTAGCCTTCCGGGTGCCGGGAGGTTGTAGCAGTCCCCGCCCCGCTCGACTCCGAACGGCTCGCTGCCGGCGCGGTCAGCCGGGGCGCTTGAGGACCTCTCGGGGCCGGCTACCGTCCGGAGGGCCGATGATCCCCTCCCGTTCCATTGCGTCGAGGATGCGTGCGGCCCGTCCGTAGCCGAGCCGAAGCCGGCGCTGCAGGGTCGAGGTGGAGGCCTTTCCCATTTCCAGCACGAGCTGGACGGCGGTCCTGTACATCGGATCCTCGAGTCCGGCCTCGCCCTTCATGTCCGTCTTGCCCTCCCCTTCGGGCGCTTCCAGGTAGTCGTTCTCGTATCTCGGATCCGCCTGGTCCTTCCAGTAGGAGACGACCCTCTCGATCTCGTCCTCCAGCACCAGCGGCCCGTGCAGCCGGGTTCTGCGGGCCACGCCGGGCGGCAGGAACAGCATGTCGCCCTTTCCGAGCAGAGACTCGGCGCCCATGGAGTCAAGGATGGTGCGCGAGTCCACGCGAGTGGCGAGAAGGAACGAGAGCCTGGCCGGGATGTTCGCCTTGATCAGGCCCGTGATGACGTCCACGCTCGGTCGCTGGGTGGCCAGGAGCAGGTGGATGCCCACCGCGCGGGCCATCTGGGCGAGCCTCTGAATCGATTCCTCGACCTGTCGGCCTGCAAGCATCATCAGGTCCGCAAGCTCGTCGACGATCACGACGATGAAGGGTAGTCTCGGGACGGGCTCTTCCTGATCGTTCGTTGTGCCCGCAACCTTCTCGTTGAACTGGCTGATGTTCCGCACGCCGTGCTGTGCAAGCAGCTGGAGCCGCCGCTCCATCTCGCGGGTCGCGTTCTTGAGGGCGTTGGTCGCAACCTTCACGTCGGTGATGACCGGTGTGAGCAGGTGCGGGACGTCCCTGTACAGTCCGAGCTCCACGGTCTTCGGGTCGACAAGAATCAGTCGCACGTCGTCAGGCGTGGCGCGCAGCAGGATCGACATGATCACGCAGTTCACCATCACGCTCTTGCCGGAGCCCGTCTGGCCGGCGACGAGCAGGTGCGGCATGCTCGCCAGATCCGTGCAGTGAATCTTCCCGTTGATGTCCTTGCCCAGAGCGAACGTCAGCATGGACTTGGACTGCCGGAAGGCGCCCGAGTCGACAACCTCCCGGAACGAGATGATCTCGCGCTTGGTGTTCGGCACTTCCACGCCGACCGTGGATTTGCCCGGAATTCTCTCCACCAGGACGGACTCGCACTCGAGGGCGAGGCAGAGATCCTCGGAAAGGTTCACGACCTTGCTGTACTTGATTCCCCGGTCCGGTTTGAATTCGAAGGTCGTCACCACCGGTCCGGGATTAATCTGGGCGACAGAGCCCATGGCTCCGAACTCCGCGAACTTCTCCACGATCAAACGGGCTCTCGCCTGCAGCTGCGCCTCGTCGTACGGCTCCCGCCCCTTAGGCCGGTTGAGCAGATCGCTGTTCGGAAGCACGTATTCCGGCACCGTGCTCCTGCCCATCGACAGGACTCCCGAGGCGTTGGGCTCGGGTCGGTTGACCGCGCTCCCCAGCGAGCGTCCGATGGGTGAGCCGGGCAGGGTTTCCCCGAACGGGACGCCCTCCGCGCTCTCCATCGTGGTCGCGCTCTCCCACGTGGGACCTCCGGGGCCCGGCAGCGGGGGCGGCTCCGGCAGGGACTGGGTGCTGTCGATCCGGTGCGCCACCGGAATGACCGTAGTCTCCCCTTCCTCTTCCTCTTCCGGAACGTCGTCGGGCGGCTCTTCCGCCGTTCCGGTTTTCTCCCGACGGCCGAAGATGTCCGCGACGCGCAGCGAGGTCATCAAGTAGAGGCCGCCTGCGGTGAAGGCCAGCATCAGCAGCAGGGTGCCTCCCACGTTGAGCAAGGATGTCGAGGCCTCAACGGCGACCATTCCCACCACGCCTCCGGCCCGGACGGTGCCGTCCCACTTCTCCGGCATCAGCGCCTCGACCGGGCGGCCGCCGAGCTGAAGCGCACAGCAGAGCACCAGCGTCAGCAGCATTCCGCCCGCCATCCGCCGCCCCAGGTGGTCGCGGGTGACGCTGCGAACACGGCCCAGTCCGACCAGTCCCAGCCAGACCGGGATCAGGAAGCCGACAATGCCCAGCGCCTGCAGGACCAGGTCGGCGACGAAGGCTCCCGGCAAGCCCATCCAGTTGGTTGCGCGGGGCGCGTCCGTGGCGACATTGGCTGAAGGGTCCAGCGGCGAATAGGTGAGAAGGCAGAACAGCACGCCGATCGAGAGCAGCAGCGTCAGAATCCCCACCATTTCGTTCAGGCGGGAATTGTGAAGGGGAAGCCTGATCCGCATCCGCTCTACTCGGCGCCGTACGGAATCTGCTAGAGCTCCGTGCCGGCCAGAACCAGCACGATTATCCCAAACGTCAGGCGATACCACACAAACGGCGCCATCGTCGAGCGCTGGAGGTATCGCAGGAAGACCGAGATGACGGCGTACCCGGCGACCGCGCTGACCGCCACTCCGACTGCCAGGTGAGCGAGTTCGGGCGCCGCAGGCCGGTCTGCGGCGAAGAGATCCAGGCCGGTCTTCAGGCTCGCTCCGAGAACCACCGGCATCGCCAGCAGGAACGAGAAGCGGGCCGCGGCCTGTCTGGTCAATCCCAGAAACAGGCCGGCCGCGATCGTGATCCCGGATCGCGACGTGCCGGGAACGAGTGCCAGCGTCTGAGCGCAGCCGATGGCCAGCGCGCCCGCAAAGGGCAGACGGTCCAGTTCCTTGCGCAGCTGCCCGGCGCGCTCGGCCTGCCAGATCACGATTCCCACCGCGACCAGCATCGAGCCGATCACGAACGGGCTGCGCAGATGCGTCTCCACGGCCTCCTGCAGCGCAAGGCCGGCGCATGCGGCCGGCAGCGTCGCCGCTGCGAGGAACCAGAGCAGCCGCGGATTCGCGTGCAGGTCCCGATCCGGGTGGCTGCGGGGCGGCTCCTGGGGCCGCCATCCGATTCCAAGGCCGAGAATCCGCGTCCAGGTCCGCGCGAAGTATGCGGTGAGCGCCAGCAGCGTGCCGAAGTGCAGCGCGACGTCAAAGGCCAGCCCGGGATCGTCCCATCCCAGCAGCCATCGGACCAGCACCAGGTGCGCGGAACTGCTGATCGGAAGGAATTCCGTGACTGCCTGGACCAGGGCAAGGATTGCCGCCTTGCGCAGGTCCATGCCGCCTTACCTATGTTCTTCCTGCAGCGCAGGTCGAGGTCTCCGGGCGGCTTGGGCGGGAGAGGGGGCGGTCACGCAGCGATGGCCGGATCGAACGGGCTGATCAGGTCCCCGGCCGCATCGAACGGCAGTTCCGCCGGTTCGCCCATCACGTGGATCGCGGGGTTGGCGGCCAACTCCGGAAGCAGGTTCTCGCTGACCAGCAGGCGCGAAAGCCGGAGCGTGTTGAGGATCCACGCCACGGTGCACTCCGCGGTGTCGATCTTGCCGCAGGTCGCGAGCACGCGCTCGATGCACTCCCTGTCGGTGGGATAGTGGAGCGGCGTGAAGGCGGGCGTAGTGACCGACGAGGTCAGGGCGTTGATCCACGTCGCCGGGAAGTCGACCTTTCTCACGAGCCGGTCGTGGGCCATGTCCGCCAGCCCCATGCCGATCGCGTTGCCGTAGGTGTTTCCGCTGAGGTCGCGAATGAAGATCCGGTTCACGGCCGGCACGCCGCTCCAGCTGTTCGGCCCGTGCGGCCCGCCGCGGTTCACCACCTTGGTGTCCATCCCGGCGCCGCTGATGTCCTTGCCGATCTCGTCCACGATCAGGAGGTCGATCTCCCTGGCGGGAAGGTTCGGCTTCCAGGACTTCACCCGCGCAAGCAGCCGCTCTTCCTGTTCCGCCATGCCTTCGGCGCCGAGGGCGTGGACCTCCGCGGTGTTGTGGTGGGCGTCCTCGAGGATCGCCATCCCGCCGAGCATCTTGCCCGTGCCCAGGACGGTCGCCCCGACGCTGCGGACGACCTGGCCCATGCCGATCCGGAGTGCCCAGCTGTGATAGCGCTTCGCGCCTGCCCACTTGCCGAGGCCGATCGCCATCATCTTGTGGATGCCGCTCTCCAGCGGCCCCTCGAAGTCGGTGTGCCACTTGAGCCTTCCGCAGAGCATGACGCCGTCGCTCTCGAACGCAAGCCGGTCCATGGACACCTCGATGCCCTCCGGGGTGGTTCCGGCGCGCACGACATCGAGCGAGCTCTCGACCGGTGCGCCCATGGTGGCTTCGTCGATGCCGTAGTGGGCCAGCACCTCGGCCTGGCCCTCCGCAGTCGCCGCCCCGTGGCTGCCCATGACGGGAATGATGAAGGGCCTGACGCCTCGCGACTTCCAGAAGTCGACCACCGCCCTCGCGATCGTCGCGATGTTGCGGATTCCCCGGCTTCCGACCCCCACCGCGATGCGACTGCCGGGACGGACCTTCCGTGTCCACCCGGCCTGTTCCATCTGCCGCCGGACCGCCTCTCCGACATCGCGCAGCCCGCGGTCGGGGAATTCCTGCTGGACGGGAACGAGCTTCTGGATCCGCATGATTGGGGATGCGCCTCCCGGGGGGCTACGTGGCGCTCTGCATTGACCGCACGTAGGACTGAATTCGGTCCGCGTAACGGACCAGCAGCCCGGTCTCCGCGTACTCGCGGACCTTCTGGGCCCGGTAGTACTCGAAGATCTGGCTCTGCTTCTCTGCCAGGAGCGCCTCCCGAATGGGGCCGCTCTCCGTTGCGAGGGCGGACTCGTCCGCCTCGCGCAGCTCGACGGTGCGGAACACGACCCAGCGGTTTCCGACCGCGACGGGACCCTGCAGCTGCCCGTCCGTGCTCACAAAGACTTCGTCGCCAAGGGCGCTGACGGGGCCGAGGTCCTCGATGTCCCCGCCGCGCGCAACGAATTCGGTCGTCGCGGGAGTCAGTCCGGCGAGCCGGGCCGCAGCCCCGAGGTTGGCGGATCCTTCGCGGACCGTGTTCGCGATCTCCTCGGCGCCCTGGCGCGCCAGGTTCGCGGCCTCGGTGTCAATGTAGTCCTCCCGCACCCTTCCCGCGACTTCCTCGTACTCGGCGTTTCGCGCCGGGACCGCCTCGGACACGATGCCGATGTAGAGTGTGCTCTCGTGCGCGACGGTGAAGACCTCTCCGGCCCGCTCCTCGAACACGGCCTCCACGAGTGCGGCAGCCTTCGGCAGGGAGTCGGGAAGCTCCGAGCGGCTGAACGCGGGAAACTCCTGGAAGGGAAGGTCGAGCCGCAAGGCGATCGTCTCGAGCGCGGTTCCCGCCTGTTCCGCCGCCGCCATGGCGTTCTCCATGAGGGCGTAGCGGTCGTTCTGGGACCTCTCGGCCTGCAGGTCGGCGCGGATCACGTCGCGCACCTCGCTGAGCGGCTTCACGCTGCCGCTTTCCCGTTCGTCGACGCGAATCAGGTGGTAGCCGAATTCGGACTTGACCGGCTCCGGGGTGGTGCCGCCGACCTGCAGCGCGAACGCGGCGTCCTCGAAGGCGGGGTCCATCATGCCGCGGCTGAACCAGCCGAGGTCGCCGCCGCTGTCCGCGTTGCCGGGGTCCTCGGAGTGCTCCCGGGCCAGCTCTGAGAAGTTTCCGCCGGCCTCCAGCTGCTCGAGGACGCTCTCCGCGCTCCTTCTGGCCTGCTCGGTCTCTTCCTCCGTCTTGTCCATCGTCATGAACAGGATGTGCCGGGCCTTGACGCGCTCCGGCTGCTCGAATCGGTACTCGTTCTGCGAGTAGTACAGTTCGATCTCCGGCTCCGTGATCTCGTACTCGGCGGCCCCCGCCTCGGGGCCGACCGTCATCAGCTTCAGCGGCCGCCGTTCGGGGTGGCGGTAGCGCAGCTGGTTCGAGTCGAAGTACTCGCGCAGCTGTTCGGGAGTCGGCCTGACATCGCCGCGCAGGTCGTCGGACTCGACCGCCGCCCACTCGATGCTGACGCTGTCGCTCTGGTGGTGGAACCGGCGCCTGACCTCCTCCTCGGTCACGCCGACACTGTCGGTCACCATCCGCCTGAGCCGCAGGTCGATCGCGAGGTTGTAGAGCACCTCGCGCTCGAATTCGGCGACCGTCCGTCGGAACTGCTGGCGCACGAACCCCTCATAGGCCCGGGCGCCGATGAACTTGCCGTCCGGGAACAGGACATCGGGAAGGAAGTCGCGAAGCCACCTTGCGATGTCCTCGTCGGTGGGCACGAGCCCCAGGGCGGCGGCCTCGGAGAGAAGGACTTTTTCCGCGATGAGGTTCTCGATCAGGGTGCCCGCCATCATCGAGATCGCCTCGTCCGGCATGCCGCTGGCGCGCTGCTGGCGCAACTCGATTTCCACATCCCGCGTCGTGACGGCCAGTCCGTCCACCTCCGCGAGCACGTCCCCGCTGGCGGGCCCTGCGGGGCCGAACACGTTCGGAATGAGCGTGATGATCATCGAGGCGGCGATCAGGAACAGCAGGCTGCCCATGATCCACCGCAGGGTCTTGCCCTGGTTCCGGAATAGCTTCAGCATGGCTGGAGTGTGGCGAGTCCCCTCGTGCGGGGCGCTGGCGGCGGCTGCCGAGCCAACGGCGCCGCCGGAGGTGAACCCCGAAGCTGCGAGGCCCGATCCCAATTGTACTATGGACCTCGGCCCCTAGGTCTGCAGCGGCACTTCGCGCCGGGCTGTTTCGCCGTCCTGGCGCTCGAGGACCGTGACCGAATCGACACCGTTGGCGAGCAGATACTCCCGGGCCCTGGCGATGCCGAAGCCGACGTGGGAGCGGCTGTGGCTGTCGTCGCCGAAACAGAAGGGAACGCCGGCTTCCCGCGCCAGTTGGACAAGCCGGGGCGAGGGATAGGGTGCGGCAAGCCCCTTGCGCCAGCCCGCCGTGTTCAGGTCGAGAATGCACCCGTTCGACCGGGCCGCCTCGATCGCCCTCTCCGCCGCTGCGCGGACCTGTCCGTCCGGGAGATCCGCGCCGGGCGGCAAATGCAGCTTGGGCAGGTCGAGATGTCCGACGACTTCCGGCCGCAGTTCCTCGATCATCTCCCGGACCAGCCCGTAGTACTTCACGAGAAACGGCCTCAGGCCGCCGCAGGCGTCCATTGCGGCGCGGTGCAGATCGGGAGACTCGTCGATGGGGATCTCCTCGACGTGGTGGACTGAGCCGACCACGTAATCGAATTCGTACCGGTCGCGGATCCTCCGCATCAGGCTGGCATAGCGGCCAGAAGGAACAACCTCCGTCTCGAAGCCGCGCAGAACGTCAAGCCGCCCCTCGAACTCGGTCTGGAGGCGGCGGGATTCCCCGGCATAGCGATCGAACTCGCGCTCGAGCCGCGCGACGGTGTAGCCCTTTTGGCGCTCGGACGCATACAGGAATCGCGGTTCGGCGCGCGGGGCGTGCTCGGTCACGCCGCAGGCGGCGAATCCCTGCCGGACGGCCTCGTCGAGGATTTCGCGCAGCGTGCCCTGGGCATGTTCGCAGAACTCGCCCGAGTGGCCGCCATGCAGAGAGACCTTCCAGGGAGCCGGCGCCATGCATCCAGCGTAGTGCGGTCGGCATTCGCGGTCCGCCAGGCCCTGAACGCGCGAACCGCAGCGCGGGTTCCCGTCGTCCCGGCTTGCCCAGCTGCGGGAGATTGCGCGACAATCAGCGGCTATTGCGAGCGGTCATGTGACGAAGGAACACTATCTGGCGATCGACTTGGGGGCGGGGAGCGGACGGGTCATGCTGGGCCGCTTCGACGGTTCGACCATCGGGGTGGATGAGCTGCATCGATTTCCGAACACGGGAGTCGAGGTCCTCGGCCGGCTCCACTGGGACCCGCTCCGCCTTTACGCGGAGATGTGCCGCGGCATGGGCGCCGCGTCCGGATTCAAGCCCGTGTCGCTCGGAGTCGACACTTGGGGCGTCGATTTCGCGCTGCTCGACCGGGACGGCGAGCTGATCCGCAATCCGCACCACTACAGGGACGGAGGCACCGCGGGCAAGATGGCCGAGGCCTTAGGCGTCGTCTCCCGCGAGCGGATCTTCGAGTGCACCGGCCTCCAGTTCATGGAGATCAATTCCCTCTTCCAGCTCTTCGCGATGAAGGGCGGGCCGGCGCTGGAGCGCGCCAGTTCGCTGCTGATGATGCCCGACCTCTTCCACTACTGGTTTACCGGGGAGCGCGTCTGCGAGTTCACCGATGCGACCACTTCGCAATGCTACGATCCGCGCCGGCGCGACTGGGCGCACTCCGTGCTGAAGGCTCTCGGGATTCCGACCGGAATCTTCGGCGAGGTGGTGGACCCCGGCACGGACCTGGGAGCCCTCCGCCGCCCGGTGGCCGAGGCGTGCGGGCTGCCGGCGATGCGCGTCACGGCGCCCGGAACGCACGACACGGCCTCGGCGGTCGCCGCGGTCCCCGCCCGGCATGGGGACTGGGCCTACCTGAGTTCCGGCACCTGGTCGCTGCTGGGCGTGGAGTCGGACCGCCCGCACGTGACGCCAGAGGTCCTGGCGAAGAACTTCACGAACGAGGGAGGGGTCTGCCGGACCACGCGACTGCTCAAGAACATCTGCGGCCTGTGGCTGCTGGAGGAGTGTCGGCGGGAATGGTCCCGGCACGGGATGGGCACGGACTATGCCGAGCTGCTTGAGGGCGCAGCCAGGTGCGAGCGGTTCCGGTCGCTGGTGGACGTTGACGCCCCCGAGTTCATCCCTCCGGGGGACATGCCGGGGCGGATCGCGGAGGCGTGCCGCCGAACCGGCCAGCCCGAGCCCCGGTCGACGGGGGAGTTCGCGAGGGCGATCTTCGAGAGCCTCGCACTGCGCTACCGCTCCGTTCTGGGCGATGCCGGAGAGATCACGGGGCGGAGGCCCGAAGTGCTGCACATCGTGGGCGGCGGCTCGCGGAACGGGCTCCTGTGCCAGTTCGCCGCCGACGCGTGCGGCGTTCCGGTGATCGCGGGTCCGGTGGAGGCAACCGCTGCCGGGAACTGCCTGATGCAGGGCATGGCTTCGGGAAGGATCGGCGACCTTGCCGAGGCTCGGGCCATTGTGCGGCAGTCGTTCGACCTTGCGCATTATGATCCGGACCCCCGCGCGGCCCAGGGCTGGGAGGACGCCGCCGGGAGGCTGGCCGACGCAGGTCCGGCCTGAGTTCCGCACCGGACGCTCCGACGGTGGTACGCTTCGGCGATGGGCGCGCTCAATGTCGCCATGATCGGCTACGGCTTCGTGGGCAAGGCGCACAGCAACGCCTACGCCCAGGTGGGGCATTTCTTCCCGCACGTTCCCAAGGTGAGGCGGCGAGTGGTTTGCGGACGCAGCCGCGCCGGTCTCGAGGCGCTAGCCGACGCGTGGGGATGGGAGGAGGTTGAGACCGACTGGCGCCGCGTCATCGACCGCCCGGACATCGACGCTGTCGACATCTGTACGCCGAACTACCTGCACGCCGAAATGGCCGTCGCTGCGGCCCGCGCGGGAAAGATGGTGCTCTGCGAGAAGCCCCTCGCCAACAGCCTTGAGGAGGCGCGCGCGATGGTCTCGGCAGCCTCGCGGGTTCCGACGTTCGTCTGGTTCAACTATCGGCGCGTGCCGGCCGTGGAGCTGGCGAGACGACTGATCGAGGAGGGCCGGCTGGGCCGGATCTATCAGTACCGCGCCCAGTATCTGCAGCAGTGGGGGCCCGACCCGAGCCGCCCAAGGAGCTGGAAGATGTCCAGGAGCACGGCCGGGTCGGGCGTCAACGGCGACCTGAACTCACACCTGCTCGACACCGCCATGATGCTGCTTGGCCCGATTCGCGAACTTTCCGCCACGTTCGAGACCATCCTTCCGGAAAAGCCCGATCCCGACCGCCCGGGGGAGACGTACGCGATCGACATCGACGACGTCGTGCTGGTGCAGGCGCGGTTCCGGAGCGGTGTGCTCGGGACGTTCGAGGCCACCCGCTTTGCGACGGGCTATCAGAACGACAACAGCTTTGTGGTTCACGGCGAGAAGGGCATGGTCGAGTTTCATTTCGAGCACATGAACCGGCTCGAGTACGCCGACGCCGGCGGCGACCCGGACCTGCGCGGAACGCGGAGAGTTCTCGCGCCCTCGCCGGGACCGCCCGCGGATCCCTACTACTGGAAGCCCGGCCATCCGATCGGGTACGAGCACACGTTCACCAGCTCGCTGGCCGACTTTCTCGCCGGGCTGGAGTCCGGCGAGCCGGCACGGCCCACGTTCGAGGACGGTCTGAGTGTACAGCGCGTGCTGGCGGCGATCGAGGCCTCGGCCGCCAAGCGAGGCTGGCTAGAGACCGGGCTGTAGCCGGGCGTCTGGCCGGCAATCAGATCGGCGACTGCGATTGGGAGCCAAGCAAGCAGGCGTTACGTAGACAGTGGCGTTGCATCCGCGAAGTCCGTATTGTCCAAGGATCCGGCCCTATCCGGAGAGGCCCGCGTTGGTGCGCAGTGGTCTGAGACGTACCACTAAGCTAGCAAGGACCCCCACACCATACGCTAGCCATCGTGACATCGCCTAAGGTACAATGGTCTCGGTCGGTCGTTCAGATGAGTAGAGAATTTCGCCTTGTCTTCACCGCCCAGCGACCTAAACGTTCGAGGCGCAACAGAGAAGGCGTTGATTCACGGCAGCACGGATGTTGTGTTCCAAACCAGCGATGTTTCTCCCTTTGGCGAGCCAATGTCTCTTAGGGAAGATTGGACTTGGAGGAGTGCCTCTCGTTATTCGCCTCACTCGAAGCGTGATCACTGATAAACCACTACAGTAACATGCCGAAACGACCAATTCAGAAAGTAGGGAAGAAGGATAAATTCCGTTTCAGGCAACTTGACTCGATAGGCGTGGCTGCTGCCGAAGAAGATTTCGATTTTTTAGCCCAATGTTTCGTCGACACTGGACACCTGAGAGTACTGTCTGATTGTTCTGACCCTCGCAGTATTGTTGTCGGAAGGACGGGATCTGGGAAAACCGCATTATTGAAAAGACTTTCGGCTACCGAGGAACGAGTCATCGATATTCGACCAGAAAGTCTTGCCTTGAGTTATATTTCTAATTCTACAATATTGAACTTTTTTGATAACCTTGGTGTAAAACTAGACATCTTTTTTAAGCTCCTCTGGCGTCACGTTTTCACCGTCGAACTTATCAAGCTACACTTTCATATATTAGACGGATCTCCTAAGAACACATTCATCCAACAGATCCGAAGTCTTTTTCTAGACGATAAAGAAAAGAAAGCCCTGCAATACCTTGAGAATTGGGGGAGTAAATTCTGGCAGGAGACAGAATATCGGATCAAGGAAGTTACGGAGAAGCTAGAAGAAGACTTAAAAACCTCCGTCAGAGCTCTGTTTCCTAGCATACAGTTTGATGTCGGCGCGACTGATAAGCACATAGCTACCGCAAAAGGACAAATCATTAAGAGAGCACAGCGCGTGGTGAATGCAGTCCAAATCCGACAGTTATCCGATATTATTGATCTAACTGACAAGGTCTTGTCGGATCGCCAAAAACACTACTTTATTGTCTTAGATAATCTAGACGAAAACTGGATTGAAGATAGGCTTCGATATCGGCTGATTCGAGCACTAATCGAAACTGTCAAAGATTTTCGACGAATTAGGAATGCAAAAATTGTAATCGCGTTACGGATCGATCTAATAGAGAAAGTGTTTCAAGTCACACGCGATACGGGCTTTCAAGAAGAGAAATATGAGTCATTATATTTGCCGATTAGTTGGACGGAAAACACCTTAGAGCAAATGCTCAACCTAAGAATCAATCACCTAATAAGGCGAAGGTATACCAAGCAATCTGTAACACACAGAGATCTCTTACCGACTCAAATTGATGGCCAGCCATCGCTAAGATACTTATTGCGGCGCACGATGATGCGTCCTCGGGATGTCATTATGTTTTTTAACTGTTGCATTGCAAAAGCCGTCAATCGGCCACGAATCAGTGTGCAGATAATTCGGGATGCAGAAGGATTATACTCCAAAAATCGTCTAAGGTCACTTGCCGATGAATGGGTTTCCGATTACCCTCATTTATTATACTTTACTCGACTTATTAAGTCACGAAAAGCGACATTTCTAGCGGATGATATCAAGCGCGAAATTATTGAGGAAGTCTGTATAGGATTCTGTATTGATCATCCATCTACAGAGAATGGTGATCCATTTTCGAAAGCAGCAACTCGTCTTGTCGATGCATTGGTGGACATTGAATATGTCAGAAACACGATACTTCAAGGGTATTATCGTGCCGGCTTAATAGGACTGAAATTGGAATCGTTTGAAACAGCACAGTGGTCGACATTGGATTCTAGAACTGTCTCAAAGTCCCAAATTTCGCACGGTGTTAAGGTCTTGGTACATCCGATGTTGTGGCGTGCCCTTGGTATCGACTCAAGGTAGTTTGTTCGAAACTGCCATGCACTTCAAGCGTTCTGCAAGTGGGCAGTTCTATACGCAATACTGTTAACATAAAGACCTACGACTGCCTAAGTGAGTACGGTCTTCGGAGAAAATCTCCGCGTTCCGAAGGCGGCTCCGGGCAGGCCTCTACCGGCGGCGCAGATCCGTCAAGGTACAATCGGCGCGTTCCGAAGGCGGCCCGCCGGCATGCGGGCCGGGAGCGGGCTCCGCCGCTTCGTCCTGGAGGTGATCAGCCGTGTGCCATCGCATCAACCGTCCCGCTCCGACCGTCTTTCTGGTCCCCTTCCTGGCGGTCGCGCTCCTGGCGCCCGCGGCGCCCCAGCGGGCGGAGCCTGTGCAGTCGGGGGCCGCCGCGGCGGCCACCCCCGACTTTCTCGACAACTTCACGTGGCACCCGGGAGGCACCCGGGAAGCCGACATGTGGCAGGTGCTGATCCTGTTTGGGGTTGGGGACGGGGCGGGCGAGTCGTGGGACGGCAGCCTGTCGATCCGGGGAGGCGAGATCCTCGGCATCGATCCGCACAGGCAGGAGCCGCCCGACCGGATTCTGCCCCAGGGGGGCTGGCGGCTGACGACGCAGGACGTGAGGATCCTGCTCCGGTCGGGCGTCGTGGCGCGGCCGGATCCGCGGCACCGCGTGGAGCCCATGCCGAAGGGGCTTTGGGTGCGTGGCAGCGGAAACGCCTCGACGACGGTTTCGGTGACCACGGTGCACGGCGATTTCTCGTTTCAGCCCGTGGCTCTCGAGTTTGGCCCCTGGTCGCGGTTCGTCGGCGGCCGCGTCGCGATCCAGCGCACCCCGCCAGCGACGGATCTTTCCGGAACGGAGCTGCGCCAGCACGACTCGCCGGCCATCGCCGCAGACTCGAAGGGGAATCTGTTCGCGACCTGGTACAGCTATCACGACCGGCGCGAGGAGCTCAACTTCCGTCGCTTCCACGAGGAGCGCTGGTCCCGCCTAATTCCCGTCGGCCGGGCGGCCGAGGACCTGTGGCGTCCGCAGATCGCAGTCGATGCCGCGGACAAGCCGTGGCTGGTCTATTCCCAGCGGCCAGCCGCCGACGGGCCCGGCAACTGGGACATCTTCGCCATGGCCTGGGAGGACGACGAATGGGGCCGGCAGCATCGGCTCACGGACAATCCCCTCCCGGACATCGAGCCGCAGGTCGCCCGGGCGGATGACGGCACGATCTACGTGGTCTGGCAGTCGATGGCGGGGCGCCACTCGCAGATTCGCCTCAAGCACCTGCGCGACGGTCGCTGGTCGGAAACCGTTTCCGTGACCGCATCCGCTGCGAACGACTGGTCCCCCTCCGTCGCCGCCGCTCCGAACGGATCCGCGTGGATCGCGTGGGACCGCTACAGGAAGGGTTCGGGGGGCAGCTACGACGTCCTCGTCCGCGAGTACTCGCAGGGGGGCGGTCTCGGCCCCGAGATGCCTGTCGCGTCGACCGCCCGGTTTGAAGCCCATTCCAGCGTGGCGGTGGACGCGCAGGGCCGGCCCTGGGTTGCGTGGGAGACCTCCGGCGTGCACTGGGGCAAGGATCTCGGCCGGGGCCTCGGAGAGCCCCAGCCCGGGACGCCCCTGGGGTCGGCGCGGCGGGTCGAGGTCGTCTGCTACGACGGCGGCCAGTGGAAGACGCCTGCCGAGGTGGCCTTCGGCGACCCTCAGGCGGCCGGGACGACGGGCGAGAGCCGGCCCGGGCTCTTCTTCGACCCGGACGGCAACCTCTGGATGTCCTTCAAGCGGCGGTACAGCCGGCAGTCCTACCGGCCGACCTCGTACTGGGAGTCCTTCCTGACGCGTCTGGACGGGCAGCGCTGGAGCGAGCCCATCACGCTGCCCCTCAGCTGGGCGCGCAAGAGCACCCGCATGGGGACGGCCATCGCGGAGGGGCGCCTCTGGGCATTCTGGCCGCACGAGAGCCGTCGCTGGGCCTTTGCCAGCCGGCCCCGCCTGAACCGGGTGGTCGCCGGTTCGCTCGAACTCCCCGGTCCGGGAGCCGCGCCGCGGCTGAGACCGTACCGGCCGGAGCCCGCAGAGGTCCGGCCGGACCCGCACCCCACCGAGCCCGACGACGTTCGCTTCATCCGCAACTACCGGGTCGGGCACGCGGGCGAGACGCTGCGCATCGTGCGGGGCGACCTTCACCGGCACACCGAGCTCTCCCAGGACGTGGGCGGCATGAGCGACGGATCGCTTCCGGAGTTCTACCGCTACATGATCGATGCCGCCGAAATGGACTTCGGCGCCTCGACGGACCACCAGGCCGGAGGCACCGACTTCTGGAATGCGATGACCCAGAAGATGGCGGACATGTACCACTTTCCGGAGCGCTTCTCGACCCTGTACGGCTACGAGCGGAATCCCGGCAATCCTTTCGGCCATCGCAACCTCATCTACACGCACCGCAACTACCCGATCGTGCCGTTCTTCATTCCGGCCCATCCGCGGTTCATCCTGCCGGACAGCCCGGACGGCGAGCTGCTGACGTTCAGCTCCATGGGATTCGGCAGCGGCGTGCGCAACGAGACGAAACTCCTCTACGACGTCGCCCGGCAGACGAACGGCCTGGCAATCCCCCACACTTCCGGGACGGACTCGATGGGCACCGACTGGCGCGACAACGATCCCGCAGTGGACACGGTTGCGGAGATCTACCAGGGAGCCCGCCAGAACTACGAGCACAAGAACGCACCCAGGGGGATCCGCGACGGGGAGGAGGGCCAGGCGGCCGGCGGCTTCCAGGAGCCGGGAATGCTCTGGAACGCCTGGAAGAAGGGCTACAGGATCGGTGTCATCGCGAGTTCGGATCACTACTCGACCCACATTTCGTACGCGATGGTCTACACGCCGGACACCAGCCGCGAGGCGATCCACAACGCGATCCGCAAGAGGCGGACCTACGGCGCGACGGACAACATCGTCCTGGACTTCCGTCTGGGCGCGGCATTCATGGGCGAGGAGACGGCCTCATCAGGTCCGCAGAGGGCCGTTGTCAGGGTGCGGGGCACCGACGAAATCGCCGCGATTCACTTGATCCGCGACGCAGCCTACGTCTACAAGGTCGAGCCCGGCACGCAGGAGGCCGAGTTCGAATATCTCGATGTCGAGGCCGGTCCCGGGGACCACTGGTACTACGTGAGGGTCGAGCAGCGGGACGGCGAACTGGCCTGGTCGAGCCCCATCTGGATCTCCCAGGGGCCCTGATCCCCGCCCGCCTCCATCGAATCTCCGGGCCCGGCCGGATCCGGGCGGGGCGGCCGATGCGCGCAGGTCGGGATTCTGCGGCCCAGCGCATTGATATCATCGAAGGGCGGGACAGCCCGCACCCGACGATGCAGACCCTGTTCGACGCTCCGCTCAAGGAGCCGGGGCTGTTCGGACGCTTCCGGAAAGCCGTCTCGAAGACGAGAAAGGCCCTGTCCGGCCAGATCGGCGAGATTCTCGAAGGGCCGCGCAAGATCGACCCCGAGGTTCTCGAGGACCTGGAAATGACATTGATCGGCGCGGACATCGGAGTCCGCACCACGGACGAGATTCTTGATGGCGTCCGCAGGAAACTCGCCCGAGACCAGCTCTGCGACGCGAGCGCGGTCAGGGACCTGATCTCGCGCCGCATGCTTGAGATTCTGGACCGGGCCTCCGGCGCGGCGGGGGACGGCACCCCGCGCAAGGCCCTGGAGGTGATCCTCGTCGTCGGTGTGAACGGGGTCGGAAAGACCACCACGATCGGCAAGCTGGCCCGCCACTTGAAGGCTCAGGGCCGGGCCGTGCTCCTTTGTGCCGCCGACACGTTTCGGGCCGCGGCGGCGGAGCAGCTGGCCATCTGGGGCGATCGCGCAGGCTGCCCCGTCGTCCGCCAGAGGCCCGGAGCCGACCCCAGCGCCGTGCTCTACGACGCGCTCCAGGCGGCCAAAGCCAGAGGCCATGACACCGTGATCGTGGACACCGCGGGCCGCCTGCACAACAAGGCGGGGCTGATGGCGGAACTGGAGAAGATCCGCAGGACCGCCGGCCGCCTGGTGCCGGGGGCTCCCCATCAGGTGCTGCTCGTGATGGACGCCGTGACCGGACAGAACGGACTCGAGCAGGCGCGGCAGTTCACGTCCACCGCGGGGGTCACCGGACTGGTGCTGGCCAAGCTCGACGGCACTGCCAAGGGCGGGATCGTGGTCGCAATAGCACGGGAGCTCGGACTGCCGATTCGCTGGGTCGGCGTCGGGGAGAAGCCGGACGACCTGGTCGCATTCGATTCGGAGACGTTCGTGCGATCCTTGTTTGCTACGCAGGCTCCTGCATGACGGAGACGGACCGGAGGTGGATGCGGGAAGCGCTCGAGCTTGCCCGCCAAGGGGACGCCCTGGCGAGTCCCAACCCGCAGGTGGGGGCTGTGCTGGTCGACGCTTCGGGCAGGAAGGCGGGATCGGGCTGCTACACCTATGCGGGCCGGAAGCACGCCGAGGTGCTGGCCTTGGAAGAGGCCGGCAGTCTGGCGCGAGGCGGCACGATCTATGTCTCCCTCGAACCCTGCAGCATCCAGGGCCGGACGCCACCCTGCGTGGACTCCGTTCTCAACGCGGGAATCTCGCGGGTCGTGACCGCGACCCGCGACCGGAATCCCGACATCGACGGGTCCGGCATCGAGCGCCTGCGCGCCGCCGGAGTGGAGGTCGAGGAGGCGGGAGGCGAGCTTGCCTTCGAGGCGGCCAGACTCAACGAGCCGTTCTTCCACTTCGCCCGCACCGGCCGCCCGCTGGTCACGCTCAAGACGGCCTTGACGCTCGACGGAAAGATCGCCGCCCCCGACGACAACACCGGCTGGATCACCAGCGCGACCGCGCGGCAGCACGTCCAGGGCGTGCGGCACCGGCACGACGCGATCATGACGGGGATCGGGACGGTGCAGGCGGACGACTGCAGGCTGACCGACCGTTCCGGCCTGCCGCGGCGCCGTCCTCTGATGCGGATTGTCGCCGACTCGCTCCTGCGGCTTCCCGGGGACTCGCGCATCGTCGAGACTTTCGATGACGACCTGGTCGTGGCAACGACCTCGGCCGCGTCCCCGAAGCGCCGTGACCTGTTCGCACGGCTCAACATCCCCGTGCGCGTGTTCGACTCGCCGACGGGCAGGGTCGACCTGCAGCAGCTCGTGGAGTGGCTGGGAAGCAGGCAGATCGTGTCGCTGATGATCGAGGCAGGGGCGAAGCTGAACTGGGCCGTGCTCGAGGCGGGCGTCGTCGACAAGGTTCTCCTGTACTTCGCGCCCAAGATCCTTGGCGGATTCGACTCGCTGCCCATGGTCGGTGGCATCGGCCGCAGATCGCGCGCCGGGGCGCTGCAGCTGAGCAGCCTGCGGACGTTCACAGTGGCCGAGAACGAGTTCGCGGTCGAGGCGGACATCGTCAAGGAGGCGCGCTAGGGGCGGCCTGCCCCCGGGGATGATCCGCATGTTCACGGGGATCGTGGAGGAGGCCGGTGAGGTGCTTGATCTCTCGCCGCACGGGGCCGGAGCCGGCCTGGTTGTGGGGGCGGGCAAGGTGCTGCGTGACCTGGAGGTCGGCGCCAGCGTGGCTGTGAACGGCTGCTGCCTGACCGCCGTTCGAGTCGTCCGCGGGTCATTTGCCGCCGATCTCTCTCCCGAGACGCTCGACAGGACCAACCTCGGGGGGCTGAGGCCCGGGGCGGCCGTCAATCTCGAGCGCCCGCTTCTGCCGACGGACCGCCTGGGCGGCCACTTCGTCCTGGGGCATGTCGACGGCAAGGGCACGGTCGAGGCGCTCGAGCCGCTGGGCGACGGGAACTGGTGGCTGTCGGTTCGCGCTCCGCGGGAGCTTCTCAAGTTTCTGGTCTACAAGGGCAGCATCGCCGTTGACGGCATCAGCCTCACCATCGCATCCCTGAACGGCCCGACGATCGGGATTGCCGTCATCCCTCACACCTATGAAGTGACCGCATTGTCCTCAGTGCGCGCCGGAAGCGAGGTCAACATCGAGTGCGACATGCTGGCCAAGCATGTGCATCGCCTGCTGGAAGGCATCGGGACGGACGGCCTGAAGTAGCCGCCTCTCGCTGCACGGGTCAGGCCTCCTGCTCGGCCGCGATGCTTGCCCGAATTCCCTCCCGGTAGGTCGGGTGTCGGAGCCGGACGCCCAGCCGCCGCCTTACGGCGCGTCCGTCGACCCGACGGTCCGAGAGGCGCGTTTCGCCCAGCTTCCGGTTCGGGACCTCCGGAGGCGGCGCGACGCCCAGGAGATCCGAGCAGAACAGCGCGACATCGCGGGATGTCGCGGCAAGATCGTCGGCGACCGGAAAGACGCCCACCAGCTTCTGCGTCATGGCCGCAGCGGCAATCCCGGCCAGATCCTCGACGTGGATCCGCGAAACGAACCTCCTGCCCCCTCGAGCGAGGCGGAAGCGGCCTGCCCGCATGGCGGCGTGGACACCACGATGCGGACCGTAGATTGCCGCAGGCCGGAGGACCAGGGCAGGGCAGGGCAGGGCAAGCACCGCCTTCTCCGCCCGGCGGCGAAGCCTCTGCCTTTCCGTCTCCGGCGCGGGCGCGGTGGTCTCGTCAACCAGCTTCGTCGCTCCGTAGACTCCGGTTGTCGAGAGATAGGTGACGTGCTCCGGCTGTCCTCTCAGACCGGCGAGGATTCGCGGTGTCGGCTCGTCGAGCGCGCCTTCGCTCCGCAGCGTGGGCACGGAGAGCAGCACTGTCGCCCCGTCCGCCCGGACATCCAGACGCCCGCCGCCCGCCGCGTCGAACGCACGGACCTCCGCGCCAAGGGCGCGCAGGCCCTCGAGCCTTGAGGGCGTGCGGGTCGTGGCGGTGACACGCCATCCGTCCCCGAGCAGCATGCGGGCCGCTCTCGCTCCGGTGAAGCCCGCCCCGATGATCAGCGCGCGGCGTGCCATGTCTCAAGCCAGGCAGAACCGTGGTCTGCCGCGAGCCACGCGAGGAATTCGCGTTCCGCCCACTCGGCGGCGGCACCCGTGCCGCCGAACCCCTGCCGCCACCGGACGCCGGGAGTCCGGCGGCGAAACCACGTCATCTGGCGCTTCGCGTAGCGCCGGGTCTGACGCGCCGTGGACTCCACGGCCTCGTCCAGGCTGCAGGCTCCATCCAAATGGCGCAGGCACTGCGCGTACCCCAGCGCCCCGAAAGGCCTTGCGGACCTCGGGACTCCGCGCTGGAGGAGGCTTCGCACCTCCTCCACCAGCCCCTCGGCGAACATTCGGCTCGCGCGACGCTCGATCTTCCCGTACAGGGTCTCGCGCGGCGGATCCAGGCCCAGCGTCAGCGGGCGGTGGCTGCGGAGCGGGTTCCCGCCGGCCCGCCACTGGTCCGTCATCGGCCGACCGCCGAGGAGCGAGACCTCGATCGCGCGGATGAGCTTGGGTGTGTCGTTGCGGTGAATCGCCTGCGCCGCCCCGGCGTCGAGTCTGGCTAGGATCCGCCAGAGATGGCCCGCGGGCTTCCTCTCGGCCCGCAGCTGCAGTCGCCTACGGAGGGTCTGATCGCGTTCCGGCCCGCGAAACAGCCCCTTGACCAGCGCTTCCAGATAGAGTCCGGTTCCCCCGGCCAGCACCGGCAGGCGGTCTCTCGCCCGGAGCCGCTCCAGCACCTCCCTTGCATCGCGAGCGAATTCGCCGGCGGAGTAGAGCCGGTCGGGCTCGACGTGGTCCAGGAGGTGATGCGGAATCCCGCATCTGTCGCGCTCCGGGATTTTCGCCGTGCCGATGTCGAAGTGCCGGAAGACCTGGACCGAGTCGAAGCTGACGACCTCGCCCCTGAACCTGGAGGCCAGTCGAACGGCCAGTTCGCTCTTGCCGGAGGCGGTGGGCCCGACCACCGCGATGCACGGCGCCGGCTCGGACCCGTGGGTGTGCGCCGACGGGTCTGTCAAGGGCGACGGTCCAGTTCGGGAAACCACAGCCGTCGTGCGGTCTGGCCGAGGATCTGCCTCCGCGCGGCGTCAGAAAGGGGCAGCTGCTCGCGGAAGATGTCCAGATGCTGACCGTAGGTCAGCGGCTGCGCATACTTCTCCGTCGGGAAGTGCGATCCCCACGCGCAGCGTTCCGCCCCGAACAGATCGACCACCCGCATGACCGCCCCGAACATGGACGAGCAGGGCCAGCCGTCCCTGCAGCCAAGCTCGCCGTTGGCGATGAAGGAGACCTTCGCATACAGGTGGCGGTGTCGCGAGAGGCGCTCCAGGGCCGACAGCGTGGCGCCGGCCCTGTCACCGGCCTGCAGCCGCAGGCTATGGTCCAGAACCACCGGAAGCGCGGGAAACGCGTCGAGCAGCCGGTGGAGCTGGTTCTCGACCTCGTAGCCGGCCAGAACGTTGACGGGCACGCCCTCCTCGCTCGCCGCCCGCCAGAGCGCCCGCACGCCCGGGTGGTCGAGCCTCCCGTCCGGCGCAGGGACGCTGCGAAGCCCCCGCATGCTCCCGTCCCGGGCGAACTCCCTCGCCTTGCGCGGTGCGCTCTCGTCGAGGGGGTCCGGAGTGCAGACGCCGGCCAGCCAGTGGGGGTTCTGGAGAGCGACGGCCCGGACGTAGCGATTGTCGAACCCGTAGAAGCCTGAGACCTGCACGGCCGTCACAGCCCGGACTTCGTGTCGCTCGGCCTCCTCGGTCAGCCGCTCGATCGTTCCGGTACCGGGAGGCGGTCTCGACGGGCTCTCTCGCGGAGGGTAGGCCTGTTCATCCTCCGAGAACACATGCGCGTGGGTGTCGATGATCAGCATTGCCTTCTGCGTGTGACGCCGGGTCCGCGACTGCCCTCAGCGGCGCGACTCGCCGCCGACCCACACCGCCGACGAGTACGCTCGCGCGCCGTCAAGCTGGTCCGCGCGCACGTAGTAGTAGTCGCCGGGTTGCATGTCGCCCGTGTCCGCGTAGTCGAGTTCGGCCTCCATGGGCATGTCTCCTCCGATCAGCTCGACGGTAACCGCGTCGCGGTCGATCGAGTCGGACAGGTCCTTTGTCGCGGACCCGTCGGTCATCTCGCTGAGCGAGACCCGAAATCGCTTGGCCGCGATCTCCCGGGGCTGCCGAACGGGAGTCGGAGACTTGCCCCACTCGCGGGCGGCGTCCAGGTCGAACGACACCGTCGTGGACGGTGACGCTCCCTCGAGTTCCAGCAGAAGCGTGTCGGCCTGACCGCGGGTGTCCGTGCTGAACCGCACCGTGTTTCGGTCTTCCCCCTCGATCCTCGCCCACTCCCTGTGACTGTTGTCGAAGTGCAGGGTCCGCATGGAAGCCAGCTTTGCGCCCTCGACGGTGAGCGTTCCGTCCCAGGGCCTGTACCCCCGGGGGTTGTCGCGGAAGAAAGGCTCCGAGGAGGACTCGAACCCGACGACGAGCCTCGCGTTGCCGGCAAGCGAGGCCCGGAGCGGACGCTTCGCGTACACGGTCTCGCCGTTCTTGATCACCGCAAGCCTGCGAATAGGGGCGGTCCCCACCACCTTTGCGCGCAGTCTGCGCCTGTCCGTGTAGGCGAGGCGGTTGCCCATCCCGGTGCCATTCACGTCCATTTCCAGGATGATCCGCTGGGCGTCGGTCACCGCATAGGCGCTGCGCCGCTTGAGTGCGTCGAAGATCGCGTCGGCGGTCTTCTCGGGCGCCTGGACCGCCGCGAGACCGCCGAACTGGCTCAGCGAGGAATTCGGCTGGCGGTTCGATGTCCAGCTGTACCCGGGCCGCGAGCGGTGGTCGTCGGACGCCGCAAGGAAACCCACCTGGTGGCCCTGACGGAGATAGTAGTTGCCGAACCACTCGAAGGTTCCATGCATCGACATGATCTCGATCATCGTTTCCATTTCAGGGTCGTTGGTCCGCCAATCCCCGGCCTGGTGCGCGTGCGGAATGATCAGCACGTCCCTGGTCCCGTACTTTGCCCGCAGTCCCTCGTAGAGCCCGGTCAGGGTCGGCGCCTTCTGCGCGCCGACCCGCATGGAGTCGGGCCTCCTGAAGAAAACGTTGTGGTGCCCCCCCCATCGCCGCCGAAGTGTCCATTCGTACCCCAGGAATGCAACGAACTCGCCCGGCACGGTCTTCGTCCTCACGGCCTGTCTCATCGCCTGCCATTCCGCGTCGTCGAGCCAGATGTCATGCTCGGACAGCCCCAGGAAGTCGAGCCGGGCGTCCTCTCGGGCGAACCGGTACGAGCGGCCGATGGAGCCTTGGCCTTCGGCCATTCCGGTGTGGGTGTGGGTCTCGCCCCAGTAGAGGCGGTAGGGCGGGTTGCGGCGCACCCAGACCGGATTGCTGAGCGTCTTGATCCTTCCGTCCGCGCTCTCAACGCCGAACCGGTAGACCCCTTCCTCGTCCAAGGTGATGGCCTCGATCCTGTGAACCGCATCCCCATCGGGCTCGACCGTGCGGAACCTTGCGTCTCCGAGCGTGACGGTTGCCGCCGGCATGGCTCCTGTCGCGCGGTTGCCGGCGTCATCCTCCCAGCGCAGTGAGAGGTCGAACGGCTCGCCGGGTTTCACAATGGATGGGACGACCGCGGTCACGCCCGCCGCGGTGTTGCCGACAACCTCGTACGCAGGCCATCGCGGCGTAAGGAAGTGACCGGACCCGTCGAGGTCGATGTAGATCGGCAGCATGGCCTCGTCAGTCGCGAACGTCTGCTGGAGCCAGCCCTCAGAACCCGCCTGGCGGTCGCCGTAAACCACGGTCAGGGTGTCTCCGGACCTGAGCGTGCCGCTCTCGACCTGAAACGTCGGCATCGGGACGGGAGCGCGGAAGCCGCCATGCATCCCCGTCCATGGAACCGTGGTCCTTCCTAGGCTCACAGACGGGTTCGATGTCCGTGCCGACACGTAGTGCGCCGCTTCGGGGTCGCTGTGCTGCAGCCGCCCGCCGTCGGCCTGCATCTGCCTCGCGACCATGATCCTGGCCCCCGGAACGAGCGGCGTCTCTCCCACGGTGTAGGTCTGCTCGATGGTGGCCCACGAGCCGGCGTGGACAGGGCGGCCGGTGTCGAGGGCCACCGTTCCCAGGGCCCCCGGGACCTCGTCCTTGAGCCGGAACTCGTGGATCAACCTGTCCACGCTGTCAAGCACGCCTCGCGTGGGCCGCCCGCCCTCAAGGCGAAGCGCCTCCACTGCCCTGTATGCCGTGGCGATCTGGAGTGTCGCATTGACCGGCATGGGCCCGCCGGTCAGGGAATACGCGTTGATCCATGCCCAGAGCGTGTCGAGGCGGTCGGCAAGGTTGCCCGCGGTCGTCGGCTGGTCAGGCGCAGCCGACTTGAGCGCCTCCACCCGCGTCCTCAGGTCTGGCGCCAGGTAGTCCTCCCGGCCTGCGTCCCGTGCGATTCCCACCGAGATCCAGCCGACAAGGACGAGGCAGAGGACGACTGAGATCGTCGTCCATCGCAGGCGGGTCATCGGACGGCATTGTACTAGAGCGCATCGCCGACCCCGCTAGCCTGTTGCCACTCGCATCGCCGCGTTTGCGAGTCTTCGCAGCGGGGCCTCCGACATGCTGGCGAACGGCACGAACTCGCCCTTCCGAAAGCTGCTGCTGTGCCACCGCTGCAGCAATGCCAGATGCTCCTCCTTCTCCCGCACGGCGACTTCCCTCCAACTGCGGCTCGCAAGTTCATTCCGAATGGCTGCGCCGAACAGCGCTGCCCGCGGCTCCTCGTCCCAGCCGAGGCGAATGGCCTCCTGCAGTGAACCCTTGTAGACGGGCGTCGCCTGGACGGACCCGGCCTCCGCGCTGCGCTGAAACACCATGCCGCACAGCGACCCCACCACCCGCGAGAGGCCTCCCCTCAGGCGAAGGGTGTTCCTGGCCTTGACGAACCGGCGGTGATGGCGGGCCGCCGCCTCGAACTCCATGGACTCACTGGCCAGGTCTCGGGCGGTCTCGACTTCCCGAAGAAACGACGCGCCGTCCGTGGCGAGGAAGTCCGCCATGCGCGCGACTTCCCGGGCGTACGTGTCGTCGTCGCACGCCTGTTGGCATGGTCTCAGGCACAGGCCCATGTCGCCCCAGACGCATCCTGGATGGCTGGTCGAGGGGACAAGGTTCTCGACGCAGCGCCTCACTTGGAAGAGGTTGAGGAAGGCGTCCTCGAACTGCTTGGCTGCGCCTCGGGTCTGAAAGGGACCGTAGAAGATGGCCCTGCTGCGTGCCAGTCGTCGCGTCACACAGGTCCGGGGGAAGCGGTTTCCCATCAGGATCTTGACGAACGGCAACGGTCGCAGCTTCAGGTGCTCCCGGACGCCTCCGGGCAGATGTTGCCGGGCGAGCTGGTAGAGTAGGATGCTCGATTCAAAAGGCGAGCCTGTCGCCCGGTAGAGGACGCCCCGGGCGATGTCCCGTAGCGTCAGCCGGCGCGAAAGGCCCTCCCGTGGCACGAGCAAACGCCGCAGGCGCCTGCGCAGGTCCGCCGTCTTGCCCACGTAGGGGCGTCCGTTCTCAAAGTCGATTCGGAAGACGCCGGCAGCCGCCGGGACTGCGAGCAGCGCCGACTCGTCGTGCCAGTCGGAAACTTCTGTGAATCGCATGCTTGCGACGAACGGTCCCTGCTAGAGTATGCCAGCGTGCCTCTAGCGGGGATCGCCGTGGAGACGCTCGCCGTCCTCGGCCTGATCGGCGCATGGGCGCTCTCACCGCGCCTTCACAGCTTCGGCGCCGCCGGCTGGGCAGGCCTGGCCGCCGCGGGCCTGAGCGTGGCCCTGCTCGCAAGCCCCTGGCGGGCGCCGGCCCTCGGCGCTCTCGCATGGAGCGGCTACGTGGTTGCCGCGGACTCCGCCGTCTTCTCCCTTCGCGGCCGCTCGATGATCCGTTCCGGCCCTCAGGCCTTCGCTTGGCTCGTCATCCTCTCGATCTTCCTGTGGCTGCCCTTCGAGTGGTACAACCTCCGCCTGGCAGGCTGGTACCGGTCGGGGATGCCCGCCGGGCTTGAGCGGTACCTGCTGCTGGGGTGGTCGTTCGCCTGCATCTGGCCCGCGCTCTTTGAAACGTCCGACCTGTTTCTGGCCCTTGCGCGTCGCGATGCTCCGGCAGCCGGCCGCGGGGCGCGCCCGGCCATTCCTGCCGTCCTTGCGACCGTTGCCATGGGCGGCGCATGCCTGGTCGTTCCACTGGTGGTTCCGCGCCTCGATGTCGGGGAGCACCTGCTCCCATTGGTCGCCCTCGGTTTCCTGCTGGTCCTTGACCCCCTGAACGCAACCTCGGGCGGTCCGAGCCTGTGGCGCGACTGGTCCAATGGCGGGCGGGAGCGCCTTGGCGCGCTGGCGGCTGCCGGCGTGTTCTGCGGTTTGCTGGCTGACGGGGTCAACTACCCGGCCGACGCGAAATGGCGCGCCATCACAAGCCTTGGAGCTGGGCTCAAGCTCTTCGAGATGCCGTTGGCGGGCTACGCGGCGTGTGCTGCGTTCGGCCCTCAGGCATATGCGATGCACGGATTCGCTGCGAGGATCCTGGGGCGGCCGCTCGCCACTGTCCCGTCGGGTCCGGCGTCTGCCGAGGGAAGCGGACGGGGCGGCTCTGTCGTGCTCCACTGACGGAGCTGCCGCCCGTCGCGGCTCGGCTGGCCCTACAGGTCGAAGACCGCCGTCGGCTCCTTCTGGGAGGCGACGAAGATCTCGGTGGCGCCGGCCCCGACTGAGGCGACCGCGTCGAGTGCATCCATCTCGGCAATGGCCGGGTGGTTGTTGTTGGTGCTCAGGTGTGCGAGCACGATCCGCCTGGCCTGCCGGTCCCAGTCGCTCGAGAGGTATTCGGCCACCGCGGTGTTTGACAGGTGGCCGTCCCTGCTCATGACCCGCTGCTTGAGCTCCCAGGGATACGGGCCGGCCTTGAGCATCTCCAGATCGTGGTTCGATTCCAGGACCAGCATGTGCGAGCCGGCGAGATGGTACCGGACGGAATCGGTCATGTATCCAAGGTCGGTCACGATCGAGAGCTTGCGTTGGCCGTTCCGGATGCAGAATCCGACCGGATCGATGGCGTCGTGGGAGACCGTGAACGACTCGATCTCAATGCCGCCAAGCGCGAATCCGCGGCCGGCCTCGAAGGTGCCGAAGCCCTCGGGCTCCGATTTCTTCCACGTCAGCACGCTGCGCGTCGGCCCCGTCGCGTAGATCCTGACGCCGGTCCTCCGGGCCAGGACTTCCAGACCCTGGACGTGGTCCGAGTGCTCGTGGGATATCACGACGGCGTCGAGAGACTGGATGCTCTCGCCGATCGATTCCAGCCGCAGCTGGATCTGCCTGCAGCTCAGACCGGCGTCGAACAGAACACGGGCGCCATCTGCCGCGACAAGTGTCGAGTTGCCGCTGGAGCCGCTTCCTAGGACGCAGACGCGCAGTTTACAAGAGTCCTCAAGGGTCGCCGCCAGATCCCGTCCGGCCCCGACCGCTCCGGATCAATCGGCCCGGCTCCGACCACGATAGCAGACGGCCTCGTTGTCCGGGAGCCGCTCGCAGAGCGCAGGCCAGCCGCCCCAGCTCGCCGTCCTCAGCCGGCCCGGTTGAATGCTGCAATGCGCTCCGTGGCCCGGTCCCACGCGTCGGGATTGAGCAAGTGCTCCGGCTTTTCACAGTTCAGGGCCATCCGAAGGTTTCCGATCGCCATTGACAGGATCCTCCGCTTGCCCGCATACGATGCGGAGCCGACATGCGGCGTCACAATGACATCGGTCCGATGCAGCAGCGGGTTGTCCGCTTCCGCCGGCTCCGGGTCAGTGACATCAAGGCCAGCTCCCCGGATGTGCCCGCGGTCCAGCGCCTTGAGAAGTGCCGACTCGTCGACGAGCCCTCCGCGCGAGACGTTGACTAGGATAGAGCCGGGCTTCATGCGCGCCAGCGTCGCCGTCGAGATCAAATGGTGCGTTGCCGGGCTCAGCGGCAGGTGCAGGGACACGATCTCCGACGACGCCAGCAGCCCCTCGAGCGATCCGGCTCGCTCAACGCCCAGATCCCTCGCCTTGCCGTCGCTGATGTAGGGGTCGAACGCCGACACCCGCGCCCCGGCGGCGGAGAGGATCCGGGCCACCCGCGAGCCGATCCTGCCGAGGCCGACCAGGCCGATGGGGGCCTTGAAGATCTCGATCGCCGAGTGCCGCCCATAGTAGTCCGGTCGGCGGTCGTGGACCAGTCCGTGGGATGCCTTCTTGATGTCCTTGGCGACGGCGAACATGAGCGCGACGGCATGCTCGGCCGTTGCGATGGTGGGGCCGTCAGGGGTATAGGTCACAGCGATCCCGCGCTCCGTCGCGGCGCGGAGGTCAATGTTCTCGAAACCGATGCCCATTCTCGAGATCACGAGCAGGTTCGGCGCCACGTCCATGGCCGCGCCGTCGTACCGCATGCCCCCGGCCAGGATGCAATCGGCACTCGGAAGTGCGGAGAGGAATTCGTCAGGAGTCGCCGCGCCGGGTCCGATCGGTTCCGCGATCCCGTCCAGCATGGGCTCCAGGTCCGGCAGAATGTGCCGCTCGGTCCAGACCTTGAACATCTTTCGAGTCTACTGGAGATCGGCCTTGGTGCCGGGAACCGACCGGTTGGCCCGCCAAACCGTTTGCCCGCCGTCCCGGACTTGGACTCCCGCTCGGACGATCGAGTCTGTCTGCGGCGGGATCGGAATGCGTCTGCTCTACAGTCCCGCCGCGCTGCTTGGAGGAAGGCCGCACCTGAGAGGCTCGGCCGCGATGGAGGTCCCTTGCGAATCGGCGGTTGGCCTTGCCGCAGCGGCAGTCGGAAGCATGATCCGACTCCGCCGCAAGTCGCCGAGCTTGGCGATCTCAGGCAGGATCCGGGAGCGGCCTGTTTCCGGCCGGGGGCCGGGGACCGAGCCCTATACTCAGACTGCCGTGATGTGTGCCTCGGGAACTCGGCCGACGCCGGAGGGCATGTCAATAAGAGTTGACCCTCTCGACGTCGCTGCGCTGAATTCCCCGACACAGTGGGAGCCGATTCGATGACTCGGAGCGCAACCGCCCACGCCAGGCGCATCCCGTTCCCCCTGACGGCGGTCCTGGCCATTCTCCTCTCGAATGCGGGCATTGCGTCGGCTCAGGTCTACAGCATCGAGACTCTGTTCGGCGATTTCGACCCCTTGGAAGCGGTTCCGCTCGACGAGGCGTGGGTCTTGCATCCCACGGCGCTGGCGACCGACTCGGAAGGCAGCTTGTACTTCGTGGATCGGGAAACGTTTCGCGTAAGGAAGGTCGATCGGTCGGGGCGAGTCAGCACGATCGCCGGATCAGGACTTCTCGGCTACAGCGGGGACGGGGGGCCAGCAACGAGCGCGAGGCTGGGAAACCGCGTCGAGGGGCTTGCGGTGGATGGCGAGGGCAACGTCTACATTGCGGACACGGAGAACTACCGAATCCGGCGGGTGGATGCATCGGGAACAATCACCACGTTCGCCGGCACCGGCAGATGGGGCACCGAAGGAGACGGCGGACCCGCCACCAGGGCAGGGCTGACGGCGATTCACGGCTTGGCTGCGGATGCGCAAGGAAACCTGTATGTGGCTGACACGTGGGACGACAGGATCCGCAAGATCGATACGGAAGGCATCATCACAACGGTTGCTGGCACGGGAGAAGAAGGTGTAAGTGGCGACGGAGGGCCGGCCACCGAGGCAAGGCTCAACAAGCCTAGGGGGGTGGTGGTCGACGCGGTCGGAAACCTGTACATCGCGGATTCGGACAATCACCGCATTCGCAAAGTGGATTCGAAGGGAATGATCACCACGGTCGCCGGCAGGGGAGACCGAGGGTATGGCGGCGACAGAGGGTCTGCCACCGAGGCCGCGCTTGACGAGCCTTACGCAGTGACCGTCGACGTCGTCGGGAACATCTATGTCGCCGACAGCAAGAACGGAATCGTCCGGAAGGTGGCCTTGGACGGAACGATCTCGACGGCAGCGGGGACGCCCCCGGGAACAGGGGCTGGGCCGACCGGCGTTGAAGGGATTCAATCCATCGGCTTCCCGCGCGCCCTCGCCACAGGCCTCGGCGGGGAATTGTATATCGCTGATTCCTACCGGGATTCCATCCTGCGACTCAACGCAACGGGAACGGTCGCGAAGTTCGTCGGCCGTGGTCAGCCGGAACTGTACCGGCCTGGAGGCGTCGCGGTTGACCCGGCCGGAAACGTCTACGTTGCCGACCGGTCAAACCATCGGATCCTCAGGGTCGATCCCGACGGCGTCGCCACCACGATTGCGGGCGTTGGCGAACGCGGCGGTGCGGGCGACGGAGGGCTCGCCAGAGCCGCGGCGCTCGCTTCCCCGAGCGATGTCGCGCTGGGCGACGACGGTTCCACCTATATTGCGGACACCAACAACCATCGAATCCGGAAGGTTGATTCGGGCGGCACCATCACCACGGTGGCAGGCACAGGCAACCGGGGATTCGGAGGCGACAGCGGCCCGGCCACCGACGCGAACCTGAATTCGCCAGCGGCGGTCGCTGTCGCCTCTGACGGAACGATCTTCATTGCTGACCGCGGGAACCGCCGGATCCGGAAAGTCGATGCCGCGGGCGTTATCACCACGGTCGCCGGAACCGGCGAGTACGGGGACGCACGACCGGGCATACCGGCAAATGAATCGCCGCTTGGCTGGATCGTCGACGTCGCTGTGGACTCGCGGGGCCGCGTCTACATTCCGGAAGCTGCCGCTTTCCGGGTCCTTAGGGTCGAACTCACAGGACTGCTCTCGGTTGTGGCTGGCACGGGCGAGTTCGGAGCCCACGGGGACGGCGGGCCGGCCACAAGCGCCCGGCTGTGGCATCCGAGCGGCGTGGCGATCAGTGACAGCGGCACCCTGTACATCGCCGACCGCACGAACGGGCGGATCCGAAGGGTCGCGGACGACGGCATCATCACAACGATCGCCGGCTCGGGGCTGGAGGGCTATGACGGGGACGGCGGGCCGGCGACGATGTTCGCGCTCCACTATCCGGAGGGAGTCGCCGCTGCCTCGGACGAGACGGTGATCGTGGTCGACAGCGGCAATCACCGGATCCGCGTCCTCACGGCCGAGGCCCCGCGACCGGCCATTTCGTCCATTGTCAACGGGGCCAGCTATGCGGCAGCGCTCGCGCCGGGTTCAGTTGCGGTGATCCTGGGCACCGACCTCGCTCCCGGCGTAGCCGCTGCTGCGGAGCTGCCGCAGGGCTTGGGCTTGCCGACCGCCTTGCTGGAGACGTCGGTGACGGTCAGGGACCTGACGGAGACCAGCTGGGCCCGCCGTGCGGCGGGCCTGTTCTCGGTGTCTCCGACGGAGATCCGAATTCAGATTCCCGAAGCGACCGCGACTGGGAAGGTGATCGTCACCGTCAGCCGAGAGGGCAGCGTGTCAGAACGGCGCGGGATCCGGGTCACGAGCGTGGCGCCGGGCCTGTTTTCGGCGAACGGCGACGGTCGCGGCGTAGCCGCCGCCACTGCCGTCCGGCGGGAGCGCGATGGCGGCATGACCGAGCTTGCGGTCTCCCGGCTGGATACGTTCCGGCAACGATATGTCGCCGTGCCGCTCAATGTCAGCGGGAATAGGGATCAGGCGTATTTGACGCTTTTCGGCACAGGCTTCCGGGGCGGGAGCGGTCCCCCGACGGTCACCATCGGGGGCCGTGAGGTGGCCGTGGAATCCTTCGGACCGGCAACCGGATTCCATGGTGTGGACGAATTGGTCGTCGGTCCGATTCCGGGATCGCTGCGGGGCGAGGGGCTGGACATCGTGGCCACCGTTGACGGCCAGGCATCGAATGCCGTGACGATCGCAATAGAATGACGGCTCCAGTGACTGAAATGGCCTCGCACGGCCAGAACGGCTCTCCTCGGGTTCCGGCCCCGCTCCGGCCAGGCTTCGTCGAGCCAGGGTCCGGTCTGAAACACGGCCCGGCAAACGGTGCCGGGGCGCATCAAGTGCCATCAGGGACACGCCGACCGGACATCCGGTCTTCAAAACGACGGCACCGCGCCGCGCCAGGGTGCTCAACCCGGCGGCCCTTGCATGCCGTCCATCTGTCCGGTGCATTCGCAAGCGCTGAATTCCAGAGGAGCCGTCTCCCGGCCTGGCGGCGAGCCCAGCCTGCCAAGACCGGAGAGATGGCGACTGCGCGTTCCCGGCTATTGATTCCCTCTAACAGGCATGCTTTTCCTGCAACCCCGGAGGGTCGCCGCCCGCCCGTGGTGCCGGCTCGCATTGTCCGACGAGGTGCGTTGGCATGACTCGAAACACACTTGCAGAAAGCGGCCTCTGTGCCTTCGTACTTGTACTCGCCGCCGTGATTCTCGCGGGGCCGACACAGCCGGCTGTTGCCCAGACCCACAGGATCGACACCCTGCTCGGAGACTTCGATCCCTTGGAAACGGTTCCGCTCTCGAGAGCCTGGACGGAGCATCCGTCCGCATTGGCCGTCGGTGCCGACGGCAGCATCTATTTTGCGGAAGCGTCGATAGGACGTGTCAGGAAGATCGACCGGTCGGGCCAGGTGATCACGATTGCGGGGTCAGGGCTCACCGGCGACAGCGGCGATGGCGGGCCGGCCACTTCCGCGCGGTTCGGCAGCATCGAGGGGCTGGCGGTCGATCACGCGGGAAACATCTACATCGCCGACGCCGACAACAACCGGATCCGACGAGTTGACCGTGCGGGCACCATCGAGACCGTCGCCGGCACTGGCGAATTCGGCTGGGAGGGCGACGGGGTGCCCGCCACCAGCGCCACTCTGACAGCAATGTCCGGATTGGCAACCGACCGAAACGGGAACCTCTACATCGCGGACACCTGGGCCGACCGCATCCGTAAGATCGACACGCAGGGCACGATCTCGACTGTCGCGGGCACTGGCGAGTAGGGCCGCAGCGGAGACGGCGGGCCTGCCCTCGCAGCACAGCTCAACCGCCCTCGCGCCGTCGCGGTTGATGATGCCGGAAACATCTATATCGCGGATGCCGCGAACCATCAAGTCCGGCGAGTTGACGTCAGCGGGACGATTTCGACTTTCGCCGGCACCGGTGACGACGGCGACCTCGGGGACGGCGGGCCGGCGACCGCGGCCCACCTCTCCGAACCCTACGCGGTGGCAATCGACCCTGCCGGGAACGTGTTCATTGCAGACGCCGGGAACAGCACCGTCCGCAAGGTGGATTCCGGCGGGACGATCACCACAGTGGCGGGCGGTCGGGACGTCGGCAACGAAGTGGCCATCGCCCGCCCCCGGGCTCTTGCCGTTGATCGATCGGGGAACGTCTACATAGCCGATGCTTGGCGAGACAGGGTCTTGCGCCTCGACGCCACGGGAAGGGTCGCCGTGCTCGTCGGGCTTGGCAGGCGGGAGATAGACGCACCACGTGACGTCGCCCTTGATTCCGGTGGCAACGCATACGTAATCGTCGGCGGACCCCATCCAGTGGTCAAGATCGATCCGCACGGTCTTGTCACGCCGTTCGCGGGAAGCGGCGTGATTGGTTACTCCGGCGACGGAGGTCCGGCCATAAATGCCGTGCTGGTGTTTCCGTCCGCCGTTGCGACCGACGACCAAGGAAACGTCTACATTGCGGACTCTGGCGACCACCGCATCCGCATGGTTGACGCCGGCGGCACGATCCGCACGGTCGCCGGCACGGGCACCAGGGGCTTCAGCGGCGATGGGGGCCCGGCCACGAGTGCGGAATTCGACTCGCCGGCCGGCGTCGCGGCGGGTTCCGACGGGGCGATCTACGTGGCGGACCGCCGGAACCACAGGATCCGCAGGATCGATAGCGCAGGCATCGTGACAACCATCGCCGGCAACGGACAGAGCGGCGGAATCGAGCCGGGCGTTCCGGCCATTCGGGTGTCCCTGAGGTGGCCCTGGACGGTGGACGTCGATTCGGCCGGCAGAGTCTACATCCCGGATCCATGGAGTGGTCGGGTCTACATGGTCGACAACGCCGGCATTCTCAAGATTGTTGCGGGCAACGGGGAGCTCGACGCCGGCGGCGACGGCGGCCTCGCTGCCAACGCAGCCGTGGGGCAGCCGGAAGACGTGGCGGTCAGCGACACGGACACCTTGTATATCGCCGATTCCTTCTCAAGCCTCATCCGCAAGGTTACAAGCGACGGCATCATCACGACCATCGCCGGCACCGGAAGCCGAGGGTACAACGGCGACGGCAGCCCCGCCACGGACCGCCACCTGCGCTTTCCGACCCGCGTGGCCGCGTACACCGACCGGAGGGTTTTGGTTGCCGATGCGCAAAACCGCCGCGTCCGTGTTCTGACGGTCGACGTCCCGCCGCCGACCATCTCGTCCGTGCTGAACGGTGCGGGATACTTTGCGCGCCTTGCGCCCGGATCGGTCGGGTCGGTGCGCGGAGCCGATCTTTCCTCCGATGAGTCCGCAGCGACTGCGCTACCGCAGTCCGACCCTCTGCCGACCAGTCTGGTCGCAACCTCGGTGACCATGACCGATTCGTCCGAGCAGGGGTCGACGAAACGGCGGGCAGGGCTCTATTCGGTCTCCCCGACGGAGATCAGGTTCCGCATGCCAGAGGAAATAGATCCGGGGCAAGTGACACTGATCGTGGAGCACCAAGGTGTACTGTCCGAGCCGTTCGCGGTTCAGGTGAGCCGCGTCGCCCCCGGGCTGTTCTCGGCGAACGGTGACGGCCGAGGCGTGGCGGCCGCGTCGGCCGAACGGGTTGCGACGGACGGAACCAGCACTCCGCTGGAAGTCTACCGCTACGATCCCGAAGAAGGGCGTTACGTCGCGGTTCCTCTGGACGTGCGATCAGGCTTCAGTCCGGTCTACCTCACGCTCTACGGCACGGGCATTCTCGGCGGCGACAGGCCGCCGACTGCGAAGGTTCGTGGAAGGCATGTGACGGTTCGATCCGCAGAACCTGCGACCGGGTTTCCGGGCATCGACAAGCTGGTGCTCGGACCGCTTCCGCAGTCGATCCGGAACCGGGAGGTCGAGGTGGTTGCCATTGTCGACGGCCAGATTTCAAATGCCGTCACGATCGCGTTCAAGTGACGCGGCGGCGAATGCAGGATTGTCGGACATCTACGACGGACGGTTTCCAAGGGCTCCCGCCGCCATGCTAGGCTGTCCGCCATGCGCGGAGCACTGGCCTCCCTCTCCGTCGCGGCGCTGCTGGCACCGGCGGCGGTCGGGCAGGTTCGGGAGCGGTTCGAACTCTTCAACGCCTGTCGCCCCATGCGGCTTGTGGTTGAGGGCTTGCCCGACCGGGCAGCCGCCTTCGGCCTGACCGAGCAATCCCTGCAAGCGGCAGCGGAGAGCCGCTTGCGGGGTGCCCGCCTCTAAACGGAAAACTCGTTTCGAGCGGATTCTGCGTGTCTGTACGTGAACGTCAACGTGGTCGCCCAGGCATGGAGCATTAGTGTCCAATTCGGGAAGGGGGTCACCGATGCGTTCGGAGAATGGAGCATTGCGACGACTTGGCGGGTTGGCAGCGCCGGCGGGCACGGCGGAGATGCCGGCTACATCGTGTCCAGTCTTTCGCGGCACCTAGACAGATTCCTAGCCGCGTACCTGCGCGTCAACGAGGAAGCCTGCGGTGCTCCAGCACCCCAGCCCTAGCCGCGCGTGACGACGGCTCGCTTGAGGCCTGATGCCGCGAATGGCCCTGCTGATGGCAGGCGCCGCCCCCCGGATGGGAAGAGGGTATGAGCTTCGCCAGACTTGCCCGAATCCGAGGGGAGGCACAGGACTTAGTCGCCATGAATAATTCTCCATCCAAGGCGCTGCAAGGCGAGTTCAAGGTCTCCATGTCATCCGTGCGTCGGCGAGTCTGTCCAGCCCCAGAAGCAAGCGTCCGCGCCGATCTTGCGTACGTCGCAAGCGGATCCCTGTATCTCTTGGGCAGTGCCTTAGGCGGTGCAGCGGCTTCGCTGCGCTCCCTTGCCCGCGCCTTGGGGGGCCACAGCCCCCCCACGCACCACGTGGGGCCCCGCCCCCCCCCCAATGGGCCCCCCCAACCCCCCCCGGGGCCGAAACCGAGGGGCCCTGCCAAAAAC
>JAPPMB010000041.1:0-24725 GCA_028819255.1 Bryobacterales bacterium | reverse complement strand
TTTTATCTTTGGGGCTGGGCTTTGGGGGGGGCTGGGGCTGGGGGGCGCCCCTTTGCCCGCCCTTGGGGCCCAAAGCGCCCCCCATGGCTCCAGGTGGCGCCCGGCCCGCCGACGATGGGCCCGCCGATCCCCCCGAGGTGCCGTAGCGCTAGGCGCAGTCCCAATACCGGCGGGGTGGGGAAGGTCCGCCGCCCCGATGGGCGTCCGTTTGTTGATCCCCGATGCTAGCCTTGAGATAAGGGAGGGAAGTCTTTGGCAGTCAAACCGATTCCGGATGGATACACTTCGGTCACGCCGTACTTGATTGTGGATGACGGTGCGGCGGCGCTGGAGTTCTACAAGAAGGCGTTCGGAGCGGTGGAACGCTTCCGGATCGAATGGGGAAACAAGCTGGGACACGCGGAGTTCACGATCGGCAACGCGGTCGTGATGATGGCGAGCGAGTTTCCCGAACTCGGGGCCTTGTCCCCGAAGACTGTCGGCGGGACACCTGTCAGCCTGGCCGTGTACACCGACGATGTCGATGAGATGTTCGCAAGGGCGGTCGCCGAGGGAGCAACGATGGTTCGTCCTCTCGAGAACCAGTTCTACGGAGACCGCTCTGGCACTCTCGAAGATCCTTTCGGTCACCGCTGGTCGATCTCCACGCATGTTGAGGACGTCGACCCGGAGGAGATGGCGAGGCGGTCTGAGGCAGCCCGATCCCAGGCCGGTGACTCCGACTAGCAGCACGTCGCCCGGGCCGGGCCTTTCCGGTTCCGTGCGCCCGGCGGGCGCCGGAACCCGGGGGGCAGCGGCTGCTGACGCCCGAGCACCAAGAAATTCTCGGCCGAGATATTGCGTTTACGCAATGTATGCCCGATACTGATAGCGAAGCAAGCCAAGCTACCCGGTCGGGCCGCGGCCGGGTGCCGGACTTTGAAGCGGACCCATAGGCCCGATCGCATCAAGGGCATCACAGTAACGATTCATCCGCACGCGACAGTTCCGGTCACCATCTGAGAGAACAGGACAAATGATCAGGTTCCAGCCGATCCGGCTGTGAGCCGCGCGTGGCGGGCAGTCGTGTCCGCAGGATCTGAAAGAAAGGCTGCGCAGTGATGAGTCAGTACCAGCAATCGATAGGAGTGGCCAAACGCAAGGCGCCTGCCAAGGCGAGACGCCGGCGCACTCCGTCGGTGCGATCGCGCCAACCCGCCGACGATCGGACCGAGGCGGCGCAGGCGCAAGAGGAAGCCGTCTACACTGATGACCCCGTCCGGGTCTACCTGCGCGAGATGGGTGCCGTGCCGCTGCTTACGCGCGAGGGCGAAGTCGATCTGGCGCGTCGCATGGAACGCGGCAAGTTCCGAATGTGGAAGGCGATTTCGCGCAACCGCTTCACGATCTATCGTCTGCTGGAGCTCTACGAGCGTCTCAAGGCAAGTGAGGTGAAGGTCACTGCGATCGTGGACATTCCCCACAACGCCGTCAGGGATGGCCCTGACGCCATGGTGCGGAAGCAGAAGCTGGTGCGGAACCAGTTTGTTCAGGTACTGCGGGCATTCAACCACCTCAAGAAGATCGAGGCCCTCCAGGAGGCGGTTCCGAAGCCCAACCAGAAGATCCGCCGGGAGTACAAGAAGCTCGAGCGGACCCGCAGGCGCCAAGTGATCAGGGTCTCTCAGTCCATGCAGAGGATCCGGCTGAAGCAGCATGTCTGGGACGAGTACTGCAACGCGCTGCTGGACGCCAACAAACGCCTGCGCAAGGTCCAGCGCAAGATCGACCGCTTGAAGGCCTTCGATCCTCCGCCGAGAACGTATCTTTCTCAGATCCGCAAGCTCAACAAGGCCCTTCGCGAGGTCCAGGACGACACGGGGATGACCCCCGACGAAGCACTCAAGTGCGCGCGGATGATCAAGGCCGGCGAGCGTGAGGCGGAACAGGCGAAGCGGGCACTGGTCGAGGCGAACCTCCGACTGGTCGTTTCCGTTGCCAAGAAGTACGTGAACCGGGGCCTGCACCTGCTGGACCTGATCCAGGAGGGCAACATTGGTCTGATGCGGGCTGCCGAAAAGTTCGAGTACCGTCGCGGATACAAGTTCTCGACCTACGCGACTTGGTGGATCCGGCAGGCGATTACACGCGCGATCGCCGACCAGTCGCGGACGATTCGCATTCCCGTCCACATGAACGAGTCGATGAACAAGTTCCTCCGCGCCTCACGGGAGCTCGAAAAGGAACTGGGCCGCGCACCCACGAACGAGGAGATCGGCGATCGGATGGAGATCACCGCCGAGAAGGTGCAGAAACTGAAAAGCATCTCGCGGGATCCGGTGTCGCTTGAGACTCCCGTCGGGCGCGACGGCGAGTCGGCGCTCGGCGACTTGATCGAGGACAAGTGGGTGGAGTCGCCCGTAGACACCGTGATCGAGACAAACGTGAAGGAAGAGACCGGCGACGTGCTCAAGACGCTCTCCCCAAAGGAGGAGAAAGTCGTGAGGATGCGCTTCGGCATCGACTGCGAGCGCGAGCACACGCTGGAAGAGATTGGTCAGGAGTTCTCGGTTACGCGGGAACGGATTCGCCAGATCGAGGCCAAGGCCCTGCGAGCACTCCGCAGCCCGGACCGCCTCCGGCGCCTGCGCTCGCTGATGGCGTCCAAGGGCTGAGGCGAACCCCCGGTTGCCGGCCTGTTGACCGTTTCCCCTCGCTTGGCAGCGGGGTCCGCTTCGCTTGCCGCCGCGCTTGTCCGGCCATCGAACGCGATTCGGGCAAGGTCAGGGGAGCGCGGGTGTTTCGCGGCACCCGGGCCTGTGGCCGCGGACCCGGCGCCGAGTCGATGAATTTAGGCCGCAGTCGGCCATGTTGGGATTGGAGTGGAAGTCGAAGTCCCGAATCGAAGGTCGGCCAATGTTGACCACGGACTCCACCGAATGCGGCCGGGGTGGCCGCCTTGCACAGCGCCTGCTCCGGACGTTCATAGCGGTTCTCAGGGCTCGGGTGGCGAGGGAGGCGGAAGGGCTTGCGTGGCCTTCAGCCCGCGAGGTCGGGGGCCGAGCCAATTGAGGTGGATGCTCGGAACGTGGCGCGGAGTCCTCCCGTCTGGCGGACGAGGTCGTCAGGCAAGGAGGTGCCGGACAGCACAACCCGCACCGGTTGAGGACCTTTGGGCTCAGCAGGCGCTAGCTCCCGATCCGGTAGATGTTCTCCGTCGTGCGCAGGATCAGGCTGCCCTGCGCGATGGCGGGTGTCGCCATGCATAGTTCGCCCAGCGAGTTCTTCCGAATCAGACGGTACGTGCTGCCGTGCTCGGCCACGAAGCAGTCACCGTCCTCGCTCAGGCAGAAGACACGGTCGTTGTATGCCCACGGCGATGCGGTGAATGCGTTCGCCCCGGCCTCGAAACGCTGCTTCCCGTAGATCTCTTTCCCGCTCAAGGCGTCGTGGCAGGTGAGGAACCCTCGGTCGTAGAGCGTGTAATAGAGATCCTTGTAAAGGAGGGGCGAGGGGTTGTACGGCGCCGCTTGCGGCTGGAACCACGCAATGTAGTCGTTGCTGGTCTCGCCGGACTTCAGGCTGATGTCACCCTCCGCACCCGGACGCAAGGCGAACACTGGCCGCTTCTGGTCCCCGACGTAGCCGGACGCTATGTAGAGCATCCCGTGCCCGGAGAAGGGAACCGGAATCACGATCGATGACATGCCGCCCAGCTCCCAAAGCAGCTTGCCGTCCAGATCGTAGGAGCGCACCTTCCCTGTTCCCGTGGTGATGATCTCGGTCCTCTGCTCGTTTTCCCAGACGTAAGGCGATGACCAGTTGCTGCCCTCGTCGCGCCCGACCTCCCAGATGGTCGTGCCGCTGAGTTTGTCCAGACAGGTCAGGCTGGACCGCTCTTCGTTGTCATTGACCACGTACAGGCGCCCTTCGTGCAGCACTGGGGACGCCGCTGTGCCCCAGTTGTTTCTGATCCTGTAGGGCTCCCAGTCGCGCTTCCAGACCACTTTCCCGTCGAGATCAAGGCACCACGTCGCAAGGTAGCCGAAGTGCGCGTACACGCGCTCTCCGTCTGTGACCGGTGTCTCGGACGCATAGGAGTTCTTCAGATGCCTCGGCGCTGGAGGGATTCCGCGGTGCAGGGCCGTCTCCCAGGCGATCTCGCCTGTCCCGAAATCGACGCCGCACGCGCTCCAGCGATGCTCGTCCTGTGAAATGCCTGGCCTGTCTCCGCCGAAGTACAACCCCTTCTTCACGGGTTCCACGTCCCCCTCGCTGACGACGTTCGTGACGAAGATCCGGTCGTTCCAGACGACAGGCGAGGCCCACGCCATGCCGGGTAGCGGGGTCTTCCAGCGTACGTTCTCTGTCGGGCTCCAGGCTTCGGGAAGGCGCGGATCGTCGTCCGAAGTGCCGAGCGACTCGGAACCCCGGAACTGGGGCCAGTCCCTCGGGGAGGAGGCCGCCAGCGGGCCTGCGGCGGCGAGCATCGAGAGGAATTGGCGTCGTGAGTTCACTGCATCATTGTAGGACGGGCCCCGCCGTCAATCTGGGGTCACCGCGGCGCCCACGGGTTCTGCCGGAGAACCGAGAGGGCAAGCGGCAACCGGAACGACTTCGCGCCGGTGTGCCCGAACCCGGCTGCGCACGCAACCTTGCGACACGGACCCCAACCCGGGCCCGCTCACTCCGCACTGAATGGTCGCGATTGAATCCGCGCGTGCGCGTGGATCTGCACGAGTCGCCCTTCGTCGCCGATCAGGACTATGCGGGTTGGCCGGTCGGCACCCCACCTCCACATGACGAGGTTGAACGCATTGACGCCGGCCCCGGGAGAAAAGCTCCGGACCCGCATCCCTGCGTAGCCGCCGGCCATCAGGCGCCCGGCCAGAGCCTGCGACGCTGGGATCCCACCGGCAAGCATTTCGGCTTCCCACGAGGGGCAATCCAAATCGGAATCATCCACGTCCATCGTCCTGCACTGCTTCGCGTCCCCTCCGTCGAACACGGGCTCCGCGTCGATCTCGTAGGCGCAGAGAGTGAGAGGCTGCATCGGTCGGCCCAAGGGTGTCGCTTCCCATATGGCGGTCAGTGGGTCGAGCGAGGTGTAGAGTGCCGGAATGCCCCGCCGGTTGAAGCGGCCGCCGTGTCGGCGCGCTCCTTCGCCCGAAAGGGGTGTCCGGGTCCACTGCGGATTGTGAGCTCGGCAGGAAAGCCCTTGGAAGCGCATCTGGAGTGCACAGCCTCAGGAATACCCGCCTGCCATGGTCCGCTCAAGATAGGCATGGACGGGGTCGGCTCTCCCTTCCCGCAGCAACTGATCCGGAGTGGCGCCGCCAAATCCGGTAAGCGGCTGTCCCCGGAAGCAGGCGTACGCAGCCAGGAGTGATCCGGTATCTTCCTCAACCCGGTTCAGGATTTCGAGCATCTGTCGCAGTCGGAATTTGGTCTTTTCGGCTCGTACCCGCGATGCGCGCGTGAACGCGTCCTTGGCGAGACCCAGGGTACTGACCATCTCCGCCTTGGTGGTGCGTAGAGCATTGGCCACCAGAGTCGGCGAAAACTTCTCATCCTCGATGAAATCCTGGAACTGCATGTGTCGGCACCAATTCGAATCACTCGTTAGAGCGTGAGAAAAACTGTGAAATCAGGAAGTCTGCGTGTTGTCGGCGATTCTCAAGATGGACGTTCCGGTTGGGCGTTGATGGAATCGCCGGGCTTGCTTGCGCGACGGCGCGTGGCCGACGTGACAGGAAGGCGCCCGGACCCATCGCCGCAGGCGGGATGTCAGATCTGGTACAGGCAGTGTTCCCAGATGTAGGCCGAGACCGCTGACGGGGCAAGGTCGGCCAGAGATCCTCCGATCTTGACCCGATGTCGGATGAGGCTCGAGGAGGCCGGATGGAAGCACTCGATGATTCTTGCCTTCGGCGCGGTCGTCAATCCGGTCGGAACCGCCTCCCATCCGGGCCGGGCGACGACCAGGAACTCGACTTTGGCGACAACCTCCTCTGCGGCGTACCACGTCCCCACGTCCGCGAACGCGTCGGCCCCGATGATGAGTCGAAGCGGGTCCTCGAATGAAGTCGTTGACCGCACACGATCCACGGTGCGGATTGTGTAGTGCGGCCCGCCACCCTCTTGCGGCTCCTCCAGGCGGCTCGCCTCCAGCCGCGGGTCCGCAGCGCAGGAGAGCTCGACCATGCGGAACCGGTGTTCGTAGGGTGCCTTGGAGGCTCCGGACTTGTGGGGCGGGCTGCCGCTCGGGACCACGAGCACCCTGTCCAGCGAGCAGGCGTCGGCAGCCGCAAGGGCCGCCTGTACATGGCCTAGATGAATCGGGTCGAATGTCCCTCCGAAGATCGCGAGCCTCATGTGTGGGCCTCCTTGGCCACTGAAAGGACATCATCGACCGGATTCGGCTGCTGCAACGCATCCCCTGCCGCCTCTCGGGCTTCCCGCACACACTCGCTGATTTCCCGCAGGAGCGGGCCGATGCCCTCCCCGGTCACCGCCGAGACGCCGTGGAACGCCAGACCCTCCGACTCGCAATGCCGATGCAGCGCCGCTCTTCGCTCCGGAGACTGCATGGCATCAATCTTGGTGCCCGCGACAATGCACGGCTTTTCCGGAAGGCCGGGCGAGAAATTCGAGAGTTCGTTGGAAATGACCAGAAAGTCGTCAACCGCGTCCCGGCCCGACAGGTCGCTGAGATCGACCAGATGGACCAGAATCTTGGTGCGCTCGATGTGACGCAGGAAGCGGTCGCCGAGGCCATGGCCTTCGTGAGCCCCCTCGATCAGCCCAGGGATGTCCGCTACTAGGAAGCTGTCGAACTCACCCATGTCGACGACTCCGAGATTCGGCTGGAGCGTCGTGAACGGATAGTCGGCGATCTTTGGGCGCGCGGAAGAGATCCGCGCAATCAGCGTGGACTTGCCCGCGTTGGGGAAGCCGACGAGCCCTACATCGGCGAGCAGCTTCAGCTGAAGATTCAAGGTCATCGATTGGCCTTCAGTGCCGTCCTCCGCGAATCGGGGGGCGCGGTTTGTAGAGGACCTGAAGTGGGTGTTTCCCCGCCCCCCACGGCCGCCGAGGGCGGCAAGAAACTCTTGGTCCGGCCCGTCGAAGTCCCGAAGCAGCTCGCCTGTGTCGCGATCGTAGACGAGCGTGCCCGCGGGCACTTCGACCACAAGGTTCCGGCCGCTCCGGCCCGTGCAGTTGCTGCCTTCGCCATGGCGGCCGTTCTGCGCTCGCTGCTCAGGCTGGAACCGGAACTTCGTGAGTGTGTTGATGCGGGCGGTGGACCGCAGCACGACGCTACCTCCGTTGCCCCCGTCGCCTCCGGCCGGTCCGCCTCTGGGCACGAACTTCTCGCGGCGGAAGGCGACGCAGCCGTTGCCGCCCTTGCCGGCCTTGACCTTGATCACAGCCTCGTCAACGAACATGGACCAGCCCCTATCTTGGCAGGCGCGCGACGGGCTTCGCGCGAGACGAACCGCCCGCACAGGCTACCATCGAAGCATGAGCCTACGCATCGCGGACCGGGAGTTCACGTCGCGCCTGATCGTTGGCACGGGAAAGTACCGAACCTTCGAGGAGATGAAGCGTTGCCACGAGGTGTCGGCCTCGGAAATGGTGACGGTGGCGGTGCGCAGGGTCAACCTGACCGACCGCTCGAAGGAATCCCTGCTGGACTACATCGACCGAGACCGGATGTTCATTCTGCCCAACACCGCTGCATGCTTCACGGCCGACGACGCGGTCCGTACGGCTCGCCTGGCGCGCGAGGTGGGCCTGTCGAACTGGATCAAGCTCGAAGTGATCGGCGATCCCGAAACGTTGTTTCCCGACACGGAGGGCCTCTTGGATGCAACCCGGCAGCTGGTCAAGGAAGGATTCGTGGTGCTGCCGTACACCAGCGACGACCTGATCGTGGCCAGGAAGCTCGTCGACGCCGGCGCGGCCGCGGTGATGCCGCTGGCGGCGCCGATCGGGTCGGGCTTGGGCGTCCAGAACCCGGCGAACCTTCGCATCCTTCGGGAGAAGATCACGTCCGTGCCTCTGATCGTCGATGCCGGCGTCGGCACGGCTTCCGACGCGGTCAAGGCCATGGAACTCGGGGCCGACGGCGTCTTGATGAATACCGCGATCGCTCTGGCGGATGACGCAGTGAAGATGGCGGAGTCCATGAAGCTGGCCGTGGAGTCAGGCCGGCTCGCGTTCGAAGCCGGGCGCATGCCCCGGAGGCTGTATGCGAGCGCGAGCTCGCCTCTGGAAGGTGTCATCGGCTGATCCCGTCCGGCGCCCTCGCCCCCCTTCGATTGGCCGTCCTCTCCGGGCAGGCGGTTTCTCTTGGGCCTGTTGGCCCAGTTCCCGCATGCACCGAAGACCGTTCCGGCCGTGGGCGCTGTCCGGTCGCGTAGGGGACGTCTGAGCAAGCGGTCTTACAGGACCGCCCGATCCTCTCCTGCCTTGCGCCGCGCGCAGACGAATCGGTCGGACCGCCGCAGCTGAAGCCGGGCCGGCGCGAAGACCATGCTCGGCCGGCAATCGCCCCTCAGGATGGTCCCGGGACTTTGAGCAATCTCGCCCGGCGACCGGAGCCACAAGAGATGGTGGTACGTAACGTCAGGCAGTAGTCCGTTGCCGAGATTTGGCGTGAAAACTGGAAGGCCGCCTTCCAATTTTCATGCGATGATCTACGGACATGGTCGAGCGCCGCGAGCATCTGCGCAAACTTGGAGAGCTTCTCCGAAGCTTCCCGGTCGTCGCCCTGATCGGTGCCCGGCAGGTCGGAAAGACGACACTGGCCAAGGTTCTCTCGAGCCGCCGGAAGGCACCCACCCATTTCTTTGACCTCGAGTCCCCTCCGGACGCTGCCCGGCTTGCTGACCCGTTCCTGACTCTTGAGCCCCTGAAGGGTCTCATTGTTCTCGATGAGATCCAGCGGGTCCCAGGTGTCTTCAGTGTCCTCCGGGTGCTGGCCGACCGCCCGCATGTTCCGGCACGGTTTCTCGTTCTCGGCAGCGCATCGCCCGAGCTGCTCCGGCAATCCTCGGAGAGCCTTGCAGGAAGGGTCGCCTATTACCAGCTGCCCGGACTCGCGCTGGCGGAGGTCGGCGGCGACCAGGCGGACCGGTTGTGGCTCCGGGGAGGGTTCCCCCGCTCGTTCTCGGCCAGCGGTGATCCGGAGAGCTACCAGTGGCGCGCGAACTTCGTCCGCACCTTCCTGGAGCGGGACATCCCGCAACTCGGCATCGGCATTCCGAGCACCACTCTCGACCGGTTCTGGTCCATGCTCGCGCACTACCACGCACAGATCTGGAACGGGTCGGAACTCGGTCGGGCCTTCGGTGTCTCACACCATACCGTCCGACGGTATCTCGAGGTCCTGGAGTCAACGTTCATGGTGCGAAGCCTGAGACCATGGAGCGCGAACGTCAAGAAGCGCCAGGTCAAGTCGCCGAAGGTGTATGTCCGCGATTCCGGCATCCTGCATCGCTTGCTCAACATCGCAACTCGCAACGCGCTGGATCGGCACCCGAAGATCGGGGCGTCCTGGGAGGGTTTCATGATTGAGAACGTGATCCACGCCCTGGACCTCGAAGATCGCCAGTGCTTCTTCTGGGGCACCCACGGTGGGCAGGAGATCGACATGGTCGTCGATCAGGGGGGCTCGCTGCGGGGCTTCGAGGTCAAGCGCACAAGCGCGCCCCGCCTTACCCGCTCGATGAGAGGCGCGTTGGCGGATCTCCGGCTCAGTCGCCTCGACGTTATTCACGCAGGGCCGGAGAGCTATCCGCTGGCGAAACGTGTCAACGCTGTTTCGGCTTCCACGCTGCTCAAGGACATTCAGGGTTGAGGGTCGAGGGTTCGCGAATGAGGTCGTCCACAGTGAAGACGGGGCCTCCCCTGAGCGTCCCTCCAAACAAGGCCGCTTGACGGGCAGGAATCGAGAACGACCGGCCTCAACCTGCTGAACGCCATTGGCCGGAAACGCCGCACGGCCGACGCCTGTACGGGGTCGGTCTCACCCCTCGCTGACGGAAGGCTCGTTCCAGGATCGGTCGATCTGCCACGACTCGAGGTTCGCGATCCATTCGCGACGCCGCGATCGCAGTTCCGCGAGCTTTTCCGCACGGTCAGCAGAGCCGGCAAGATTGATCGTCTCCAGCGGGTCTACGGCGAGGTGGTACATCTCCTCGTGAGGGGGCTCTGCTTCGGGAAAAACAAAGTACTTCCAGTCCCCGGTGTGCACTCCCTCGCTCTTGGGCACCTGCGGGTGTTCGAACAGGTGTTCATAGAACCATTCCCGGCGCCATCCCGGCGACCCGCCCCTCGCCAAGGGCATGAGGCTGCGCCCGTTCATGCTCTCGGGAGTCTCGAGGCCCGCAGCATCGAGAATCGTGGGGCATACGTCAATGTTCAGCGTCATCTCGGATCGACGGGTCCCGGCCCGGTGGACGAGGCGGGGATCTCGCACGATCATCGGCGTGCGAATGGATTCCTCGTGCATGTACCACTTGCCGGCCCAGCCGCGTTCCCCGAGGAAGAAGCCGTTGTCGCCGGTGAAGATCACGACGGTGTTGTCGAGCTGGCCCATCGCGGCGATCCGCTCGAGCATCCGGCCGATCTGGATGTCGACGCCATGGATCAAGGCGTAGTAGCGCTTGACCGACTCCTCCCATTTCTCGGGACTGCCGAATCGGCGCTCCCACCGGACCCGGCTCTCGGTGTCTGCCTTGAGGAACTCCGGCAAGGAATCGTAGTAGGCCCCGTCCATGTGCGGGAACGGCTGGAGCCGCAGACCGTCGTACATGTCGTCAAGGCGAGGGTCGTTGATGAAGTACGGATCCACCCGGTCCTGGACGTGCGGCGCCTTGAAGCTGACCGACAGATTCCACGGCTGCCCGGCGGGCGCTCCCTCCAGGAAGTCGATTGCCTGGTTGCCCAGGTGCTCCGTCATGTGGGCGCGTCCGGGCACCAGATACTGCCCCTGGCCCGGCCAGCCCTCGAAGTAGTCGTAGCGGGACGCGGCGTCCTCAATGTGCTCGGCGCGGCCCACGCCATACTTGCCGACGAAGCCGGTGTGGTAGCCGGCGTCCCGGAGCCGCACCGGATAGCTCAGCGCGTGCTGCTCCTCACTCAGTGGAGTAGCGAACCCGTGGATGCCATGGCAGCGCGCGTACAGTCCGGTGAAGAAGGAGGCCCTGGAAACGGCGCAGATCGAGGTCGTGACGTAGTTGTGCGTGAACATCACGCCCTCGCTCGCCAGCCGGTCCATGTTGGGCGTACGGATAATGGGGTTGCCGCCTGCGCCGAACATGTCGTGGCGCTGGTCGTCAGTGAGGAGGAAGAGGATGTTCGGCGGGGCTGCGGTCTCGGCTCCGGGACGACATCCGAAGCCTGATGCGGCCACTGACCCGACCGTTCCCAAGAATTCCCGCCGAGTGGGTTCCATCGCAGTGCAAGGATATCAGAGCGACTCGGCGACCTTGGGGCTTCGCTTCCGAGCCGGGGGACAATGGGATCTTGCAGCACGGGCGCCAGTTCTTTCGCTCCTCCCGCACGCTCCTGATGGGGATCCTCAACGTGACGCCGGATTCATTCTCCGATGGAGGCAGGTATCGCAGCGCGGAGGCTGCCGTCGGGAGAGGGCTTGAAATGGTCAGGGAGGGAGCGGACTTCATCGATGTCGGAGGAGAGAGCACCCGTCCCGGGGCGGCACCTGTGAGCGAGTCTGTGGAGACTAGGCGGGTGCTGCCGGTGGTGGAGGGGCTCGTCAAGCGGGCCGGCGTTCCGGTCTCGATCGATACCCGTAAGCCGGCTGTCGCCAGACGCTGCCTCGAGGCGGGCGCTGGCATTGTGAACGACGTCGGAGGTCTGCGCGAGCCAGGAATGGCGGAGACCGCAGCCGACCACGGGGCCGCCGTGGTGGTGATGCACATGCGCGGCACGCCGTCGACGATGCAGAGCGACACCTCCTACGCCGACGTGGTTTCGGAAGTCACGCGTTACCTGGAGAGACAGGCAGGGCTTGCAAGGCGGGCCGGCATCCGGGAGGTCGCTGTGGATCCGGGCCTTGGATTCGGCAAGACCGCGCAGCAGAACTTCAGGCTTCTCGCCGGGCTGCGCGGTATCGGGGAGGCCGGGTATCCGGTTCTGATCGGCCCGTCCAGAAAGTCGTTCCTAGGCAGTCTGACGAGCGGACTGCCCGTGTCCGAACGGCTCGAAGGGACACTGGCCGCCGTGGCCGCGGGGGTCATGAACGGGGCTCAGATCGTGCGCGTCCACGACGTCGGGCCGTGCCGGCGGCTTCTCGACGTGCTTGACGCCGTGTCGGAGGCGGCCGATGCGAGATAAGGTTCTGGTTCCGGGCATTCCTGTCAGGGCGCGCGTCGGCTGTACGGAAGAAGAGCGCCGGACCGCGCAAGACATCCTGGTCGACATCGAGTTGCGATGCGATCTGGCCCGGGCGGCGCAGTCCGATGCGATCGAGCACACGATCGACTACGTGGGTGCGAGGGACGTCGTCGAGAGCGTTGCGTCGGCCCGTCCGTACGCACTGATCGAGACGATTGCCGACCGCGTCGCATCCAGCCTTCTGGCGTCGTTCCCGGCCGAGACAGCGGTCGTCCGCGTCCGCAAGCCGAGTGCCTTGGCCGAGTTCGGAGTTTCATGGGCTGGCGTCGAGATCGAGCGGAGCCGGAATGCCTAGGGCCTGCATCGGGCTCGGCTCCAACCTTGGGAGCCGCCGGGAACACCTGGAGTTTGCATTGCGGGAACTGTCGATGTACGGAACGGTTGTCGCTAGGTCCCCGTTGATCGAGACCGATCCCGTGGATTGTCCGGAGGGTGGCCGGTTTCTCAACGCTTGCATGGTCCTGGACACGGCTCTGAACGCTCGCAGGCTGCTCGCGGTCGCGATTGAGGTCGAAGATGCCCGCGGTAGGGAACGAAGCGTTCGAAACGGTCCCCGACCGCTCGACATCGATCTGCTGCTGATCGACGACCTGACGATCGAGTCGGAGAGCCTCACGATCCCGCATCCCAGGATGCACGAGCGGCGGTTTGTTCTGGAGCCGCTGGCCGCGATCGCGCCCGGGCGTGTCCATCCCGGGCTGTCGCTGACCGTGAGACAGATGCTCGGAAGACTCGATTCCAGGCAGACGGGATGAGAGTTGCGCAGGGGCGGCACGAATCCACGGCTGTGGGGGTGACTCGTTCCCGGGCAGGCAATTGCTACTGCTGGTCGAATCGAATCCGACGTTTCCGCTCGTGCCGGCTGAACGCCAGACCGATGAGCCGGTCGATCAGGGCCGGATAGGGCACGCCGCTGGATGCCCACATTCTCGGGTACATGCTGATTGACGTGAATCCCGGCATCGTGTTCACTTCGTTGACCCAGATCCGTCCGGAGCCGGTCTCAATGAAGAAGTCGACCCGGGCCAGGCCTGAGCATCCGATCGCCTGGTACGCCTTCAGCGCCAGCTCGCCGATCTCCCTGCCCTGCGGTTCCGAAAGTTCTGCGGGAACGCGAAGGTCTGCGGTGTCGTTCAGGTACTTGGTGTCGTAGTCGTAGAATCCGCCGTCGACGACGATCTCTCCCGGGACCGACACCTCGGGCTCTTCGTTTCCGAGGACGCCACACTCGATCTCCCTTGCCACGACTTCCGGCTCGACGATCATCTTGTCGTCGAACTCCGCAGCGTACTCCAGGGCCTCCTCGAGGCTTCGCCGCCCGCCAGCCCGACGGATGCCGACCGACGAGCCGAGGTTTGCGGGCTTGACGAACGCCGGGTAGCCGATCGCTTCCTCAATCTCCTCCAACTGGTCACCCAGATTCCGCCATGCGACGGCAACGTGGTCCAGCGTCGGGATGCCATGGAAGCGAAAGAGCTGCTTCATGACATCCTTGTCCATCCCGCATGCCGACGCGAGGACGCCCGAGCCCACGTACGGAACGTCAGCCAGGTCGAGCAGGCCCTGCAGCCGCCCGTCCTCGCCGTACGGGCCGTGCAGGGCGGGGAAGACCACATCGAAGCCCTGCGACCGGCCGGGCTCGGGGTGAAGTTCGACGCCGGCCACGCTGCACCGTTCGCCGGCATCGGCCGGCAGGAGTGCCGCAGACTCCGCGGGCTCGAGCCAGAGCCCGCTCCGCTCGATCGCCACGGGAATCGCCACGTACCGGGCCGGGTCGAGCGCTCCGATGATCGATGCGGCCGAGCGTGCGGAGACTTCGTGCTCGCTGGAACGCCCGCCGAACAGGACGGCAACTCGTGTCTTCTGGAATGCCATGGTCCGATGTCGCCGGGCAGCCCGGGCCGGTGCGGGAAGCAGACTCCCAGCTGCCCTCCGGCGCCGGAGCCGGCCTCAGGGACCAATCCGGCGAATCCTTCAAACTATCAGTATGGCGAAGCGCACGATAGCCGACGTTCTCGGCGGCGCTGTCGATGTTGGCTCGGAGGTGACCGTCCAGGGCTGGGTCCGGACCCGGCGCGACTCCAAGGCCGGCTTCTCCTTTGTGCACATCAGTGACGGCTCCTGCCTGAAAACGCTCCAGGTTGTCGCCGGCAACCGGCTTCCGAACTACGCCAGCGAGATTCTGCACCTCGGAAGCGGCTGCTCGCTGACGGTGTGCGGCGAGCTCGTTGAGTCTCGCGGACGTGGCCAGGCCGTGGAGATCCGGGCAACGGCGGTCGAAGTGGCCGGATGGGTTGACGATCCCGACACCTACCCAATCTCCCCCAAGCGCCACACTTTCGAGTTCCTGCGAGAGGTTGCACACCTCCGCCCCCGCACCAACACGTTCGGCGCCATTGCCAGAGTGCGGCACTGTCTGGCCAAGGCCATGCACGACTTCTTCGACTCGAACGGCTATCTCTGGATTCACACGCCAATCATCACCGGTTCCGACACCGAGGGAGCGGGGGAGCTATTCCGGGTCAGCACACTGGACGCGGCGAACCTCCCTCGCGACTCCGCGGGCAACCCGGACTACTCCGGGGACTTCTTTGGCCGCGAGGCATTCCTCACAGTGTCCGGGCAACTCAATGTCGAGGCCTACTGCCTGGCCCTGACCAGGGTCTACACGTTCGGACCGACGTTTCGAGCCGAGAACTCCAACACCAGCAGGCACCTCGCCGAGTTCTGGATGATCGAGCCCGAGACCGCGTTCGCCGACCTGGACGAGAACGCCTCGCTTGCCGAAGCACTGCTGAAGCACCTCTTCCGGACCGTGCTCGAAGTCCGGTCCGAAGACATGGAGTTCTTCGAGAGGCACGTTGACCGGAAGGCGATTCAGCGACTGCGTGCCGTTGTCGACCAGCCGTTCGAGCGCATGACCTACACCGAGGCCGTGCGAATCCTGGAGAGGGCCCGGCGCCGGTTCCGGTTCCCGGTGCAGTGGGGAGCCGACTTGCAGTCCGAGCACGAGCGCTATCTGACCGAGACGCATGTCGGTCGGCCCGTGATCGTCACCAACTATCCCAAGGGCATCAAGGCGTTCTACATGCGCCTCGACGACGGCGGCGAGACGGTCGCTGCGATGGATGTGCTGGCGCCGGGCATCGGTGAGATCATCGGCGGGAGCCAGCGCGAGGAGCGCCTCGAGGTTCTAGACCGCCGGTTCCTCGAATGCGGCATCGATCCGGCCCACTACGGCTGGTACCGCGACCTTCGCCGGTACGGCACGGTCCCGCACGCGGGCTTCGGCCTCGGCTTCGAGCGGACGATCAGCTACGTTACCGGCATGGCGAACGTCCGGGACGTGATTCCGTTCCCCCGGACGCCGGGCAGCGCGGAATTCTGACCTGCCGGCGGACGGCAGGCCATCAGGCGTGCGCAGCTGCCCGGAGCTTCCGCTCCCGCAGCGCCCGCTTCAGCTCGCGCGGGAAGATCTTCCTGAATCGCGGCACCATCGATACCCAGTGCTCGAGCACCCACTGGCCCTTCGGGCTGCGCGTGTAGCTCACGTGGCGCTCGATCAGGTCCCTGACGAGGTCGAGGTCTGACGGGAGGCGGAACGGCTCGACATCAACCTTGGCGTTCTGCAGGCAGCGCTCCTCGAAGTCGCCTCTCTCATCCAGAATGTAGGCGATGCCCCCGGACATGCCGGCGCCGAAGTTCCTGCCGCACTCGCCCAGGATCACGGCGCAGCCGTTGGTCATGTACTCGCATCCGTGGTCTCCCACGCCCTCGACGACCACCTGCGCACCGGAATTGCGGATGCAGAACCGCTCGCCCGCCATGCCGTTGACGAAGGCCTGGCCGCCCGTGGCTCCGTAGAACGCCACGTTTCCGATGATGATGTTCTCCTCGAAGACGAACGTCGACCCCGCCGGCGGTGACACGATGAGCCGGCCGCCGGACAGGCCTTTTCCGAAGTAGTCGTTGGCGTCGCCGCGGATCTGCAGGGTCATGCCCTTGCTGGCCCAGGCGCCGAAACTCTGGCCGGCACTGCCTGAGAAATGGATTTTGATGCAGTCTTCGGGCAGGCCCTCCCCGCCATTGCGCCGGACGATCTCGCGCGACAGCATGGTCCCGACCGTGCGGTCGGTGTTGCGGATGTCGTAGGCGAACTCCACCGGGCTGCGGTCCTCGAGGGCGGGACGGCAGAGCTCGATCAGCCGGTTGTCGATCTGCCGTTCCAGACCATGGTCCTGGGACTCCTGGTGGTACCTTGCGACCGCCCGGTCGACCGGCGGATCGAAGAACACCCTCGCGAAGTCCAGACCCTTGCTCTTGTAGTGGTCGACGGCCTCGCGCACGTCAAGGCGGTCCACCTTGCCGATCATGTCGTTGAACTTCCGGAAACCGAGCTCCGCCATGATCTGGCGCACCTCTTCGGCGATGAAGAAGAAGAAATTGATGACGTGCTCGGGAGAACCCTCGAATTTCTTGCGCAGCTCCTTGTTCTGCGTGGCAATCCCCACCGGACAGGTGTTGAGGTGGCACTTGCGCATCATGATGCAGCCCATTGCGATCAGCGGCATGGTCGAGAATCCGAACTCGTCCGCTCCCAGCAGGGCGGCAATGACGACATCGCGGCCGGTCTGCAGCTTGCCGTCCACCTGGACGCGGATGCGTCCGCGCAAGTCGTTCATGACGAGCACCTGCTGCGTCTCGGAGAGCCCGAGCTCCCACGGTGTTCCCGCGTGCCGGATCGAACTCATTGGAGAGGCGCCCGTGCCTCCGTCGTGCCCCGAGATCAGGACCAGGTCGGCGTGCCCCTTGGACACTCCCGCAGCGACAGTGCCGACACCGACCTCGGAGACCAGCTTGACCGAGACATTGGCGTCGCGGTTGGAGTTCTTCAGGTCGAAGATGAGCTGGGCCAGATCCTCGATCGAGTAGATGTCGTGGTGCGGCGGAGGCGAGATCAGGCCGACGCCGGGCGTGGAGTGCCGCAGCCAGGCGATGGTCTCGTCCACCTTGTGGCCCGGCAACTGGCCGCCCTCGCCGGGCTTGGCGCCCTGGGCGATCTTGATCTGCAGTTCGTCCGCATCGGCAAGGTAGTGGGCGGTGACCCCGAAGCGGCCCGAGGCCACCTGCTTGATCTTCGAGCGCCTGTCGTCCCCGTAGCGGGCGGGGTCCTCGCCGCCCTCGCCGGTGTTCGAGCGCCCTCCGATGCGGTTCATGGCCTGCGCGAGCGTCACGTGGGCCTCGGCCGAGATCGAACCGAAGCTCATGGCGCCGGTGCAGAAGCGCTTCACGATCTCTGAGGCGGGCTCCACTTCGTCCAGCGGAACAGGCTCGTCGGCTTTCTTGAGGTCGAAGAGTCCGCGCAGCGTGCACAGCTGACGGTTCAAGTCGTTGGCGGCGCGCGAGTAGTCCTCGTAGGTGGACCAATGGTTGAGGCGCACGGCGTGCTGCAGCCGGGCGACTGTGTTCGGGCTGAGCAGGTGCTGCTCGCCGCGCAGGCGGTACTGGTACTCGCCGCCAACCGGCAGGTCGGTGACGTCTTCCGCCAATGGGAGATAGGCGTACCGGTGCTTCTCAAGCGCCTCGCTGGCCAGCGTCCTCAGGCCGACGCCCTCGATCTGCGAGGTGGTGCCGGTGAGGTACCGGTCCACGACTCGGTGCGCCAGCCCGATCGCCTCGAAGATCTGGGCGCCGTGATACGACTGGACCGTCGAGATGCCCATCTTCGACATGACCTTGAGAATCCCCTTGCCGATGGCCTTCTCGAAGTTGGCGTGGGCCCGGTCCGCGGACAGCGATGGATCGCCCAGTTCGCCCTCCTTGTGCATGTGCGCAATCGTCTCGTAGGCGAGGTAGGCGTTGACGGCGTTCGCGCCGTATCCGATCAGGAGGCAGAAGTGCATCACCTCCCGCGGTTCCCCCGACTCGACCACGATGCCGACCTTGCTGCGTTTGGCTGTACGGATGAGGTGGTGATGCACCGCGGCGCAGGCCAGGAGCGACGGCATCGGGGCGTGAGCGCGGTCGACGCCGCGGTCGGAAAGGATCAGCACGCTTGCGCCGGAATCGGCTGCCGCCTCGGCGTCGCTGCACAGCTGGTCCAGCGCCTTGCGCATGCCCTCCGGGCCGCTCTCGACTGGAAACGTGGTCGGCAGAGTCGTCGCACTGAAGCGAACGGCAGGGCCCAGGTTGCGCAGCTTCTCCAGCCTGACGTTGTCGATGACCGGCAGCGGCACCTTGACCACATGGGCGTAGTCGGGGCGCTCGCCCAGAATGTTCCCCTGGGGACCCACGTAGGTGACGGCCGACATCACCAACTCCTCGCGGATCGGGTCGATCGCGGGATTCGTGACCTGAGCGAAGAGTTGCTTGAAGTAGCTGTACAGCAGCTGGGGCTGTTCGGAAAGGCAGGCCAGCGGGATGTCGATGCCCATCGAGCCGACGGGCTCGGACCCCTTCGTTGCCATCGGGGCAAGCAGTAAACGCTGGTGCTCGAGCGTGTATCCGAACGATCTCTGCCGCTGGACCAGCGTCTCGAAGTCCGGTTCCCGGACCGCCGGCGGGTCGGGCAGATCGTCCAGGTGGATCAGGTGCCGCCGCAGCCACTGCCCATACGGCTTCCGCTGGGAGATGGTCCTCTTGATCTCCTCGTCCCGAATGATGCGGCCGTCCCGGGTGTCCACAAGGAACATGCGGCCGGGCTGGAGGCGGCCCTTCATGCGGACGTTGGCAGGCTTGATGCCGGGAATCACGCCGGTCTCGGAGGCCATGACCACGAGGTCGTCGTAGGTCACGCAGTAGCGCGACGGGCGGAGTCCATTGCGGTCCAGTGAGCCGCCGACGAAACGCCCGTCCGTGAACACGATCGAAGCGGGGCCGTCCCAGGGCTCCATCATCGTGGCGTGGAACTCGTAGAAGTCCTTCTTGTAGCCCTCCATGTGCTCGTGGGAGGACCAGGCCTCGGGAATGAGCATCATGAACGAGTGGGCGATGGACCGACCTGACTGGATCAGCAGCTCCAGCGCATTGTCGATCTGGGTGGAGTCCGAGCCGGTCTCGTCGATGATCGGCTTGATCTTCTCCGTGTCGGCCCCGAAGAGCTCGCTCTTGAGGGTTGCCTCACGGGCTCGCATCCAGTTCGCGTTTCCCCGCAGGGTGTTGATCTCGCCATTGTGTGCGAGGTAGCGAAAGGGGTGGGCGCGCTCCCAGGTCGGAAACGTGTTGGTGGAGAAGCGCTGGTGGATCAGCGCGATGGCGGTCTCGAAGTCCGAATCCCCAAGGTCCGGGTAGTAGCCGAAGATCTGCGGGGCCAGAAGCAGACCCTTGTAGCAGATCGTCCTTGCCGACATCGTCGCCGGGTAGTAGCGGGCGAGCTGGCGGCGGCGGGCCTCCTGCTCGGTCCTCTTCCGCAGGATGTAGAGCTTGCGCTCGAGCGCGTCGCCGGTCAGGGGCGATTCGCCCACCTGTCCGAGGAAGACCTGGTAGACGTGAGGCTCGCTTTCCCGCGCCAGCCAGCCGATGGCCCCGGAGTTGGTCGGAACTCTCCGCCAGGCGAGCGCTCTGAATCCCTCGGCCTGAGCGGCCTCCTCGACCATTTGCCGGGCGGCCCTGCCCTCGTTCTCACGGGAGTCAACGAACACCATGCCGACGCCGTATTCCCCTGCGGGAGGCAGGGTAAAGCCGTGCGAGGCTGCCTTCTTGGCGAAGAATCCGTGCGGTATCTGCAGCAGCAGTCCGGCGCCGTCCCCGGTTTCGGGATCGCATCCGCAGGCGCCCCGGTGCGTGAGGTTGACGAGCACCTCGACGCCTTGGTCGACAATGCGGTGGCTTGGTTTCCCCTTGATGTTCGCAACGAAACCAATGCCGCAGGCGTCGTGCTCGAGTCGGGGGTCGTAGAGTCCCTGGCGGTCAGGCAGTCCGTACGTCAGCATGGCTGTTCCCTTGGCCCCCGTGACGGATCCCTGCCACTCCTAGGCGCCAACGGTGCCGTACTGATGATCGGAGCTACGAAAGGAGGCACACCCGCCCTTCGCCGGGAAGCGACGGGGCCACCTCCGAATCATACCATTTGCCGTTCAACGTGCTATTCTTGAGCGCCCCTGCACGCCACCATGGGTATCAGCAACCGCCCGCAAGTTCACCTCGAAAACGATCGCCTGCGACTCACGCTTCTTCCGGGAGGCGGCCACATCGCGGCCGTCGAGCTCAAGAAAAACGGCGTCAACCCGCTCTGGGATCCCCCCTGGGAGACCGTCGATCCGTCGGCTTACGATCCCAAGGCGCATCCCGAGTTCGGGAGCGATGTGGACGCACGGGTGCTGGCCGGGATTGCCGGCCACAACCTGTGCTTCGACATCTTCGGAGTGCCGTCCGAGGAGGAGGCCGCTGCGGGCCTCGGGGTGCATGGCGAGGCCTCCTCAGTTGACTGGGAGGTGGAGTCCGGGGACGGCTGGATGCAGACGAAGGCGGACCTGCCGCTGGCCGGGATGCAGATCGTGCGCAGGCTTGAGCTGCCGCGCGGCAGCGGTCGGGTCGACATTTCCGAGACCGCAACCAACCTGGCCGGCATCGACCGCGCGGTGGGGTGGACGCAGCACGCGACGCTTGGCCCTCCGTTCCTTGAGAAGGGGGAGACGCTGTTCGAGGCGTCCGCGACGCGCTCCAAGGTCATCGACGGCGAATTCGCCCCGGGAGCGGACCGCTTCGTGTCCGGCGCGGAGTTCGACTGGCCCCTTGCTCCGCTTGCCGCGGGGGGGCTGGACGACATGCGACGGGCCCTGAGCGTTGAGGTGTCCGGCGCCTTCACAACCCATCTGATGGATGCCGGCCAGGACGAGTCCTTCTTCGCCGCCTACCAGCCCAGTACGGAAACGCTGTTCGGCTATGTCTGGAACCGCCGCGACTTTCCGTGGCTGGGAATCTGGGAGGAGAACTTTTCGCGACAGCATTCGCCCTGGAGCGGCACGACCCTGACGCGCGGCATGGAATTCGGCGCTTCGCCATTCCCTGAGACGCGTCGAGAGGCCATTGAACGTGGCAGGCTGTTCGGCGAGAGGACCATCGGGTGGATCCCTGCCCGCTCATCGGTGAGGGCGGACTACGCTCTCTTCATCTGCCGCGTCCCGCCGAGAGACATCCCTGGATTCGGGTCCGGCATGACCTTGGACGAGCTCCGGCGCTACGCGGACGGCGAATCCTGAGCCGCCGGGGCGGATGGCCTACAATGAGGCTGGGTGTCCGCTGGGTCGACAGTGCTCGGCTCATTGTCCGGTCCGTGCGCAAGTGGCGGAATTGGCAGACGCGCTAGGTTCAGGTCCTAGTGGGAGTTAAATCCCGTGGAGGTTCAAGTCCTCTCTTGCGCACCATGGCCGGTCAGCCTGTCCGCGGGTCTGACTCGGGGCCTTCCCATCGGATTCACTGAGTAGCGGCTTGCAAGCGCCCCGATGCAGGAGCACAAACCAGACGCGCATGGCGCCGCGGCCGACGACGCCGTGCGCATACCTTTCGAGGCGCTGGAGCGGCGCGTGCTTGCCATGGCGCAGGCTCTCGTGGGGGCGAGGGAAGCGCGTCTTGAGGCGGAATCAAGAGTGAAGGCCTTGCAAGAGAGAGTCCGGAAGCAAGACGCCGAGATCGCTCGGCTCAAGGACGAGATCGGCAATGACAGACTCCGCGAGTCCGTGCGCACGCGCCTCGAATCGCTTCTGAAGCGCATTGACGAGCTGGAGCGGCAGGGCTGACTCACGTGGCGTCCGGCAATCGTGTCACGGTGGTCATCCACGGGCGAACCTACCACCTGTCCGGCAGCGATCCCGAGCACACGCGCCGCATGGCCCGCACCGTCGATGAGACGCTCTCCCGTTTCTCGGCGGCAATGCCCGGCGTCGAGCCCTACCAGATCGCAATCCTGGCGGCCCTGCATCTGGCTGATGAGCTTTCCAACGAGAAGGACGCGTTCGAGGAATACCGTGCCCAAGCCGGCGGCTGGGCCGCCCGGATGGCGCGGGTCGTCGAGGGAGCCATGGCGGAGGCACAGCCTGCATTGCCTGAGGAGCTCTCAGACCCGCCGGACGAAGCGACCGGGTAGCGCTTCGCGCCCAGCCGGGTTCTTTCGGGATCCGGGACGATTCACCCCTGCCGGAGTGGGGGCGCTACCTGTTGATGTAGCCCAGGGTCTCGAGGATCTCCATGTCGCGCTTCGTCAGGCGCGACTCGCTCTCCGCGAGATCCGTGGACTCGAACCATCGCTCGAATGCCGAACTCTCGAACTTGTACCGTCGGTCCGCGCTGGTGAGGATCTCCGAGTGGAGCTCAAGGGGGTCGCTCGCCAGATCGAAGACCTCGAAGCTCTGGCGTCCTGGCGTCCAAATCGCCTTGACGGAGCCATCGAGCTTGCCGATTCGGAAGGGCAGGCCGGAGTTCGGCTTCCAGACCCATGAGATCCACGACGGAGCGAAGCCCTTCTTTCCCTCGAAGGAGACGAACCTGATCGACCTCGTGGTGTGAGGGTTGTCCCCCTCCAGGATCGCGCCAACCTGGCTGCGGCCCGCGAAGGAGATCGAGATTTGTGTTTCCTCGCGGAACTCGGGCACCACCAGATCCAGGAGAGTCGGCGCTAGGTCGAGCGTCGAGACACTTTGCTCAATGACCGTGCCAGGCTCAATCCGCCCCGGCAGCCGCAGGATCCACGGCACGCGGGTCGTGCTTTCGTAGAGCCAGCGCCCATGTCCCACGAAACCCTGCTCGCCCAGGCCCTCTCCATGGTCGGACAGCAGCACGACTAGGGTGTTGTCCCGCATGCCCAGGCTGTCGATCCGGCTGAGGAGCCTGCCGATGTGCATGTCGGCGTAGCCGATTTCCGAGTCGTAGCGCCGGATACGCTCGCGCACTTCCTTCTTGTGCTCAGGCGTTTGCGGGTGCGGCTCTCCAACCTGCTCCGGGTCTGCGAATTCCTCGCGCAGATTGTAGGGCTCGTGGGGATCGAAGTAATGCACCCAGAGGAACAGGTTCTTCGTGTCCTTGTGGTCATCCAGCCAGCGCAGCGCGGGACGGGTCACGTCCTCGGCCCACCGCATTGAATGGAACACCTGGTAGGACCGGCCGAGTTCCTCGTCGTAGTAGTCAAAGTCGCGATGCAGGCGGGTGAGTCGGCCGATGAGCGGCCAAGCGCTCACGAACGCGCCCGACGTGTACCCAAAGCGCCGCAGGACCTGCGGCACGGTGAGCCACTTGGAGTCATCCGGAAGAGCAACGCCGTTGATGCGCACTCCGTGCTCCTGTGGATAGCGGCCAGTGAACATCGAGAAGTGCGCCGGGCCGGTCATGGGGATCGGGGTGTATGCGCGGTCGAACCTGAGACCGTCCCGGGCCAACTGGTCCATGTTGGGACTGGTCCTCAGGTGGTATCCGTACGAGGAGAGGTGATCGGCCCGCAGCGTGTCGACCGTGATCAGGACGACGTTCGGGCGGACGGTTTCTGCGGATTCGGTCGCCGGGTCCGACGGCGCCGCTATCGACAGTGCACCTGCGACTGCCAAGGCAACGGAGCCAATCCAGAGCAGGCCCATTTTCGGGGACATACGACACAATTCTAGCTTCCAAGCACTGCGGTGGGCAACGACCTATGCCAAGCCTGCTGCAATTCCGACCGTGACCGGCTCCGGTTCGGGCCGGTGCTCCTGCCCGGATTCGACCGCCTCCCCGTGCCTGACTCCCGCTCCCAAGTGTTGCGGGGTCGCCGAGCACAGCCCCGAAAGCCCGGCATGGGGCTCGGGCCCCCGAGACGGGCTGGGCGGAACCGTCGGCACTGCGCGACCGCAACGCGACGGACAGCGTTGGGCTCCGCGGCAGCGGGCACAGCAGCAACTCGGGAGCTTCTAGGCGCCGGTCCACGAAATGGCGGTTGGCCTCCGACACATGGCGGAACCGGCCCCGGCCGCGGACGATCGCGGTCGCCGCGTTGGTCATGCACGCGCCTTGCGCCGAAGGTTGCGCACGTGGGACGCGGAAGCGATCCTCGTCGAAGGGGCAGCGGTTGCGAATCAGTGCATCAGGCCACCGTAGCGACCAGGCTCGCCGTCCTTCTGCCGGTTGCCGGCCTCAACGACGGAGACCGCCTCCGACGGACTGCAACCACTTGCTTGAGGACGCAGATAACAGAGGGAGTATGGCCACTGGATCGGGAAGGTGTTTCCGCATGAATCCATGTTTATGGACTCACATTATTGGCGACCTGTTGAGTCTATTTGATATGAAATCTACTATAATATTGGGACTTACTGACCTGAGTGCCCAACCTCAATATATGGTGTGATTGGAAGTCC
>JAPPMB010000095.1 GCA_028819255.1 Bryobacterales bacterium | reverse complement strand
CCGCCACTTGAAGCACCTGTCTCCAGGAGGTCCTCCTGGCCAAGGAAATGCATGAAGACGGCGCGAGTCCCGAAGAAATCCGCGAGGCGATCTACGAGCACGAGTTCACCGACATCCCGCTGAGGTAGCGGGAAGGCTCAAGCCCGGAGGCCCAGCGGCGCGGCGCAAAGGTCCGCAATTTCGCCTCCCTGCGGTCGGAGATGCCGGCCGGAGGCCCGCGCTCCGAACCCGCGGCGCCAGCCGCCGTTCTTTCTGAGCGAGCGAAAACAAACTGGCAGCGAACCTGGGGTTCGCTGCCCGCATTTTCGGGGGAAAGTGTGAAAGGGGGTCCGCCACCGTCGCAGTCGTAAACCGATGACTCCATTGGCGTTACGGACACCGATCCGGTTCACTGGCCCCCGACGAGGCCCCCCGCGCGGACGGGATTCCGTGGGGAGTCTTAGGCCCGCGCGGGACCACAAAGCACTCAAAGCACTGAACGAGCGGACGGGCGGGGCGGAGCGAAAAAAGGCACCAGAGTTCGGCATCGCTGCGAACGATCGCTGCTGATCACGTGGTTCCCCTGCTTGCGGCGGCACCATTGGAGGGTCTCTGGCTAAACTGGCTCCCGACGTGTCCGAATACATGAAGCACCTTCGCTTCGTTCACAACACGCAGACGATTCTCTGCCTAGCCGTGATCTACTTGGTGCTCTCGAGTTGGACGTACGGGCCCGAGGTGGCCGACGACTTGGAGGCGTTTCTTCGGACAGTCCACCTCACACAGCGGGTAGCGCGGGAACCAGAGATTCTCGGCCATTTGGTGCCGACTGTGCGCCAAGCGCGCGCTCAACGAGATCGCGAGCTAGCCCAACGGATCGGACGCCGGGTTGCGGTCGCTGCCCCGTCTCGCCTCGAGTCAAGGTCCTCTTCGCTCAACGACTCGTTGCCTATCGGCTCGCTGTGGCGTGAAATGGAGCAACAAGTGTGGGAGCTGAAGGAGTTAGACATCACTCATCACGACCTCTCCGATGTCCGTCAGTGGTATGCGCGATGGCGTACCCGATGGGGTCCTTGTCTGCGCTCTTTCGAGAGAGACTTGCAAGGTCGCTGGAATCCCTCGGGTGGCCCATTCTCGGATGATGACGTTCGTCGGTTTACCACCCCGACGCTAGCGTTCGTTGTAGACGACTGGGAAGGCGAGTCGGGCTTCGTGACCGCTACGGTCGAAATGGTCGTGCACGTGCCCGAATCTCGTGGCCCTGTGTCGTGTCGCCCCGACGCACCGGGGATGCTCGATTCGCGGGCCATCGCGTCAGGCGAAGAATGGGAGCCTGTCGTCCAGCGCCAAAGCTTCGGCTCCCATCTGTTCCCGGTCGAGACGCAGCGCGTTCGACTCCCGGCGAGCACGTTTGACCGTTATCCCCACCTTGAACGTGTCCTCCGCGATATTGGCCATCTCATGCCAAGCGAAGTAAGCCAATGGGCAGTGGACCATAGTGTGTCGAGGGTGCGGGGCAGGGAGCCGCGACTTCTGGGAACCAGAATTAGGGGCGAGGATCTAGGAGTAGTAGCGCCCTTGACGCTATCGGCACTGGGTTTGTACATCCTCATCACGCTCGCTAGTATCTTCCAGGGAGATGGGCGCGACCGCAAAGGACAGGGCATGCTCCCATGGCTAGCGACCCAGAGGTCGGTTCTGCCGATGGCATTTGCTGGGCTGACATTGGCGCTGTTCCCAGCCGTGGCGGCCGGACTCGCGCTCTGGCGTCTGACGGCGACGAGCCTATTCGTAGTAGTCGTGTGGTCCCTTGCTCTGTCGATACTTGGGATCGGCATCTGGGCGTTGGCGCTGGGATTCGGCCAAGAATTCGGTGACCGCGGCGGCTAACCCCCAAAATGTCTCTGACTCCACCGCATGAGAGGAGTTCGGTGCCGCGGAGGCGTTAGGACAGGCCCGATTTCGCGTCAGGTCGTCTGGTCGGAACAGGTGGGACCGAGAAACCGCCGCACCTCTTCGGCGATCCGGTCGAGATCCCTCACCTCGCATTCCCAAATGACCAGCGACCGCCAGCCCAGGCGTTGAAGGGCGTCGATGTTCCGCTGATCGCGCTGAACGTTTCCATCTAGCTTGGTTCGCCAGTACTCGCGGCGCTCGGGCGATTTCGGAACTCGGTTCCGGGAGCAACCCTCGTGTCGATGCCAGAAGCAGCCGTGGACGAATATCGCCTTGCGGCGCAGTCGGAAGGCGAGGTCCGGTCGTCCTGGGAGGTCATGGGCGTGGAGACGGTACCGATAGCCCATTCCATGCACGAGTCGCCGAACCTTCAACTCCGGCTCGGTGTCCTTCGAGCGGATACGTGCCATCCTTTCGCCGCGCTCGCTGGCGGTCAGCGTGTCGAAGCGACCGTGTCTCAAATCTACAAGGCATGAAGGGTGGTCATGGGCGGTTGCTCTTTCAGCTTTCTCGTCATCGTCTCCATGGACGGAAGATGAGGCGCGCCAAGGATTTCCAGCCAGCATTTCCGGTCACCGCGCCGCGAGCGGATCGGTCCCGCGTAGAGCGCGATCGGGCCGTTGAGATCCGCCACAACCATGTTGACCTCATCGGGTGTCCAGTCCGGCGAGATTAGATCGTCGAGCGGTAGCGCTGTCTGCGTGCGAATGTACTCAGCAAGCAAGTCCTGCACGATCCAGATTGTGCGTCCTCCCCAACTGTTCGCCGCCTCCGACTTCGCCACGAGTTGGGAGGCCATGCGCGCCCAGACTTGCCGGATGTTTACGCCCGGGCAGGAAACCTCGTCTTTCGCAGGTGTGTGTGCGAATAGCACAGCGCGCTTGAAGGCCGCCCGGATGTCCGTGCCCTTGGCACGATTGCCCCCAGAGGTGGAGCACGTCATGACCTCCACAATCACGGGCGGCGCGTCCGGCTCCGGCCCGCGCAGAACGTAGTCGAGCCGATAACGGAACGCTTTCCCCGACTTAGCTTTCTCGTGCAGCGTAATCTCGGACCAAACCGAAAGTTCTGTTCCGGGCCGGAAACCTGCCAGTCGGAATACCTTGCGTGCAAGTGAGTTGTGCCTGTCCGCAACGCCCCCCGGTCCGAATGCGAACAGGCGGTGGGGGCAGATCGCCCAAATGTCTCCTTTCGCAGTGCGCACCGAGCAAATCCCACAGGGCAGCCAGCCGTCAGTCCGGCGCCCGAGTGACGGCGCAAACAGATGACCCAGCGTCTCGTCGGACGCCCGGACTCGCGCCATGTCGCGGTTGCCGCCGCCGTCACAATCCGATTCCCTAAAGGCGCACCACGCCCGCCTGCAAACGTCCAGGTCCATGCCGGACCCCTCAAGGGCTTGGCCGTAGAGTTCCGCGACTACAGGCACAGCGTCTCGGCGATGCTCACGGCCACCGCTCTTGCCATGGGGGGCGGCACCGCGTTCGCCACTTGGCGATGTTGATCGAGATCGCGCACGCTGCCCGTTCGGCCCCGGATGGGGCCGGTGAGGACGTGCGTATCTGGGAATCCCTGCAAGCGCGCCACTTCGCGTGGCGTGATGTATCTATCCTGGGTCGGGTGATAGGGAGCCTCACCACAGCGCAGCGTGGGTGCCACGGACGACCGGTCGAGGCGGCGGAACTTCGTTGTGTCCTTGCGCGTGAGGTTCCGCACGATGCTCGGTGGTGCATCTTGGCACTTGGACAGCCATAGGCCCTCCGGAACGTAAGAGATACGCTCCCTGTCCCGTGCGGGCGTAACGTCGATATGGTTGGGCAAGGCGGGCGTCTCCTCAGGTGGCACGGGATCGGGCATGTCATTCAGGACTTCGCCAACCGTGCGCCGAACGCCGTTACCCGAGGGGTAATCGAAGACGCTGTGTTCGAGAGGGAGGCACACAAGAAAGACGCGTTCCCGGCATTGGGGCAGTCCGTAGCTCAAGGCGTTCAGGAGACGGGAGTGCATCCGATAGCCGAGCGCTCGGAACTCCGCCGCGAGCGCCTGGAACGCCGGGCGTCCATCCGGCATCTTCGCCCGGAGGAAATACGGAACCTGCTCGATCATCACGGATTTCGGTCGAAATGCCTTCGTGAGCCGGACCATGTCGAAGATCAACATCCCTCGCGGGTCGCGTAACCCGTCGCGCTTCCCGATCTGGCTGAACGGCTGACACGGCGGACCACCATGGAGCAATCCCAGATCTCCCTTTTCCATGCCCAGAGTGTCCCTCAACCGCTCTCCGTCCAACAGACCGATGTCCACGTTCCAAACGGTCTTCTTCCGTGCGTTGCGCCGAAGCGTGTTTGCGCAGTGAACATCAAAGTCGATGGCGCAGACCGTCTTGAACCCGGCCTGATCGACGCCGATGTCCATGCCGCCCGCGCCCGAGAAGAGGCTTACGGCGGCGGGCTTCATGGCGCCTCTCCGTTGGGTTCGGCGTGAGCGGACGTGAGGGATCTCCTTGAGGTTCGGCAGCCGCACGGTCCGTTCTCCCAGGTGGTCTGAGTCGACTAACGGCCTATCTGACCGACCGGGAACTGTCACTGATCGCCAATGGTAGTCGGCTCGCGAGGACTTCGCATGGACCAGTCCGGCGTTCCCGTTGGCTCGTGGTGCCCCGATGGCAGCCGGGGTGCGTACCAGACCACAGCAGTGTCTCGGCTCCGGTGACGGTGGTCGCGGAGGCCGCTGCGGCCGGAGAGAGCGCCAGAGTCGGCGGGCCCAATTGGTCTTGGGCCAGCCTACCCAGTGTACGTACACTGGGCTCTGGCGAGGGGATGCTGCGCTCCCCTTCGAACCCCCGGCTCCCGCGCCGCTGCCGAGCAGCGCACGCACGGGGGCAAACCCCCGGACCCCCCGCACCGGCGCGCGCTCACCGAGCAGCGGCGCACCGTTGTGGTCGCCCGCGTCCCGCGGGCGAACCGGGCCGCCTGCGGCGCGGCGGAGGCCCTCCGGCTCCCCGAGGTCGGGGAGCCGGTCCAAGAAGCCGTGAGCGCCCTCGGAGAGCCCCGGATCGCCGCTCAGGTCCGCATCGGGGACCACCCGGCGGCCGGAGACCTGGCCGGCCGCCGCCTCCACCCGCCCGAGGGCGGGTTCATCGCCTTCCCGCAGGGATCACTCGCGCCGCAGGCGCGGGCTGGGAGTGACCCCCAACATGACCGAAGCGGCGACCGAAGGAGCCGGTTTCGGGGCTGTAGATCCGTCGAGCGGAGGGGGGGTCACTCCAAGCCCCACTCTCCGCCCCAACGCGGAGACTCCGGTTCGGGAGCTGCGAGCGAACCGCAGCGGTGTCATGGGATTCGGAGAACGGCCGCGACGCGAACCGTGTCCCAACCGGGGTCGAAACGGGGGGTGCGTCCTTCGGACATCCGAACGCGACCCCGAGGATCGCCCCGCGGAAGGCGGTCAGCAGCGCGGACGACGCACCCCGCTCGGCCCTACGCCCCGACGTACTCCCCCCAGGCGTCCATCACCGGCCTCCGCTCCTCGAACAGGTCCGTCCGACGATACG
>JAPPMB010000159.1 GCA_028819255.1 Bryobacterales bacterium | reverse complement strand
TCGTCCACGGCGCACGCCCCCCGCATCCTGCAACTGGGGCTCAAGCTGCATTTCTAGGTGCCTCAGTCTCCCGCTTGCCTGGATTCCCGCTCCCCGTTCGTGGAACCCGAGGTGCCGGTTCGCGGCCGGCGGGCTATCTCGGCCACAAGCACCGGCCGCTGATCCCAGAATGGTGCAGCGCCGCCTCTTTGGCGGTTTCCTTGCGCTGCAGTGCGGCTGCGGCGGCGACCGCCACGCAGGTACGCTGCGCGGCCCGCACCGCAAGGCCGTCAGCAATGACCGCCGCGAACCTACGGCCGGCAGACTAGAGCTGATTCGGGTTCGGAAACCGGACGGAGGCCGCAAGTCGTTGGAATAAAGCCCTTTGGAAGGTCCAAGAGCGGCTGCAGCTCGTCAGCAAGGAGACTGCAGGTGATCCCACGGGCGGTCTGTTGTGGACTTTCCGCTCGCTGTCCAAGCTGGCGGCCGAAGTGTCGCAATCCGGTGTCGAGGTCAGCGCCACCACCGTTGGCAAGTGGCTCAATTCCTGTGGCTACTCCCTGCATGTCAACCGCAAGACGCTCAGTCGGACCGCACCCCCCGGACGCGACGAGCAAGGTAAGCGCATCGCTGGACTGCATGAGCGATGCAGAGCCGAGAGAATTCCAATTGCTTCGGCAGACGCCAAGAAACGCCGAGTTCCGCATTTCCGGGCAAGAACGGATATGATCGCGCTCTGGAACCCGGCCTCCCGTGTGGAATAGTCGATCTGTCCGCAGGCCATGGTCCTCGGAGGCTGCGACATCGCTGTCGCGATGACCCTGTATCGTCAGGAGGGTGGCTCAGGCCCTGACGAGGGACTCTCTGCCGCCTGATTCCTGAAATGGAAGACCGAGTCTCGAGCCTGCTGTCCGCAGAGCGCCCGTTCGCGATTTGCGGGCCCTGCGTGATCGAGTCGCGGGAGCACGCACTGCAGACCGGACAAGCGATCGCGGCCGCGGGCCGCTCGGCGGACGTGAGCCTGGTGTTCAAGGCGTCGTTCGACAAGGCCAACCGGACCAGCGTCGGCTCGTTTCGCGGACCCGGAATGGCGAGGGGTCTGGAGATCCTTGCGGAGGTCCGCCACAGGACCGGGCTGCCCGTGCTGACGGACATCCACGAGCCCGCGCAGGCAGGTGCCGTCGGGGAGGTCTGCGACATCCTGCAGATCCCGGCCTTCCTTTGCCGACAGACCGACCTGCTGGTCGCCGCCGGTCGCACTGGCAGGGCGGTCAACATCAAGAAGGGCCAGTTCCTGGCCCCCGATGACATGATTCACGCGGCGGACAAGGTGGCCTCGACGGGCAACCGCCGCATCCTTCTGACCGAACGCGGTGCGAGTTTCGGCTACCGCAACCTGGTGGTCGACTTCCGCGGAGTAACGCGAATGCGGTCGCTCGGGTACCCGGTGGTCCTCGACGTAACCCACAGCCTGCAGCTTCCGGGCGCTTCGGGCGGCTCCAGCGGGGGCGAGCCCCAGTTCGTCACGCCTCTGGCGCGGGCAGGCGCCGGATGCGGCGTGGACGGGTTCTTCTTCGAAGTGCACGAGAAGCCCGCGCGAGCCCTCTCGGACGGCGCTAACGCCCTGCGCCTCGATCGGCTGGAACGGCTGCTGGCCTACATCGCCGCGATACGCCGCTTGGTCGCGTCCCTGGACGACGGTTCCGGATGAATGCGATTCGCGCTCACTTGAGTCCGAGGCCGCCGTCGATCGCCAGGATCTGGCCGGTCACGAACGAGGGTCCCTCCAGCAGCATCCGCACGGTCGCAGCGACGTCAGCGCCGGTCCCGTGCCTCCTCATGGGGGTGATCCGAACCAGATGGGCGATCTCATCAGGCATGTCATCGCCGAAATGGATGACGCCCGGTGCGACGGCATTGACCGAGATGTCAGGGGCCAGGGCCTTGGCGAGAGCCTGTGTGAGCATCAGGACGCCGGCCTTGGACACGCAGTAGGGCACGTGCCGGGACCACGGCCTCAGCCCGCCCAGCGAGCTGATGTTGATGATCCTCCCGCCGCCCGAGCGGAGCATGAGCCTGGCCGCACTCTGGCAGCAGAAGAAGGTGCCCTTGAGATTCACCTCGTGCGTTGCGTCCCAGTCGCACTCGGTCGCCTCGAGTGGGTCCGCCGCCCGGAAGACGGCGGCGTTGTTGACAAGACCATCAAGGCGCCCGTACGACTCGCGGATCTCGTCGAACAGCCGCCGAATCTGACAAACGTCGGCGAGGTCCGCACGAAACAGGCGGCCGCCGCACTGCTGTGCCGTGCTCTCGGCCTCAGTCGCCGAACTGCGGTAGTGTACGGCCACCTGCGCCCCGTGCCGGGCCAGCTCCAGGGCCACCGACCGTCCAATGCGCTTGGCGGCCCCGGTCACGACGACGACCTGATCTCGAAGGGACTCCATCCCCTGGGGTGGGCCAGGCCCGGTCACCGTATTACGATTAGACGACAGGCCCTTACTCGGCCTCTTGCGCCGCCCCCTATTGTCCGGGCGCTGCGTTTCCCATGCACAAGTACATCATGATCGGCCCGCAGGGCGCGGGCAAGGGCACACAGTCGAAGCTGCTTGCCGAGAACTTCGGCTTCGTCCACATTTCGATCGGGGACATTTTCCGCTGGAATGTCCGCAACCACACGAAGCTGGGTTCGCGCGTCACGCGCATTACCGCCACAGGCCAGCTGGTGTCCGACGAGATCGTTGACAAGGTCGTGCAGGACCGCCTCGAAATGCACGACTGGAGGTACGGTTTCGTGCTGGACGGGTTTCCGCGGACGGCCGCGCAGGCAAGGTACCTCTTCGAGAACTGGAACCTTGATCGGGCGATCTACCTGGATCTCGACGACGCAACCGTGTACCAACGCGTGATGGGGAGGGCCCAGAAGGGCGAGGGAAGCGGATTCACGAAGAGGGCCGACGACAATCCCGAAGCGCTGCAGCGGAGGCTGCAGGAGTATCACGAAAAGACAAGCCCGCTGCTCGATATGTTCAGGGAGCGGGACATGCTGTTCCAGATCGATGCCGGGCAGACGATCGAGGAGGTGTACGGGGCGATTGTAGAAGGGCTTGGGCTCGATGGGGGTGTGGTGAGCCCGCCGGGTCTGCCTGCGTAGGCGCGAGCGGGGAGCCGCCAGCGGGCGAAGGCGCCGGTCGAATTCGACCCGGTCTCCGTTGCGGAACCGTCCGTCGTCGTGGAGTGCCGGGACGGCTCGACATCCTCACGCGCGGCGGGCCGCTGGTCGGAAGACTCAACCCCGTTGCTACCTGCGGTTGCGAGCGCCGGCGCTCGAGGTCTGGCGCCTGCCTCTTCCCTGCAAGCCGAAGCCGCTTCCGCCCTGCCCCCGTGGCTGCGCCGCCTGTGGCTGCGTCTGCGCGTTCGTTCGCCCGGCCTCGGAATCCTTGCGGTAGTCGAACACGAACTCCCACTCGTTGTATCTGGACTTTCCTCCGTACACCTTCACGCCAGGCTCCTCGCTCGTGCTCGCCACGCCTGCGATCCCCCGCTCGAAGGATGCCGCCTGAGGTGCGGCCTGGGCGCCCTGCAGGCCCGGGGGGCCGCCGGCCCTCGGCGTCGTCAGCAGGCGGTTGATCATCTGTGCCGCTCCGGAGCCCGCAGCCAGCGCGGCGGGATCGCCGGGCGGCTGCCCCGACCGGCCCGCCGGGCCCCGTGCCGGCTGGCTTCCCGGTCGCTGGAAGGCCGGGTTCTGGCCCGGAGGTCCGCCGAGCGGCCGGCCAAAGGCGCCCGGTTGGCTGACCGTCCCGAAAGGGCGATTTCGCCTGGGATCGCCGCTGTCCGCGAGCCCAGGATCGGACGGCATTTGCCTGCCGACTGGCGGACGGCCCTCTCCCTCTGTCCCAGCCCGCTGCAGGTCTTCTGCCTGGGCGGCGTTGAACTCGAAACCCTGCGTGTAGGCCTGCCGTGAGGCGAGGTCCGGCGCCGCCGATTGCCGTCCGGCCCGCAGCCGTTCCGCGCTGCCGAACGCCAGCGGCTCAGTGCCTGGCCCGGAACCCTGATACCCCGGCGGCCCGGCATCGGCGCGGCCGTCCATCCCCCGCCTGTCGGCGATCATAGTTCCGGCCGGTCCGCCGGCACCGTCTCCGAACAGGGCGCGAGGGCCTGTGCCCTCGGGTTCGCCCAGATCGTGCAGGAGGGAGTCCTCGAACCGCCCGTCCGTGCCCATGTGGATGATGCGCCACCCGCCGGTGCTCCCCATCGGCTCCTTGTAGCGGCGGCGGAGGTACCGGACGCCGTCCGTGTCCTCCAGATCGTCCAGCTCCGGCGGATACTTGCCGTGCTCCCGGTAGTAGAGCTCGATCGCCCGCCTGTACTGCTCACCGCGCTCGATCAGCCGCTCTTCCTTGACGCGCAGCGCCTGCATCGCCATCCTCGGCAGGCTCAGCGCCAGGCCTGCGAGGAGAATCGCCGACGTCGCGAGCAGCGCCAGCAGGGCGTACCCGCCCTGGCCGCCCCGTCCGGCATGCAATGAGACACTCACCGGCTCGTCTCCAGCCTGATCGTGAACTCCTGCCCGTGCCGGATGTCCTTGAGCACGAGAGCCTCCTGTCCGATCCGGCCCATCCGATAGTGCTCCTGGACCAGCGCACCCTCCACTGCCACCAGAATCTCCTCCCCGTCGAGCAGGAACGCTCTCCGCGTGTCCTGCCCGGGGAGACTGGCGAAACCGTAGTATTTCCAGTTCGGGGGCTTGGCCGCCTGCGCCGGAGCCTTCCGCTTCGGAACGGGATTCGGTCTCGATGCCGGTCTGGTCATCGGCGCTTGCAGCCGCGCCTGCGCCTGCGCGGTCTCGGCCGGCGTAGGTCCCTCGGCCGCCGGTCTGGGCGGCCGGCCGAAGTTGAAGATGTCCCGCTCCACGGCGGGCTCCTCGATGCCTCGGACTCGGACCAGGAGATCCGTCCGCAGCGTCGTGTCCGCCGTCATCGGGTCTGGCGCGTCCTCCGCCCTCGACCGTCCAAGCCGGGGACGGAACCTTCCCCCGGTGCTCCGGGCCGGTGAGGGCGGCCTCGATGATGTCTGCGCGACGGCCGGATCGGATGCGGCCGCCGGGCGGGCCTCCGGCCGAGTCGGCGGCGCGGTCGGGGCCGCGGGATCCCGGAGGAACTGGAAATACACCACGATCGCCAGGACCGCCACGGCGACCCCGAGCTGGACCAGCGACTTCCTGTTTGCCCCGACTTCCATCTCCCCGCCTAGAGATCCCTCACGAAGGTGTCGAACCGGATGTTGATCTGCAGCTCGCCGCCGCTGTCGTCCCGCGGAGTCGCGCCCAGAGACCCGATGACGAAGAACAGCTCCGACCGGTCGAGGCGGTACAGAAAACGGACGAGGCTGTCGTACCGCCCCCGGAAGTTGGAGTTCACGGCGAGGATGCCGTACTCCGCGCTGCCCTCGATCGGCTCCACGGTGTAGCTCGACTCGCGGATCTCGATGCCAGCCTCCCCGGAGACGGCCACCAGCTCCGTCAGTAGGGCCGAGAACGCACTTCGTCTCGGCTGCGCGATCTGCTGCACGAGAGCGATTCCGTCGTTGTCCGCCCCCTCGATGCGCCTGGCCGCCGCCTGAACCGCCTCGGCGCTGCGGCGTGCGGCCGCCACCTGTGCCGCGAGGCGGGCGTTGCTGGCAATCCGCCGCCGCTCCTCCTGCGTGGCCGGCCGCACCGCGAAGAGGTAGAAGCCCAGGTTGCACGCAGCCAGAAGGCCGAGCGCGGCCAGAACGGTCCGTGGCGGGAACCGGCGATGCCAGGGGGTCGGGGCCCGCGCCGCCGCGCGCCTCTCAGAGCTGCTGGTCATACTCCACCGCGAGCTGGAAGCGAAAGGTGGGATCGCCCTCTGCGGGCGGTGCGCTGCCGCGCAGGGCCGGGGAGCCGAACAGGCTGGATCCCTCCAGTGTCTTGAGGAACTCGATGAAGTCGGCCGGGGCCTTCGCGCTGACCGTCATGTCCAGGCGAATCGTGTCGCCCTCGGCGACCTCCGGCTCGATCGTGAGAACGCGCACGTTGGGCGGAAGCACCTCCTCGAGGTCGAGGAACGTGTGTGTCCATGAGACTCCCTTCCGGACGAGGAGTTCGTTGAGCAGGGCGGTGCGGTCCAGGATTTCCGCTGTGCGCGCGGCGCGCAGTGCGGCGGAGGCCCGTGCAGCCAGCCCGTCCGCTTCCCGCTGTTCCGCCAGGAGCCTCCGCTCCTGTTCGACAAGCCCTTCGGGCGGGCCCTCGGACGTCACGAACTGGGCCACCAGCAGGCCGGCCGCGGCCAGCAGGCCCGCCGCCGCGATGCACGCAAGGCAGAAAAAGGCCCGGTATCCGCCGGCCGGACTGGTTGCGAGGTTGAGGTCCCCGCTCCGGGCCGCGCCGCTGCGACGGCTCGGCCTGGTGATGTGCCTGAGAGTCTCAACCATGGAGGTATCCCATTAGCCCGGCTCCCCTCGAGTCCCTGTTGCCGCCGGCGCCCGGGAGGGTCTCGACCGGCACCTGGACATCGGACTCCATGATCCGGGTCGCCGGCCCCAGCAGATCGCCGAAGCCGCACAGCAACAGCCTCGACACCGGCGTTCGGAGGTTCTCCTCGATGTAGACGACGGTCGGGAACAGGTCGGCGAGGATCTCATTGACGGCGCCCTCCGGATCTGCCGGAGAGCGGACCGCAAGCGCGATCCGCCGGACGAGGCGGACCGTTCCCTCCTCGATGGCCACGATCGTCAGCGCATCTCCCCCAAGCTTGGCGAGCACCGTCATCGGACCGTCCTCGATCAGGTTGAGGCCGGCCGCCGTCGCCACGCCCACGTAGCCGGGGATGAGACCCGCCGCCTCGAACGCCGCCTCGTACCGGCGAACGCCCGCGGCTGAAGCGGCCGCTGCAAGCACGGACGGGGAGCCGGCGCCGCCCTGGATGCGATAGGAAATGCGGGCGTCTCGGATCCTGAACGGGAGGCTGTGGCTCAACCGCTCCTCGACGGCGCTGCGCAGTTCCTGCGTCCGGCGGGGCAGCCGTTCGAGATCGAACACTGCAAGCCGCGCGTCGCGGTCCGGAAGCAGGACCGCGGTGTTGGAGCTCGGCACCGGTGCAAGCTCTCGCAGAATCCCGTCGATCGCGGCCAGGAGATCGGGATCCCGCTTTCCGCCCGGACCTTCCGCGGCCGGCGCCGGAATGGGCCGCTCTGCGCTGGCGTCGATGACGCGGCCGGACCGGCGGACGCCGACGAGAACTTCGTCGCCAATCTCGAAGACGAGCCCCGGCCGGGGGTCGGGCAGCAGCCGGTTCAGCGCTTGCAGCGGGAATCCCATGACTACTCGATGAACGTCGCCTTGTCGATTTCATGGAGGGTGGTGATGCCGGCGCGAACCCGCTCGACTGCGGACTCCCGGAGTGTCCGCATCCCCTCTTTCCGCGCCGCTCGCGCGATCTCTGAGCTGGGTCGCTTTTCCAGAATCAGCTCCCTGATCCGGTCCGACATGTCGAGCAGCTCGTGGATGGCGGTGCGGCCGCGGAACCCGGTCCCCGAGCACTCGATGCACCCCTCGCCTTCGCTGAACTCGAAGTCCCTCCACTCCCGCGGCGGAAGCTTCGACTCTTGCAGCCGGTCGGCCGGATACCGTCGGCGGGTCCGGCAGTGCGGACAGATCACGCGAACAAGCCTCTGGGCCAGGATGCAGTTCAGGGCGGAGACGAAGTTGTACGCCTCCACGCCCATGTTGAGAAAGCGCCCCAGGACGTCAACCACGTTGTTGGCATGCACCGTGGTGAACACAAGGTGGCCGGTGAGCGCGGACTGGATCGCGATCTGGGCGGTTTCCGGATCGCGGATCTCCCCCACCATGATCTTGTCCGGGTCGTGTCGCAGGATGGAGCGCAGGCCGCGGGCGAATGTCAGCCCCTTCTTCTCGTTGATCGGGATCTGGGTGATGCCGTTGAGCTGGTATTCGACGGGATCCTCGATCGTAATGATCTTGTCCTCGTCGCTCTGGATCTCGCTCAGGGCGGCATACAGGGTCGTGGTCTTTCCGGACCCGGTCGGTCCCGTCACCAGCACCATGCCGTACGGCTCCCGGATGTAGTGCCCGAAGCGCCGCTGGTCCTTCGGGCTGAATCCCACCACGTCCAGCGACAGCTTGCGGAACTTCTCTCCCAGCGACTCCTTGTCGAGGATGCGCAGGACCGCGTCCTCCCCGAACACGGTCGGCATGATCGAGACTCGGAAATCGATCTGGCGTCCCTTGTAGCGCACCCGGAACCTGCCGTCCTGCGGGATGCGCCGCTCGGCGATGTCGAGCTCGCTCATCACCTTGATGCGCGAAAGGATCGTCTCGTGCCAGTCCTTCGAGATCGGAGGCATCGCGAAGTGCAGCGCGCCGTCGATCCGGTACTTGATTGCCACGTCCTTGTTGCGCGTCTCGATGTGGATGTCGCTCGCCCGGCGCTCCAGGGCGTTGAACACGGTCGTGTCGATGAGCTTGATGACCGGCGCAATTCCGCTGTCCTGTGTCAGCCTGTCGATCGACAGCGTCTCGTCCGGATCGTCGTCTGGGCGGCCATCGAGCGTGAACTCCTCGGTCACCTCCTCGAGCACGCGCTGGGACTGCTCGGTCTTGTTGAGCAGGTCGTTGATCTGGGAAAGGGTGGCGATCGAGATCCGGAGCTTCTTTCCGAGCAGGGAGGCGATCTCGTCCAGCTCGGGCAGGCGGCCCGGATCGGAAATCGCAATTTCCAGAGAGCCGCCGCGCTCGGCGATTGGCACGAAGTTGTGCCGGAACATCAGGTCCACGGGGATCGACCGGAAGATGTCGCTGTCGATGTGGACCGACTCGAGATCCAGAAAGGGGTACCGGTACCGCGCGGCGAGGTTGCGCGCGTTCCGCGACTCCGACTCCGGCGTCGCTTCGACCGTTGCTCCGGGCGCCGGCATGCTTCGCAAACGGGAACTTCCCAACTAGTAGGACGCCGGTCGGACGGGTTCCGTGTACCGGGTGGCCGAGCGGAGCCCGGACTAGAACTGCCCGGCCAGGCTGAAGATGGGCAGGTACAGCGAGATCAGCACGAACGCGACGAAAACGCCCATGCAGACCATGATCGCCGGTTCGACCAGGTTCAGCAGGGCGGCGGTCTTGGTCTGCACCTCCTCGTCGAAGAACTCCGCCACCGAGTTGAGCATCTGCGGGAGGGAGCCCGTCGATTCCCCGACCCTCACCATCTCGACCGCCAGAGCGGGGAACACGCCGGTGCCGCGCAGGCTCCCGGCGAGCGGCTGGCCCTCTCTGACGCTGTTGCGCACGGAGGCAAGGGTGGACCGCAGCAGACCCGACCCCATCGACTCGCCGGCCGTCTCGAGCGCCCGGACGAGGGGAATCCCCCCCGTCAGCAGTGTGCTCAGCAGGCGCGCGAGCTGGGCGACCTGGTAGCGGATCCACAGGTGCCCGATCATCGGGGTCCGCAGGGTCGCGCGCTCGAGCGCCACCCGTGCAGTCCGTCGCCGCAGAGCCCACGCGCAGGAGCCCGCCAGGGCCGCAAGCCCGGCGGCCAGGGCCATCGCGTGATCCCGCGAGGCCTGGCCGAAGGCCACCAGCCATCGCGTCGAGGCCGGCAGCGAGGCGTCCATCGTCTCGTAGAGCTGGGAGAACTCGGGCACGACGTAGGTCACCAGGAACACCACCAGCACGGCCACCAGGACGATCAGCACGGCAGGATAGATCAGCGACACGAGCAGCTTCTTCCGGATCGCCAGGGCCATCCGCTCGTAGGTCACGTAGCGCTCGAGCACCGAGTCGAGAGCTCCAGACTGCTCGCCTGCCAGCAGCGAGGTGACGTAGATCGGCGGAAACGCCCCGCGCCTGGAGAAGGCGTCGGACAGAGGCACCCCCATGCGCACGTCGTCCCGAACGGCCGATATGTGCGCCGCCAGGGCCTTGTTCCGCACGTTCCTGGACAGGAGTTCCAGCGACTGAGGGATGGGCATGCCCGCCCGGATGAGGGCAAGCAGCTGCTGGTTGAAGACGATGAACTGCTCGATGTCGAGCCGGCCCGGCCGCCTGGGGGGCGGAGTTCCGGCCGTCCCCGGACCCCTGCGCGAGGATGCTGCAGGCGCGAGTTGCTCCCCGGAGTCCCGCCTGACCGTTGGCGAAGGCATCGGATTCTTCAATACAGGACGCATCCGGGTGCCTGTGTGTGCAGCCTGGCGGGCCCCATGCCCGCAGTGTCGCCGGCACGGATGTCTCGCCAGGGGGCCGGACGTCAGGTGTGGATCCAGAGCCCTAGCCGCCGCCGGTTGATAATCTCGAAGTTCCCCCTATATGATTCAAGGTTCCGCTTGATGCGGACAGGAGGGTCGATGGCGACGATTGATGTACCTTTGACCAGGCGCGGATTCGGGCGTACGTCGCGACCGGACGCGTGGTGGATTCAGCCGCTGGCCGTCTTCCTGGCGTTCTCCGCGTTCATCGTCTACACCACCTGGGCGATCTTTCAGGCGGAGCACTACACCGCCGGCCCGTACCTCTCGCCCTTCTACTCGCCGGAGATCTTCGGCGCGTCCGAGCACAGCTGGTTCGGCCCCAAGCCCGACTGGTGGCCTTTGTGGCTGCCGTTCTCGCCCGCGTTTCTGATCCTCTGGGCTCCTCTGGCGTTTCGCATGACCTGCTACTACTACCGCGGCGCCTACTACAAGGCCTTCTGGGCCGATCCGCCGTCGTGCACCGTGGGCGAGCCGCGGTCGCGCTATCGCGGCGAGCACTCGTTTCCGCTCATCGTGCAGAACGTGCACCGCTATTTTCTCTACATCGCCTTGGGGTTCATCGTGATGCTCTCCTACGACGCCTGGAAGGGGCTTTGGTTCCTGAATCCGGCGACGGGCGCGGTCGAGTTCGGAATCGGCGTGGGCAGCCTCGTGCTGGTCGCGAATGTCACGCTGCTCGCGGGCTACGCGTTTGGCTGCCACTCCCTGAGGCATCTCGTGGGAGGACGGAGGGATTCGCTCTCCGAGTCCCCCGGCGTCGCCAAGGCGTATGACTGCGTGAGCTGCCTGAACCGCCAGCACATGCGCTGGGCGTGGTTGAGTCTGTTCTCGGTCGGTTTCTCCGATCTCTACGTCCGCCTCTGCTCCATGGGCGTGTGGACGGACTGGAGAATCCTGTAGTGACCGAACACCAGCCGATCGAACACGACGTCCTCGTGATCGGGGCCGGCGGAGCCGGACTGCGGGCGGCCATCGAAGCGCGGTCCCATGGCGCGTCAGTTGGCCTGGTCTGCAAGTCGCTCCTGGGCAAGGCGCACACGGTGATGGCCGAAGGCGGCATCGCCGCCGCCCTGTCGAACGTCGATGACCGCGATGACTGGAAGGTGCACTTCGCCGACACCATGCGAGGCGGCCAGTACCTCAACAACTACCGCATGGCCGAGCTGCACGCCAAGGAGGCTCCCTCACGCGTGCGGGAGCTCGAGGCCTGGGGCGCCCTGTTCGACCGCGCGGCCGACGGCAGCATTCTGCAGCGGAACTTCGGCGGCCACGCCTATCCCCGGCTCGCGCACGTCGGCGACCGCACCGGTCTGGAGATGATTCGCACGCTCCAGGACTACGCCGTGCACCAGGGAATCGACGACCACATGGAATGCGCCGTGATCGAGTTGCTCACGGACGGAGAGCGCGTGGTCGGTGCCTTCGCGTTTGACCGGGACCGCGGCACGTTCAAGGTCTTTCGGGCCAAGGCCGTCGTGCTGGCGACGGGCGGCGTCGGCAAGGCCTATCGAATCACGAGCAACAGCTGGGAGTACACGGGCGACGGCCACGCTCTGGCCTATCGCGCCGGCGCCGCGCTCATCGACATGGAGTTCGTCCAGTTCCACCCGACGGGCATGGTCTGGCCTCCCAGCGTTGCCGGGATCCTCGTGACCGAGGGTGTGCGCGGCGAGGGCGGAGTCCTGAGGAACTCGATCGGCGAGCGTTTCATGTTCGGTGACATCCCGCCCCTCTACCGCAACCAGACGGCCGACAACGAAGAGGAAGGGTGGCGCTACACCCAGGGCGACAAGGATGCGCGCCGGCCCCCGGAGCTGCTGACGCGCGACCACGTGGCGCGATGCATCGTGCGCGAGATCAAGGAGGGCAGGGGAAGTCCCCACGGGGGCGTCTTTCTCGACATCGCCTGGATCAAGGAAAGACTGCCCAATGCCGCGGAACATATCAGGCGGAAGCTTCCCAGCATGTACCACCAGTTCAAGGAGCTGGCCGACATCGACATCACCGAGGAGCCGATGGAGGTGGGCCCGACGACCCACTACGTGATGGGCGGCGTGCGCGTGGACGCGGACTCCCAGATGACCGACGTGCCCGGGCTCTTCGCGGCGGGAGAGTGCGCAGCCGGGCTGCACGGCGCCAACCGCCTGGGAGGCAATTCCCTTTCCGACCTCCTGGTCTTCGGCAAGCGCGCCGGAGAGTACGCCGCCCGTTTCGCACGGGAGAACGCGGCCGGCAGGATTGCGCGCGAGCAGCTCGACGAGGTGTCGCGGATTGCGCTCGAACCGTTCGAGCGCAGCGTCGACGCGGGTGGCGCCGAGAACGCATTCGGGATCCAGCAGGATCTTCAGGAACTGATGCAGGACCAGGTCGGAATCGTCCGCAACGAGCGGGACCTGCGGGACGCTCTCGAAGGCATCGACCGTCTGCGCGACCGGGCGGGACGGGTCGCCGTGAGCGGCAATCGCGAATACAACCCTGGCTGGCATACGGCCTTGGACCTGAGGAATCTCCTCGCCTTTTCGGAAGCGATCGCGCGGGCGGCGCTGGAACGCCGGGAGAGTCGGGGGGCCCACACCCGTCTCGACTATCCCGACAAGGACGAGACCTTCGGGAAACGGACCATCGTGATCCGCAAGGACCCGGACGGCGGCCTCGCGGTCTCGCGAGAGCCCATCGCGGCCATCCCGGATGAACTGCAGCGGATCATCGACGCAAGGAAGTGAGGAACGCAGACATGCCAACGGCCACATTCCGGATTTGGCGGGGCAAAGCAGGCTCGGGCGGCTTTCGCGACTACGACTGCGAGATTTCCGAGGGCATGGTTGTGCTCGACGCGGTGCACAGGATCCAGGCCGAGCAGGCCACCGATCTGGCTTGCCGCTGGAATTGCAAGGCCGGCAAGTGCGGATCCTGTTCGGCCGAAATCAACGGATCCCCGCGGCTGATGTGCATGACGCGCTTGAACCAGCTGCCGCTGCAGAAGCCCGTCACGATCGAGCCGATGCAGGCGTTCCCGGTCGTCAAGGACCTGGTGTCGGATGTCTCCTGGAACTTCGCGGTGAAGAAGCGGATCAAGCCGTTCGCCCCGCGACCGCCGGACTCCGACGACGGGAGCTGGCGCATACTCCAGCGCGACGTCGACCGTGTGCAGGAGTTTCGCAAGTGCATCGAGTGCTTTCTCTGCCAGGACGTCTGCCATGTCCTGCGGGAGCATCACCTGCACGACCAGTTCATCGGACCGCGGTTCCTGGTGTATGCCGCGGCGCTCGAGATGCACCCTCTGGACACGGAGAGCCGGGTCGGAGAACTCCGCGCATCTGACGGCATCGGCTATTGCAACATCACGAAGTGCTGCACCAAGGTCTGCCCGGAGCACATCACCATCACCGACAATGCGATCATCCCGCTCAAGGAGCGGGTGGTGGATGAGTTCTATGACCCGTTGCGGAAGGTCTTCCGGGTGTTTCAGAAATAGTGGTCATCCGCCGAGCGCCGGCGCGACTCCTGCAGCGATACGGCCGCATTCCTGGTCTCTCGGCGGCGAGGGAATTCTCCGGAGGGGGCGCTAGAACGTGAGCCGGAAGCCGAGCTGCATCTGCCTGGCCTGGCCGGCTGACAGGATCCGCCCGAACGTCGGAAGCCCGAACGTGCGCTCGGGCAGGTCGAGATTCGCATGGTTGGCCAGATTGAACACCTCGGCGCGGACTTCAGCCGTGAGACCTTCGGCCAGACGGAACGTCCGAACCACGGCGATGTCGATCGAGGACGCGCCCGGCCCCTGGAGGACGTTCCGGCCCGCATTGCCGAATGTGAAGGGCGACGGGAGTTCGAACGCCGCCGAAGCGAAGAAGCGGTCGGGAGTGGGCGATCCGATGCGCGGATTCCCGACGGCGTCCGGCCGGTCGGAGCCGAAGATGCCGCCCGTGTTTCCGGTGTTCGACCAGTCGCCGGCCAGCTGAGGCGTCAGCGGGCGACCCGCCGCGAACGTGGCGATGGCGAAGGTCCGCCAGTGCCCCAGCAGCCAGTGTCTGAACGGAGTGTCGTAATGCAGGGCGAGGGCGAGGCGGTGTCGCTGGTCGAAGTTCGACAGAGCCCGCTCGGCCCGGAAGTCGTGGCTGTTCTGCGGGAACGACTGGTCCCCTGCGGAGCCGAGAAAGGCCGAGACGTCGTCGATGGACTTGGCCCAGGTGTATGCCGCGCGGAACCCCGCCCCGCTGGTGAATCTTCGCTCGAGTGTGAAGACGCCCGAATGGTAGGTTGACGAGGCGCCGGACTCGAAGAGCGCGATGTTCGCGAAGCCGGGCGTGGGGCGTCTCGGGTCGACATCCCCCTCGCCGGGCGCCGGCTGGTTCAGGTTGCGGCGGCGCAGCAGCTTGGATGCCTTCGATCCGACATAGGAGGCGCGGGCGACGATTCCGCCCGGCAATCCGTGCTCGAGGCCGACGTTCCAGTGCTGGGCGTACCCGGTCCGGAAGTCCGGCTGGAGGGCATTGACGGACGCCGGAGGAGTGAATCCCTCGCCGGGGAAGGGGGCCGACAGCGTCGGCAGGGACACGGCTGAGGGAAAGTACAGCCTGAGGTCGAAGTAGGGCGGGTTGAAGTACACGCCGGAGTTCGCTTCCAGGATGTTGGCCTCGAAGTAGACTCCGTACGCCGCCCGCAGCACCAGGGCGTCGGACGGGTTCCAGGCCACGCCGATCCGGGGCGCGAAATTGTTGGCGTCCGAAGCGTAGCCTGCCCGTCCCAGGGCGGTTGATCCCGGCTCGACAAGCCGAACGGCCTTCAGGTCGAACTGCGCGAAGCGGTCGTCGGCGTCATAGGCGGGCTGGTTGTACTCGTATCGCAGGCCGAGGCTTAGGGTCAGCCGGTCGGCAGGCCTCCAGTCGTCCTGGACGAACCCGTTCCAGTACTCGGCCCGCTGGCGGAAGTCGTTGTCGATCGTCGTCTGGATGCTGTAGGTCGGGAATCCCAGCAGCAGATCGGACACGGGATTCTGGGAGATGGCGCCGAGAAAGTTGAACTGCCCGCGCCCGAACAGTCCCTGGGTTCCGTCGATTCGCACGCCGCGGTACTCCCAGCCCCACTTGAAGCGGTGGCGGGCGCCGGCCCTGGTCAGGTGGGCGGAGACGTGCGTCGTGCCGCTGGTTCTCGAGATCGGAAGCGCCGTGTCGTCGGACAGGCTTGCGAACCCGGCGACGTTGATGCCCGGGAATCCGACGAAGCGCGGGTCCTTGGAGAGCCCGGGAATGCCCAGTTCTCCTGCAATGTCGCGCCCGGCGTTCTGGTGCAGGACCTGGCGCCGCAGCCGGTTGAAGCCGGCGCGGGCCTCGAGCAGCGTGAAAGGAGAGAACGCGTGGGTGAGCGAGGCGGCAAGGTGCTGGCCGCGGTCCAGTGTGAAGCTGCCGAATCCGGGCACGTCGCTGTCGGAGAAGGGATCGAAGCTGCGCGAATGGCTGAGGTTGTAGCGCGCGAAGAACCGGCTTGCAGAGCCGAGGTCCTGGTCCAGCCGTCCCATCACCTGGTTGACGAGCCCGTCGCCGAGCGGCGTGGAAACGTAGTTCTGAATGGGATCGTCGCGGTTCGGTTCGGGCCAGTAGCCTGCAATCGTTCTCCCGGCCTCACTCTGCCTGGCGAGGGGAACGCGGTTGCCCGGGAACGGCGCTCGAGCGAACGGGTCGATCACGGGACCCCCGAGCGCCGAGAAATCGCCCGCGCGCTGGTCGACCGTCGGAACCGACGCGGTGCGGGTGGCCGCGTCCCGGATCCGTGTGCCTTCGAATCCGCCGAAGAAGAACCCTCCCTCAAACGGGAGCGGCCCGCCGAGGGCGCCTCCGAACTGGTTTCTGCGATACGGAGGGAGCGCCCGGTCGGTGGGATCGAAGTAGTTCCGCGCATCCAGTGCGTCATTGCGTGCGTATTCGTAGGCCGAGCCGTGGAACTCCTTGGTGCCGAATCGGCTCACGACGTTTACCTGTCCGCCGGAGCTGCGACCGTACTCGGCGCTGTATCCGGAGGCGTGCAGCCGGAACTCCAGCACAGTGTCAAGCGGCGGGCCGACGACGAGCCTGTTGATGTACAGGTCGTTGTTGTCGATCCCGTCCAGGAGGAAGTTGTTGGAGACCTCCCGCCCCCCCGCGACATGGAATCCGCTGTCATTCTGGGTCGAGAGCTCCGAACCCGGCGCGCTCGAATGCGTGCCGCCGGCGAGGAGAGTCAGCGGCACGAACACCCTCTGGTTGAGCGGGAGGTTGCGCATCTCGCTTCGACCGACGACGGTTCCGAGCGCTGCGGTGCCGGCCTCCAGGACAGGTGTCGCGTCCGACACGTCCACGCTGAAGCTTGCTGTCTCCACGTACATTGGCAGGTCCAGGCGCGAACTGGTGCCGACCCTGATCTGGATGCGCGCCACCGGGGCCGTCAGGCCCGGCGACCTGGGCTGAAGCTCGTAGGTTCCAGGCGGCAGGGCCGGAAACCTGTAGGTTCCGTCGGGCGTTGGCGGCGAGGAAAACTGCCGCCCCGTCTCAACGTGCGTTGCCGAGACATCGGCCGAGACCCGCTCGCCCGCCGGGTCCCGCACAGACCCGGAAACGCTTCCCCCCACCGACTGGCCGTAGACTGAGCACATCGCCGCCGAAACGACTGCGGCCGAGATACACCACCGGGTCCAATGCATTGGTCCTAGGATAGACTTCCGGCGTCCATTCGTGTGGGCTGTGGGCGCCATGGACCACGCCCGGTTGGGGTGCGCAGGACCCCTTGGCGGCGTCTGGGTCTGCGGGGAGCGCCGGCGGCCTGAGATCGTCAGGGCGCATCGGATACTATGCCGGTGCGCCGGGTGCGCGGGCCAGAGCCCCGCCCGGCTCCGGAACCGATCATGTCTGTCGCCGAAATGCGCCTACCTCACGATGCCGCCTTCAAGCGCTTCGTCCAGAACGCCGAATTCGTGCGGCACTTGCTGCGTGCGCAGCCCCTGCCGGGCCTGGACGAGGCGGATGTCGTGGAGATCGAGCAGGCGCGCACCAATCTCATCCACCCGGACCTGTCCCAGCGCGTGGTCGATGCTGCGTGGAAACTCACTCTGCGGGACGGCGCGCAGGTCTATCTGCTGGTGGAATGCCAGTCCACGCCGGACCCGTCGATGCCCTTCCGCATCCTGAACGCGGCCTCGGCCCTGTACTTGGATCTGAGCCGGAATCCGCCCGGCGCCGGCCGCTACAGCGCCACGCGGGTGCCGGGCATCAAGCACCTGACGGTGTACAGCGGGCGCACGAAGTGGACGGTGGCGGAGGAGGTGTCAAAGCTGGTCGAGGCGGGATCCGGAGGTCCGGGGCCGGAGGTGCCGCGGATGCGGTGCCGGGTGCTGGACCTGCGGCGCTGGAAGGCTCCGGACGGGAAGGAGAACCCGGCGGTGCTGCTGGCGAGGCTGCAGCGGTGCGAGGATCCGGAGGCGCTTCGCCGGGCGGCGGAGCCGCTGCGGAACTGGGTGGGGGACGCGGACCATGCGGAACTGGCGAGCGCGTTCGCGACATGGATCACGTACGTGCGGCTGCCGGAGATCGGTGTGACCTGGGCGCCGCTGAGCGATAATCTGGAGGAGGTGCTGGAGATGCTGGAGACACAGCCGCCCACATGGGGTGACCGGATGCGCGAAGAGGGCCGCGTGATGGGCCACGAACAAGGTCGCGAAGAGGGCCGTGAAGAGGGCCGGGCCGAGGAGCGCAGGGAAGGACTCAGGAGGGAGCGGAAGCTGCTGTTGCGCTTGGCGCGGCTTCGCTACGGAGGAGGACAGGTCGGTCCTCTGTCAGTGGTGCTGGACAGGATCACCGACACGGACCTGCTGGAGGAGATCGGCGAGTGGCTGCTGGTTTGCGACAGCGGCGAGGCGCTGATGGCGCGGCTCAGGCGGGTTTGACCCCATGCTCTCGCGGCAAGGGCCGGAACTCGCCGTTGCGAGCGTGCATGTGACCGAATGGGGTGCCGCGCATCGCACTCGCTGACCCTGTCGCTTCAATCAAGCGGGTCGCAAAGAGGCCTACGGCATCCGGCGGCGCCGGGCGGCAAGCCCGACCTCAGAGGCGGAACAGCGTGCGCAATCGCTTGGTCTGCCCGCGGCTCACTGGGATTTCCGTTCGCTCGCGATCGCTCATCACCAGCTGGTAGTTGGACTTGAACCAGGGGACGACCTCCTTGATCCTGTCGATGTTCACGACGTAGGACCGGTGCGGGCGCCAGAAGTGGGGATCGCTGAGGGTCGAGTGCAGATCGTCGAGCGTCTTGTAGTTGCTGTGACCCTCGACCTCGGTCGCCACGATTCGCACCCCGCCCTTGCGGGCGGTGGCAAAGATCACGTCGCGGGCATCGACCAGCACCATGTGCATGCCGGAACGCACGAGCACCTTGGTCGGCTGGCGGACATGGTCGCGAATCCTCGACAGCAGCCGCGCCATTCGTTCCGAATCGCGATCGGGCGAGCGCACAAGCTCGCGGGCTCGGCGGATCGACCTCCCGAGCCGGTCTTTCTCGACGGGCTTGAGCAGGTAGTCTGCCGCATTCACCTCGAAGGCCTCGACCGCGTACTGGTCGAAGGCCGTCGCAAAGATAACGTGGGGGATCGGCCTTCCTTGGGCCAGGATCTCCCGAACGACCTGCAGCCCGTTCAAGCCGGGCATCTGGACGTCCAGGAAGACGATGTCGGGGCCGAGCTCCTCAATCTTGTCGAGGGCTCCCGGACCGTCGGCAGCCTCCCCCACGACCCGCACCTCCGGGAACGACCGCAGCAGGAAGGTCAACTCCTCGCGGGCGAGCTGCTCGTCGTCCACGACAAGGGCAGTCATGGTCCCGTGCTCGTGGGATGATCCGGCCATGGCCTGCGGCCAACAGCGTGAGTGTAGCATTGGGTCCTGATGCCCGGTCCGCCAGGCACGGCGATCGCAGTATTCGCCAAGGCTCCTCTGGCCGGGCACGTCAAGACGAGGCTGGCCGACGCCCTCTCGCCCAGCGAGTCGGCCCGGTTCCATCGCGTCTGCACGCACGCGACATGGGAGCGGCTTCAAGAACTCCGGGCGCTTGACGCGTTCCTCTTCTGCGACCGGCCGTGGGCCGAATTCGAGGCGCTCTGCGGGACGGGACGGTTCCGGCTCCAGCGCGGGGCCGACCTCGGGGAGCGGATGCGCCACTGCCTTGACGACCTGCTCGCCGAGGGCTACCGCCGGGCCCTGATCGTCGGAAGCGACGCCCCCACGCTGCCTCTCGCCCAGGTGCGCGAGGCAGTGTCCGCCCTCGACTGGGTCGATGCGGCCGTAGGCCCGTCGGACGACGGCGGCTTCACCCTCATCGGTGCGAGCCGCACCGCCCCGGAGATGTTCCGCGGCGTAAGGTGGTCGGTGCCGGACACCCGCAGAGCGTGCCTGCGGGCATTGAAGTCCGCAGGTCTACGCGCAACCCGGTTGCAGGTCACCGCGTACGACGTCGACACGTCCGCAGACCTGGTCCGGCTCAGGCGGGATCCCGCGCTGCCCGTGCGGCTGCGCCGCTGGTTCGACGCCGCCGATCGCGGCCCCTCATAGCAGGTCGCCCCTCCCGGATTTCCGCAAGGCCTGTTCAAGGTCGGAGAGGTTCTGGCACTCGCTCCGGCGACAGATCAGAAGCGCGTCGGGCGCCTCCACGACGATCAGGTCACTCGCACCCAACAGGACCACATGCCGACCCGGGACGTCCACATAGTTGTTCCGCGCCCTGACAAAGGTTCCTCCGGTTCGGTCGCAGTTGTCCTCGGTGTCCCGCGGCAGCAGGTCACGGAGGGCCTCCCAGGTGCCCAGATCGGTCCAGCCGATGTTTCCCGCAGCGAAGCCCGCGACGCGGTCGGACCGCTCGAGGATTGCCCGGTCCACGGACACGCTCTCGCACTCGCCGTAGCGCTCGCCAAGGAGGCGTGCAACGCTCGCGGTCGCTCCTCCTGCGATCTCGGAGAGCGTACTCCACGTGCGCGGGAGATGCCGTCGCATCTCCTCGCCGAGCACGCTCGCTCTCCAAAAGAACTGGCCGCTGTTCCAGAAGTAGCGCCCGGAAGCGAGAAAGCGGTTCGCTGTCCCGAGGTCCGGCTTCTCGCAAAACCGCGTTACCCGCACGGGCCCGGGTGAGCCGGGCCGCGTTCCGGGCGGAAACTCGATGTAGCCGTAGCCTGTTTCGGGCCTCGTCGGCTGGATCCCCAGGACGATCAGGCGATCCGTGTCGGTCGCGCCGAGTGCGGCGGAAACCAACTCGCGATATGCCTCGGCATTCTCGATATGGTGATCCGCCGGGAAGACTCCCATGACGGCTTCCGGATCCTCGCGGAGCACGAGCGCCGTCGCAAGGCCGATCGCTGGCGCCGTGTTTCGCTGGACCGGCTCGGCGATGATCCGGGCCGGGGACAGTTCGGGAAGTTCACGCTCAACCGCCTCTCTCAGCGACACTCCAGTGACCACCCAGAGGTGGCCTTCCGGAAAGGCTGCCCGCAGACGCTCGTAGGTCCGCCGCAGGAGCGAGGCTCCCCCGAGCGGGGAGAGCATTTGCTTGGGGTGCGCGGCTCTGCTGTGCGGCCAGAAGCGAACGCCCCGGCCCCCCGCCAGAATGACCGCGTGGCGGTGATCGTTGGTCGCCACCTGGGGTCGGGGGCGCGCTCAGCGCGCTTCTAGGTCGTAGGGCTGGATGAGCTTGAAGGTCCGCTTCCAGCGGGTCTTTGAGAAGAAGTTCAGGGCGAGGTCCCGCATGTGCTCGAACGAGACGCCGGGATCCTGCAGGTGCGCTGTGGGGGCGTCGTAGGACCAGTAGACGATGAGGGGCTTGCCGATGATGTGGTTGCGGGGGACGAATCCCCAATAGCGGCTGTCCAGGGACTGGTCCCGGTTGTCTCCCATAGCGAAGTATTGCTCCTCCGGGACCACGACCTCTCCGTCCTCGACGTGCTCCCGGAGCATTCTCATGGCCGGTTCGTAGATCTGCATCGACGTTGGCACGGACGGGAAGTTGTCGCGGTACTTGTCGATGTAGTCGCTCTTGAAGACGACGTACGGCTCGTCCACCTTGGCGCCGTTCACCCAGAGCTCCTTGTCAGCGACGCGGATGCGGTCGCCGGGCACGCCCACGATCCGCTTCACGAAGGTCTGGCGCAGGTCGATCGGATACCGGAACACCACGATGTCGCCGCGCTCCACGTCTTGGTAGGGAAGCAGGTACTTGCTGACGGCTCCTTCGGGGGCGTAGGCCAGCTTGTCGACCAGCAGATGGTCCCCGATCAGCAGCGAATCCTCCATGGAGCCCGTCGGAATCACGAACGCCTGGACGAGAGTCGTCGTGCCGAACAGGAGCAGCAGAATCGTCACCGTCCACTCCGCGATCACGCCGCGTGCCGGCTCGGAAGCGCGACCGCGGGCGGTCGCACTGGGTCGCTCCGCTTTGGCTGGGTTGCTCTTCATTGCATGGCCAGGCGCGACAGGGGCGCCTGTTTCTCCATCCTAACCCGATTCGGCCCGGCGGCAGGATGGCACTCCCCCATCGGCCGATCACCGAGCTCAAGCATTGCCGAGACCCGGAATCCGGCGGTCGGAGGCCCGGTGGAGGCCCGTCGCGGAATGCCCGCGACGCACTGCGGGAGTCGTCGCATTCGGGGAGGAGCGGGCTGTTGCGGGACTGCCGCGCAGGTGGCGTTCGGCCTGTTGTCCAGCAGGTCTGGCGGTGTTACGATGGGCTGTGGGGCGGTTCGGCGCACCGGGTTGCCGGCCGCGCACGTTGTTCCACTGGTCCGGTCGGATCGCTTCCCTGGACTCCCTTGATTGCCATGCTTGCCTACAACAGCATCCCTGTGCCTTCGGACGGCGTCCCCGTTCGGATGGAGGACGGCAAGTGCGTCGTCTCCGACAGTCCAACCGTTCCGTTCATTGAGGGAGACGGCATCGGACGGGACATCTGGAAGGCGTCGAAGGCGGTGTTCGACGCCGCAGTCGAGAAGGCGTACGGGGGTTCGAGGAAGATCGCCTGGTACGAGATCCTTGCCGGGGAAAAGGCCCACGACCGCCTCGGCGAATGGCTGCCCGCCGACACCATTGAGGCGATTCGCGAGTTCAAGGTCGCGATCAAGGGGCCTCTGACGACGCCTGTGGGGGGCGGCATCCGCAGCCTCAACGTGGCCCTGCGGCAGATCCTCACCCTGTACTCGTGCGTCCGTCCGGTGAAGTGGTATCCGGGCGTCCCCTCCCCGGTGAAGGATCCGGGAAAGCTCGACGTCGTGATCTTCCGCGAGAACACAGAGGACGTGTATGCCGGAATCGAGTGGGAGTGCGGCTCGGAGGACGCCGCCAAGGTGATCGAATTCCTCAACGGGAAGATGGGCCGCGGCATTCGCGGCGATTCCGGAATCGGCATCAAGCCCGTGTCGGTCACCGGGTCCAAGCGCCTCATCCGGGCGGCGATCAACTACGCCCGCAGCAAGGGGCGGTCCTCCGTGACGCTGGTCCACAAGGGCAACATCATGAAATTCACGGAGGGAGCCTTCCGGGACTGGGGATACGAGGTCGCGACGCAGGAGTTCCGCGGCGACTGCGTGACCGAGAACGAGGTCTGGTCGGACGGCGGCGACGGTTCCGTCCCGGCCGGGAGGATTCTTGTGAAGGACCGGATCGCGGATGCGATGTTCCAGCAGGTGCTGCTCCGGCCCGCCGAATACGACGTGATCGCAACGATGAACCTCAACGGCGACTACCTGTCCGACGCCTGTGCGGCGCAGGTCGGCGGTCTGGGCCTCGCCCCTGGTGCGAACATCGGTGACGAGCACGCGCTTTTTGAGGCGACTCACGGAACGGCCCCGAAGTACGCCGACAAGGACGTGGTGAACCCGAGCAGCGTGATCCTGTCGGGCGTCATGATGCTCGAGCACCTCGGGTGGACCGAGGCGGCTGCCCTGATCGAGCGGGGCATGACGGGTGCAATCGCGGCTAGGACTGTGACCTACGACCTACATCGGCAGATGGCCGGTGCGACGAAGTTGCGCTGCAGCGAGTTCGGCGCCGCCGTGATCCGCCACATGGACTGAAGGTACGGAGACAGCAAACGATGAGAAAGAAAGTCACTGTCGTCGGAGCGGGCAACGTCGGTGCGAGCTGCGCCGTGCGAATCGCGGACAAGGAACTGGCAGACGTCGCGCTGATCGACATCATCGAGGGGGTTCCGCAAGGCAAGGCGCTCGACATGCTCGAGGCCTGCCCGATCGAGAATTCCGACATCCGAGTGGTCGGGACCAACAGCTACGAGGACACCGCGAACTCGGATGTGGTCGTGATGACGGCGGGCTTCCCGCGCAAGCCGGGAATGAGCCGGGACGACCTGCTGCTCAAGAATGCCTCGATCGTGAAGTCGTGCATCGGACAGGCCGCCAAGTACTCGCCCAACGCGGTCCTGATCGTCGTTTCCAATCCGCTCGACGCGATGTGCGACGTCGCGTATCACGCGTCCGGTTTCTCCCGGAACCGGGTGATTGGAATGGCGGGCATCCTTGATACGGCACGCTTCCGCACGTTCCTGGCCGAGGCGGTCGGCGTGTCGGTCGAGAACGTGGTGGCCATGGTCCTGGGCGGGCACGGGGACACGATGGTGCCTCTCGTCAGATACACCAGCGTTGCCGGGATTCCGATCACACAGCTTCTGCCGGCCGACCAGCTTGCCGCCATCGTGCAGCGGACGCGGGACGGCGGCGCAGAGATTGTCGGGCACCTCAAGACCGGCAGCGCGTTCTACGCGCCGTCCTCCTCAGTCGTTGAGATGGTGGAGTCCATTCTCAAGGACAAGAGGAAGGTGCTGCCCTGCGCCGCGCTGCTGGACGGCGAGTACGGGCGCAAGGGGATCTTCGTCGGCGTGCCCTGCAATCTGGGCTCCTACGGAATCGAGAAGATCTACGAGGTCGAGCTGGACGGCGGCGAGCGGACTGCCCTGGATGCGAGCGCGGACGCGGTCGAGGAGCTGGTGCGCGTCCTCCGGAGGAACGGGTATTGATCCCGGGCGGCACCTCGCCCGGAGGAAGGCCGGCCGCCGGATTTTTTTGCAAATCCGCGTTTCGGGGCTTGACGAACGCGGCGGATCGGAATTAGGCTTATTGTTTCTGGCCGGCTGTTCGGCTGGGACGAAGGAGAAACAACCAATGAAGAGAATTTTCACTCTGCTCGTCTTGACGCTTGCCGTCACTTCCCTCTGCCTGGCCGGTTCGGTGACCGGCTACGTGACGGACTTGAAGTGCGCCAAGGCCGGCAAGGCCGGTGAGGCCCACGCCGGTTGCGCAAAGGGCTGCATCGGTGGCGGCGAAGCGGCGGTCGTGGTGACTGCGGACGGCAAGATCTACGAGGTCGCCGACCAGGCCAAGCTCAAGGACCATGCCGGGGCGAAAGTCACGGTCATGGGCTCGATCGACGGCATGAAGGTGACTTCCGTCGAGAGCGTCAAGAAGGCTGGATAGCTGAAACGACTCAAGGAGCCCGGCCCGTTCGGCCGGGCTCGCGCCTGCAGCGGCCGCCCGGCCGCTGCACTCCTTCTGTAGCTGGCTTGCCCCGCCGCGTTCAGGCGGGGCTTTCGCTGGTTTACATCACGGGACCGAGGCTCTGTCCCGGAGGTAGCTGGTAGGGGCCTCGCGGCGGGGCGGTTGCGAGTCTGTAGCGGGCTCCATCTCGGCGGCTCGGGTGCATCGACCCAGATTTCCGGCGCTGCGGAGGCGAATCCGACATCGACCCTGAGTCTGAGGCGGACACGGCGTTCGACGCTGCCACCTGCATCGCAGCGTGGGCGGCCCTTGCAATATCGCGTCCGCGGCCGCGAAGATCGCCCACCGCAGGCGCATGCCCAGGGCCGGCGTGAAAGCTTCGGCGGCTAATGGACACCTCGGACTGAGAAGCTGCCTGTCCGAAGGAGATCAGTGTGGACTTCATCTCCGAGATGAACGCGGGCGACTCTCGGGGCCTCCGCATAGCCGCGTGAGCAAACCGCCCGACCTTCTGGCCAAGCGCCTCCTGGAGTGGTACCGCACCCATCGGAGGGACCTCCCTTGGCGGGGCGAGACCGACCCCTATCGAGTCTGGGTCTCGGAGATCATGCTTCAGCAGACTCGCGTCGAGGCTGTCCTGCCGTACTACGAGAGGTTCCTTGCCCGCTACCCGGATGTGGAGTCGCTGGCCACCGCTTCGCTGGAGGACGTGCTCGCGACGTGGGCCGGCCTCGGATACTACCGGCGGGCCCGGCTGATGCACAGGGCGGCCAGAAGCGTCGCGAACATGCACGACGGGCGCTGGCCCTCCAGGCACGACCAGCTCTTGGCGCTGCCCGGAATCGGGGCGTACACCGCTGGAGCCATCGCGAGCATCGCATTCGATGAGCCGAGGGCCGCCTTGGACGGCAACGCGCACCGCGTGCTGGCCAGACTGGCCGATGAGCGAAGGGACATCCGCAGGAGCGCTCCCCGGCGAGCCCTGCGACGGCTAGGCCAGCAATTGATCGAGTCGACGCAGGCTGGGGAGCGAGGCGACTTCACGCAGGCCCTGATGGAGCTGGGGGCGACAGTCTGCGCTCCTCGGGCTCCGAAGTGCCTTGGGTGCCCCTGGTCCAGCTCATGCGAGGGACTCGCCGCCGGCACCGCACATGCGCTTCCGGTGAAAGGGGCCCGCCGCCCTCTCCGCACCGTCGAGATCTCTCTCGCGATCGCCAGGCGAGGCGACCTCATGCTGGTCCGGAAGCGGTCGAGCGAAGAGCCCGTCATGCCCGGGTTCTGGGAGTTGCCTGCCGTGGAGGGCCCTCCCGAGGGCCTTGCCGGACTCGGTCCGCTGTGCGCCGCCAGTTGCGAGCAGGCCGCATCCTTCTCCCACGTCATCACGGGCACCAGCTACGAGTGCCGCGTGTACGAGGCGTCGGCGGAGGCCGGCGACCCCGAGGGCGGATACCGCTGGATGTCGCCCGACGAGCTGGGCAGGGTGCCTTTGGCGACGATCAGCCGGAAGGCGCTCCGCCTCCGGGCGAAGCATGGAGACCTGCGCCTGGAGGATCCGCTCGCGGTCCCGCCGTGAACCGGTCAGGGGGAGAGCGACGTGTGCATGCTTGCGGTGCCGAGACCGCGCGAGTAGCTGGCGATACCCTCGAACAGGTGCTCCGCAACTTCCTGCCGGAACGACTCGGTCCCCATGAGACGCTCGTCGTGCCTGTTGCTGAGGAAGCCGATTTCCACAAGCACCGCGGGAATGCGCGCCCCGACGAGCACAACGAATGGGGCCTTCCGGATGCCGCGGTCCCGGATCGCCGACGAGTGGCGGGACACGCCGGCGTGAAGGCTGGACTGGATTCGCGTTGCCAGCTCCCTCGACTCCTCCGTCTTCTCCCCGAGCGTGATCTCGGCCAGCAGATCCTCCAGCTCGTGGATCGAGCGCTGTGACGAGGCGTTCTCCTGCGCGGCCACTCCGAGCGCCCACGGGTCCGAGGTGAGGCTGAGGTAGTAGGTCTCGATTCCGCGCACACTCGAGGTCCGCGAGGAGTTGCAGTGGATCGAGACCATCAGGTCCGCATTGCCCTCGTTGGCGATCCGGGAGCGCTCTTCCAGGTCCACAAACACATCCGACTCGCGCGTCTGGATCACTATCGCTCCCAGCCTCTCGGTGAGCAGTCTGGCGAGACGCTTCGAGATGTCCAGAACAACATCCTTCTCGAGCAACCCGCGCTGACCGATTGAGCCGGTGTCGTGGCCGCCGTGGCCTGCGTCAATCACGATCCGGCCCGACTTGAGACCGAGCGCCCGCGTCAGGCTGAGCTTGCCGGCGGCGGTGGCCTCCGCCGCGCGCGGAACCGCCGGGGGACCGGCTCCCGTAGCGGGGGCCTCTGCCGGGACGATGCCGAGGGCCATTTCCGTGCGCTGTGCTCGGGAGGCCCCTTCGCGCCGGATGTCGAGAACCAGCCGGTTCGGATTATCCAGCCAGAACGCGTCGAAGGAAACCGGGCTCTTCAGGTCCAGGACGAGGCGGGCCTTGGTGCGACGGTTCTGAGCGAGGCGGGCGGCGCTCATCAGCGCGTCGCCGACACTCAGGGTGACTCCCTTGATCAGGGTGGCCGACATTCTCGCGCCGAACAGGTCGATGTAGAGCCGGTCGGGGGTTGGGAGGAGATCGTACTTGAGTGCGGTCCTTCCGTCCATCACCAGCACGACGCGGGTTCCATCGTCATAGGAGTGGTGGCGGATCTCCGAGATCGTGGTCAGCGCCTGCCCGGTCGGTGCTCCCTGAACCCGCACGATCTGTCCTGACTCATGACGCTCGTCCGAGAGCGAGAGGATCCCGATCTCGGGCGGCTCCCCGGGGGCCGACGCGGGGACACGAGCCCTCGCTGACCCGCTCCGGGCCGCTTCGACCCCGCCGCCGTCCAGACGTGCGGCAGCGGCAAGGGCCTCCTCGCGATGCGTGCTTTGCGGGTATTCTCGCGCCGCGAAGCGATAGGCTTCAGCCGCTTTCTTCTTGAAGGAGTCCCGACCGAACCGATCCGCCATTCGCTCGTAGAGTTCGGCAACCTTCAGGAGGGCGTCGTCGGAGTAGCCGCTTGTCGGATCGGTGCGATGCACCGTCTGAAGAGCGGCAATCACCAGCTGGTACTGCCTGAGCCGCAGCTCCATGCGCGGAACCTGGGCGAGGTCCTCGTACAGCCGCGAGGCGGACTTGTAGTGGCTGGCGGCCAATTCCCGCTTCGACGCCGAAGTCGCCTGCTGCGCGAGCAAGACGGCCAGCGCCAAGGCCGCAGCGGACAGAAACTGAGATGGACGCTTCATCCCGCCACACTGGTCGAATTGCGGCCCGCACCCGTCCAGGCCCACCGGCGTTCGGATGTGGGAGGCGTTGCCCGTTTCGTTTTCGTCGCCGAATCCACGTTCCACGCTATGGAGACGAGCAGCAATTCAAGCGCTAGTACCTGTCCCTTACAGGAACACTAGCAGATCGATTGTTTTCTTTGCAACTCTGAGGGTGCTTTCTGTTCTGGCGGACCGCGCGTCCCTCGCCCGAGGCGAGTGTGCGACGGGAAGTCCGTCGCTCCAGCTGCGCAAGAGGGCTTCTGCCGAATCCAGCGGACGGAGTCCGCCCCCGGCAAACGCTGATCGCCGGGCCCGAATCTGTCGCCGTCCGCCGATCTTTCCGGGGCCTTGAGTTCGTCAACCTGCAGGCTCCATGCGGCCCTTCGGGATAATGAACCCAGCAGTGGCGCGAAAGATCCGACCGGCCCGTCGCATCGCGGGCACCATCTCGTTGCCCGGAGACAAGTCCATCTCCCACCGCTATGCGATGCTCGCGGCCCTGGCGGAGGGGAGCAGCGTCTTCACGAACTACTCAACCGGGGCGGATTGCGCATCGACCCTGGCGTGCCTGCGCGGGCTTGGTGTGGAATGCTCGCATCGAGGGACGACGGTCCGCATCCGGGGGATGGGCGCAGCGGGCCTGCAGGCTCCCCAGGTCCCGCTCGATGCCGGCAATTCCGGAACGACCATTCGCTTGCTCTCCGGCATCTTGGCGGGTCAGCCGTTCGTGTCGGCCATTCGCGGCGACGAGTCCCTCTCGAATCGCCCGATGCAGCGGATCATCACGCCTCTGCGGTCCATGGGTGCCTCGGTCGATGCTCGCGACGGTCAATTCCCTCCTCTCACGATTCGCGGGGGCCGTTTGCACCCGATTCGATACGAGCTTCCCGTAGCGAGCGCCCAAGTCAAGAGCTGCGTGCTGCTTGCGGGCTTGAGCGCCCCCGGCGCCACGCAGGTTCTCGAGCTGCTCGAGACGCGCAACCACACGGAAATCGCGCTCCGCCGCTTCGGGGCCAAGGTTCACGTCGACGAGAGGGAGATCACAGTGAGGGGTCCGTCGCGCCTCGAGGCGTGCGACCTGCGGATTCCCAGCGACCTGTCTTCGGCCGTGTTCTTCCTGGCTGCGGCTCTGCTGCTGCCGGGGTCCGACCTGCGGATCGAGGGGGTCGGCCTGAACCCGACGCGCACCGCGGTCCTGGACGTGCTGCGCAAGATGGGCGCCGCCGTTCGGATCGAAACGCAATCGGATCCGGGCGGTGAGCCGGTCGGATCCATCTCGGTCCGCGGAGCAGGCCCACTCGCCGGCGGCGAGATCTCCGGCGCAGCGACCGCCGGCGTGATTGACGAGATCCCCATGCTCGCCGTGCTTGGGGCCGTCTCGGAATCGGGCCTGCGCATCCGCGACGCCGGGGAGTTGCGCGTCAAGGAGACGGACCGGATTGCTACGGTGACGTCCAACCTTCGCAGGATGGGGGCCAGCATCGTGGAATACGAGACCGGAATGGACATCGAGGGCGGCTGCCGCCTGAAGGGAGCCGAACTCGACTCGTGTGGAGACCACCGGATTGCGATGGCGTTCGCTGTGGCTGGACTGGCCGCCGAAGGCGAGTCCGGTCTCTCCGGTGCCGAGGCCGCCAGCGTATCCTTCCCGGAGTTCTACGATGTGCTCTCGACAGTCGCGCGCGACTAGCGCGGCCTACACTACTCGAACGGCAGCGGGCTGATTTCCTCGTCGTAGCGCAGTTGTCCCCCTTGCAGCCACAGGATCCGGTCGGAGCGGGGCGGGACCGGAAACTCCCCCGGCGCTTCCGCGTCGATCCGGTCGAAGATCGCCTTGAGCCGTTCCGCGACCTCGGGATGTTCTGACGCCACGTCCCGCTGCTCAGAGGGGTCCGCCGACATGTCGAATAGCATCATGGCCTTCGGTGCCGGACCCGTGTTCACGCCCGGGCATTGGGTCGGGTTCGCCTGCTCGAACTGGGCGATGATCGTGATTCCGTCCGGCCCGCGGTTGTCCTTCCAGCCGCCCGCGTCCGCGAGGCACCGGAATCCCGGCGTGGGTGGCCGCACGTGCAGCTTCCAGCGCCCCGACCGGATCATCCTCAGACGGCCGCCTGCCATCGCGAACACTGCCTCGTGCGGCGATTCGGCGACACGGCCTTCGAGCAGGGGGAGCAGGTCCCGGCCATCGATCACCCGATCATCGGGCAGCGCCGCACCGGCCGCCTGCACGATCGTGGGGAAGACGTCGATCGAAGCCGCGACTGCGTCCGAGACCTGACCCGGCGGGATCCGTCCGGGCCAGCGCGCGATCGCCGGCACGCGGACGCCGCCGTCAAAGCTGGAGGCCTTCATCGCCCGCATCGGCTTGTTGTTGCCTCCGAACGTGGCTCCGTTGTCGGATGTGAAGAACACGAACGTGTTCTCATCGAGGCCGCTCTCCTGCAGCTTGGTCAGGATCTGGCCTACGGACCAGTCGAGCTCGCGCACCACATCGCTGTAGAGATCGTCCGGAGTGTCCGGCGTGTAGAAGTCCTCCGACGCCGCAAGCGGCTTGTGGGGCATTGCGTGCGGCAGATACAGGAAGAATGGGCGGTCGACGTGCCGATCGATGAAGTCGAGCGCTCTGCGCGTATAGTCGCGGGTCAGTTCGGACTGGAGCACGGGATACCGGACCACGGTCTCGTTCTCGACGAGCTGGACGGGCCGCATGTCGTTCGAGTAGAGGATTCCGTAGTACTCGTCGAAGCCCTGTTTGCGGGGCAGGTACCGCTCGACGTGGCCCATGTGCCACTTCCCGATCGCGGCCGTCGCGTACCCGAGGGGCCTCAGGGCCTCGGCGATCGTGACTTCCGAGGGAGGGAGCCCGATCGTGTTCACGCCCGCGTCCGGCGCAGGGTTCCAGGCCAGGCCGGTGCGGAACGGATAGCGGCCAGTCATCAGGGTCCCTCTGGAGGGGCCGCAGAACGGCGTCGGCACGTAGAAGTCCGTCAGACGGACACCCTCGGAGGCCATGCGGTCGAGGTGCGGTGTCTTGTGCCTTGTCGCCCCGTACGAGGACAGGTCTGAGTAGCCGAGATCGTCGGCGAAGATCAGGACGAAGTTCGGACGCTGCTGGGCGGCGAGATGGGAAGTGAGCAGGAACCCGCACAGCAGCGCGGATCGGAGAGCCTTGGGCGGCATGGCAGGGGAGAGTTTACCGCGTCGCAAGACTGCTCGTCGCCGCGGCGGGGACGGTGCCCGCCCGGTTCACCTACAATCGGCAGAGGATCATGCCTGCCGCTCGCACCAGCCTCGCAACGCTCTCGGCCGCCCTCGCGGCGATTGCCCTGTCGTCATGTGGCGCCGGCGCTCCCGAGCCTCAAGGGCCGCCGAACATCATCTTCCTCATGGCCGACGACATGGGCTACGGGGACCCGGGCAGCTTCAATGCCGACTCGAGGATCCCCACTCCGAGGATGGACGCCCTCGCCGCTGGCGGCATGCGCTTCACGGATGCGCATTCAGGATCGGCGGTGTGCACGCCCACGCGCTACGGTGTTCTGACGGGGCGCTACGCATGGCGGTCGCCTCTGAAGAGGGGGGTGCTCTCCGGGTACTCGCGGGCCTTGATCGAGCATGACCGCGCGACGGTCGCAAGCATGCTGAAGAAGCGCGACTACCACACGGCAGTGATTGGCAAGTGGCACCTTGGCCTCGACTGGGCGACCGTTTCGGAGCCGGACACCTGGGACGAGGGCGACAAGACAGTGGCCTTTCAGGGTGCGTCGGACTTCGCCAGGCCCGAGGGTCTTGAGATCGACTTCACAAGACCGGTCACCAACGGTCCTGTCACGCTCGGGTTCGACTACTCGTATATCATTCCGGCCTCCCTTGACATGGCCCCTTACGTCTACCTGGAGAACAACGTCTGCGAAAAGCCCGCTACGGAGCACGAGCCCGGTCGGTTCGACGGGCCCGTGTTCTGGCGGCCGGGCGAGGCTGCTGAGGGATTCGATTTCTTCGACGTCCTGCCCAACCTCACGCGTCACGCAGTGGAGTATGTCGAAGAACAGGCGGAAAACCCTGACCAGCCGTTCTTCCTGTACTTTCCGCTGCCGGCGCCGCACTGGCCGTGGGTTCCGACCGAGGAGTTCGTGGGTCGCAGCGGGGCAGGCAAGTACGGTGATTTCGTCGTCCAGGTCGACGCCTCGATCGGCATGGTCATGGATGCTCTGGAACGGACCGGTCAGGCCGCGAACACCTTGTTCATCGTGACGAGCGACAACGGCGCGGAGTGGGATCCGAGCCACATCGAGGAATTCGGCCATCACGCCAACCACGCGATCCAGCGCGGCAAGAAGAGGGACGCCTGGGAAGGAGGTCACAGGATGCCCTTCATCGCTCGCTGGCCGGCCAGGGTGGCCGCAGGCTCGACCAGCGACCAGACCGTCTGCCTGACCGACCTGATGGCGACGGCGGCCGAGATCGTCGGATTCGACCTGCCCGAGGGCGCGGGTCAGGACAGCGTAAGCCTCCTGCCGGCGCTGCTGGGCGAGGACGACGCCCCATTGCGCGAGGCCACGGTGCATCATTCGGTGGACGGCACGTTCGCGATTCGCATGGGGAAGTGGAAGTACATCGACGGCCAGGGGCCGGGCTCCAACCAATGGGACGGCCCGAAAGAGGGCGACCCGCCCGCCCAGCTCTACGACCTCGAGGCGGACCGGCACGAGGACCGCAATCTCTTCGCCGAGCGGCCCGAGATTGTCAATCAGCTCAAGACGCTGCTGGAACTGTACAAGAACCAAGGGCACAGCCGCCCGCTGTAGGGCCGTCCGTTGACGGCTGCGACCGACCGGCTCCAGATCGCCTTGGCGGTCCGGGCGCGATGTTCAGCCTTTTCGTTCCCACCAGATGTGATCCGGCTGGGTCTGGTTCCTGGGCGGGGTCCGCGCTTCCGTGAGCCGCCTCTCCATTTCCGCCAGCACGTCCGGGTGCTCGTTCGCGAGATTCCGCATCTCGCCGGGATCCTCGCCCAGGTCGTACAGCTCGAGTTCGCCGTCCGGTTCGGGCCGCACTGCCTTCCAGGTTCCCATCCGAAGCGCTTGTGCCGGGGTTTCGTTCCTGAAGTCTCCCGTTGCGCCGATGTGGCGGGGAAGCTCCCAGTACAGATACTTGTGGAGCGTCTGATTGCCGCCGCCGAGGAGGGTGGGGACCACGGAGATGCCGTCCGTCGACTCAGGCGGCGGTCCTCCAGCCAGTTCCACCGCAGTTGGCAGAAAGTCGTGGAATCCCCAGACAAGGTCGCTCTGCGAGCCTTCTTCGATCCGGCCAGGCCACCGCGCCAGCATGGGAACGCGGATTCCGCCCTCGTAGAAGTCGCGTTTCGCTCCGCGCAGCGGTCCGCTGCTGTTGAAGTAGTCGGTCCAGGTGGCGGCGGCGGCCCCATTGTCCGAAGTGAAGAAAACGATCGTGCTCCCGTCCAGGCCGAGGCTGGCGATCCGGTTCAGGATGCGGCCCACATCGCGGTCGAGCCGAGTGATCATCGCCGCCAGCGTGGCATGGGGCTCCTCCGGACGGATCAGGCGGCCGGGGCGGTTGGGGTTCTCCCCAAGCTCGACTTCCTCGAACTGTCCCCGGTACGCTGCGTAGATCTCGTCGTCCGGAGCAACGTACTCCGCGTGCGGGATAGTAAACGGCACGTAGCAGAAGAATGGCCTGTCCCTGTTCCTTTCGATGAACTCCAGCGCCCTGTCCGCGATGACGTCGTGCGAATAGGTCCCCCGCCCGTCCCCCTCGTTGCCCTCGAGCTGGAGCCGCTTGTCGTTGTCATAGATGTAGAGCGGATAGAAGTAGTGGGCGTGGGCCTGGTGGAGGTAGCCGACGAACTCGTCGAATCCCTGTTTCCAGGGGACGCCGTCCGTGCCGATATCGCCCAGCCCCCATTTGCCGAAGCACCCCGTCGCGTAGCCCTGTTCCTTGAGCAGCTCGGCCACAGTCGTGTCGCCGGCCAGGATCGGGACGCCGCCGGGATTGGAACGCACGGACGTGTGCCCCATGTGCATGCCGGTCATCAGCACGCTGCGTGCCGGCGCGCAAACCGAGCAGCCCGAGTACGCATTGGCGAATTTCATGCCCTCTGCCGCCATCCGATCGATCCGGGGCGTCCTGATCCGCTGCTGCCCGTAGCAGCCCAGTTCGCCGAACCCGAGGTCGTCCGCCATGATGAACACGATGTTCGTCGGCCCTTCGGGCGCACCGTCCCGGGCCGTCCCGGCGCAGCCTAGAAGGGACCCGATTCCGCCTGCCGATTTCGCGAGGAATCCACGGCGGTCCAGCGCGGTGCGGAATGGTGTCGAGGTCGATTCGGGCATGGCGTGTCGGCCCGATTGTACTGGCGCCGCCCGTCGCCCGGCCAGAGGTCAGGACGAAGGGGTCCCGCGCTTGGGCTGGGCTGCTCCTCCAACCGGGTCCGGGCCCCGCCAGGCCGGTCCCCATTTCGAATAGGCAGGGCGGTCGCGAGATGTCCGGCGCCGGAGGGAGTGTGCCCGAACTCTCTCATCGGGAGTTCGGGACCGCTCCTCGACGGCCTCCGCCTCGACAAGGGTCGGAACATTCGGCGCCCGGCAGTCGGCTAGAAGCTGATGCGCAGCCCGCCGTTTACCTGGCGGAAGAGGCCCGGCTGAATCCCTTGAGGCGCTCGCGACGAGATGTAGAGCTCGTCGAAGGCGTTCTTGATCGTGAAGTACGGCTCGAACATCCAGCGCTCGCGCCGGATCTCGTACCCGATGGAGAGATTGGCGACTTGGTAGGCCGGCAACCGCCCGACCGTGCCGTCCACTGAAGGCTCCAACGTCTCACGGTTGTCGCCAAACTGGTCCCCGACAGCGTTCAGGTCCAGATGGAAGCTCAGGCCGCCGTATTTCCGTGCGGCCAAGACCAGCCCGTAGGTCTGCCTCGGGGCATACGGCAGCCTGTTGCCGCCAAAGAGCGCGTTGTCCACAAACCTTGCCATCGGCAGGTACATGAGCCTGGCATCCGTGTACAGGCTCCATCCCGGAACGTCCGCGATGCGGTTCCAATGCACCCGCCCGGAGGCCTCGAACCCCTGGTGCAGCGTTGCTCCGCCGTTGGTCACCGTGGTGGTGGCACCGCCCGACTCAGCCGCGGAGATGACCTGGTTCGAGAAATCCATGCGGAAGAACGTGAATTCGCCGGAAACCGCCCGCTGTCCCGCCAGCCTTATGCCAGCCTCGTAGTTCCAGGACAGTTCCGCATCGAGGTCCAGGTTCTCTCCGGTACTCGTGATTGCGATCTTGGTCCCTGGGGGCGCGAAGCCCCTGTGCACTCCAGCGAAGAAAGACACGTCGTCCTGCGCCCTCACCGAGAAGCCTAGACCGGGGATCGCCGTCGTGATGCCGTTGTCCTTGCGGATGTCGACGTTGGTCGGAACCCGGGCAACCCGCTTGCGCGTGATGTGCCGCTCCTGGTTGTAGTGCACCAAGCGGACGCCCGGGGTCACTGTGACCCGCGAGCCGATCACGAAGCGGTTCCGGATGTAGCCCGCAAGCGCCCGGCCGTGACGGTACTCGTCGTCGCGGATAATGCCGGTTCTGGCGTTGAAGCGGTCCCCATTCACGCGCTGGTCGTGGGCCTTCTCGTAGATGTGGCGCACGCCCATGTCGAGGTGTCCGTATGCGTGCCTGAGCCCAAAGTTCGATTGGGCGCCGAAGACGTTGAAGAGGCGATTTCGGTTGCCTGCGGACTTGCGGAGATAGATCGCTCCGCCCTGCATGTTCGGGTCGCCGGCGATGCCGAAGTAGTCGCGCCCCCGATCCGACCGGTCGAAATCCTGGCGGCCCCAGAACCGCTTGGTGGTGTACATGAATGCGGTGCTGCTCAGGACCGCGCGCGGGCTGATCGTGTAGGAATGGGACAGTGCGCCCGAGACCCGATCCACGTCAAGCGTGTCTGACGAAACCGGGTTCTGATTGGGATTCGCCTCGTACATCGGGGTCGTGAGTCCCAGGTAGGTTGAATTCGAGACCTCGTCGTAGAGTCCTGCCTTCAGCGCGATGGCGTGGCGGTCGTTGGGTCGAATGCTGAACTTGGTCTGTACATCCTCGATGTCGTAGAAGAACTGCCGCCAGCCGTCCCCCTGCTTGTGCAGATAGCTGGTGATCCAGCCGAACGACTGATCCTGGTTGCTGCCGCCAATCGATGCCTGCCCCACGAACAGGCCACGCTGGCCGCCCTCGAGGTCGAGTTCAGTGTGGAATTTGGAGGGCGGCTCGGGAGTGACGAAGTTGACCAGGCCGCCTACGGTTTGCGGGCCGTGCGCGATCTGGCCGCTGCCCTTCAGGATTTCGATCCGGCTCATTCGCTCGATGGGCGGGGAGTAGTACATGTCGGGCTCGCCGTACGGCGCGAGCGCGATCGGAATTCCATCCTCCAGCATCAGCACCTTCCGGCTGCGATTTGGGTTCAGGCCGCGGATCCCGATGTTGAGCCTCATCGCGGCCGGGCCCGAGTCCTCGCGCAGGTTGACTCCCGGAACGCGGCGAAGCACCTCGTTGGAGTCAATGGGCTTGGAGGCGATCAGTTCTTCTTTGCTAATCATGTGCAAAGAGCCCGGAATCATCGTCTGGAGATCCTCCTGTGAGGAGACCACCTCGAGTGACGCGCGGTTGCGCTTGACCTGGGTCACCGGAACCTCGAGGGCCGTGGTCTGGGCGGACGCCGTGGTTTCGACGGGTTCGAAGTCCTCAGAGATGACACGGACTGTGAAGTCCCCATCCGGTGCCTCGGCCAAGCTGAATAGGCCCTGCGCGTCGGAAATGGTAGACTCTCCGGTTTCAACGACTTGAACCGTGGCTCCCGACAAGGGCAAGCCGTTGGGATCGGACACGGAGCCACTGATCACCCGCGCCTGCACGCTGCCGGCGAGGAGCGACAGCGCTGCCAGGGGACCAAGGCCAAGACGCAGCGGGAGTCGTGTCATGAAAACTCTCCAATCAAGGAGCTGGCGGGAGCTAGAACCATGGCCCGCCGCGAGGCGCGCAACGGCGTGATCTGCAACAGTGTATCAAACACGGATCTCGTGCAACGAGACAGGAGTCCGGCGCAGTGTCGGATTCCGGGAGCCGTCGCCCGAAGACGGGAGCTCGCGGAGGCGGACTCTCTGTCCGGCTTGACGAACCTTCGGAAGGCTGCGGAGGGCCGGAAGTCTCTATTGGGGCGCGCCGGGGAGCCAGAGTAGGACGGTGCGGGGAACGGCGGCTGCGGCGTAGCCCGATCAAGGCTGCGAACTTGCCGAGACCTGGCCGCTCCGGATGCCTTGGGGCCGCGTTTCCGAACTGTTCCTCCGTCGCCCGGAAGGGAGCACAGCCATGGATTCCTCCGGTCCCATCCCGTCGGAGGGACCGGCTGCCCCCGGGTCGGAACGCGTTCCTCAGACTGCTCACCTCCTGTGTGGCCGATCCGACCGTGGTAGAGCTGCTGCGCACGACCCTCTCAGCTTGATGCGACGGGGAACGTTAGGCCCGCCCCAGGAGACACTCGTTCGACATGGCCAACGGCTCCTGCCCGCGGAAGCTCATCGTCGGTGGTGTGCCGACCCCTGTCGCGCACTCGCACCGGCGAATTCCGACCGGCAATCCGGCCGGGGCCCTCACGGCGCCTGGGGCGAGGTCGGGCCCCGCACCCAGGCACCGGTACGCGCGTCCGCGGAAATGCTCTCCATTCCTGATTCCTGCCTGTGTATGCCGACGTTTGCGGAATTCGCGACGGGACCGACCAAGTCGTTCGAGCCCGTCTGGACGCCCCTGACTACAGGTTCGTACATCATCTTCCGTGCGTGCATTCGCGCGGGAGTGCCGCTGGCGATCCGCCCCGCCGCGGCTGCGCCGGAGCTTGGACTGGATCGTGACTTCGTGCCGCCGAGAGGGGCTGGCGGCATTCGGCATCGACTCGCGGGATCGTCCACCCCTCTTCGCTGGATGACGTCGTGACGACGGGGCGGAAATGCGATGCGGAAGCAGGCCTTTACGGGAAGCCAAATGACCGCAATCTCCGGTGAGCGCCGTCCTCGGCCCTGGCTCAAGCCGAGTGCCCACGGAGTTGCTTCTCGGGCCTGCCAGCCTGCGTCGCGCTCCCTCCACCGATCCGCTGTCGCCCGCTCGCCCGGCGAATTAGACCTTATCGAGCAACGTTGGCCTTCGATATACTGAGCGGGCGGGTGGGGGCCGTGCCCCTCCTCGGCACAAAGATTCAGGGAGCCAACAAGTATGAAGAGATTCAATCTCCTGCCGTTGACGGCCGTGTGCCTGGCACTTGTGTCGGTCGCGGCCTACGGCCAGACATTCTACGGCACTGTCGTCGGGACCGTCCAGGACTCGACGGGTGCCGTCATCCCCGGCGCCAGCGTCACGATCATTAGCCTCGCCACAGGGGAGCAACGGGTGCAGGAAACGGAGGTGTCCGGACTGTACCGATTTGTGAATCTCGTGCCGGGCCAGTACCGCCTCGAGGCGCGGTCCGAGGGCTTCAAGCAGTTCGTGCAGGAGCCGATCGTTGTCGAGGTCGAAGCCAGTATCCGCATCGATCCGCAGCTGGAGATCGGCGAGGTGACCGAAGTGGTTGAGGTCGTGTCGAGCACGCCGCTGCTGCAGTCCCAGACGTCGTCGCTGGGTCAGGTGGTGGAGTCGCGAAAGGTGACCGAAACACCGCTGAACGGGCGCAATGTCCTGAACCTGGTGGCCCTCGCGCCCGGTGTCGTTCCGCAGGGCCAGTCCATGCAGAGCCCGACGGGCGTGAACATCTTCGCCTGGGGCAACTACCAGATCGGCGGCGGTCAGTCCAACCAGAGCGCCACCACTCTGGACGGTGCGCCTGTGAACATCGGCTACGCCAACCTCACCGCGCTGGTGCCCACACAGGATGCGGTCCAGGAGTTCAAGATCCAGACCAACAATCTCGGCGCCGAGTTCGGCCGCTTCGCCGGCGGTGTGATCAATATGACCACCAAGTCGGGCAGCAACGAGTTCCACGGGTCCGCCTACGAGTTCCTGCGCAACAAGGTGCTGAACTCCAATACGTTCTTCAACAACGCTGCAGGCATCGGCACGCCTCCGTTCGTCCAGAACCAGTGGGGCGCCAACGTCGGCGGCCCTATCGTGCGGGATCAGGTCTTCTTCTTCTCGTCGTACGAGGCCTACAAGCAGCGTCAGGGCCGGTCTCTCAATCTGGACTCGCCGACCCCTCTCCAGCAGCAAGGTGACTTCTCGGAAGTGCATGCGCAACTGGGGCACGTCATCCACGATCCGTTCTCGGTCTCGAGCGCCGGCGATCTCCCGCGCACGGCGTTTCCCAACAACAGGATCCCTGATGCCATGCAGGACGCCACATCGAGGTCCCTGAGCCACCTTTGGGACCAGCCGAACCAGTCTGGCTTGAACAACAACTACGCCACCAACGCCAGCGACGGCGGGAACAACACGCAGTTCAACAACCGCGTCGATTGGACAGCCAGCGACAGGCATCGGATCATGGGCCGCTGGACATGGTGGGACAACCTGACTTTCGGCGTCGAACCCTACGGCACGGGCGCGCATATCGACGCCGGGCCGGAGACCTTCACCACGAATCAGTTCGTGCTGGGCGACACCTATCTGATATCGCCGACGACCATTTTCGACCTGCGCCTGTCGTGGACCCGATTCCGCTACGACCGCTCGCCGGTCACCCAGGGCATCGATCTCGCCCAGTTCGGATGGCCCTCGGCCCTGGTCTCCCAGATTCCGGAGAACCTGCGTCACCTTCCGACGCCGTGCGTCGAGAGCTACAGCGTCTTCTGTGCCCAAGGCACGGGCAGCATCATCATTGCCCGGCAGGACAATGTCGCGCTGCTTCCCAGCCTCACGCTGATCCGCGGGCGCCACACCCTGAAGATCGGAGGCGACGTGCGCAGGCTGACGCACAACTACGCCCAGAGCAACACCCCGAGCGGGATCTTCAACTTCAACTCCAAATTCACGGCGGACGACCCATTCAACCCGGTTGGCGGGTGGGGCTTCGCGTCGTTCCTGCTGGGCACCGGCAACGGAGGCGGAATCAACACCCCCGGGCTGGTCGCCGGCCAGATGATCTACCGCGCCGCATACGTCAACGACCAGTGGCAGGTCAACGACAGGCTCACGGTCAACATCGGGCTCCGCTGGGAGCGCTCCGGGAATTTCTCAGAGCGCTTCGACAACATGACGGCGCTGTCACTTGACTCGGTCAATCCCCTGTCGGCCGAGACCGGACTCGACCTCCGGGGGCAGTTGGCGCTGGTGAACTCCGATCTGCGCAGGCCGAGAACGGCTCTCGACGATCACAACTCATTCGCTCCCCGCCTGGGAATCGCCTACCGCGTGGACGACAAGACGGTGATCCGGACCGGATACGGCGTCTTCTGGCTGCCGAACGACGTCGCCTTCGCGGTCGCGCCGAACCTGGACATCGTCAACACGATCCTGACGCCGTGGATTCCGTCGCTCGACGGGGGCCTGACACCGTACCACCTGCTCAACAATCCGTTCCCGGACGGGATTCTGCTGCCTCCGGGCCGCGACACGACGTTTCTCAACACACTGGTCGGAGGTCTCGGGATCCGGTCGCCGGTACCGAACCAGCCTCTCGGCTACATGCAGCAATGGAACTTCAACGTCCAGCGACAGCTTGCCGACGGCACCCTGGTGGACGTCGCCTATGCGGGGTCGAAGGGAACCAGCCTGCCGGTGAATGCCCAGACCATCAACCAACTGCCCGACCAGCACCTGGCCCTCGGTACCCAGCTCCAGGAGCAAGTTCCGAATCCGTTCCACGGCACATCGATCGCGTCGGGGCCGCTGTCCCAGCCGACCGTCGCGCGAGGACAGTTGCTGCGGCCCTTCCCTCAGTTCACCAACGTGGCGATGGCGGGGCCCACAAACCGCAGTTCGACCTACCACTCGTTCCAGGCCAAGGTCGAGCGGCGGTTCGGCGGCGGCGGGAGCGTGCTGGCCTCCTACACGGCCGCCAAGCTGATCACGGATGCAGGCACGCTCACCGGATGGCTTGACGGACTCGAAGGATTCAGCGCCCAGGGATGGGCCACCGGCGGCAACAACAACGACCTCCGAGCCCTGAAATCGCTGGCGGCCTTCGACGTTTCGCAGCGATTCGTCCTCAGCTACGTGGTGGACCTGCCGTTCGGCAAGGGCAAGCCCATCGGCGGAAACCTCTCCGGCGCCGCCAACAAGATCGTCGGCGGGTGGGGCGTCAATGGGGTGACCACGATTCAGCGCGGCTTCCCGCTCGGGGTGACGGCCTCCCGCAACCTCTCCAACTCATTCGGCGGTTCCCAGTACCCGGACAACAACGGAACGAGTGCGGAACTCTCGGGTGACCCGCAGACGCGACTGAACAAGTACTTCAGAACGGACGTGTTCAGCCAGCCGGCGGCGTTCACCTTCGGCAACACGGGGAGAGTGCTGCCGGATGTGCGAGGTCCCGGCATCTCGCAGTGGGACTTCGCGATCTTCAAGCGAACTCAGATCGGTGAGGGCGTAGGATTGGAGTTCAGGACCGAGTTCTTCAACCTCTTCAACACGCCGGTATTCCGGCATCCGGGCACAGGCCTGGGGACGCCGCAGTTCGGGGTGATCGGCGGGACACGAGGAGTGCCGCGCCTTGTGCAGTTCGGGTTGCGAGTGCTGTTCTGACGGCCGCCTCCGCAGTAGCGTGATTCGCGCGGGAAGGGCGGCAGGCCCTTCCCGCTTTCTTTGTCAGGGAGGCGAAGAGGAGTCGGCTGCGCCGGAGGGCGGGCGAGGACACCTGCCGTGAGGTGAGGATGAAATCGAGGCGATACGCAGTCTCGCTTCTGGCTTGGCTCTGGCTGGCCCTCGCGGCATCCGCCCAAGTCGACGACAGTTCGCGTGAAGCCGTCATGGCCCGGTTCGCCGCGGGCGGGACTGCTATGCAATCCGGGCAATTCGCAGCTGCCGAGACCGAGTATCGGGCGGTGATTGAACTCGCGCCCGACCTGTCGGAGGCGCGCGCGAATCTCGGCCTGGCTCTGTTCCTGCAGGGAAAATTCGTGGACTCGGTTTCGGAGCTCGAGCGGGTGGCCACCGAGAAGCCCGATCTTGTCGCCGCGCATCTCTTTCTCGGACTAGGTCAACTCAAGCTGGGTGCGCCGGCAAAGGCGATACCGTCGCTGGAGCGGAGCCTGGAGGACAGCCCGGCGAATCTTGAGGCGCGGAGGGCCCTGGCCACCTGCCATTTGGCCGAAGGGAACTATGCCGGAGCCGTCCGAGAGTTCCAGGCTGCGTTCTCTCATGATCCGGACAGGGCCGGAGCTTGGTTCCGCCTTGGGCGGGACTATATGAACCTGATGAGCGAGTTGGCCGGCAGCCTGGTGGTCGGCCAGCCCGATTCCGTCTGGGCCTCCCGGCTCGGAGCCGACATGCTCGGCCTGAGCCGGGCATGGGAGGCGGCTGCCGGGTACTACGAGGCCGCGCTATCGAAGGATCCCGAGCTGCCCGGCTTGCACGGATCGGCCGGCAGCGCGCACCTTCGGCTCGGGGACCTGCAGTCAGCCGAACGGCATTTCGAGGCAGAGCTCCGGGTCGCTCCGCGCTCCGAACAGGCCCTCCTGGGTCTTGCCGAACTGGACCTGGTCGGCGGCGACGCGGTCTCGGCGCTCCAACGCTTGGAGGAGGTCTGGGCGGCGAATCCGAGCTATTTCGCGGACAAGTTCGACTTTCCGGTGCGGCCGATTTCGCCGGAAACCGCATTGAACCTGATCGGCAAGCTGCCTCGGGCCGATGGCGGGCCTTCGCGATACCTGCAGGCGAAGCTCTATGTGCGGGCGGGGAACGCGGAACGGGCGGATCTCCAGCGCTCGCTGCTCGCCAGGGAGATCGAGAAGGCGCCCCGGCGTGACGCGGGATCGCTCGGGCCGGCCGAACTCTGCCGGGACCATCTCTACAGTCCTTGTGCCCGCGCCCTGGAATCACGGCCATCCCTGACCCGGCCTGAACTCCTTCTGCTCGGTCGGGCCTATCTCTCGCTCGGGCAGGACGAGCGCGCGGCGATCGCGTTCACGCACGCCATGAAGGGGTCACCGGGGGAGACGCCCGAGGCCGTGTACTGGACCGTGCGCACCCTGCAGTCGCTGGCCGACCAGTGCTTCCAGAAAGTCGAGGAGGTCGCCCCCGGCTCCTGGAGGGTGCACCAGCTGCGCGCCGAGGCGCACCGGCAGCGGCAGGCCGACGACGAGGCGGTTGAGGAATACCGGCGCGCAATCGAGCTCAAGCCGGACGAGCCCGAACTGCATCGCAGTCTTGGCCTCATCCATCTGCTGAACAACTCGTACGAAGAAGCGCAGCAGCACCTGGAGCGGGCGCTCGAGCTTGACGGCACGAATCCGCGCACGCTTTATGTCATGGGGCGCCTCTTCGTCGCCAGGCAGCAGCACGCGGAGTCGATTCGCTTTCTGGAGGGCGCCCTGAGACTTGACCCGAATCTGGTGGAAGCGCGCCCGAGCCTCGGGCGAGCTTATCTCCGCGCTGGACGATTCGAGGAGGCTGCCGCGCAGCTTCAGAAGGGCCTAGTGCTTGACTACTACGGAGACATCCACTACTCCCTTTTCCAGGCGCATCGCCGACTGGGGAATCTCGAGAAGGCCAGGGCGGCTCTTGACCGGTCCGTCGAAATGCGGAAAAGCTCATTCGCCCGCGACCGCGGGAAGTTCGACCGATGGATCAGGAGCGAGTAGGCCGCGACGGCCGGGCCCGCGCCTCTCTCGCGTTTCTGCTTGCGTTGGCGGGCGCGACTCTCGGCTCCCCCCGGTCCGGCTCGGCGTCGGATCCAGCGCCGATCCGGTTCCGTGACGTCGCACCGGAGTCCGGGATACCGTTCGTCCTTCACAACGCCCCGACCCCGGAAAAGAGGATGATCGAGACGATGGCCGGCGGCGTCGCCGCGTTCGACTACAACGGCGACGGCCTGGCGGACATATATTTCACCAACGGAGCACGCATTCCCTCCCTGAAGAAGGAATCGCCGGAATTCTGGAACCGTCTCTACCGCAATGACGGTGACATGCGTTTCACCGATGTCACCGAGGAGGCCGGCGTGTCGGGCCACGGATACGACATGGGAGCGGCGGCGGCCGACTACGACAACGACGGAGACGTCGACCTGCTTGTCGCAGGGGTGTTCCGCCTCACGCTTTTCCGGAATCTCGGTGACGGCACGTTCGAAGACGCGACCGAGACTGCGGGCCTCGATGCAAGGGACTGGTCAGTTGCGGCGGGGTGGTTCGACTATGACAACGACGGGCTGCTGGATCTGTTCGTCGTCAATTACGCGCGCTGGAGCCTGGAGTTCGACACGTTCTGCGGGGACGCGGAGCGCGGGCTCCGCGCATACTGCGACCCGATGCAGCTGACTCCCATTGCCAACCGCCTGTACCGGAATCTCGGCAGGGGGCGGTTCGTGGAAGTCAGCGAAGGCACCGGAGTCTCCGACCATCCGGGTCGCGGAATGAGCGTGGCGTTCGCCGATGCGGACGGGGACGGGCTGATTGATGCGCTCGTCACCAACGACAACCTGCCGAACTTCCTGTTCCTGAATCGGGCCGGCGGCGAGTTCGAAGAGGCCGGCATGTTTTCCGGAACGGCGCTGCTCCAGCACGGCGACCCGGTCGCGAGCATGGGCGTGGATTTCCGGGACTACGACAACGACGGGTTGCCGGACGTCGCCGTGACGGCCCTCATCGCCGAGACGTTCCCGCTGTTCCGCAACACCGGCGACGGGTTCTTCGAGGATGCGACCGGACCATCGGGCATGGCGGCGAATTCCAACCGTCGCAGCGGCTGGAGCAACGGACTCTACGACTTCAACAACGACGGCTTCAAGGACCTGTTCACAGCGAATTCGCACGTCAACGACATCATCGGCGAGTTTGAGGACACGACGCCCTACCGAGAGCCGAACAGCGTTTTTGCGAATCGGGGCGACGGCACATTCCAGGATCACTCGAGTGATGCCGGTGCCGGCTTCGCGGGGACGGCTCAAGTCCACAGGGGGTGCGCGTTCGCCGACTTCAACCGGGACGGCAGGGTCGATGTGGTGGTCACTTCTCTGGGGGGGCCGGCCGAACTGTGGGAGAACATCAGTCCCGGGGACCGCGGCTGGCTCAACATCCGACTGTCGGGCAGCCGCTCAAACCGGGACGGAATCGGCGCCGTAGTTCGGATTGGCGGGCAGATCAACTCCATGACAAGCGCCGTCGGGTATGCTTCGTCCAGCCATGATGGGGTGCATTTCGGACTCGGAGATTCCGTTCACGCCGTTGATGTCGCGGTGCATTGGCCTAGCGGAGTCGTACAGATACTGGAGGACATATCGGCAAGGCAGGTGCTCGACGTGAGCGAGCCGTTTCAGTAGATTGCTCGACAAGCAACGGACCAGCGCCCCTCCCCCTTGACGCGCGAACGTGTGCATGCAGAACGGCCACAGGATGCAGCCGACGGTCTCTGGGCGATAGCCGTCGGCTACGGCACTTGGCTGCCACATCGCAACGAAGCGGCCGGCCGCGACCGCGTCGTTCACATTCCCCAGACGGTGATCGGAAGGCCGCCCGGCTCCGGATCCCTTCGGAACACCCTTTGCTCCCACGACCTGCCCGGTCGCATGTCGAACACTACCAAGTGTCCCGACTCCGCTCCACACACGTCCATGTAGGTCTCGGTTTGGCGCATCCCCTCTCTCACGACGCGGTCCATGCTGCGACCCCGACGCAACACCTTGCATTCGATCACGTAGTTCAGCTCGGCGCCGTCAGAGAGGGGCCAGCGGATCAGCAGGTCCGTGCGCCGCCGACCCAGGCCGTACTCGCGTTCGATCTGCCCGCCGCTGTTCACAACCCGCTGCAGGAAGGCCTGCAGGATCAGCTGCGGCCCGGCCTCGTCGTAGCCGAAGCGCCGTGCCCAATGCTCCGAGTGGCGCCGGAAGAACTCCTGAAAGCGTTCCATCAACGCCGCCACGTCGAGCGCGCCTCCGTTGGCGCGAAACCGCCCAAGAGCGAGGTTCAGGCCTTCCTGGAGCGCGTAGGTCAACTCACGCGGAACCACCTCGCGGTAGATCGGGTTGGCGATGCGAACGGGTGCGCGGCGAGCGATCAGACCGAGATCGCGGGCGTATTCCAGGTCGCGGCTGGTGAACCCGGGCCGCTCGCTTCCCGCGAGCAGCGGCTCGACGACCCGCCGTACCCGCGCCTCGCGCAGCTTGTCGGCGAGCTGGTCGAGATGCGTGACTCGCTTGCGGATGAGCGTCTCCTTGGCCCTGTCGATGGCGGCAACGCAGATGGGTCGGCCGCGGTCGAGACCGGCCTTTTCCTTGAAGCAGGCCTGGTAGGCCAAGGCGTTGACCAGCCAAGGCTGGCCCCGACTGAGATCCCATATGCGCCCGACTGCGCCGGTCTCGAACTCCTGGCCCGTTTCCGCCAGATGCTGGGCCAGCAATGTGGTCACTTCGCCTCTTGAAAAATCGCCCAGTCGCAATGTTTCGGCCTTGACATTGAATGCGCTACCTCCAGTTACGTGCGCCCCCTCTGCGCTGGAGCGAATCCGGTAGTCCCGCACGTCTCGCACCCCGCACAGGATCACGCTCTGCGGAAAGTTTGCGGGGCGCAGATCGTACCCCGACCGCAGCTGCCTCAGCACGGAGATCAGGGAGTCGCCGATCAGCGAGTCAATCTCGTCGACGAGCAGGACGACGGGCTTGCCTGCCGCTGTCGACCAGCTTGAGAGAAACTGCTTGAGCGCCGTCCCTGGGGGCACCCGCTCGAGAATCCGGCGGCCAAGGCCCCCCAGTGATTCGTCCCGCATCATGATCGCGGCCCTGAATGCGACCTCCGCCAGGAAAATGCCGATCACTTCAGGGACATTCTCCTTGCATGCCTGCCCTTCTTCGACATTGATATAGAGGCAGTCGAACTCCCCGCTTGCGTTGAGCCAGTGCGCAAGCGCCAGCATGGTGGAGGTCTTGCCGGTCTGGCGGGGCGCGTGCAGCACGATGTACTTCTTCCGCCGAATCAACTCCAGGATCTCGTCCGAGTCGACTCGATCCAACGGCGGAATGCAGTAGTGCTCCGCAGGTTTCATCGGCCCCTCGGTATTGAAGTAGCGCACCGCATCCCGAGTATTGCACGCACTCTGCCTGGCGCACGGCAATGTCCGGTCGACAAGGAAAATCGTTGACTTGCCACCGAGACTCTGGAGAGCACATTCTGGCCCGAATCGACGGTTTGAGTAGAGTGCCGCACCTGCGTGCAAGTGAGGAAAGGACTGACAGTCCGCGGTACGGCGCCTACCGGGCGGGCGGTCCAGCAGGCACGCAGGGTGGGTTCGAGCCCAATAGATCCCTTCGGGCGGGAATCATCCCCGCGGGGGCCTAGGTTGTCCTTGCCTCCCGGCCATGTTCCCGTTGCGACGCATGCGCAGATCCCGCCTCATGCTGGTAGCCGCTGCGGAATGCGCAGACTGAGCGACTCCGCGCGGAGGATGCCGACCGCGTCGCAGATGGCCCGCATCAGGCCATGCACACCCTTGGAAGGAGGCACGATCAACGGCTTGCCCGCGTCGTTCCGGACTCTGGAGATCATCTCTGTGACCGCATGGGTTGCGGCGCTCTTCACCATGACGCAGAAGTCAGCGTGACGAACAGGATTGGTCAGGCTGTCGGCCCAGACCTTGTTGTCCAGCAGGCGGATGCTTGCATCAGGCTCGATCGCCTGAATCCACTCCCGGACCGTTACCGCCGTCGATCGATGGAGGGTATAGATCACCATCTTCTTACCCTGAAGAGCATGAGACAGCGCCGTGCGGACATCCGCCGTTTCGCTCACGGGCTCGACCCCGGAGCGGTCCAGAAACTCCCCAAGGCTCTCAGCCTTTCTCCGGTGCTTCGCCGGGAGGTCGCGCGTGGTATCCGCAGCATAGGCCCGGATCTTATACAAGAATGGCACCACGTAGCTTTGGTCGGGCTTGAGATTGCGGACAAACAGGTCCGCCACATCCAACGACCACAGTACGTTCCTGAACGACGGAGCAAGTTCCGTTAGCTGGTCCGCTGCACCGACCAGTGTGTGATACTCCGCCTCGGTCGGGCCGCACGCGAGCATCCGCTGAATCATCGGAAGTGCGATTTCCTGGGAATCCTCGCTGTTCAGCTTTCCATCGAGGCAGTATTCTAGGATGGCCTCGTAGACCGGCTTCCACGGGGCGCGGCTCTCCTTGGGATCCGTCGCCATGAAATCGGCAAGGCGGCGAAGGCCGTCCTCGACGGGCACCAACAAGCCACCCTCAAGTTTGCTCCGGAGCGATGTGGCGAAGGAAACGGGGTCCGGGATCTGGCTGCCACCTAGGCAGGGTGGCACTTGACCGGCCGACCACGCGGGAATCGGTTGATCGTGCCGAGGGTCGCCGACCATCTGCAGCCACTGGTCCCACGTGCATCGGATGGAGCCCTCGGGAGGGCGACCCCGCTCCAATGCCATCGCAGTTGCCGCTGCATTGGCTCCCGGCCGGGAACCGGGACCGCCGCCGCTTGCGTCCCGGACGCCATGGCCCGATCGCCGTCCTTTCCGGCCTTCGCTCCTGGGGCTCTTCCCTGCTCGTAGTCCGCCGTTGTCCGCGGCCCCTCTGGGGGGCCGATCGCCTGCATGGAGTGCCCTGCCCGTTGCACCGACGACCCCACTCCCATCGCCGTCCTTGCGCCCTCGGGTCTTGTTCGAGCGGCTAGGACCGCTGTTCCGAGGTGCTTGGGCCGACGTGCCTCGCTTCGGCTCGACCGCCTTTGCCAACTCGCCGCTGTAGTCCTTGGCCGGGTCAAATCCGGACTGCAAGGGTCCGATCAGCTGCAGGACTCGCAGTTTCTCGTCTTGGGCGTTCCTCATGGCTGCAGCCATCTGGCTGTGGAGATCCAACTCACGGGCATCCGCCGCCAGTTGCGCTTCGAGACTTTCGTGTTCGGCCTTGAGGCACGATGCGAGCTCCCCGCGGCACTCCTGCACCGTGTTCTGGGCTTCGCGCCATGCCTGAACCTCGCCTCTCAGGGAAAACGCCAGTCGATCGACGTCTATCTCGATCTCCGTTCTGTCAGCATGCTTCGCCGTCGCATATGCGAGTTCCCACTGGGCTCTGACCTGATCCTGGATTTCCGCGAGCCACGTTGCGTCGAATTCCTCAGCGCAGGCCGCGACTACGCCCAAGAGGTCGGAAATCAGCAGAGCGCGCTGTCTGGCATCCCCTGCCGCTACCACGTCCTCGCTGAGAGACTCGAGCCGATGCACGGCTTCTACCAGCTCGTTGGTTTCCTCGGGATGCGCTATGCCTGACTTGAGGCTGGAGGCGATATCTACGATCCTGTCGCAGACTAGGCCCCAGTTGTCCAGGACCCGCTCGTAGCCGTCCTTGGCGACATCCGCCGCGGATGGCTGCAAAGCGTCCGCGGAGGTGGCATCGAGGTGTTTCAAGGCAAACCCGAACTCCTCTTCGAGTTGGTCCACCTGTTCGGCAGCCCACTTCAGAAACCGGATGTCGTCCAGGACGGTAGCCACAGCGAATGTGGCAGTGCTGACGTCCGCCTGCCGGTCCTCGTCCAGGTTCTTCCAGTCGATCAGGTCGTTGCGCAGGTCGGGCCAAGTCACTAACGCGGAGACCTTGAACGGGGAATAGTAGTCGATGGGCAGCTCCAGGAAGTCGGTTATTCCTGCCAGGGACTTGGAGATGACGGCGTCGTTCGGCTCGCTGGCATGCAGATCCGGGTTGTACTTGGTGAGCGCCTGGTACTCGAGGGAAGGAGTCAGCGTCGAGTTTGGGTCGGGAAATGCCGGCCTCGGCTGCTGGCCAAAGGAAAAACTGATCCCGAACTGCAGCCGACGCCCCTCCGGGTTACCGTAGTAGGTGACCGCTGACCGCACGATCCGGGCAGACGACTTGAGACCTCGGAGATTCGGCTTCAACTCCTGGAGGATGACCTTGACTTCGTCGTAATGAAGGATCGCCTGCCACTCGCGGCGATTGGGAATACCTAGCAGCCGCTGCAGACTTGCGAATCCCTGCTTGGTTTCCGAGAATCGGGCCGGCAGGCCGGGGGGCATCTTATACTGCGCGACGGCCATTGGTCTTGTCTCCTAAAGCAACCGGTGGACGTAGCTCCCGCGTCGCGCCAGAAAGGGATCTAGGGAAGTGCCCCAGCTAGGAGCCATTGAGCGGACCGCGTATCCGGACCGGACGGCCACCCAACTGGGCACCCCCGGCAGCGCCGGGTGTCGCGTTGCCCGACTCGCACTCTTCCAGAAAGATGCGGTCGAGCGAGACATCGCCTTGCCCTTGGAGTTCCTTGCTTCAGCACGCTCCCGAGGTGCGCCGTACTCCGTCGAAACGATCAAGACATGCCTGGTCGAGTTGTCAACGCCATTCCCATTCCTGACTGCCGGGACTCTGCTGAACACAGGGCGTGTCTTCGTTAGGACGCGCTCGGCCAGATCGGGTAGCCCCCTGCGGTGAGAGCCACGCCTCAACCAGGCGCAGGGCGTTGGCTGGCTGGCTGCAAGCATTCCCCGTTCCAGCCATTCCCCCGGAGTCGTGGACTGCGGGACTCGTCGCTGGCACCGTCCGGCAGGTCGGAGCATGGGAGCATTCTGGCACAGTTTCGGCGGCTGGCCCGATCCCGGAAAGATCCCGCATCGCCCTCGGTCAGGAGCCAAGCGCTTTCGAACACCCAGTCTGCGCCCGTTGCCGCTGCTCGTCAGCGGGTGCCCACCCGCTCGCTTGAAGCCGCTGCACGCCAGACCGGTGCCTGTCTCCACGGGCGTCACAGTTGCGGAATTCCCGGCGCGGCCGCTGTCCAGACGGCCGGAAGCGGCGGGACCGCAACCGGCACGGGTCCGATCGGATACGATGCGCACGGACCCGGATCCCTGACAGTGCAGGGCATCGGCCTTGACTGTTCCCGCTGCCCTGCCTGCAATCGATTCCAGGTCGCCTTTTCCCTCGCGACCAGAACGGGAGATTCAGGTAGAACCGAGGCCGTCGGTTGTGCTGAGCCCCCTTGCGGACGACTCCTGCGATTCCGTCTCCGGCGGGAAGGGCCGCCGTCCGGTCTGCGGAGGAAATGCTCCACTTCGGCGTGGGTGCTCGTTCATGGTGTCTGTCACGCCGTCCGAGTAGAGGTAGAGCCGATCGCCGGGCCCGAACCCCACTTCGGCCTCGTCGTAGTCTGCATCGGCAAACAGGCCAACCGGTACTTGTCAAGAAAGCTGTGTATGTTTCTTGTCGCGGAAGCACAGGGGTGCAGCGGAACCGGGGTTTGGCGGCGAGGGCAGGGACGCTGCAGAGCGCGCCCGGGCCGGGCGCGCGGGGAGGGCCGGGCCCTCCGGCCCCGCCATTTCCTGAAGCATCACTTGAGGTTCCCCTGAAGCATCGCCTGGGGTTGCGGCCTGGAGCGCGCTCTCGCGGTGCCGGCGCCGCAGTGCAGCTGGCTTGCGAAGGGGGAGTGTGTTGGGGCGTCCGAGCAATTCGAGAAAAAACAGGGCCCTACTGCCGAAACAATGTGGCTCGGCACACGGAGGCACAGGACCACAGGGCGCGCGCACAGCGCGCTGAGAGAGATCGCGCACGAGG
>JAPPMB010000108.1 GCA_028819255.1 Bryobacterales bacterium | reverse complement strand
GCGTATCAGCGGTCCGACCTGCTGACACGCCGCGCCGAAGTCATGCAGGCATGGAGCGAGGGATCCTACTTACTAGGGTAGACGCCTTATGCGCATACCCCTCGTACACTCGTTGGTGGGTACAGCCGTTGGGTTCAGCGACTTGCTGCGGCGCGGGTTAGCGAGGCGGAGACCAGCGCGCCCTGAATCGTGCGTTCGTCATGTACTTCTTTGCGGAGGGATCGAACGGAAATCTCTCAAACTGCTCCGATCTGGTGATCCCCAACGATCTCCCGAATCGCATCACATGCTTGGTTGCTGCCTTTACCCTTTGAGGGTCCACCATGCCTAGGTGGTCGAAGAGGGCGTCGTCATACAGTTCCACGATCCCGCTCGCCACAGATCGAGAGAGCAGGTTTTGCGATCCAGCCCAGTGTGTCATGTCTTGGTGATCAATCATGCGACCCACGTTGATCATCTGGTCCTTCGGTATCCCCGCGAACCCGCTCGCTCGTCGGACGGCCGGAAAATGGATACCTTTATGGTACAACGTCGGCATGACGAAACGAGCACCAGAGTCGGCCTGATAAGGAGATAGCACCTCCATGGCCTCCAGTACTTCACGCACGGCCTGCTCGGGGCTCACGTTGGCCATCAGGATCGATCTCCTTGTCGGCCTACGAGAACAGCCAGATGGTCCCGCTCGTTTTCGGGCACATGTGCGGACATCAGTTCGTCGTACATGTCCAGCATCTCATCCTCGGGCACCGACTGCGGCATCTCGACCAGAATGATGGCATGATACCGGTCCACCCTCGGGTTGAAGCGCACCTTCGGCTTCCCGAACCTGACTCCAGGCACATGGAGCCGCAGGACGGTCTGCATCCGCATGAGCGCCTGCTTGGCGAACTCTGGAGAGCTCTTTATTTCCATCGCCTCAGCATAGCCATGCTCTTAAACATGGACGAAACTGAACGGAGGGCTCCCCGCACACGCAGGTAGTGGGCGAAGAAATCGCTACGGTAAAGTGGCTTGTCCACCAAAACGGTAGCTGCCATGTAGATTTGCCCCGGCGGCGTGTTCGCCGGGGTGATTTCCTCGGGGGCGCGTTCGGCCTCTTCGCCTTCTGCTGGGAAGATCAAATCCTCCAGCGCCAAGTTGGCCAAGCGAGCGGAAACATCGTCCAAAAACATCAGCTTGTCGGAGGCGGACATCAGGAGGAACGCTTTCTGCTGAAGCTCCCCGATCTCTAGAGCGGCTTGGATTTGCAGAGCACCCCACTCGTCCATCCACCCAACTTGGAAGTGTTCGTCAACTGGGTTGACGATGCTCAACACCCAAGAATAGCCGTCCATCTCCTCCTCAACGGAGTCATGCTTGAAGCCAAGCTGATCCAGCCATCCCTCTACGATCTCCTGTGCGTCATGAGCGCCCGTGAGCGATTTCATCTGGTCTATTGCCTGCATAAGGCGGATTTCCCTGTTCTAAGGATGGGTTGACGGCAGGCACGAGAAAGCAAGGTATGGCCAAGGTCGCCCGACGGCGACTTCTTACCTCCCCGCCGGAAGGCCGGCCCTCGATGCGCCGGGTGGGTGGCTAGGTGGGCGTCCCTCCTCCTTTTTCGAGGTCGCCGACTGCTTCTTCTTCCCCGGCCGATACCGGAGCACGGCCAGCGCGACCTCCTCCGGTGTTGCGCCCCCCGTAGTTGGCGGGCAAGTCCTGCTCACGTTCCGCCCGCGCGCCGACCGGCTCGTCCCGCTTCTGCTCGTCGCTCATGGCCAACCTCCTTCGTTTCGAGGATACCCGAGGGGCCAGCGTTGCCTAACGTAGCGTAACGCTCGCGTAACGCCTAGCTTGACCCCCGTCAACACTACGGCAGGCCGCTCATGTCGGGTCGCCTGCTGAATGCAACAGCCCATCTCCAAACGGGCACCAGCGGGTAGCTCCCGCGATCCGTCCGGGGCGAATAGGCGGGGACTTCGCGCAGTTCTCCTGTCGTGGTGTTGACAACGGCCCGGCACCCGTGTGGGGAGCTGGGTCGCTGGATCAACAACAGCGCCAGGAGGCCCCGCATGTCCCGTCCCACCGCCCTTCTCCTTCTGCTCGCGGTCGCGACCGGATGTAACCCCTTCGTCGGACCCGAAGACGCTTCCGACGACTTCGTAACCGTCACGCTCGAAGCCTGCCTCGAAGGAAGCCAAGGCTGCGAGAGCCCCGCCGACCCCCCGACCAGCGTAACGGTCCGCCTCTCTGACCGGCGTGGTCAGACCGCTGAACTCGCGTTCAACGCCAACAACCTCGCCCGCTTCCACTTGGTGCCCGGCGTGTACCATGTGGCGGTCCTGCACCAAGGCATCGTCTTCTGCTCGGAGCCGGAGCTGCGGGTGACGCGCGACGACGATCAAGGACTGATCCGCACGATCACCTGTCCGCCGTTCCCCTACGCACGGTGAGGAGATGCGTACGCCCCGCCTCGCTCCCGTCGTTCTGCTCCTGATCGCGTTGCTGGTGGCCGGTTGCGAAGAAGAACTCCCCGCCGACCCATCGCGCTTCTACTCCGACCTCGAAGTCCTCGTGGTCGCTGACGACGAACCCATCGGAGGGGTGCGAGTCATCCTGACGCTCTACGACTCCACGAACGCATTCGCGGAGCGCTCGCTGGCGGAGACATCGAGTTCTGGCGTTGCTCGGTTCGAGGCCATCCCACCGGGATTCTACACGCTGGAGTACGAACACGACGAGATCGTGTGCGATCCTTTCAGGTTTTGGGTGCGGCCCTCCAACTCTTGGGTACCGTCTACGATGCAGCGTGAGGCCACCTGTGCATATCTCAGGTACGGCTGGTTGCTTTGGCCGGGTTATCTGGAGTTCGACCCAGACACCGTGCGCATGAACGTGGGCGACACGCTCCGGCTGATACGACAGACGGAGGGCGAGGCGTTGCCCGAACCGGGACCGGGGACGGTGCTCGCGCCTTACATCAGCGTCTGGCCAAGAGCCGTGCGATGCACGGATGTGCCCCGCGAGATACTGATGCCACACGCTCCTCCCAAATGTGGGACGGTAGTGCTTCGCGATTCCTCCCGGCCTGATTCCCCGCCAATCCGCGTTACCGAGTCCATGAGAGATAGGGTCGCACGCATCCTCCCGTGCGACCTTCGACCAGAGCCCACCACCGGTGGCTTCAGCGAGTGTGCCACTTGGGGATCGATCCGCACTGAGGCGGGACCTGGCATGGAAGTGATCCACGCTTCGGCCGTCCTGGCTGAGGCTTGCGGGCGGTCGTGGGTGTCGAAGACACGGCGAACCGGCAGGACTATATCGTGGCCGGAGCCGTTCGACGGCTACGCCCGCGTCGAGGTCGAGATCGTGGGGTGCTGATGAGCGTGTCCCCACCACCATGAATGCGAGAATGCAGAAACGCGCGTAGGATCAACAACGCAGCGCGGGTGCCCCGGTGGCCGCCGGGGACACCCGCTTGACCCAACACCGAAGGGAGGCCTTTCGATGCCGAGCAAGAATCTCACGAGCACCGAAGTGCGATCCCGACTCAGGCTTTGTGCCTCCTCCAATCGACGTTACAAGGCACGCCTACAGCAGCTTCAGTCCGACCATGACGCTCTCACGAGGCAGTACAAGTCGCTGCTGGGGAATCATGCGCCTCAAGAGTTTCGGAAGGAGTTATCAGGCTCTCCTGAAGCTGTATCGTGATCTGGCGATACGAAATCAGGAGACTGAAGGTGCTTGGCACGAGAGTATTGGCGCTCAAGAACGGTGCGTTGATGGGCAAGAGAGGCTTCGAGGCGAAGTAAGATCTCTCCAAGCTCAGCTTTGATCTCTTCTCGGGTAGGCGGCCGCGACATGGTGAGGGGAATCTAGCGCCCAGCCACCAGTTGCCGCCACGTCAGCCGTTTTCCGACTAGCTGGGTCACGATGTAGCCCGACCGGCCCGAAGAACAGTTCCGGCCGCTGGTCGGCGAATGCTTCCCTGATCCGCTGCTGCATGAACCACGGGGTCTTCTGCGTCACGCTGATGTATTCCGCGAGCCGCATAGAGGAGAGGCCCTTCACGCTCGTCGCGTCCAAGTAGATCGCGAACGCCCACTTCCGTAGCGAGAGCGGTGAGCCTGCCATGACCGTGCCGGTCTTGACCGAGAAGTACTTCCGGCAGTCCCGGCAACGGTAGGGCATCTTGGGGTGACTCGCCTACATGCCCCTCCGAGAAGCGCGTAAGCAGCGAGGGGGCAGGGATGGCAGACGAACTAGTCGCGTTGGCCCTTGTAACGCAGTTCTCCATTTCTGAAGGCCCGATTGAGGAGCCGACTCCAAAGGGAGAGATCGCAGGCGGAAAATCGCCCCCTGTTGGCCCGTCTACCCTAGTAAGTAGGATCCGGAGCGAGCACCTCGGGTAGCTACGAGCCCCCCTCAGTACCAATCAGCACAGCCCCTCCACATCCGTGAGCGCGGTCGGCGGTCCGAACCCGACCGCGTTGCCGCAATCCACGGCGGCAAACCGAGCCGAACCGGCCTCGTCGGACCGGCTTCCACGCCACTGGACGATCACTCCGCAATTCACCAAGCGGGGAGTCTTGCCGCGCCGCTGGCAGCGACCGCAAACAGGTCGTGGACGGCGTCGGAACGCCGTGGAACGCTGTGGAAAAGTAGGAGATTTCCGCCGGTTGACATCGCCCCGAATGGTCGTTCAGCGTTCGGGCATGGAGACGCTGGAAGGCCAGTTCATTTCGCGGGTCAGCGCGTTTCTCGGGCGCTCGGGCGTGAGCCCGACGGCGTTCGGCAAGAAAGCGGTGGGCAACCCGAACCTGATGCGCCAGACCGACCGTGGCCGCTCGCCGTCGCTGGGGACGGCGGACCGGATTCTGGCGTTTGCCGCCGAGCAGGACGGGGCATCGGGCGGCGGACGCGATCCCCCCTCAAAGCCCGTGACACCGGAGACCGACGAGAACGCGGAGAGCAACGAGGAGCAGGACGATGACTGACGACCCGAGGAATGAGAGAACGAACCCTCCGACCCGCTTCCTGCGGCTGCCCGAGGTGATGGAGCGCACGGGCCTGTCGCGGAGCACGATCTACGTGCGGGTGGCCGCGGGGTGCTTCCCCCGGCCGGTCGCCCTGGGGAGTCGCGCCGTCGGCTGGATCGAGGCCGAGATCGAGGAGTGGGTCGCCGAGCGGATCGCCGAGAGCCGGTTCGAGGGCGACCGGGCCGGTGAGCGCGGCGAGGCCGCACACCGGATTCCCGAGGCCGGTTGGCGGGCGGCGGAAGCCCGTCCGGTGCGGTGATGCGGCGCGCTTCGCGGCAGCCGGGGAACAGCTTGTCGGGCGCGTCTGAGGTCGGTGAGTATCCATCTCACAAGCGGACGCCCGTTTTTCGCGAAGCGACCTGCTTCACAGCGCCCCTTTGCGACGCTTCCGCTTCGGTGCCCGTTCTTGCCCGGTTCGATCATCCGTGAATGCTCCCCGCGGGGCTGGGCGTCGGGAAGGCCGGGCAGGAGTACTCGCGCGGCGGATGCGCCGTC
>JAPPMB010000008.1:27041-52473 GCA_028819255.1 Bryobacterales bacterium | reverse complement strand
CCTACCGCCGAAATAATCTGGGAAAAGCGTGTCCGAATAATCTGGTTCCCTACACCTCGGCGAGCACGCTGATCTTGCGGGCGTTCAGGATCCCGCCGCAGATTCGGGTGTCGGGCTGGAGCACGTCGTAGGTTCTGTGCGTTAGGAACGCCAGGAACTGGTGAATGCTCTTGCCGAGCTCTCCTCCGGTGATCGGGATGTCGACCTCCGCAGCCAGTCGCGCAGGCCCTTCTAGGTCGTGACCGTCGAACGGCTCTTCCAGCCAGCGAGCGTTGTAGCGTTCCATGCCTCGCGCGACCCGGAGAGCCGTGTCGTAGTCCCAGACCCATCCCGGCCGAACCGCCGTCCTGTCAAACATGATCTCGAAATCGTCGCCGACGGCGCGGCGCGCCACACCCAGCATCTCCACGTCGTCCATCGGCCGCGGTCGCCAGGCTCGAACCTTCATTGCGCCGTACCCGGCTTCCTTCAGCCGGACTGCGTATTCGGCCTGCGTTTCGAACGGGACGTCGGACTGGTCCGGCTTGCCTGGGAACACGCATGTCCGATAGACCTTCAGCCGGTCGCGATAGCCTCCCAGCAGCCTTGCCACGGGCAGGTCCGCCGCTCGTCCGATTGCGTCCCACATCGCGTGCTCGATGCCGGACCATCCCTGAACGCCCGACTCTCCGCGCTGCATCTGCAGCCGCCGGAGATGGCGGTCGACGGCGAATAGGTCCTCGCCCTCGAGCGCCGGCTTGGCCCAGCGCTCGACGAGGTTGGCATCGACCCGCACGAACGACGTGCCAACGATCCCGGCGTCCGTATGAACGCGATTGACCTGGTAGCTGTAGATGCGAAACGGGTCTGGCGATGTTCCCTCATCGGGAGGGATGCGGATCCGGAACGTCTCAATGCGGGTCATCCGGACGCCGGACGCTCGATTCCGCTGCTGGGCCGCGAGGAAAGACGGCAGCGCGCACGCGAGTGCCGCTGCAGCCGTACGGCCCATGAGTTGTCGTCGTGTGATCTCCACCATGGTCTCGGCTCCGCGGGCCCAAGGTTCCTGACGCAACACCGATCGATGAAAGAACGCGTGTCGATACCTTCGGGTTCCTGCGTGAGATTGTAATCCTCTTCCGGTCTTCGCAGGTCGCATTGGACCTGTCCGGCAATCGAATGGATCCCGCGGGCCGCGAGGACTTTGACGTGGCGTGGACGGTCTGGACCAGGGCGCGCGCAATCACGGAGATTCCGAGACCGGTGGTTGGTTGGAGGGGTTCAGCGAGGTTGCACGTCCCGCCGCACAAGAGGATGCGAAGCGTACGCAGGAACCTTTCGTCGACGGCGGACCAATGTCGGCATCCGAAGAGCGACTATCGGCGTCCACTTCACACGGCGCGGCAAAGGTTATCCCCTGGAGCAGCCCCTGAGTCTTCGGATTCGGACGGCAAGAATGCCTCCTCAGCCCGGCGGGCGCTGGACGGCTCCAAGTCCAGTGATGGCCTTGTCCACGGGCAGGCCCCAGTCTTGTTTCGTGCAATGTCTCCGCCCGTCGTGATGTGGCGCGGTGGTTACACGGGCGGGATGCACTTCCGCTTCCTCTGCCCTTCTCGGCCTTGGCTCGGAGCGCGATGTCGGTCGTTTCCCAATGGGAATCGCGCGAAGTCAGGCCGCGGTCTCGATCCAGAGATGCTTGAGCCCCCGCAGCACCGTCTGACGCCTTCTCACCGGCTCGGCCGCCAGGCGGATCTTCGGGAACTTCCTCATTACGGCCCCCAGAGCGATTCGGCCCTCCATTTCTGCGAGAGGCGCGCCCAGACAGTAGTGAATGCCGCGGCCGAACGAGAGGTGGCCGGCTCCCGAGCGCCGGATGTCCAACCTGTCCGGATTCTCGAAGACGTCGGGGTCCCGGTTGGCAGCTCCGATCACCGCAATGACGTACTGGCCGGCGCTGATGCTCCTCCCTCCCAGCTCGACATCGGCGGTCGCCGTGCGGCCGTCGAGCTGCACGGGCGAGTCGTACCGAAGGAGTTCCTTGACCGCCGAGCCCATGAGGCCGGGGTTCTCGCGCAGCAGCTCGAGCTGGTCCGGGTTTGACAGCAGCGCCAGGACCCCGTTTCCGATCAGGTTTCTCGTTGTCTCGTTGCCGGCGACCAACAGCAGAATGAGTGTTCGAATCAGTTCCTCGTGCGTCAGCTTGTCCCCCTCCTCTTCGGCGGCCACGAGGGCGCTGATGATGTCGTCTTTCGGGTCCGACCGCCGCAGCATGATGATCCCTTCGAAGTACTCGGTCAACTCCTCGGCTGCGCTACGGACCCGCACGATTTCCTCGTCGTCCAGAATCGGTTCGATGTTGAGCGAGATGTCGTTGGACCACTTCTCGAAGCGCGCCATGTCCTGGGAGGGCACACCGAGCATTTCCGCGATGACGATGACGGGCAGCGGATATGCGATCGATGCCATTAGGTCCAGGCGGTCGCTGTTCGCTGCCGCCTCGACCAGGTCTTCGGCAATTCGCTCGACCCGGGGGCGGAGGCGCTCGATGGATCGGGGCGTGAACGCCTGAGAGACCAGGGACCGCAGCCGGGTGTGGTCCGGGGGATCTGTTTCCAGCATGCTCACGAGACCCGTCCGGCGCTGGACCCTGCTAGCAACGGCGCTGGAAAACGTCTGATGGTCTCGGAGGACTCTGTCGATATCCCGGTACCTCGTCAAGGCCCACGCGTCGATCAGGCGCATCCGATGAACCGGATCCTTCCGGCGCAATTCGCCGTATAGCGGATATGGGTCGGCGATGGCTTCTGCCGAGCCCGGATGGTAGGCGACGCCCGACTCGTGACGCTCCCACCCCAGCAGCGCATTCGCCACGACGGGCTGCACGACCCTTTGAGCCAGCCAGCTTCCGATGCTCATCGCCCGTTCGCGCCGCAGATTGCGCTAAGTTCACACTAGCAGGGGCCGGTGAAGCGGCCGCTGGCGCGACTGAGGGACCTTCTCGCCGGCAGACTTCGGGCCGCTGTCGGGACGGTCGGTTCGCCGGGCTCGCTATTTCGGTCGGGCCGTGCCCTGGCGGCCTCCTCCCCCTCTCGCTCGCCGCGCCGTGCGAACAGCATAGAATTAGGCTTGGCATGAGGCATCAGGTGCGGATCGTCAGCTTGCTCGGCGCCCTTGTGGCGGGCGGCGCAGCCTTGTGGATGCTGGCGACCGCCCAGACACCCTCAAGTCCGGACGAGGACGCCCTCCTGCAAGAGGTCCGGAATCTCGGCAAGGCGTTCTACGAGACGCCCGGGTCCTCGCGGCAGGCGGTCGAACAGCTCGAGCGAGCACTCGAATTGAATCCCGGTTCCGCTCGCGAACACCTCAACTACGGGCTCGCCCTGCTGAGGGCGGGCCGGCGCGACGAAGGCATGGCCCAGGTCACCGAGGCGCAGAAGATCGACCGGACCTTGCCGCACACCTATTTCAACCTGGGCATCGAATACAAGAAGTCCGGCGAGGTCGAGAAGGCCCTCGACCAGCTGCAGCAGATGGAGCGGCTCGTCCCGACCGAAGCGAAGACGCAGTACAACCTGGGCGCGCTCTACAAGCAGATCGGAAACACTCGCCGGGCGATCGAGAAGTTCGAAAGGACCATTGAGCTGGACCCCTCGCTCGCCGCGCCCCATTTCCAGCTGTTCGGCATCTTGCGTCGGACCGACCCCGAGAGGGCGACCGCCGAACTCGAGATCTTCAAGAGGCTCAAGGAAGCCACCGAGGACGCCGCGGTCGGCGAGGACGTCGACTGGAGCTTCTACTCCGAGCTGCACGATCCGTCGCTCGCAACCGGAGCTGCCCTGCCAGCCGGTCCCTTCAGGTTCGACTCGGCTCCGGTTGCTCGCCTGCCGGGAACGGCGGCCGGTGCTCTGGCTTGGGATCTGAATTCGGACGGGATCGCCGACGCTCTCGCATGGTCCGACGAAGGTGCGGCGGCAGTTCTCGGCAGCGCCTCCGAACGGCCCGCGGCGGTTCGTACAGGCCTGTCTGGTGCGCGCTTCTACGGGGCCGGGGACTTCGACGGGGACGGAACTGCGGACCTTTGTCGCGTCGCTGGGGAAGGCGTGGAAGTTCTCGTGAACCGCTCGGGCCGGTCATTCCGTACCGCCGCGACCGTTCGCGGGAACTTCGACTTCTGTCTCTTTGCCGACTACGATCACGACAACGACTTCGACCTGTTCTCGCTCGGAGTGGACAAGCGGCTGCACCAGAATGACGGCGAAGGCAACCTGACGGACGTGACTGCGGAATTCCCTTTCGCCGAGGGACGGGTCCGGGCCGCGGGCACCGCCGAACTCTTCGAGGACAACGGCCATGACTTCGTCGCCGTGTACGGGGACTCCGTCGCTGTGCATCAGGACCGCAAGCTGGGCGTGTACGACGAGGCGGTCTCGGTCGAGAATGCCTCAGTGCCCTCCGGCAGGGCGCGGCTCGATGTGCTTGACGCGAACCACGACGGCTACCTGGACATCGCGGTTGCCACCAACGAGGCGACCCTCCTGCTCGAGAATCGCGAAGGGACTCTGCACGCCGGGCCCTCGATCGCACGGATCGAGGCTTGGGCCGACTTCCAGCTGCGCGGCCGGTTGGATTCCGCAGCGGCCGAAGGGTTTCTAGCGAACGATGGAGCATTGGGATTCGCGAAGGTGGCGGGTAGTTCCGAGCCCCCGCCCGGCCCCGCCGCTGCCGGAGACTTCAATGCCGATGGCAGGCCGGACCTGCTAGCTGCCGGTCCGGACGGGCAGATCCGATTCGCGGCGAACACCTCGGATTCGCCGAACCAGGGCCTCGTGGTCCGGCTTGAGGGCGTGAAGAGCCCGGCGATCGGAACAGGCGCGCGCGTGGAACTCAAGGCCGGCCTCAGCTATTCGAAGCGCGTCTACCACGGCGTGCCGCTCCACTTCGGTCTCGGGGCTCGCGAGGTCTTCGACACGATTCGCGTCACGTGGGCGAACGGACTGATCCAGAACGAAATGCCCGAGGAGCCGGTCGACGAGATTGCCGTCAAGGAGGCGCCCAGGCTCTCCGGATCGTGCCCGATGGTCTACACGTGGAACGGCACCGAGTTCGAGTACATCAGCGAGGTGCTCGGCGTCGCCCCACTCGGAGCGAGCCTGGCGCGCGGCGTCTACTTCCCCGTCGACCACGACGAATACCTCACGGTTCGAGGCAGCCAGCTGCGCGAGCGTGACGGCTTCCTCGACGTCCGGCTGACCGAGGAACTCCGGGAGACCGCCTACATCGACAAGATCCGCCTGATTGCGGTCGACCATCCCGAGGACACCCGGATCGTCACCAACGAGAAGGCGAAGGGGCCGCCGTTTCCCGAGTTCAGGCTGTTCGGCGTCTCGGACAGGGTCCGGCCGGTCGCCGCCGTCAACCACCGCGGCGAAGACGTCCTCGAGCGGGTCGCTGCGAGCGACCGGCGCTATGCGATGTTCGATCGCGACTTCGAGAACCGTGCGGAGAGGCACTCCCTGACGCTCGAGTTTCCCGAGTTCGATTCGGATGACGTCGTGCTCTTCCTGGAGGGCTGGGTCGACTGGGCGTCGGCCAGCAGCATCGTCGGCGCGTCCCAGACCAGGGGGTCTTCGATCCTTCCTCCGTATCTCGAGGTCCGGAACGGGCGCGGCGAATGGGTGAAGGCGGTCTCGGACGTGGGCCTTCCCGGCGGCACGCTGCGCACGATCGCAGTCGACCTGACCGGGAAGTTCCCGTCGGCCTCGCGGCAGGTCCGTCTCGTGACCAACATGTGCGTCTACTGGGACGCCGCCTACATCGGGCTGGGCACCAGCGCGCCCCGGACGCGGCTCACCCGGATGGCCGCCGACACGGCGCAGCTGAGGTTCCGGGGCTTCTCGCGGAACTACGTTGCGGAAGGGCGGACGCAGCCGGAACGATTCGACTACCAGCAGGTCTCGGCCACCTCGAACTGGAACCCGACGCCCGGGCTCTACACGCGGTTCGGGGACGTCAGGGGACTGCTTTACGAGGAGGACGACCGCTACGTGATTCTCGGGGCGGGGGACGAGATCGAATTGCGGTTCTCCACCTCCGACCTCCCTCCGGTCCGCGGGGGCTGGACTCGTGACTACCTGTTTCTCGTGGATGGGTGGGCCAAGGAGAACGAGGCGAACACCGCCTTTGGCGATTCCGTGGAGCCGCTTCCGTTTCATGAAATGAGCGCCTATCCTTATGGCGAAGGAGAGCGGTATCCGCGCACTCCGGAGCAGCGGGCCGACCTCGAACGGCTCCACACGCGACCCGCGATGCGCCTGGTGAGGCCTCTGGTGGCGCGGAGACCCGCCCAGTGAACGCGGGTCCGACGAGACGCGGTCCCGTTCCGCGCCGCCGGCTGGCGGGGGCGGCGTTCCTGTTCGTGATCGCCAACGCGGGCTGGCTGTGGGCCTTTCCTTCCGCCAATCTCTTCTATGTCGCCAACGTCCTGCTGCACGTGCTCGCCGGGACCGCTCTGGCAGCGGGTCTTTGGCTGTCGGGTCTCGAGGTGTTCCGCAGGGTCCGGTCCGACCGGCGCGCCGCTGTGCTCCTCTCCGCCTGCGCCGTGCTCGGCGGGGTGTTGTGCGTCGTCGGCGCAACCCGTCCCAATCTCCCGCTCGTCGCAGTGCACGCCGCATGCGGCTTCGGCGGAGCGGCGATCTTGGCGTTCGCATGGAAGGATCGCAGGATCGCCGGAATTGTCGGCGTGGCTCTTTTGCTCCCGGCGTACTCGGCGGTGCGCGACCGCTGGTTTCCGAATTCATACGAGCGGATCGTCAATCCGACCGAGGCGCCGCTCTCGATGGACTACGAAGGCGGAGGCCGGGGCAGCCCGTTCTTCCCGTCGGCATCCCAGACCGTCAGCGGAGGGAGGGTTCCTTCGGATTATTTCCTTGACTCCGCGGCCTGCGGAGAGTGCCACAGGGACGTCTACGAGCAGTGGAGCTCGTCGATGCACCGCTTCTCGTCGTTCAACAACCAGTTCTACCGGAAGTCGATCGAATACATGCAGGAGGTCGCCGGCGTCGAGGCGTCGAAGTGGTGCGCAGGATGCCATGACCACGCCATGCTGTTCAACGGAATGTTCGAGGATCCGGTTGCCCGGCAGCTGGACACCCCCGAAGCCCACGCCGGCCTGGCCTGCGTGTCGTGCCACTCGATCGTGCACGTTCCGGACACGATGGGCAACGGCGGATTCGTCATCGAATACCCGGCCTTGCACGGCCTTGCCTCAAGCCGCTTCCAGCTGCTGCGCGCCGCGCACAACTACGTGACGAACACCGCCCCCGCTGCGCACCGGCGCGCGTTCCTGAAGCCTTTCATGCGGGAGGACGGATCCGAGTTCTGCGCGTCCTGCCACAAGGTGCATCTGGACGTGCCGGTGAACCGCTACCGCTGGGTGCGCGGCTTCAATTCCTATGACAACTGGCAGGCCAGCGGCGTGTCCGGGCAGGGCGCGCGATCGTTCTACTACCCGGAACGCCCGATGAGTTGCGCCGACTGCCACATGCCGCTGGTCGACTCCGACGATCCCGGCAGTGACGGGGGCAGGATCCGTTCCCATCGTTTCGCCACCGCGAACACCGCGGTCCCCTACGTCAACGGCGACGAAACGCAGCTTGCGGAGGCCCAGCGCTTCCTCAGGGACGGCATCGTCACGCTGGACGTCTTCGCGATCTCCCCAGTCGTGGAGGACGCCTCGTCCCCGCAGATGCTGCGACAGGCCGCACAGCTCTCCATGGCAACCGGCTTTGCGGTGGGAGAAGAGGGCGGGGGCCGCCGCAGGCCTGTTCTGTTGCGAGAGGTCGGCAACCTCGCGGCGCCGATTGACCGCGCCGCGCCCGTCGTCCGGCCGGGCGAGACCGTGCGCGTGGACGTCGTGGTGCGCACCCGCAAGGTGGGTCACTTCTTCCCGAGCGGCACTGTCGACGCTTTCGATGTCTGGGTCGAGTTCCAGGTGCTGGACGCGAACGGCGAGGCGGTCTTCTGGAGCGGACGGGTCGAGGACGACGGCGCCGGTCCCGTCGACCCGGGGGCTCACTTCTACCGCGCCCTCCAGGTCGATGCCCACGGCAACCCGATCGACAAGCGCAACGCGTTCAACATGAGGGGCTTGGTCTACGCGCGCCTGATTCCTCCCGGCGCGGCCGACACGGTCCACTACCGCGTTACCGTTCCCAGGGACGCCAAGGGGCCGCTGACCTTGCGAGCGAAGCTGAACCACCGCAAGTTCTCGCATGCCTACACCCGGTTCGCGTATGCGGGAAGGGCGGGTGACGGACAGTTCGGCGAGGGGTTCGACGATCGGGAGTTCAGCTACGATCCGTCGGACATCCCCTCGAACGTGCCCGGCGCGATCAAGGACCGGATACCGGTGCTGCCGATCACGGAGATCGCTTCCGCCGAAGCGCGACTTGAGGTCGGCGAGCGCTCGGCCGCGTGGGAATCGGCGGTGGCTCACGAGGACTGGGAGCGCTGGAACGACTATGGCATCGGCCTGCTGCTGCAAGGCGACCTCAAGGGCGCGGAGCACGCATTCCGAATGGCGACCAAAGCGGACCCCGAGCACCCGGACGGCTGGCTGAACGTTGCCCGGTCCATGGTCGAGGAGGGCCGCACGTCGGACGCCGAGCCGTTGATCGAGAGGGCCCTCGACCTCTCGCCGGACTTGGCGAGGGCGCTTTACTTTCGGGCGTTGGCGCGAAGGGCCGCCGGCGACTACGAGAACGCGCTGTCCGACCTCCGGGAGACCGCCCGCCAGTACCCTCGGGACCGCGTGGTCTTGAACGAGATCGCGAACATCCTCTTCCTGCAACGAGAATACGAGCAGGCGGTCGAGACGCTGGACCGGGTTGCGCGGATCGATCCGGAGGATCTTCAGATGCACTACACCAGAATGCGCTGCTACCGTGGTCTGGGCGACATTGAGGCGGCCGAGCGCGAGGAGGCCCTCTTCCTGCGCTACAAGGCCGACGAGTCAGCGCAGACCCGCACCGCCGGGATCCGCCGCGCCAGCCCGGAGGACAACAACGAGCGCCAGGGCATCCACGAACATGTTTCCGTGCCGCTGTAGACCCGCCCTCCTCTTTGTCCTCGGCGCGGTGTTGGGCTGCGGTCCCTCCGGCGAGTACGAGGAGCCGTCCGTCCAGGCCACGGCGCGAGTCGCCGTCACCTTCACCGACGTCACCGCGGAGGCCGGAATCGAGTTCGAGCACCACAACGGGCGGTCGGGCCGGAAGTACCTTCCCGAAACGCTTGGATCCGGATGCGCGTTCTTCGACTACGACAACGACGCCCGCCCCGACATCTTCCTGGTCAATTCCAAGCCGTGGTCCGGGGGCGCGGGCGTGACCTCGAAGCTGTACCGCAACCTCGGCGAGGGGCGATTCGAGGATGTGACCGGCGAGGCCGGCCTGGCAGTCTCGATGTACGGCCTGGGCGCGGCGACGGCCGACTACGACAACGACGGATTCACAGACCTGTACGTCACCGTTCTGGACGGGGACCGGCTCTTCCGGAATCGCGGCGACGGCACCTTCCTGGACGTCACGCGCGCGGCCGGCATCGACAACGCGAGATTCGGCACCAGCGCGGCCTGGCTCGACTACGACCTGGACGGGAACCTGGACCTCTACGTTGCGAACTATGTCCGGTGGTCCGCGGAGGACGATCTCTGGTGCTCGATGGACGGGTCCAAGAAGACCTACTGCACGCCGGAGTCGTATCACGGCCAGCCCTCCGTGCTTTACCGGAACCGCGGCGACGGCACATTCGAGGACGTCAGCGCGTCGGCTGGCATTGACGACCCGACCTCGAAGGCGCTGGGCATCGCGGTCTTCGACTTCGATGCCGACGGGCTCCCGGACATCTTCGAGGCCAACGACACGGAGCCCAACAAGCTGTACCGCAACGAAGGCGACGGGAGGTTCAGCGAGCGCGGGGTGTCCGCCGGAATCGCGTATGCCGAGGACGGCAAGGCCCGGGGCGCGATGGGGGTTGACGCCGCCGACTACGACCGGAGCGGTCGGCACCACCTGCTCGTGGGCAATTTCGCGAACGAGATGCTGAACCTGTTCCACAACGAAGGCAACGGACTCTTCGTCGACGAGGCGCCGACCAGCGAGATCGGGCGCGACAGCTTGCTGTCACTGACCTTCGGGGCGTTCTTCTTCGACTACGACCTGGACGGACATCCCGACATCTTCTGCGCGAACGGGCACCTCGACGAAGAGATTGAAATCGTCCAGCCTGCGGTCAAGTTCGCCCAGGCGCCGCTCCTGTTCCGAAACGACGGGACAGGGCGTTTCGAACTGTCCACCTCCGAGGCGGGACCGGACCTGTCCGCGCCGATCGTGGGGCGCGGGGCGGCCTACGCGGACTATGACGGGGACGGCGACCTCGACATCCTGGTCACGACGAACGACGGGCCCGCCAAGCTGATGCGCAACGACGGGGCCAACGCCAACAACTACTTGCGGGTGCGCCTCCAAGGCACCAGGTCCAACCGGGACGGCTTGGGCACCGAAATCGTCCTCTCCAGTGCTTCGGGCAGGCAGGCTCAGGTCGTCCGCGGAGGATCAAGCTACTGCTCGCAGAGCGAAACCGTGGCGACTTTCGGTCTCGGCAGCGACACCCGGGTCGAATCGATCGAGGTGCGCTGGCCCGGCGGAACCGTTGACGCCTTTTCGAATCTCGACGCCAATCGCGAGATCATGGTCGTAGAAGGGCAGCCGCTGGAGTAGCCGCTCGCGCGAGACGCCGGTTCGGGGCTCCGGCCTCTCCCGCTCCGATTCCGCAAGGAGCTCATGCCAACAGCGGGTTTCGGGTGGCGAGCCGCGGGAAGCGGGTGAAGTCTCTGTCCGCTGTCCAGAGTTCGTCAATGCCGTGCGACAGGCAAATGGCTGCGATTCGCGCATCATGCACCATGGGACCTCTGATCCTTCCCCGGACCAGGGAATCCCTGACAGCCGTCCAATGGTCGACCGACTCTGCTAGCAGCACAACGGCGGGAGATCCCAGCCAAGCTTCAACCTGATCCGTCGCTTCAGCAACTGTCGACGGCGGATCGTAGATTCGCGGATGCGTGACGACCGCTAGGAACTCGTGGATGCAGGGCCACGGAATCGCCCAGGGCTTGCGGCCGTTTGCAAGCGCCGTCATCAACGGGGCAGCCGCCTCGTGCCACTCAGAGTCGGCGCGATGGGCGTACACGAGAATGTTCGAATCGACGGCGATCAAGTGCCGCGACCTCCGTAGGAGGCTTCCACGATGTCCGACCACGGCTTCGCGGTGAACTCTCGTTGGAGCCCCCGTCCTTGGACGCTTCGATCCGGCAGTCGGTAGCGCTTCGTCCGGCGGTCCTCTTCCAGCGCCATGCGCAGGCCCTGTTCAACGACAGCGCGGAACGTGACGCCTCGCTTCGCCGCGAGTGCCTTTGCACGGACAGCGAGATCGGCGGCGAGGTCAATGGTCGTCTTCATGGTATGGGTACCCATATCTATCAATATGGTAACCCGTATCAAATCCGCTGTTCGGTCTTCGTCTTGGCATCTCGTCAGGTGCGGAATCAAGCGGCGGATGATCCGCCGCATTCCACTGAACCGGAGCGCCGGCTACTGCTGCAGCAACGGTTGGGGTCGGTCGGATTGGGCCGGTCTTGACGACTTCCTCACCCTGGTCACCCGTCGAAATCCGAGGTGGCCCGGGTCTGCATCGAGGGGGAGCCTCACCACCGAACGCTCCGTTCCATCGTGCGTCGCCGGGTGTGCCCATGATCCCCGGCACCCGGGCTTCTCCGATCCGGTTCCAATTGCCGTCGTCTCGAAGGGCTGGACGGCAAGCACCCGATGCGCCCGCGGCGAACTCCTGATCGATCCGCCGCGTCCGCGTGTCAGCTGTATTTTCGGAGCTCCAGCTTTGCCACCGTCTCGCGATGGACCTCGTCGGGGCCGTCCGCCAGGCGAAGCGTCCTCTGGCTGGCCCATGCGGAGGCCAGAAACGTGTCCTGGCAGACTCCCAGCGCACCGTGGGCCTGGATGGCCCGGTCCAGCACCCGCAGGGCGACATTGGGGGCGATGACCTTGATCTGCGCGATCTCCTGCCGCGCGACCTTGTTGCCGACCGTGTCCATCATGTGGGCGGCATTGAAGACCAGCAGCCGCAGCTGGTCGATCTCAATGCGCGAGTCCGCGATGTCCTTGCGGAGCGCACCGTGCTCGGCAAGCGTCTTGCCGAACGCGACGCGCGACTTCGCCCGCCGGCACATGGCCTCGAGCGCCCGCTCCGCGATGCCGATCGACCGCATGCAGTGGTGGATGCGGCCTGGTCCGAGCCGCCCTTGCGCAATCTCGAATCCCCGTCCCTCCCCGAGGATCATGTTCGACGCCGGAACGCGGACGTTGTCGAAGGTGATCTGGGCGTGGCCGTGCGGCGCGTGGTCGTACCCGAAGACATGGAGCAACCGCTCGATCCGGACTCCCGGCGTGTCGAGCGGAACAAGGATCATTGCCTGCTGCCTGTACCTGTGCGCGTCGGGGTCGGTCTTGCCCATGAAGATCGACAGCTTGCAGCGGTTCTCGCCCGCCCCGGAGGACCACCACTTCCGGCCGTCGATGACGTACTCGTCGCCCTCGCGCGTGATCGTGGAGCGGATGTTGGTGGCGTCGCTCGAAGCCACGTCGGGCTCGGTCATCGAGAAGCACGACCGGATCTCTCCGGCAAGGAGCGGCTTCAGCCAGCGCTCCTTCTGCTCTTCGGTGCCATATCGGACCAGGACCTCCATGTTGCCCGTGTCGGGGGCGGAGCAGTTGAAGACCTCCGACGCCATCGGCGACCGGCCCATGATCTCGCACAGCGGGGCGTATTCCAGGTTCGTCAGCCCAGCACCGTATTCGCTGTCGGGCAGGAACAGGTTCCAAAGCCCTTGTGCGCGGGCCTTCGGCTTCAGCTTCTCCAGGATCGCCGGGGGCGCCCAGCGATCTCCCTCCCCGATCTGCCGGCGAAACAGCGCCTCGTTCGGGTAGATGTGCTCGTCCATGAAGGCGAGCAGCCGGGCGCGGTATTCCTTGACCTTGGGAGAAAAATCGAAGTTCATGGATGGTGTGTGCCCGATGGCAGCCTGCCATTGTACATGTGCGACGACGTCCCGAATGGAGGAATGGGCTTCCCGAGACGGGCCCCGGCGGCTCTCTCCCTGGCCCCTCACCAGATGTCGGATCCGGTTCCGAACTTTCGCCGCTCCGCGGCCCGCACCTCGCGCTCGTTCATGCCGATGTGGTGCGCGAGCTCATGCCAGAGCGTCTCGTAGATGGCCTGCCGGATGTCGCCGCCTGTCCGTTCGAGCGGCCCCTGGAACAGCGTGATGCGGTCTGGAAGCGCCATCTGGTAGAACCATCCGCGCTTGTCGAGAGGAACGCCCTCGTAGAGTCCGAGGAGCGTCTCGTCGCGGGGAACGCCGGCGGCGTCGAGCTGCTCCGCAGTCGGCTCGTCCTCCACCACGATCACGAGGTTCGAGAACTCGCGCCGGATGCCCTCGGGAATGGTCTCCCAGGCGTCGTCGGCCCATGTCTCGAAGCGCTTCCTGGCGTATCGCATGGTTGGCCGCCCGCGGCCGCGAGTTCCGTTCTACCGACTGGTGTTCCGAGCCCAGTCTGCGTGCTTTTTCGCCAGATCGGCGTCCCGCGTCCGTCCCGGATGGACCAACACCCTGTAGCGAAACCGCAGCTTCTCACCCTTCGCCAGCGTGATGCCGCCGTCCCTGCTCTCGTCGGCGTGGAAGTCGTGCTCGCCGAACACGTTCGCCGCGAAGAGCCCGTATCCCCGAACGTGCCAGTAGGTCGGGTGCTTGGGATTGGAAGGGTGGTCGAAGATCGCAATGCCCATCGGCTTGCCATCGATGCGGCCGGAGTAGTCCACCCAGGCCGACCGCTTGCCCCATGTCCCCGACTCTGAACTCAGCCCCTCGGCGTTCACGATCCTTCCCGTGCGCGCCATGCCCTTCGCCCGCAAGTGAGGCTCCTCGAGTTCCGTCGCAATCCTGACGCCGAACGTGCCTTCCTTGGTGTCCCCGAAATGCACCGAATCCGCGACCGCGGTCAGTTCGATGTCGAGGTCCACCACATTGTCCTGGCCGGACCGCCTGAACCGCATCAGGCGCCGTTCGGTCAGCAGTCGCGCGCCCGTTGGATCGTTCCAGGCGAACGACGCGTGGATTCGGCCCTCCTCGGAGCCCGACTCCATTGCGCTCATTCGGTCCAGTTCGATCGTGCCCTTGTTCCCTCTAGCGCGCTGCTCGATCTCGTTCGCCCAGAAGTCGACGCCGTTGACTTCGCCGTGGCTGAACCAGACTCCGCGATGGTGCGGATGATCCGTCTGCTCTCCGGCGACGCGCTCCATCGGGTAGCCTCGGGTGACGACCGTTCCGTCCATGGCGCGCAGCGGGTGCAGGTAGGGCTTCGTCGCCTCGGGACCGAAATGGAATGCTGTGAACGGCCGGCCTCCGATCTGGACTTCGATCCGATGGCCCTTGCGTTCCAGAGAGACGCCGTCCGCGGCCACGGCGGGGAGGCAGGTCAGCGCACCCAGCAGGAGCAGCCGTCTCATGGCTCTATTGTGAAGCACACGAGAAGCCCGTCGAGGTGGACGCGGCGCGAGAAGAGCGGGGCGGCCGCTGCGGCCGCCCCGTCGGACTCTGGCACGGATACGCTAGAAGCCGTAGCGCAGCCCGAGCTGGACGATGCGGCCCGAAGCCCCCACCGTCAGGCCGGTGATGTTGCCGAAGGCGCGGTTCTGGACGTTGCCCACCGGCAGGCCGAAGTTGGCCCTGTTCGGGAGGTTGATGAGTTCGCCGCGGAACTGCAGCGTGTGGCCTTCCCACGGCATGCTGATGTGTTTGATCAGAGAGAGGTCCGTGCGGAGGGCCCCCGGCGCGATGAAGGCGTTTCTTCCGAGATTGCCGAACGTGAAGCGGGCCGGCCTCTGGAACACCGAAGTGTCAAAGTACTTCTCCCCCCTGACGTTGTTGCGCCACGCGGAATTCCTCGCGTAGGGCCCGGTCGCGTCGGCCCTGACGCGTGCTGCCGTCGGATACACTTGGCTGGCGTTGCCCCAGTAGGCCGAGAACGGCGGGCCCGTGCGAGCCTCGACGATCGTGCCGATCGACCAGCCGCCTACGATCTGGTTCAGCACGCCGTTGCTCAGCGCAATCTGGCGGCCCTGCCCGATCGGAATGTCGTAGACGACGCTGGCGATCACGCGATGAGCGACATGGCTGCCCCCCAGCGACCATGCGATCCGCCGGTTGTACTGGTCGGCGAACGGGATGCGGCCGTCCTCGCCGCCAAGCTCGTTGCGGCCTTCGACGTTGTCCATTGCCTTTGCCCAGGTGTAGTTCGTCTGGAACTGGATTCCGTTCGAATAGCGCTTCTCCAGCTTGAAGTTGACGCCGTGGTACTCCGAGTCGCCGAACGTCGGCGAGATCATGACAACGTTCGAGAACTGTGGAAAGGGCCTCAGGACCTGGGGCGCAGTGCCTGCGCTGTCGATCATTCCGACCAGAGACGGGTGAATCTGGTTTTGCGTCGCCGAGCCGGGGATCGTCAGCTTCTTGCCGATTGTCGAGAGGTAGCCGACCTCGAAGAGCATGTCGCCCGGCAGGCGCCTCTGAATGTTGAGGTTGTACGTCAGCAGGTACGGATTCGGCCGGCCTTCCGGCTGGAAGAACTGTGGGGCGAAGAACGGCCGGTCTCCGATCGGCACGGACCCGAACCCGGGAATCAGGTCGGCTTCCGTCGGCTCGACGATCGGGGGCAGGCCGTCCCGGAGAAGAAATGCCGCGTCCGTCGGCCTAAGTGTGCCGAACTGGCTGGAAATCGAAAAGCCCGCGTTGGTCACGACCGGCGTGGCCTGGTCGTACTGTCCGATGTAGACGATTGACGCGCCCGCACGGATCACCCAGTTGTCCGATGCGCGGTAGGAGAGCCCGATCCGCGGGCCGACGTTGCCGTAGACGAAGTTGTGAGCGTACTTGCTGCCGCCCCGGGCGTCGCGGCCCGACCAGGTGATCACACCGGGACAATCGCAGACCGGGTTGTGGCCGCCGGCGTCAAACGAATTCTGCCGGTTGTCGATCGCCTCGAACCGGGGCGTGTCGAAATCCCACCGCAGGCCGAGGTTCATCGACAGGTTGGACGTCAGCTTCCAGTCGTCCTGCACGTACATGCCCATCGAATTGGCCCGGCTCCGGATCAGGAAGGTCTCCGTGCGGTTTCCGCCAGCGACCCAGCCGTAGAGGAGGGCGGCGACCGAATCGCCGGTGGCGTTCTGGTTGAAGTTCATGGCGCCGCCCGCGGTCGAGAGAAACACGTCGTCGTTGATCGACCAGCGGAACTCCCCGCCCCACTTCACGGTGTGCCTGCCGCTCACATAGGTCCAGTTGGAGACGATGTGGTTGTCGCGAATCGGGAATTGCCGCCGCTCCTGGCCGCCGCCCCGCCCGATGCGCTGGATCCCGCCTGCGAATCCGAATCCGGGAAAGAACTCCGGGTTGTTCCCGGTGAAGCCGATTTCCTGCGAGAGTCCGAGACCCTTCGCGGCGATCACGGGGTGCCACTTGCGCTTGTTCCACGTGAAACGGTTCTCGGTGACGAGCTTGTTTGTGACGTTCGAAATCTCGGTGACGGACCAATTGAAGTAGTGGAAGTTGTTGATGCGCTGGGCCGTGTGGACCGGCTGCGGCCAGAAGCCCTTAAAGAGCTCCGACTGGCCGATGTTGTGGACGTACCGTCCGTAGATGCGGTGACGCTCGCTCAGCGTGTGGTCCACCCGGAGCGAGAGCGTGTTGCTGTCATTGACGTTCCGTGCGTTGTTGATGAAGTTCCGCCCGCGCGAGGGCCGTCCGCTGATGTTCGGCTGGGGCCAGAACCTGGCGACCGCGGCGCCCACGGGATCCTGCTCGCTCATCGGAATCGTGTTGTTCGGCACGGGGTCTCCGGTCACGGGGTTCCGGACCTGCGTTCCGAGTCCTGAGAAGTCGCCTCTGGTCTCGGCAGGGTCCGGGATGTTCTCGATGCGGGGGTTTGCCGTCCGCTGCTTGGTGAATTCCTGGCTTCCGAAGAAAAAGGTTCGGTCCTTGGCGACCGGCCCGCCCAGTGCCCACCCGTATTGGTTGCGGCGCAAGGTCTGCTTGTCCCGGGCGAAGAACTGTCGAGAGTCCAGGGCGTCGTTGCGAAGGAAGTCATACAAGGCCCCATGGAACGAGTTCGTGCCCGACTTGGTCGTCATTTGGATGAAACCGCCCCCGGACCGACCCATTTCAGCCTTGTAGTTCGACACCTCGACGTTCATTTCCTCGAGGGCCTCGATCGGCGGGTCGTAGTTCAGCGATGCGACGCCCAGCAGAATGTTCTGCGTCGAACCACCGTCCAGCGTCCACATGGCGTTGTTGCTGCGGCCCCCGGCGATCTGGAACTGCGAGCCGTTGCCTCTCTGCACCACGAATCCGCTCAGTCGGACAAGCTGCGCGGCACGCCTTCCCAGGAGGGGCATGTTCGCGATGGACGTGTTCTTGATGACCCCTCCGACCGAGGAGTTCTCCGTCTTGAGCAGCGGCACGTCGGCCTCCACGGTGACCGACTCGGTCACCTCGCCGACTTCCAGGACCGCGTCCGCCCTGACGTTGGACGCGGTGTCGAGGCGAATCCCTGCGCGCGTGTACTGCTTGAAGCCCGGCGTCGTCACGATCAGCTCGAAGGTTCCGGGCTTGATGAACGGGATCGTGTAGTTCCCTGTCTCGTTGGTCGCGGTCGCGTAGGACTCGCCGGTTTCCATGTTCATGATCACGATCTCGGCAGCCGGAATGACCGCGTCGGTCGAGTCGGTCACCGTGCCCGTCAGCGTTGCGTTGGTCTGGCCAAGGCCGCTGACGGCGCCCAAAAGCGCCAGCAGCGCAATCATGCAAATCCTGCGTCTCTTCATTTGACTCCTCCCCGATTTCGCATCGGATCCGGCCTGCAGGCTGCAGGCCGGATCCTTCGTTGACGACAGATTCTCCACAGGCTATCAGGTTCGACCCGAGGCGGGCTGTCGCGGGTCCCCGGTCCCGGCCGTCGACCGGCTGAGCCGGCGTCATGCCCGCGATGCGGAGGTGTCGTCGGTCACCGGCGTCCGTCCGTCGCGTGCGCCGGAGGGACGGGCTTGACAGACTCGCGCCTCCTGCTAGAATTTAGGCAAGCCTAAATATCAAACTCGCCATGCCTAGAAGCTGTTTCTTGTCAGCCCTAACTCTGGTTCTGGCGCTCCAGCAGGGGAGCGCTCAGTCGTCGGCGACGCTGCGCGGGTCGGTCCTGGATCCGTCTCGGCTGGCAGTAGTCGGAGCGGGGGTGCGCCTGTCACACCCTCTGTCGGGATTCGAGCGGGAGACGGTCACCGACGGCGACGGACGATTCCGAATCTCGAACCTGCCCTTCCACGAATACCTGCTAGAGATCGAACAGGCCGGCTTCCGAACCTTGTCGCGTCCGGTCGAATTGCGCTCGAACGTGCCGCTGACGGTCCGCGTGCAGCTCGACCTCGCGGTGCGGCGGGAGGCCGTTGCCGTCGGCGCATCGACGACGGTCCGACTGCTCGACGCCAAGGCGAGCGGGACCAAGGCCCAGCTCAGCGGCAGCACGATCGAGAAGCTGCCGGTTGCGGCCGGCGCCCGCGGTCTCGAGGCGCTCCTGCTGGGCTTTCCGGGATTCGCCGCCAACGCCAATGGCTCGATCCACCCGCGGGGGGCGCACAACCAGCTCACCTACGTCGTCGACGGCATGCCGATCAGCGACCAGTTCTCCGGGCAGTTCGCGACGTCGATCGATCCGAACCTGGTGCAGACTCTGGAAGTCTTCACGGGCAACATCCCGCCCGAATACGGCGCGAAGATTTCGGGGGTGGTCAACGTCACGACCCGATCCGGGTTCGACGGAGGCGGCCGGTCGTTCGGGCAGGCGGATCTCGGCGGAGGCGGTTTCGACACGCTTTCCCAGGCGGCGCAGGGAGGCGGCTCCAGAGGACGGCTCGGCTGGTTCGGCTCGCTCTCGAACATCAAGAGCAACCGCTTCCTGGACTCGCCGTCCTTCGACAACCTGCACAACGGGGGGAACGCCCAGCGAGGGTCTTCGCGCGTGGACTTCCATCTCTCGTCCCGGGACCTCCTGCGGTTCAGCGCCATGGCCGGCCGCTCCTCGTTCCAGCTGGCGAATCTGCGCAGCCAGCACGCGAACGGCCAGCGGCAGCGGCGGCTGCTGGACGACGTCTCGTTCTCGGTCGGCTACGTCCGCGTGCTGTCGTCTTCGGCAACCTTCGACTCCACGACCTCGTACCGCGACACTTCGGCACGGCTGACGCCCAGCCCCCGCGACATCCCGGTGACGGCCGACCTGGCGCGGACGCTTGCGACGCTGTCCAGCCTCAACCGCATCACCTGGCAGCGCGGATCCCATCAGCTCCGGGCCGGGTTCGACGCCCAGCGGTTCCGCCTCGGCGAAGCCTTCGCCTTCGCGCTGACCGACCCGGCCTTCAACGATCCCTCCGGGCGGGACTTCAATCCCAACCTGGTCCCGTTCGATGTTTCGCGGGGCGGCGAATGGTTCCGCTTCCGCGAGCGCGGAACCGGCCGGCTGCTGGCGCTCTTCCTCCACGACCGGGTGAGCTGGAGGGGCTTCCTGCTGGATCTGGGGCTCCGCTACGACCGCTACTCGATGGTCGTGCATGCCGACGAGTTCCAGCCCCGAATCGGCTTCGCCTACCACTTGGCGGCGACCGGAACCGTGTTCCGGGCGTCGTACAACCGCAATTTCCAGACGCCTCCGAACGAGAACCTGCTCTTGGCGAACTCGGTGGAGTCGGCCCACCTGGCTCCGCCCGCAGTCCGGCGCACGCTCAACGGAGGGGTGATTCCGATCCAGCCCGAATACCAGAATGTCTACGAGGCAGGCCTCCAGCAGGACGTGGGGGGCAGGGCGACGCTGGACCTGGTCTACTACCACAAGAACTCCGACAACGCCCAGGACAACGACAACTTCCTCAACACGGGCATCATCTTTCCCACGTCCCTCGCATCCTCGCGGGTCAACGGCTTCGAGGCCAGCCTGCGCGTGCCGGAGACGAGAAAACTGTCCGGCTCCCTGGCCTTCACCCACTTCCGGGCGATCGTGAATCCGCCGCTGACCGGCGGCCTCTTCCTGGGCTCGGCCGCGCTGGAGCTCCTTTCCGAAGGGCCTTTCGTGATCGACCACGACCAGTCCCTTGGAATGAGCGGCAACCTGATCTGCCGGCTGGCGAGGCGCTGGTGGACCAGCTGGCAGCTCAGGTACGACAGCGGCCTTGTCTCGAACCCTTCGGACCCGCGCGAGGTCGCCCTGGATCCGGACTACTTCGACCAGCTGCCCTACGTGGACCTTCTAGGCGACCCGCCGCGCAACCGGCCGCGCACGGTCGTCAATGCGTCCGTGGGCTACGAGCACTTCCGCGGCGAGCGGAGGGCCTGGGAGATTGCCCTGCAGGTCTCGAACCTGACGAACCGCAGGGGACTCTACAGTTTTCAGTCCGTGTTCGTGGGGACGCGGGTGCTCCAGCCGTTCACCGCCAGTGCGCGGCTGCGGCTCTTCTGGTGACCTCGGGCGTCCCGGTCAGCTCGGTAGAATCCCGTATGATGGCGGACGGATGCCCGCTCCGGTGCTCGCGCACCTTGGGGAACCGCCCGCATGAGCGTCGTTGAGAGCGAGTCGCGCCTGCGTGCGCTGCGCAGACGCCTGCGGTGGGAGGCCCTGTACGTCTCAGCCCCGCCCAACATCCGGTACCTGACCGGATTCAGCGGAAGCGCCGGCCACCTGCTGGTCAGGCGCGACGAGGCGACTCTCATCACGGACGGGCGCTACCGGACGCAGGCCCGCCTGCAGACGAGCGGAATCGCCGTCGAGATCTCCGCCGGGGACTCCAGGATCGCTCTCGCCGAGGCCGTCGGGGCCCGCGGCCTCAAGGAACTCGGCTTCGAGGCGAACCGGCTCAGCTATGACGCCTACGCGTTTCTCCGCAGGGAGGCGGTCGGATGCAGCCTGGTGCCGGCGGACTCGCCCGTCGAGGCGCTGCGAATCCTCAAGAGCGAGGACGAGGTCCGGGCGATCCGCCGGTCCGTGGACCTCAACTCGAACGTGTTCGACGAGGTCTGCCGGCGTCTGGAGCCGGGCTGGACGGAAAGCCGTCTGGCCGCCGAGCTGGAGTTCGGCATGCGGCGACTCGGGGCCGAGGGCCCGGCGTTCCCCACGATCGTCGCGGGCGGACCGCACGGCGCCCTGCCTCATGCCGAGCCGCGCGATGCGGCGATCCCGCGGAACACCCTGGTGGTGGTCGATCAGGGGGCCGTAGTCGGCGGATACTGCAGCGACATGACCCGCATGATCGCGGTCGGGCGCCCCGACAGCGCGCAGATGGAGCTGGTGGAGGCCGTGCGCGAGGCACAGGCCGCCGCGGTCGGGGCGATCCGCGCGGGTGTCGAGTGCCGGACCGTGGACGGTCGGGCCCGGCAGGCGCTGAGGAAGCGGACGGTGGGCGGCGTGCGGCTCGACACCGCATTCACCCATTCGACCGGCCACGGCGTGGGGCTGGAGATCCACGAGGGTCCCAGGATCGCTGCGCGCCGCCGTCAGCGCCTGCGGGCCGGGATGGTCGTGACCGTTGAACCGGGCGCGTACCTGGAGGGCCTCGCGGGCGTCCGAATCGAGGATGTGGTAGTCGTCACGGAGGACGGCTGCGAGATTCTCACGCGCACGCCGCGGGAACTCCGTATCCTATAGGGATTGGAAGCTGCTGAACATGGAAATGTCCCATCGAGATCGCGAGTCCATCAGGGAACTGGCGGACATCCTCGACGCCAAGGGCCTCACCGAGATCGAGTATGAACGCGGCGGTCTGCGCCTGAGAGTGGTCAGGACGGCCGCGGCCGCCGGGCCCGAGGCGTTGCCGCCGCCGCGGCCTGCTGCTGCGTCCGAGGCTTCGAAGCCCGAGACGGCCGAGGCGCCGCCTGAGCCTGAGGACGACGCGACGCAGTCCATCGTCTCGCCGATGGTGGGAACGTTCTACACCGCCCCCTCTCCGGACGCGCCGGCCTTCGTCCAGGTCGGCGGCCGGGTTTCGAGGGGCCAGTCGGTCTGCATCATCGAGGCGATGAAGCTGATGAACGAGATCGAGTCGGACTGCGACGGCGTCGTTGCCAGGCGTCTGGTCGAGAACGGCCAGAGCGTGGAGTTCGGGCAGGCCCTCTTCGAGATAGCCGTCTCCTAGGACGTTGCCGGGAATGTTCGAAAGGCTTCTGATCGCGAATCGCGGCGAGATCGCGCTGCGGGTGATTGCCGCCTGCCGCGACCTGGGCATCAAGACGGTCGCGATCTATTCGACCGTGGACAGGGACTCGCTGCACGTGCAGCTCGCAGACGAGGCCATCTGCATCGGCGAGGCGCCCAGCTCGCGCAGCTACCTCAGCGTGCCTGCGATCATCAGCGCCGCCGAGATCGCCGACGTTGACTCCATCCATCCCGGGTACGGCTTCCTGGCGGAGGACGCCAGCTTCGCCGAGATCTGCCAGGGGTGCGGGATCCGGTTCATCGGACCCAGGCCGGAGGCGATCCGTCTCATGGGGGACAAGTCCCAGGCGCGCAAGGCCGCCGCCGAGGCGGGCATTCCCGTGCTGCCCGGCTCCCCCGAGCCGCTCCGCACGCCGTCCGAGGCCGCCGGCCTCGCCCAGTCGATCGGGTTTCCCGTCATCCTGAAGGCATCGATGGGCGGCGGCGGCCGCGGCATGCGGATCGTGCGCGATCCCTCGCGCCTGAAGGACTCGTTCCTGCAGGCCACCGCGGAGGCCGAGGCCGCCTTCGGAAGCGGTCAGGTCTACCTCGAGAAGTTCATCGAGCGCCCGAGACACATCGAGTTCCAGGTGCTCGGGGATGAGTACGGAAACGTGATTTCGCTGGGCGAGCGCGAGTGCTCGATCCAGAGGCGCCACCAGAAGCTGGTCGAGGAGGCCCCCGCCAACGGCGTGGCGGCCGAGCAGCGGGCCCGCATGGGGGAGACCCTGGCCCGGGCGCTGTCCACGATCGGCTACTCGAACGCGGGCACGGTCGAGTTCCTCATGGACGAGGACGGAGATCTGCACTTCATCGAGCTCAACGCCCGCATCCAGGTCGAGCATCCGGTCACCGAAGCGGTTTGCGGAGTCGACCTGGTCAAGAGCCAGCTTCTCCTGGCGGCGGGCGAGCCGCTCGGCGCCGTCGTGCCGCAGACGCCCTCGGTCAGCGGTCACGCGATCGAGTGCAGAGTGAACGCGGAGGATCCCCGGACCTTCCTCCCCTCGCCGGGGCTGGTCCGCAGATTCGTCGCTCCGGGCGGGCCCGGCATCCGCGTCGACAGCGCCGCGTACTCCGGCTGGTCCGTCCAGCCCCACTACGACTCGCTGGTGGCCAAGATCATTGCGCACGGGGACACCCGGAGCCAGGCGATTGCGCGCATGCGGCGGGCGCTCTCGATGTGCATTCTGGACGGGATCAAGACCTCGATTCCGCTGCACCGGCGGATTCTCCGGACCCCGCAGTTCGCCGACGGGCGCTACGACACGAAGTTCATCGAGGAGATGGGCCTGTAGGTCTCCCGGTCTCCGGCGCCTCCACCAGCCAGAACCTGGGGGAGCAGTCCGCCCGCCGGACCGCCAGGGCTCCCACGACGCCGGCCTCCGGCTCGACGTGCAGAATCGTCCAGCCCGGGTCGCGGGTGCCGTCCTCCCGGAGCAGCGCCGGCTCGGATTCCGGCTTCAGTGTCACGGCGAACCGCCGGAACGTCCGCACGATGCCCTCGCCGACCGCCTTCGCGTAGGCTTCCTTGCGCGTCCAGCAGGCGAGGAACGCGCTGTTTCGTGCCGTCGCCGGCAGCTTGCAGAGGTCCCGCCGCTCCCGGTCGCAGAGGATCCGCCGTGCCAGCCGGTCGGTGTCGCCCAGCGGGCGGACGGTCTCGAGATCGACGCCCACAGGCGAGCGCGCGACCGCAACGAGGGCCCGGCGCCCCGTGTGGGACAGGTTGAAGTGGATTCCGCTCGCCGCGTGCGCCCCGCCCAGCCTGGGCTTCCCCTTGCCGCCGTAGGAGAATCCGATGCTCGCGGGTTCGGCGGCAAGGTACGCCGCAAGGAGACTTCGGAGCTGCGAACGCGCGGCCACGAACCGTCGTCGCGGCTCCTCGCCCATGCTTGCGGCCCGTTCCGCCTCGCTTCGCGGCAGGGCCTGCAGGTCGCGGTCGGAGGGTTCCCGGCTCAGGTCGAGCCTTACGAACCAGACGTCGACTTCGTCTTCTCTCAGGGAAAGCGTGCCGATCGCCGGGGCCGCCCTGGGCTGGAACTGCGGCAAGGCACTCCCAACGATACAGGGTGCTCCGGGTGCCGGTAGGGTCCTGTCGGGACATCCGAAGCGGATGTCCGCGATGCCGGGTCCGCACCTGCGGGCGGCACTCCGGCCATTGGCACGGTCCCATGGATGGTGGACGCGCAGGCCAACGTCCCCCGGGGAGCGATCCGCATCCGATGCCGCGAAGCGTGACGCCGCCGCGGCGAAGCCCTAGCTCGGGACGGTCCCGGATCCCCTGCGCGCCGCATGCGGTCTCACGGGCGCCGGCTCGCCGTGCGCCCGCAGGGCGTCACGATGTCTGAGGCGGGCTGTGGCCGGCGGGATGGAACCCCTGGCTTACCCGCGGCCAGGGCCGCGCGCTGACCGGTGCCCTGCGGACTGGAAGAGGCCACTGCGGAGACGCCAACCGGTCGCGAACGACGGCGCCGGCGGCTGCTACATTGGCGCCATGCCGTCGACGCTCCGCATGCACGCCGCCTTGGTGGCCGCGCTTCTCGCCGCCGTAGCGTCCGGACCGGCGGCGGCCCGGCCCAACATCCTGTTCCTGCTCCTTGACGACATGGGCTACGCCGACACCGGCGCCTACGGGAACACGTACCATCGGACTCCGAACATCGACCGGCTTGCCAGGGACGGCGTCCGGTTCACCGACGCCTACGCCGCGGCCCCCAACTGCTCCCCGACGAGAGCGAGCATCCTGACCGGCATGTGGCCGGCCAGGACCGGACTGACGCAGTACCTTCCGGGCAACGTGCTGCCGCACGCCAGGCTCCTGCAGGCCGACCTGCCCCTGGGCCTTCCTCTGGACTCGACGGTCGTCGCGCAGCCGCTGTCCGGAGCCGGGTACGCCACCGCGTGCGTCGGCAAGTGGCACCTCGGCGCGGGGGGGGGGGCGGCCCCCCCCCCCCCGGGGGGCGCCGGCGGGCGGGGGGGGGGCCCGGGGGGGGGGGGGCCGGGGGTTACCCCCCCCCCCCCCCGCCCAAGGGGCCCCGCCCCCGGCG
>JAPPMB010000008.1:0-27031 GCA_028819255.1 Bryobacterales bacterium | reverse complement strand
CCCGCGGCCCGGCCGGGGGGCCCCCCCCGGGCGGGGGGGCGGGGCCCCCCCCCGGGGGGGGGGGGCACGGGCCCCCGGGGGGGGGGGCGGCCCCCCCCCCCACCGCCGCGGCTTCGACGAGAGCTTCGCGGCGGGACACTGGGGGTCGCATCGCCGGATGTTCGCCCCGCACCAGCTGATCAAGGTGCCCGGAGCCCGGGACGGGCACTACCTGACGGACGGGCTCACACGCGCGGCCCTCGCATTCATCGAGCGCAACCGCGACCGGCCGTTCTTCCTGTACATGTCCTACTACTCGGTCCACGGCCCCATCCAGGCCAAGCCGGACCTGATCGACGGCTACGCGGACCGCCGGGACCCGTCCGGCCGGAACCATGCGGTCTACGCGGCGATGGTCGAGGGCGTCGATCAGTCGGTCGGCCGGCTGCTGGATGCGCTGGACCGCCTCGGGATCGCCTCCAGCACGGCGGTCTTCTTCTTCTCCGACAACGGCGGCGTGCCGAGCCGCGCGTTCAACGGAGGATTCCGTTCCGGCAAGGGCTACCTCTGGGAGGGCGGGATCCGCGAACCGCTGATCGTCCGCTGGCCGGACCAGGTCCGGGACGGCCGGATCGAGGGGACTCCTGTCTCGAGCGTGGACTTCTATCCGACGATGCTGGAGATGGCGGGGGTGGAGACGCCCTCCGGGCCCGCGGCGGACGGCGTCAGCCTCCTGCCGCTCCTGCAGGAGTCCGGGGCGCTGGAACGGGACACGCTGTACTGGCACTATCCCCACTACTCGAACGCGGGCTCGCCGCCGACCGGGGCGCTCCGGAGGGAGGAGTGGAAGTTGATCGAGTTCTTCGAGGACTCGCACGTCGAGCTGTACAACCTCGCCTCCGACCCGTCCGAGTCCGTGGACGTGGCGGACGCGGAGCCGGACCGCACCAGGGCCATGCTCGGGGATCTCAGGGCATGGAGGGAGTCCGTGGGTGCCGTGATGCCGCGGCAGAATCCGGACTTCGACCCTGCCAGGGAGAAACAGCGCCGCCCGCTGTCGTACAAGGCGTACTGGGATCCGGAAGCCCCGCTCAGGTCAGGCAGGTAGCGGCGCGCGCCTGGCAGTGCCGAGCGCCTCGCCGAGGAAGTTACGCATCGCCTCCCACGAGCGGCTGTCCGCCCTTGCGCTGTAGACGGTGCCGTTCTGCGGACTGCTTGCCTTGGGGTTCGTGAAGGCGTGCATCGTGCCGCCGTAGGCGTGGACCTGCCAGTCCGCACCGCCGACGGTCAGTTCCGCTCCCAGCGCGGCGACGGATTCGGGCAGGGCCATCGGGTCGTCCCATCCGTGCAGGACCAGCACACTGGCCCTGATTCGAACGCCCTCGAGGTTGCCGGGCGGATCCAGCAGCCCGTGGAAGCTGACCGCTCCCTGGCACTCGGCGCCGGTCCGGGCCAGATCGAGGACGCAGAGTCCGCCGAAGCAGAAGCCGATGGCGGCCGTCCTGGAGGCATCGACCCGCTGAAGGCTCTTTAGAGCCTCGAGAGCCCGCAGCACGCGGCGCTGAAGAAGCGCCCGGTCTTCCAGAAGCGGGGCCATGAGCCGGGCGTTCTCCTCGGGCCCGCCGCCGACGACTCCGTCCCCGTACATGTCGACGGCCAGCGCGACATAGCCGAGCCGCGCCAGGTCAATCGCCTTGCCGCGTTCGAATTCGCCGCAGCCGGCCCAGGTGTGGACGACGAGCACTCCTGGGCTGGGACCGTCGCTTGACGGATCCCAGGCAAGCTGCCCGCACAGGGTCTGCGAGCCGTCCTTGTAGTCGAGCTGCCGTGTCTGGATCGCCATGTTGGAGACGGCGGATCCGGGCCTTGCCGGGCGAGGCCGCTTCCGTCCGCCGCGTGCCTATTATGGGACACGGATCCCGGGCGGACGCTGCGGCTGTCCTCCCGCTCCCTTGACCGGGCCGTTCCGGTCGCCGGTCGCGGCCGCAGGTTGTCCCCGGTTCCACGCGTCTCGCCCCGTCCGCGACCGACCGCTGCACGTCCGGGACGTTGGGCGCGGGCGCAGGAAGGAGCCCGCCCCGCACGATAGAATGCCCGCAATGGCCCTCAAGGTGAATGGCGAACTTGTCCGGAACAGCCTCTTGGCCCAGGAGGCGGAAGCCTTGCGGCAGCGATTCGAGAGGCTCTCCGACGAGCAGAGGCGGCAGTACGGCCTTGCCCCCGAGAGTCTCCGCTCCACGGCGGTCGAGTGGGCCAGGGAGAACGTCATCGAGCAGGTGCTGCTGCGCCAGGCCGCACTCAAGACCGGAAAGCCCGTCGGCAAGGAGGCGGTGGAGAAGGGGGTCGCGGAGGTCGTCAAGCGGCATGGGGGCCCCGCCGGACTCGCCGAAGCCGGCTTGGACGAGGACCGGGTGCGGGCCGAGGTCGGGACCCGGCTCCGTATCGACAGGCTGATCTCCAGGATGACCGCCAGGGCGAGACCTCCGAGGAATAAGGAGCTCGCGGCATTCTACCGGCGGCACAAGGACCGGTTCCGCACCGAGGAGACCGTCCGGGCGGCCCACATCGTCAAGCACGTTGAGAAGGGGGTGACCGAGGCCGAGGCCAGGGAGGCGGCGGAGGCCCTCCACGCCCGGCTGCAGGCGGGCGAGCGGTTCGAGCAGGTTGCGGACGAGTCCTCCGACTGCCCCGGGAACGGCGGCGACCTCGGCTTTTTTTCGCGGGGAAAGATGGTCAGGGAGTTCGAGGAGGTAGTGTTCGGCATCTCGGTCGGGGAGACCAGCGGCGTCTTCCGGACGGTCTTCGGCTTTCACATCGCCAAGGTGCTGGACCGGCGCCCGGCCGAGACCCGCCCCTTCCGCGAGGTGCGGGGCCAGATCCGGAAGGAGCTCCTGGACCAGCGACGCACCAAGCTTCTGGAGAGGTATGTCGACCGGCTGCGGGAGGCCGCGGTGATCGAGGACCTGGCGCCGGCCGACGACTGAAGGCGGGCCGGGCCTTCGCCCGGGGCGCGTGATAGAATCAGCGCGAGCGGTGCCGGAAGTGCGCGAAATGCCGGCGGCTGGGCCCGCGATCAGCCTTCCGTCCCGGCTGGCCGGCCCCCACCCCTGCTGCGTCCCGAGCATTGAGAGAGCCCGCAGGCTGACCGAGTCGGAGGCGCTCTCGCGGCAGCGGCCGGTCGTGCGCGAAGGTTCGGCGGTGGACATGCACAAGGCCGAAGGCGGACGCTTTCTCATGGGCACTGAGACGGACCTGGGATTCCCGGCGGACGGAGAAGGGCCGGTCCGGGAGGTTCTTCTGGATCCGTTCTACATCGACAGGTTTCCCGTCACGGTCGAGTCGTTCGCCGAGTTCGTCGGCTCGACCGGCTACCGCACCGAGGCGGAGCGCTTCGGGTGGTCCTTCGTCTTTCACAGCCATCTCGGAGAGCAGCGGCGCGAGGAGCTCGCGGCCGACACGGTCGCCGGCCACGAATGGTGGTGCAAGGTCGACGGCGCGGACTGGCGGCACCCTGAGGGTCCCGAATCCGGGGTCGGCCGCCGCCCGGACCATCCCGTCACCCACGTTTCCCACGCCGACGCGCAGGCCTACTGCCGCTGGGCCGGAAAGCGCCTGCCCACGGAGGCGGAGTGGGAGTTCTCGGCCCGGGGCGGCCTCGAGCAGCATACGTATCCCTGGGGGCAGGATCTGGAGCCGGGCGGCAAGCACCTCTGCAACATCTGGCAGGGCCGTTTTCCGGTCCGGGACACGGGTGCGGACGGCTATCGCGGGGCCTGCCCCGTCGACGCGTTCCCTCCCAACGGATTCGGGCTGTATTCGATCACGGGAAACGTCTGGGAGTGGTGCATGGACTGGTTCGATCCGTCCTACCACGTGACGGCCACGCTGGCGAATCCGGTCGGGCCGCCTTCCGGCTCGGCCCGCGTGATGCGCGGAGGATCGTTTCTGTGCCACGCGTCCTACTGCAACCGGTACCGCGTCGCGGCCCGGACTTCGAACTCGCCGGACAGCTCGACCGCGAACCTTGGATTCCGCTGTGCGAGGGACGTGTGACGCCCGGCAAGGCCATCCGGACGAAGCGCCGGGCACTGGGGTTGCCGCTCGCCATCGGCCTCGCACTGTCGGCGGCGCCCTGGTCCCTCTCGCAGTCGGGGGCCGCTGCCGCGGAGGGCGCGGAGGCGGAGGCCGGCCCGGTTCCGGTGGAGCAGCCGCTCCCCTATAGCCACCAGACCCATGTGGCGCTTGGGCTGAAGTGCCGCGATTGCCACGAGATCGCGGATCCCGGCTTTCTGGCCGGATACCCCGCCGAGGTCAAGTGCATGGCCTGCCACTCCGCCGTCAAGACCGACAGCCCGCACATCCGGCGGTTGGCGAAGCACCACGCGGACGGCGAACCGGTGCCCTGGAACCGGGTCTACCGGGTCCCTGACTACGTCTGGTTCTCGCACGCGTCGCACGTCGACGACGCGTCCGTGGCGTGCGAGACCTGCCACGGCCCCGTCGCCGAGCGCCAGGCGCTGTTCCAGGAGAAGCCCACGACGATGGCGGCCTGCATGGAGTGCCATGCCCGGAACAACGCCCCGAACGACTGCGACCTGTGCCATGACCCGGGCTAGCCGCCCGGGTCCGGACGCCCCCCGCGAATGAGATGGCCATGAGGATTTCGGTGCTCGGCTCGACCGGGTCGATCGGTCGGCACACGCTGCAGGTCGTGCGCGAGATCGACGCCGCCGTCGAGGTCGTCGCCCTGGCGGCGGGCCGCAACGTCGACGAACTGGCCCGCCAGGCCCTCGAATTCCGCCCGGCGCTGGTCTCGGTCGCGGACCCCGAGTCGCTCGCCCGGCTGCGGGACAGGCTCGGCGGAGCGGCCGGGTACTCGCCGCGGTTCGCCTGCGGTCCCCGGGGCAATCTCGCGGCGGCGGCCGAGTTCGAGTACGACGTGCTGGTCTCGGCGGCCGTCGGCATTGCGGGTCTGGAGGGGACCTACGAGGCCGTGCGGCTGGGTCGGCGCATTGCGCTGGCCAACAAGGAGGTGCTGGTGGCCGCCGGCGAGGCGGTCACCTCCGCCGCGCGGGATTCCGGCGCTGAGATCCTTCCGGTCGACAGCGAGCACAACGCGCTCCACCAGTGCCTGCGGGCCGGGCGGGCCGACGAGGTGGAGCGGGTCGTCCTGACCGCTTCCGGCGGCCCGTTCCGCACAACGCCGGCGGAGGAGCTCGCGCGCGTCACGCCGGAGCGGGCGCTGCGGCACCCGACGTGGAAGATGGGCAGCCGGATCACGATCGACTCGGCCACCCTGATGAACAAGGGGTTCGAGGTCATTGAGGCGTGCCATCTGTTCGGGTTGCCGCCAGGCCTGGTCGACATCGTGGTGCATCCGCAGTCCGTCGTGCATGCGATGGTCGAGTTCCGCGACGGCTCCGTGATCGCCCAGCTCAGCCCGCCGGACATGAAGCTGCCGATCCGCTACGCGCTCGCCTACCCTGACCGGGAGCCCAGTCCCAGACGGCGCATGGACTGGACCCGTGTGTCACAATTGGACTTCGAGCCGCCGGACCGATCGAAGTTTCCGCTGATCGACCTGGCGTACGAAGCCGCCCGCTCGGGCGGCCTTTCCGGGTGCATGCTCAACGCGGCGGACGAGGTGGCGGTGGAGGCCTTCCTCTGCGGACGGATCTCCTTTCCCGACATCGCCCATGTGGTGGAGCGCACGCTGGCGGGCGCGCCAAGCAAGCCCGAGCCGTCGGTCGGAGACGTGCTGGAGTGCGACCTGGAGGCCCGGGCGAAGGCCCGCGAAGTTGTGCGGCGCCGGCCGGAGCCGCGACCCGCCCTCGGTCTGACGGGCGCGACGGCGGCCTGACTTGAGAGTGCCGGCATGATCAACTTCATCATTGTCCTCAGCGTGCTTGTCCTGTTCCACGAGCTGGGACACTACCTTGCGGCGCGCTACTTCAATGTCACCGTCGAGAGCTTCTCGATCGGCTTCGGACCGCGGCTGTTCGGGTTCAAGCACGACGGAACGGACTTCAAGGTGTGCCTGCTTCCGCTGGGCGGATACGTCAAGATGGCCGGGCAGTCCGTGGTCGGAGAGGCCACCGGCGAGCCCGGCGAGCTGCCGTCCAAGCCCCGCTGGCAGCGCCTGGTGATCGTCGGGATGGGGCCGCTGTTCAACTTCCTTCTGGCGATTGCCCTGCTGGCCGGCCTGTACACGGTGCGGTACGAGCGCGCCCGCTTTCTCGACGAGGAGGCCCGCGTCGGCTACGTCTCTCCCGGCTCGGCCGCCGATGCCGCGGGCGTGCGGGCCGGGGACGTTGTGCGCTCCGTGGATGGGGCCGCGATCCCGACCTGGAAGGACCTCGTGATGGCCACGGCCCTGGCGGCCGGTCGCGAGGTGGGACTTGCGGTCGAGCGGGGAGGGGAGGCGCAGAACCTGCGGATCGCCCTGCCGGGCGAAGAGACGGCCCAGGAGCTGGTCGATCCGGGATGGTCGGCCGCACACCGGGTGCGCATCGGCGACGTCCTCGGCGGATCGCCGGCCGCGTCGGCGGGCGTGGAGCCGGGGGACGTGCTGCTGAGAGTGGACGGCGCGGAGATCGTCGCTCTGCAGCAGGTGATCGACGTCATCAGCGGCTCGGGCGGGCGGCCCATGGCCGTCGAAGTCGAGCGCGGCGGGTCCTTCGAGTCGCTCACGGTGGCCGCCGAACGGGAAGACGACAGCCAGCCCTGGCGCGTGGGCGTCCATCTGCTCGCCCGCTACGAACGGGTCGACGAGCCGCTCTCCTTCGGACAGGCGCTGGCGCGGTCCACCAGCGACAACATCGGCTTCGCGGGCCTCATCTTCCGCACGCTCGGCGCACTGGTCACCGGAGACCTCTCGGTCAAGGCCCTGGAGGGTCCCGTCGGAATCTACCGGCACACACAGGATGCCGCCTCCCAGGGCGCCGGCGGGCTGATCCAGCTGATGGCCGTCATCAGCGTCAACCTCGGCATCCTCAACCTTCTTCCCATTCCCGTGCTGGACGGGGGGCACATCGTTCTGCTGCTGGTCGAGTCCCTGCTGCGGCGGGATGTCAGCGCGGAAGTCAAGAACCGGATCATTCAGGCCGGTCTGATGTTCCTTGTGATCCTCTTCGGGATCGTCATGTACAACGACATATCGCGCCAGTTCTTCTCGCCCTAGGGGCGGGAACGCCGACAGGGCCGGACTGGCGCTGGAGCGCGGCATGCTAGGCATGCCAGAATAGGGATTCACCGTATGCAAACCATCTGGAGAGGATCGAAACCGATGCAAATTCACCGCTGGATGCTCGCCTCGGCGCTGCTGCTGTGCGCATGGCCCGGGCAGTCAGGGGCCCAGACAAAGATCGCCGTGATCAACTTCCAGGAGGCGCTCCTGAACACCGCCGACATGCAGAAGCAATCGGCCGAGCTGGAAGCCAAGTTCAAGGGCCGCCAGGAGGAGATCGAAGGCCTCTCCGCCGAGCTGGCCGAAATCCAGAACAGGCTGCAGACCGCCCAGGGGGCCGAAGCCGCCAGTCTGCAGGCCGAGGGCCAGCGGAAGCAGCGGACGGCGCAGCGTCTCAGCGAGGACCTGCAGTCGGATGTCGAGTTCGACCGCCAGAACATCCTCGCGGCCGGGAGCGGTCGCATGCGCGCGATCGTCAGCGAACTCCGGCTGGAGAAGGAACTCGACCTGATCGTCGAGGCCACGGGAGTTCTGGCGCACAACGCCCTCATCGATCTCACCGCCGAGGCGACGCAGGCCTACGACGCGCTGCATCCGGCGAACTAGGCCGCCTCTCCTGCGACCGGAGCGATGGACTACCTAGGTGGCTACGCCGAGCGAGGGCTGGTCGCCGAACGCATCGTCAAGGCCGCGCTGCTCGCCCTGGCCGCTGCGGCCCTGCTCGGAGCGATCTACTACGTATTCTTCCGGAACTGGCGCGAGGAGCTGCAGGCCAGACGGTTCTTCGGACTTCTCCAGGAGCAGGAGTACGAGGACGCCTATTCCCTCTGGGGCTGCTCGGTCGCCGAGCCCTGCCGCTACTATCCCTTCGAGGAGTTCCTCGAGGACTGGGGCCCCGAAGCCCCCTACGGGTCCCTGGACTCCTTCTCGATCGGGCGCTCCTTCACGCTGGCGACCGGCGTGAGATTGCGGTACTCGATCAACGGCAGGGAGGGCCCCCCGCTGTGGATAGACCGGGATCCCTACCGGATCAGCTTCGCGCCGGACTGACGGGGGATATTCCGGGCTCCGCCCTCACGCGCTGCGAACCAGTTCGCGCCAGAGGGCCGCGTAGTACCGCAGGTAGCGGTCGGGCTCGCAGCTCTGGGCGGTCTCGACGAGGGTGTAGCGGCGGAACCCGATCGACTTGAGCAGACCGAAGAGCTCGCGGTGCGGATAGTCCGGCAGGTCCCTGATGTGAACGTTGCGGATGAATCCCTTGAGCAGTTCGAACGCGGACCGGATCGAGCCCTCCCGGATGTCGGTGGGGTTCGAGTTCCAGCAGATTCCCACCGCTGGGTGGCCGCAGCTGTCCATGATGGCCCGCATCGCCTCCGGCTGCCGCGTGCCCCTGCCGTGGACCTCGACCCAGATCTCGACGCCGTAGCGCTCCGCGTGGTCCCCGCAGGCCCGCAGGGCCTCGCCGATGCGCCGGATCGTGACCTCCCGCGGGACATCCTCGGGCAGGCCGTTCGGGCGCACCTTCACGCCCAGGCAGCCCAGGTCGTGGGCCAGCTCCACGAATCGCGCCGTCTCGCGGACATTCGCCAGACGCTCCTGTTCGTCCGGCGAGTGGAACTCGCACGCGGATCCAAGGCTGAGGAGACGCACGCCGCTCCCTTCGAACCTGGACCGCACCGCCGCCGTCTCGGCCGGCCCCAGTCCCGGCTCCACGCCGTGCCGGTGGGTGCTTCGAAGCTCGACCGCCTCGAAGCCTGCCGCTCCCAGCTTCTCGATGATCGTGTCGATGTCCCAGTCCCGTCCGACGTTGTAGGTCACCAGTCCCAGCTTCACTGCAGTCCTCCTCCGTGTTCGAAGTGGCCGAGTCGCCGTTCTTCGAGCCAGACCATTCTCGCAAAAGACGCGGTCCGTTCTCCCAGCTCCGGCCGCCCGCCTCGGGCCGTCATGCGGGAGCCGGGCGAATCGTACGCATGGAACAATACATATGGACCGATGATTGGCATCGTGCGCTAGATATTCCAAAGTTGAAAAAACTGAAAAAACTGCCCCGCAAGCGCTTGACAGGGGCCTGCGCTTGGGAGCAGAATGTTGTGGACAGAAGTGGTCGATTTCGGACGAATGTGTACGAAAGTGGACCAAATCGTGGAATATCGTGTTTCGCGGAGTCCGGAACGGGAACGTCGACGCCAAGGGGCGCCTGAAGCTGCCCGCAAGCGTTAAGCGCTCATACAAGGAAAAGTACAACCGAATGGACCTGTTCGTGACCAGCTTGAGGGGAGATGTCGTGAAGGTCTTTCCGCTCCGCGAATGGGAGGCCGTCGAGGAGCTGCTTGCCCGCAAGTCGACCGGGACGGACCAGGCCATAGACGGCAAGGTCAAGAACAAGATCCTTTTCCAGACCAACCACTTCGGCGCTGAAGAGTCGCTCGATGGCCAGGGACGCGTCCTGATACCGGCGGGTCTGCGCAGGTCGGCGGGCATGCGGGGTCCTGTGAGGATCCAGTGGCAGGCGAACCACATGCTGGTCATGAACGAGGCCAGGTACAACGAGGCGGCAGAGGCCAACGCGCTGTCGGAGAGCGACATGCTGCACGCGGCGAATCTGGGCCTCTGACGGTGAGTGAGCATTACCCGGTCATGGCGGACGAAATGGAACGATACCTGCTTGGCGAAGCGCGCGCTGGCGAGCGTCGCACCTACTGCGACTGCACCGCCGGCTCGGGCGGCCATGCGCGGAGGATTCTCGCGCGGACATCCCGCAGCAGGCTCGTGGCCATCGACCGCGATGCATCGGCGCTCGAGCGCTGCCGCAGCAGCCTGCGGGAGTTCGAGGGCCGCGTAACGTACTGTCACGGCGCCTTCTCCCGGATCGCGGAGGCCGTTCGGGAGCACCAGCCCATCGCGGGGATCCTCGCGGACCTGGGGCTGTCCCGCACGCAGCTGGACGATGCCGGCCGGGGCTTCAGCCTCCGCCTGGAGGGCCCGCTGGACATGCGCTTCGACCGCCGGCAGGAGCTGTGCGCGTGGGACCTCGTCAATCGCGGAAGCGAGCGGGAGCTGGCGGACCTGCTCTACCGGCTCGCCGACGAGCGATTCAGCCGGCGTATCGCGCGGGCCGTCGTCCGGGCCAGGCCCGTGCGGGACACCCGCCACCTGGCGGAGATCGCGGCCGGCGCTGTGCCGCGCGGCGCCCGTCGGAGAATCCACCCGGCGACCCGCACGTTCCAGGCCTTGAGAATGGCCGTCAACGACGAGATTCGCGAGCTTCGCGCCCTCCTTGACGCCGCCCCGGGCCTGCTGGCGCCGGGCGGCCGCTTCGTCGTCATCAGTTTCCATAGCGGCGAGGACCGCTTGGTGAAGCACTCGTTCCGCCGGCTCGCGGCCGCCGGAACTCACAGGGTCTTGACACGCCGGGTGGTTCGCCCCCCGGCGGCAGAGGTGGCCCGCAACCGCGCCAGCCGCAGCGCACGTCTGAGAGCAGTCTGTCGCGCGCGGGGAGCGGGCGCCCGCAAGTAAGGGATCGGTACACATGGAGAAGAGGACAGAACCGAACGCGCCGCTGCCATGGAGGCCGCACCTGGGGTGGGGAAAGAATCCCAATCCCGTGCGACATGGCGGCCCCCCCGTGGCCAGCGGCGCACAGCTGCCGTCCGTGGCGAGGCGTTCCGTGCCGATGGAGGGCGTCGTCCTGTACCGGAAGGCGATCGACAACAGTTCGGTCAAGTACCGTCACGACCCGACGGACCGTTATGCGCTTCGCAGGCATGTCAGCATGGGGCTGTTCGTGGTTCTGCTGTCGCTGATCGCGACCAGCCCCCGCCTGTGGGTCCGCCATTCGGGTTATCGCCAGGCGCAGCTGACCGAGACCGTCGAGCAGCTGGTCGCGGTCCGGGAGCACCTCAAGGTGGAGAAGGGACGGCTTGAGGATCTGCAGCGGGTGGCGGCGCTGGCTGCGGATCTCGGCCTGGGCCGCACGGAGGACACGAAGTACACATGGACGGCCCAGCGTCGCCTGGGCGGCGGTCCGGAACCGACCGTAGCGGAGCTGTTCGTGCACGGGGACTAGACCGGATCTCCCGGACCGGGGACTTCCTCGGTCCGGGGGCTGCGACGCAGCGAGACCGGTGATCGAGTAGGCATTCAGCGGGAAACGGCTCATGGACAGGTCCACGATGTCATGGCTGCGCCGAACCGGACGCAGTCACGTCTTGGGCCTCCCCACGAACGGCCTCGGCCGGCGGGACCACCAGCGGTTCCGCGTCTTCACCGCGCTGGTGTTCGTCTGGTTCGCGATCGTCTCGGTGCGCCTCTTCGACCTGCAGGTCTTCCGGGTCGAGGAGCTGCGGGAGAGGGCGATCCGCCAGCACGAGACCACCGTCGACCTGATTGCGAAGCGCGGGGCCATCCTCGACCGCCACGGCAACGAGCTGGCCCTGAGCACGTCTGCGCAGTCCATCGGCGTCTTTTCGGACAGGACGGACGACAAGGCCGGACTGGCGCGCACGCTGGCAGAGGCCGTGGGCACGGACGAACTAGTGCTGCGCCAGCGGCTGGAGCGCGGCGGCTTCCAGTGGGTGAAGCGGCTCGCGACGCTCGGAGAGACCGAGCGGGCGCGTGCGCTGGATCTCAAGGAGATCCTGCACTTCGAGACGGAGAGCAAGCGCTACTACCCCTACGGCACCGTCGCCGCCCACGTGCTCGGCACGGTGGGACTGGACCATTTCGGCCAGGCCGGGCTGGAGCAGGAGTTCGAGGCCCGGCTCAGGGGAAGGCCGGGCCTCGGCGTTCTGCAGTACGACGCGCGCCAGCGCCGCTACGGCACCCAGACGCTGCGGCCGCCGGTTCCCGGCGACGACCTCATCCTCGACCTCGATCTGGACATCCAGTCGCTGGCCCACCTGGAGCTGGAGCGCGCGGTCCGGGAATCGAAGTCGCGGGCCGGCACCGTGGTCCTGATGAGGCCGGACTCGGGCCAGGTCGTCGCCATGGCGAGCTGGCCGCGGTTCAACCCCAACCAGCTCTCCAGGACCTCCGAGGACCTGGAGAGGCTGCGGAACTTCGCCATCAGCTATCTGGTCGAGCCCGGCTCCACGTTCAAGGTCCTGACCGCTGCAGCCGCCCTCGAGGAGGGGGTGGTCACGACCGACGACGTGTTCGACTGCGAGATGGGCGGAATCTGGGTCAAGCGGCGGCGGATCCGCGATCATCATCCGTACGGTCTGCTGACCATGCCCCAGGTGCTGATGAAGTCGAGCAACGTGGGCATCATCAAGATCGGCTACCGTCTCGGCGACGAGGCGTTCCACGAGTACCTCCGGCGCTTCGAGTTCGGGAAGCCCACCGGAATCTCGCTGCCCGGCGAGGTCCACGGGCTGGTCCGTCCGCTCTCGCGCTGGAGCGGGAGCTCACTGGCGTCTCTGGCCATGGGGCAGGAGGTCGGCGTCTCGGCACTGCAGATGGCGCGGCTCTTCTCGGCCGTCGCGAACGGGGGGGTTCTGGTCCAGCCCCGCATCGTGCGTGCGGTTCGCGAGCGCGGCGGGTCCGTGGTCCGATACGAGGACGGTCCGGGAGTCCGCGTGCTGAGCCGCGACACCGCCGCGACCATGCAGGCGATCCTGGAGCGCGTGGTCGAGGCCGGAACGGGACGCCTCGCCCGGATTCCGGGCTACCGGGTGGGCGGCAAGACCGGCACCGCCCAGATGATCAACCCGGTGTCGCGCTCCTACGCCGACGGAGCCTACCTTGCGAGCTTCTGCGGGTTTGCTCCCGTCAACGATCCGGCCCTGGTGGGAGTGGCGATGCTCTACGACCCTCGCGGACAGTTCTACTACGGCGGCAGGATCGCGGCGCCGCTGTTCGCCGCGGTCATGAAGCAGGCGCTCAGGCACCTCGACATCCCTCCCTCCAACGTGTCGCCGAGGCGCACGCGGCCCGGCGCCGCCGCGCCGGAGACGGTGGTCGCGGATCTCGTCGAAGGGCGCTCCGACAACTTCGGCGCGGAGGAGTTTCTGGTCGCCGCGCGGGTCGGGCAGCAAGTCCCCTTCGCCGGCCTTCCCCGGACCCGGGTTGCGATGCCCCGCACCGCGCCGGACATGCTGGGCCTGACGATGCGCGAGGCCTACGGGCTCGCCGCCACGCTCGGAATCGAAATCGAGCCAAGCGGGACCGGCACGGCCCACACGCAGATTCCCGGGCCCAACGAGGCGCTGGAGGAGGGACAGGCCGTGCGGCTGCATTTCACGCCGTCGGTCGGCATCGAGCGGGCGGCCGTCGAGACGGGGGGCGGCGGATGAGGCTTGACGCCATGCTGGAGGGCCTCGCGGCGGGACCGGTTCCCGCAGTCGAAGTCGCCGGCCTGCAGTACGATTCGCGGAAGCTGCGCCCCGGCGAGGCGTTCTTCGCGTTTCCCGGCGAGCATGCGGACGGGCATTCCTTTGTGCCGCAGGCCCTGGACTCGGGCGCTTCCGCGATCGTGAGCGAGCGACCGGCCCCGCAGGGGCTCCGGAGTTGCTGGGCGCGGGTCCGGCACGGACGCCGCGCGCTCGCCCGGGCCAGCCTGCGCTTCTACGGCCGCCCGGACCGGGACGTGGCCGTCACCGCGGTCACGGGCACGAACGGCAAGACCACCACAGTCCACCTGATCGACGCCCTGCTGCGGTCGCGCGGGACCGCGACGGCGATGATGGGGACGATCCACCACCGCGTCGGCAAATCGTCCGAGAAGGCCGTCAACACGACTCCCGAGTCGCTCGAGATCGTCCGGGTGCTGGCCCGGCTGCGGGACATCGGGGGCACCCACGCCACGATGGAGGCGTCTTCGCATGCCCTGGCCCTCGGTCGCGTCCACGGAATCGAGTTCCACACCGCCGTGTTCACCAATCTGACTCCGGACCATCTGGACTTTCACGGCGACATGGACCGCTACAGGGCGGCCAAGAGAATGCTGTTCGAAGGCGCCGGGGCGGATCCGCCGCGGTTCGCCGTGGTCAACGCCGACGATCCGTCGGCCGGCAGCTTCCTGGGCATCGGCCGGACCGAGCCCGTGACCTACGGGCGCGCCGCGCAGGCCGACGTGCGGGCGCGCAACGTGGCGTCGGACTTCCGCGGACTCCGGTTCGACGCCGAGACGCCGGCGGGACGCGTCCGGGTCGAGTCCTCGCTCGTCGGCGACTTCAACGTCGACAACCTTCTGGCCGCCGTCGCCGCCGCACAGTGCCACGGGCTCTCGGTCGAGGCGATCGAGCGAGGCTTGTGCGCCGCGCGCGCCGTGCCCGGCCGCTTTGAGGCCGTGGACCGCGGCCAGCCGTTTCTGGCAGTGGTCGACTACGCGCACACCGAGGACGCCCTGCGCCGCCTGATCGAGTCCGCGCGACGCATCGCCAATCGCGGCCGGCGGCCCGGCAGGGTGCTGACTCTCTTCGGTTGCGGAGGGGACAGGGACCGCTCCAAGCGCGCGCCCATGGGCCGCGTTGCCGGCCGGTTCAGCGACTTTGCCGTCCTAACCTCCGACAATCCCCGCAGCGAGGACCCGCAGCGGATCATCGACGACGTCCGCGCCGGCCTGTGCTGCGGCTCCGCGCCCTGGACCGCGGAGCCCGACCGTGCCGCGGCGATCGGCGCCGTGCTGCGGGAGGCCCGCGCGGGCGACGTCGTGCTGATTGCCGGCAAGGGCCACGAGACCACCCAGTCGCTGGCCCGGGGAACCGTCCGGTTCGACGACCGGGAGGTCGCTCGCGCGGCCCTCGGAGAATTGGGGTACGGGCGCTCATGAGGCTTTCACTCGCCAGAATCCGCCACTGGCTGGGCCTGTCGCCGGGAGGGCCGGGCTCCGTTGCGCGCGGATACTCGATCGACTCGCGCACGATCCGGCCCGGAGACCTGTTCTTCGCGATTCGCGGCCCCCGCCACGACGGCCACGACTATGTGGGAGACGTCATGAGGCGCGGTGCGGCGGCCGCCGTCGTGGACGCATCCTTCCGGGGAGAGGGAAGGGACACCGTGCTGCACGTGCCTGACACCGCCAGGGCGCTGCGAACCTTGGCGGGTCGCGCGCGGGCGGACTGGGGGCGCACCGTGATTGCGATCACCGGCAGTGGCGGAAAGACAACCACGAAGGAGGTCACGGCGGCGCTGCTGTCCGAATCCCTGGCTGTGGCGCGGTCGGAAGGCAACCTCAACAACGAGTACGGCCTGCCGCTGTCGCTCCTGCGGATTCCGGACGAGGCCCGCGCGGCAGTCGTCGAGATCGGAATCAATCACGCGGGCGAGATGCAGCCGCTGGCCGAGACTGCCGCGCCGGACGTCAGCGTGGTGACCAACGTCGGTCCGGCACATCTGGGCAATTTCGAGTCCGTCGACGAGATTGCCCGCGAAAAGGGGAAGCTGGTCGAGGCTCTGGGCGGGGAAGGCGTTGCCGTGCTGAACGCCGACGACCCCCGGGTCTTCGGCTTCCGGAAGCTGCATCGCGGTCCGACGGTCACGTTCGGAATCGAGCGGCAGGCCGATGTTCGCGCGACCGACGTCGAGGAATTCGGGGCCGACGGTGTGCGGTTCCGGCTCGGGGGCCGGACGATGGCCTCGAGCCTGCCGGGCCGGCACAGCGTCTACAACATCCTGGCGTCGATCGCGGCCATGCGCTGCGTGGGCCCCGATCCGGAGCGGCTGCAGGATGCGGTTGCGCGACTGCGCCCCGGCGCGATGCGCGGCAGGGTGCGCAAGTCGGGCGGCGTGACCGTGATCGACGACTGCTACAACGCCAACCCCGCCGCAATGGCCTCGATGCTGGAGGTGCTGCGCCGGACCGAGGCGGCGCGCCGCATCGCGGTGCTCGGCGAGATGCGGGAGCTTGGCCGGAGCTCCCGGGAATTCCACCGGAGGGTCGGCGCGGCCGTGGCCTCGGCCGGTGTCGACTATCTGGTCGCCGTCGGAGGCGACGCAGCCCAGATCGCCGAGTCCGCCGGCGTTCCTTCGGAGTTTCACGAGTGCCCCTCCGCCGCGGCAAGACGCCTCCAGGGATTCGTCCGCTCCGGTGACGCGATCCTGATCAAGGCCTCGCGCGGCGTCGGTCTCGAGCGGGTGCGCGATCCCCTGCTGGAGCTGCTGGGCTGCGAGGGGACGGAAAGGGCGGCGGTCTGAGCGATGCTCTCCTATCTCCTTCTCGAGCACCTTAATCCGCTGTTCAGCCCGCTTCGCCTGTTCAGCTACATCACGGTCAAGACCACGATGGCGAGCCTGACCGCGCTGGCGATCGGCCTGTGGCTGGGTCCATGGCTCATCCAGCGGCTGCGCAGGGCTCAGGTGGGCCAGTACATCCGCGAGGACGGTCCGGAGTCCCACAAGGACAAGGCCGGAACGCCCACGATGGGCGGACTGCTGATCTGCCTGGCGACGGTCGTGCCGACGCTGCTGTGGGCCGACCTGGGCAACCCGTACATCTGGACCGCCCTCCTGGGGATGATCGGATTCGGGTGCATCGGCCTGCTCGACGACTGGACCAAGGTTTCGCGGAAGAGGAACCTGGGCCTCACCTCGCGGGCCAAGTTCGGGCTGCAGTGCGCGGTGACGCTGCTTGTGGGGTCGGCCCTGATCGCGATGAGCGCCCGGGGGGACTATTCGAGCGCCCTGACCCTGCCGTTCTTCAAGGACATCCGGCCAGACCTGGTCCTCCATTCGCTCGCCGCCAGTCCATGGACGCTCCCGCTTGCCTACTCGCTGTTCATCGTGTTCATCTTCTTCGTGCTGGTCGGGTCCAGCAACGCCGTCAACCTCACGGATGGTCTGGACGGCCTGGCGACCGGGCTGGCCATCATCTGCGTCTGCGCCCTCGCCGCGCTCGTCTACGTCGCCGGCCACAGCGAGCTCTCGGCCTATCTCGACGTTCCGGGCGTGCCGCTTGCCGGAGAGCTGACCGTCTTCTGCGGTTCCGTCCTGGGAGCCTGCCTCGCCTTTCTCTGGTACAACGCGCACCCCGCCCAGATCATCATGGGCGATGTCGGCGCGCTGAGCCTGGGCGGGGCCATCGGCACTGTCGCGCTGCTGGCGAAGCAGGAGATCACGCTGCTCCTGATCGGGGGGGTCTTCGTGGCCGAGACGCTCTCCGTCATCGCCCAGGTGGGCAGCTTCAAACTCACGGGGAAGCGGATCTTCCGCATGGCCCCTCTGCACCATCACTTCGAGCTGCTTGGCTGGGCCGAGTCGAAGGTGATCGTGCGCTTCTGGATCGCCGGCTTTGCCTGGGCACTGCTGGCGCTAAGCACGCTGAAACTGCGATGAACGTCAACGGCAAGAGAGCGCTGGTGGTCGGCCTGGGCAAGTCCGGGCGGGCGGCGGCGTGCTTTCTCGCCGGTCGGGGCGCAATCGTCACCGCAGCCGACAGCCGTCCGCGCGAGAGCTTCGGCAGCGATTCCGAGACCCTGGACGCGCTGCCCGCGACGGTCCGTTACGGCGGCCACCCTGACGAGCTGGTGCTCGCCCAGGATCTGGTGGTCCCGTCGCCCGGCGTGCCTTGGGACCTGCCCGGCCTGGTCCGGGCGCGCGAGCGGGGCATCGCCGTGTGCGGGGAGCTGGAGATTGCCGCCGATGTCCTGAGGGGGCGCGTCATCGGGGTTACCGGGACCAACGGAAAGACGACCACGGCCTCGCTCGCCGACCACGTGCTGCGCTCTTCGGGCGTGCCGGGCTCGCTCGCCGGCAACGTCGGCACGCCCGTGCTGGAGATCGTGGAGACGTCGGAGCCGGACCATTGGCACGTCCTGGAGCTCTCCAGCTTCCAGCTCGAGGCGAGCACGTCCTTCCGCTGCGGCGTGGCTGTCGTCCTCAACGTCACGCCCGACCATCTGGACCGCCACGGAACCTTCGAACAGTACGCCGCAGCGAAGGCGAGAATCCTGCACAGCCAGCGCACGGGGGACTTCGCAGTGCTGAACGGCAACGACCCGGCATGTCGGGAGATGGAGCCGCTGGCACGCGGTTCCGTCGTCCGCTTCGGCGCGGTCTGCAGGGACGGCCTGGACGCCTGCGCGCGGGACGGCCTGATCCGGTTTCGCGGCACGACCGTCGGCCCGTCCGATCTCCCCATCAAGGGCGCGCACAACCTCGAGAACGCCCTCGCGGCCGTCGCCGCCTGCTCGCTGGCAGGTGTGACCGGGGAAGACATCGGCCAGGCTCTCCGCTCGTTCCGGCCCGTTCCTCACCGGATGGAGTTCGTCGCCAAGGTGGGGGGCGTGGATTTCTACAACGACTCCAAGGCCACCAACGTGGCGGCCGCGGTGAAGGCCTGCGGCTCGTTCCCGTCGGGATTGTGGCCAATCCTAGGGGGACGCGACAAGGGGTCGGACTTCGCCCCCCTCGCTCCGGCGCTGAAGCGGCGGACGCGCACGGCGCTTTTGGTCGGAGAGGCTGCACCCCTGATTCGAAGCCAGCTCGGCAGCGCCGTTCCGACGGTCGACGCCGGCACCATCCAGGCCGCCCTGCGGTATGCGCTGCCGCGCGCCCGCCCCGGCGACACGGTGCTGCTCGCCCCGGCCTGCGCGAGCTTCGACCAGTACCCGAACTACGTCGAGCGAGGGCGCGAGTTCCGGCGTCTCGTGGAAGGGCTGGTGGTCTGAGATGCCGCTGGTCCTCCGATGCGACTCCGTCCTCATCTGGACGATCCTCTCCCTGTCGATGTTCGGCCTGCTGATGGTCTACAGCGCGACCGCCGCGTTCGAGCAGTCCAGCACCCTCTACATCACCAAGCAGCTCGTCGCGGCCGCGATCGGGTTCGCCGGCATGTACTCGCTCATGTTCATCGACTACCGGCGCCTGCGGAACGAGAGGATCGTGTACGGAATCCTGGGCGGCTGCGTCTTCCTGCTCCTGCTGGCGGCGGCCATGGGAACCGGGGCCAACACCAGGCGCTTCCTCCGGCTGGGCGTGCTGTCTCTGCAGCCGTCCGAGCTGGCCAAGCCCGCCACGATCCTGTTCCTGGCGTGGTACTTGGAGCGGAATCGCCACATGCTGCACAGGTTCTCCAGCCTCGGCGTCCCGTTCGCCGTGATCGGCACGCTGTCGGCCCTCATCCTGATCGGCAAGGACTTCGGCACCACCGCCTGCCTGGGGATCCTCGCCGGCACCATGCTGTTCCTCGCCGGCGCACCCCTGCGGCACCTGTTCCTGTGCGTGGTTCCGGCGATTCCGCTGGCGTACCTGCTGGTGTGGCAGGTCCAGTACCGCCGGGCGCGGATCTTCGCGTTCCTCGACCCGGATGCGGATCCGCTGGGAAGCGGCTTCCAGATCCTGCAGTCCCAGATCGCCGTGGGGTCCGGGGGCTGGATCGGGCAGGGCTGGATGGCGGGCAAGCAGAAGATGCACTTTCTTCCGGAGGTCCACACGGACTTCATCTTCGCCATGGTCGCCGAGGAGCTCGGATTGCTCGGCGCGATGTTGGTCGTGGCCGCGTTCGGCCTCTTCCTGTGGAGAGGATTGCGCTCCGCACTCGGCGCTCCCGACCAGCTGGGTGTCTACCTGGCGGCCGGCGTCACCGTCATGGTGGTGACGCAGGTGATGCTCAACATGGGCGTGGTTCTCGGGCTGCTGCCCACCAAGGGCATGCCCCTTCCGTTCATCAGCTACGGGGGATCGTCGCTGATGACCACCCTCGCCTCCTCGGGAGTGCTGCTCAACATCAGCAGGTTCGGACGATGACGATGAACGGCTCCCGGGAGAAGTGCGTGCTAATCGCGGCCGGCGGCACGGGCGGCCACGTCATTCCCGGCGTGGAGGTGGCCAAGGAGCTGCGCGACCGCGGATGGGAATGCGTGTTCATCGGGACCTCCCGCGGATTCGAGAACCGCCTCGTTCCGCAAGCCGGCTTCGCACTGCGCCATCTTCCGGCGGGATCGCTGAAGCGCGTGTCCCTGCGGCGGCGCCTGTCCACGCTGGTGTCGGCTCCGCGCGCGGTGGCCTCCGCCCTCAGGCTGATCAAGCGTCGGCGTCCGGCCGCCGCGCTGAGCCTGGGAGGCTACACTGCGGGCCCACTCGTGGCGGCCTGCGCGCTCCTGGACGTGCCGCTCGTGGTTCTCGAGCCCAACGCCACCCCCGGTCTGGCGAACCGCCTTGCGGCGCCGGCCGCACGGAGAACCCTGCTGGGGCATCCGGCCGCGGCGTCGCATTTCAGCGCCGCGACCTCCCGCGTCACCGGGATGCCGGTCCGCCGGGAGTTCTTCCGTTCGCCGCCGAAACGGCCCGGTTCGCCGTTCAGCGTCCTCATTCTCGGGGGAAGCCAGGGCGCGGCCCGGCTCAACCGCGCGGCTCTCGACGCGGTCAGGGCCTGGCGGGCCCGGGGCGACGACGTGCCCCGGCTGGTCCACCAGACTGGAAGGCTCGAGTACGCCGCCGTCTCGGAGACCTACCGCGGGCTCGGCGTGGAGGTCGAGGCGGCGGCCTTCTTTGACGACATGCCCCGGCACTTCGCCCGCGCCGATCTCGTCGTGTGCCGGGCCGGCGCGTCGGTCATCGCGGAGCTGTGCGCCGCGCGCAAGCCGGCAGTTCTCGTGCCGTTCCCCTTCGCAGCCGACGACCACCAGCGCGCCAACGGCAGCGTGCTGGAATCGGCGGGCGGGGCCGTGCTCGTCGATGACGCGGAATGGACCGGGGACCGCATGGTGCGGGAGGTGGACGGATTCCGGCAGGCCCCGGACCGTCTGGCGGCCATGGCTGCGGCGCTGGCTCCGCTTGCCACCGCGGACGCCGTCGGGGATGCCGCCGCCGCGGTGGCTGACGCGGCCGGCAGGGCAGGAGGGATTGGATAGTGATGTTGTTCAACAAGGAAGCCTTTCGCAAGCGCAGGCTGCACTTCATCGGGATCGGCGGCATCGGAATGAGCGGCATCGCCGAGATCCTGCTGAACCTCGGGTACGCCGTGACCGGCTCGGACCTGCGCGAATCGCCGATCACGGCGCGCCTGCGAACGCTGGGAGCGCGGGTGCACGTCGGGCACGACGCGGCCAATCTCGGGGACCCGGAAGCGGTGGTGACGAGCTCGGCGATTCCCGACAACAACCCCGAACTGGTCGAGGCGCGTGAGCGCAGGCTGCCGGTCATCTCGCGTGGCGAGCTGCTGGCGGAGCTGATGCGCGTCAAGTACGGCGTCGCGGTCGCCGGAAGCCACGGCAAGACGTCCACCTCCTCGATGTGCGCGGCGGTGCTCGGCGCGGCGGGGATGGATCCGACGGTCGTCATCGGCGGCCGCGTGGCGTCGATGGGCTCCAACGCCCGGCTCGGAAACAGCGACTACCTGCTCGTCGAGGCGGACGAGTCGGACGGATCGTTTCTCGCCCTCGATCCGGTGATCGGCGTGATCACGAACATCGACCGCGAGCACATGGATCACTACCGGTCTCTGGGCAGCCTGCTCAAGGCGTTCGAGGACTTCGCGAACAACGTGCCGTTCTATGGTGCGGCGATCCTGTGTCTGGACGATCCGCTTGCGAGCGGCGTGGCGAGCTGCATCCGCCGCCGCTGCCTGACCTACGGACTGCGCTCGACGTCGCCGGCGGCCGACCTGGTGGCGGACGAGATCGCCCTCGGCCGGGACCAGACGTGCTTCCGCATGTTCATGAGGGGCGAGGACCTGGGGGAGGTCTGCGTCCGGGGGGTTGGGCTGCACACGGTCCGCAACGCCCTGGCAGCCGCGCTCGTCGGCATCGAGCTCGAGATCCCTGTCGGGCGCATTCGCGAGGGCCTGGCCGAGTTTCGCGGCGTGGACCGCAGGTTCCAGCGGCGCGGCGAGGCGCGGGGTGTGACCGTCATCGACGACTACGGCCACCATCCGACCGAGATCCATGCGACCCTCGGGGCCGCGTCGTCGTGCGGATTCCGCCGCGTGAACGTGATCTTCCAGCCTCACAGGTACACCCGGACCAAGGACCTGGAGGAGGACTTCGCCGGGTGCTTTGCGGACTGCGACCGGCTCTGGGTGATCGACATCTATTCGGCCGGCGAAGCTCCGCTGCCCGGAGTGTGCAGTCCCGCCCTTGTGGAGCAGATCGAGGGGGCCGGCCATCCCCACGCCGAGTACTGCCCGTCGATGCAGGACGCCGTGGAACGGGCGGCAGCCGCGGCCGGGCCGGGCGAGGCGATCGTCACGCTGGGTGCGGGCAACGTCTGGATGGCCGGCGAAGAACTGCTGGCCCTGCTCCGGACACCCGCCTCGGACCCCGCGCCGGGACAGCTTCTGGAGAAGGTGAGGAGGCACTGATGCCAGCTGAGTCGGAGACCAGAGACCGGAGCGGCGACACGTCGACACTCCTGCGCGCTCCGGACGCGGTCGCGGGACCGCCCGGCTCGGGCGCGGGGCGCTCGACCGTCCATCGGGTGCTGCCGCTCGCCGCGCTCGCAGTCGTGTCCGCGCTTGCGCTGTGGGCCGCCGGCGGGCGGCTGCTGAGATCGGAGCCGTTCCGCATCGACTCCGGCCTCAGCACGCTGCGCATCGACGGGCTGGAAGTGCTCACCGAGGAGGAAGTCAGCTCGGTGTTCGCGCGCGACGCCGGCCGGAGCCTGGCCGCCGTCGATCAGTTCGAGAGGCTCGCCGACCTGGAGGCGATGCCCTGGGTGCGCTCGGCGCGCGTGGCGAGGGTCTGGCCGAACTCGATTGCCGTCAGCATCGAGGAGCGCCAGCCGGTCGCGTTCCTGCGAGTCGACGGCACGAGCGCCGTCCGGATGGTGGATTCCGAAGGCGTGATCCTGGATTTTCGCGGTGCTGCCGCGCAGCCGTTTCCCCTGCTGACGGGAATCAGCGCCGAAATGGCCATCGGCGAGCGGCGCAGCCGCATTGCGCTGTTCGAGCGGGTGATGGAAGTCTTTCGCGACCGAGGGGAGCAGGTTGGCCGGACCGTGCTGGAGGTCGATGTCTCGGATGCCGGCAACGCCGTGGTGCTCGCCAGGTACCACGACCGGCCGATCCAGCTGCAGATGGGGAACAGGCATCTGCGGCACCGCCTGGACGTGTTCCTGAGCTACATCGAGGCCTGGAGATCCGAGTTCGGGCCGCTGCGATCCGTTGACCTGCGCTTCGACAAGCAGGTCACCGTGATGCCCGCGACGGACGAGGAGGGAAGCGCATGACGGACAAAGAGAACACCTACGTCGGAATCGACATGAGCGGCTCGCAGACCCGCTGCCTCGTGGCGGCCAGCGAGGGGAGCGTGCTCCGGTACGTGAGCTGCGGCTCGATGCCGCCCGCCTGCTGGAACGCTGACGACCAGCGCGAACAGCAGCTGACGCAGGAGTCGGTCCTGGAAGCTGTCTGCGAGGCCGAGAACGAAGGCGGACTGACGGTCCTTTCGGCCGTGGTCGGCGTTGGCGGCGCCCAGGTCCACAGCTACCTCGTGCACTCGTCTGTGGCGGTGCCGAGGGGGCGGCAGACAGTCCAGGCCGCGGACGTTGCCAAAGTCGTCCGGAAGGCAGCCAACGGCGCGACCAGCCCCGGCTCGACGGTTCTTCAGGTCGTACCCATGGAGTTCGTCGCGGGCGCCCGCGCCGGACTGTCGAACCCGGTCGGGTACCCCGCGCATCGGCTGGAGGCCTATGTGCGTGTGATCTTCACTCCGCAGGCCGAGCATGACCATGCGAACTGGCTTGTCAATCAGGCGAGCGTGCGGGTCGACGAGACGCTGGTGCCCGGCTTCGCATCGGCCTACGGGACGCTTGTGGAGGCGGAGCGGGCCCGCGGCGTGGCCCACCTCGACATCGGAAAGACCTCGAGCAGCCTGACCGCATATCGAGGAGGGCTGCTGCGGCTGGCAAGCGGACTCCCGATCGGACGCGACCACCTGATGAACGACGTGTCGCGAGCATTCGGCACGGACCCGCGCGTCGCGACCTCGCTGATCTCCGACTTCGGAAGCGCGGTCTACCGCGACGAGTTCAGCCGCGTCTACGTTTTCGTGCCGAGCGAGGGGCCCTCGCGGCGGACGAGCCAGGGTCGCGTGTGGGCGCGCGACATGCTCGACAAGATCATCGCCCTGCGCATCGAGGAGTGCATGACGCTCGCGCTGGACGAGCTCAGGCACGAGGGGCTGGCCGACGGGGCCGTGCGCTCCCTGGTGGTCACCGGCGATATTGCGGACTTGCCTGGAGTCCGCGAGATGGCACAGACAGTGCTCGGGTTGCGCACACGTATCGGCACGCCCTCCCGTCCGGAAGGGCTGCCGGAGGCACTTCGCAGTCCTGGCTGGGCCTGTGCGGCGGGACTGGTGCTTTACGCGCACCGCCTCGCCCGGCGGTCGGAACAGGTATTTGAGAATCAGTATCACGCGGCAATGCGAGAGGAGGAACAAGCAGCATGACCGAACTTGAAAGCACACTGGACGAACCAACCGGCGGCGGGAAGGAAGAGGGTGTGAAATTCACACTGGAAGAAGCCCCGCAATCCGCCATTTCCATCAAGGTCGTTGGCCTGGGTGGCTGTGGCGGAAACATTGTGGACTTCATGATGGACACCGGCGTCGAACACGTCGAGTTCGCTTGCGTCAACACCGACGAGCAGGCGCTGCAGCGCTGCAGGGCTCCCATGAAGCTCCGCATCGGCCAGCGCGTGACCCAGGGGTACGGCACGGGCTCGAACCCGGACATCGGCCGCGAAGCGGCCCTCGAGAACACCGAAGAGCTCACGGAGCTGATGGGTGACGCCGACATGGTGTTCCTGGCCCTCGGGTTGGGGGGCGGCACCGGGACCGGCGCGGGCCCGATGATCGCCTCGCTCGCCAAGCAGATGGGAGCCCTGACGATTGCAGCGGCCGTCAAGCCGTTCGTGTTCGAGGGAAAGCGGCGATCCCAGACTGCCGAGGCCGGACTGGCCGCGCTCCTGGAGCAGGTCGACACGGTCATCGTCATTCCCAACGAGAGCCTGCTTGACGAGATCGAGCCGGGCAGCGGATTCTTTGACGGCTTTCGAGTGGCCAACAAGATCGCCATGCAGACGCTCGAGGGGATCACCGAGCTGATCACCAAGACCGGCATCATGAACAGCGACTTCGCCGACGTGAGGGCGGTCTTCCAGGACGCCGGCATCGCCGTCGTGGGCTCTGCGCAGTGCGCCGGACGCGAGGCCGCCCTGCAGGCTGCCCGGGAAGCGATCGGGAGCCCCGTGATGGAACACGAGGGCCTGTCTCGTGCGAGCAAGGTGCTGGTCAACATCACCGGTTCGGGGCAGTTCGGGATGCACGACGCGAGTGATGCGCTCCAGCTCATCCAGCGCGAGATCGGGCGTGAGGCGGACCTCACGGTCGGCGTGGTGCGAGACGAGGCGATGGGTGAGGACGTGCGTGTCATGCTGATCGCCTCCGGCTTTGAGCAGGAGGCTTTCCGGCCGCCCTCGAAGCGCAAGGAGACCACGGTGGCCCGTTTCCAGCGGGGGCGTTCCTGGAAGTCCGAGACTGCTGGCGGTCTGCTGGGCTCCGACCACGGTCTTCCCCAGTCATCGTCGGTAGTCCAGCCTCCCCCGCCGATGCAGCCCACTCCGCTGCCCACCGTGTCTCCCGAGGAGGAGGTGCACGCCCAGGCCGTCGAGACTCCCGAGTCCGAGGAGGCGGCGCCGGAGCGCGTTCCCATCGAGGCGGCGCCTCCCGACCGGCATGTCAGCTCTCCGTACGACTTCATCCCGAGCCGGACCGTCCCGGCCGAGGACGAGGCGGACGAGAGCCAGACGATGACGCGCCCGTCGTTCTTCCGGCGCCGGTCGTTCTTCGGCTAGGCCTGTCGGCACTGTTCGGCCGCCCCGGCGTTCCGGGGTTGCTATAACGGTGGGCATGGACAGGCGCAGTTTCATGGCAAGATCCTCCGCGGGGTGTCTGGCCGCCGGCGCAGCCTCGGCCGCTGGCGGCGATTCCCCCGAGAACCAGATCTACGAACTGCGCTGCTACAAGCTGCGCAACTCGAAGGCGGACCAGTACCGCCGGTTGACGGCTTTCATGGAGTCGGAGCACCTGCCCATGGCGAAGCGAGTAGGCATCGTCCAGGGATACTTTCGCGTCACCCTCGGCGAATTCACGCCCCGCGTCTACACTCTCTCCGTCTACGACTCGCTTGCCGACATGGGCGAGAAGACGGCGGCGGCACGCGGGGACGCGGCTTGGAGCAAGGCGGAGACCGAGTTCGGCCTCCACGACGAGGCGGCGTTTGACGGCGTCGAGAGCTGGCTGCTGCGCGCGTTCGACGGCATGAGGTCGATCGAGGTCCCCGAGGTTCCGGACAAGCCGCGAACCTTCGACCTGCGGATCTACGAGCAGGAGACCTTCCGGGACACGCAGGAGAAGATGCGGATGTTCAACGAGGAGGAGATCCAGATCTTCCGGGACTGCGGCATTCATCCTGTCTTCTTCGGTGAGACCATCGTCGGGTCCCACATGCCCAGCCTGATCTACATGTCGCACTACGCCGACATGGCCGCACGCGCGAAAGCGTGGTCGACCTTCGGCAAGAGCGAGGGCTGGAACCGGATCAAGAACCGTCCGGGCTGGGGCAACGCCGACATCGTGTCGACGGTCTCCAACATCCATCTGGCCGGCCTGCCGTTCTCGCCGATCCGCTGAGCGCAGCGGGCGTCCGGGAGGCCTCCCACGACAGAATGGATCCAGCGATGCGTCGTCGCAGCTTTCTGCAAATGGGCTCGCCGCTGCAGCCATCCGAGGCCGTCCCTGCGGTCTCTCAGCCCTTGGCTACTGTATCGAGCCAATTTGACAACGACGAGAACTCTTCAGAATAATCACGGCAAGAAACGCTCTGGTTCACTGGCATAAGGTGGCACCCAACAGGTGGACCTCAAGGTCCGACCGATCCGCCACCGGGCCGAGCGGCGGGTGCGGGCGCACCTGTTGGTGTGCATGC
>JAPPMB010000055.1 GCA_028819255.1 Bryobacterales bacterium | reverse complement strand
ACAGCTGGGTTGCGGGAGGCGCTCCCCGCTGCCCACGCGGAACCCAACGCATTCTCACTGCTTAAAATGCCGCCGCAAGCCGCCCGTCGTGCGCATCTTGAGATGGCGTTCCGTACCGAAAGCGCACACGGAGGCCGGAAGGGCCGTTTCCTGCGGTTCGACCCGGCTAGATGGCAGTCACCGCCGGTTTCCAGGGCGTCCGGAGACTCGCATCACACTGCATCGCGACACTGTGCCGACCCAAGGTGGGCCTCTCACGACGTAAACCCTCACGCCCGCCAAGCTACACTGCAGCTCGGAATTCTCCTAAGTCTCTATTGTGCAACGCTTTACGCGAATCTCAGCAGACTGGAGCCCTGCCCGCACAACGAAGGTGCATTATGACGACCCATCGCAGCTCCTCGGGAAGGCGATCGACAAGGTCCGTGCGACGGAGGCGAAGCTGCTGCAGGCGCAAGGCAGGCTGCCGGTGCTGAAGCACACGCGCTGGCTGCTGCTGAAGCGGCCGGAGCGGCTGAGCGAGAAGCAGGAGCCCAAGCTGGCGGAGCTGCTGAAGCTCAACCTGCGCACCGTGCGGGCCTACCTGCTGAAGGAGGACTTCCAGCTGCTGTGGGACTGCCGCTCGCCGACGCAGGCCAACCGCTTCGTCAAGCGCTGGTGCCGGCGCGCGATGCGCTCGCGCATCCGGCCCATGCAGAAGGCGGCCAAGACGCTGCGCAAGCACCGGCCGCTGATCCTGAACTGGTTCCGCACCGGACGGTCCTTCTCCTCCGGCGCGGTGGAGGGCATGAACCTCAAAGCGAAACTCGCCCTCAGGAAAGCGTACGGATTCCGGTCCTACAAGTCCTACGAACTTGCGCTGTATCATACACTTGCGGATCTTCCGCTACACAAGCTTGCCCACAGGTTCTGCTGAAGAGCCCTATTTCTAGGCCCTCCAGCCTGCGAGCTGGTCCGCCGGAGTTGCCGGGAATCCTGTTCACAACACGACGCGAACGCGCATTCCGTGTGAGCCGCCGCCGCACCTCGCCGGGGAAATGCGAGCCCTTCGACAGCCGGCGCGGATGCCGGCAACAGCCTGGAGCGGCCGAATCTTGGCCACCGTGTGGTTCGGCGGGACGGCCTCGGCATCGTGCAGTGAAGGTGACGGCTCGAGCTCCTGCTGTCCGTGGAGTTTGAACCATGTTCCCAGCGGATCGGCCATGCGGCACCCCGATACGCTGGCATTCGTCCGCGACGCCCTTGCACGGAGCGTGGACTGCGTTCCGAGGGACACGCTCGACGCACCGATCGCCCGTGTCTGCGACAGCACCCTCTCCCGGGAACGGGGCGCAAGAGCCATCGTGCCGGGCCTGTGCGCCTTGATTCGTCTGGGTCGCGGGCGATTCCGTCTGGGGACAGCGGCGCCTGAAGACGCAACGTCCATCGTGTTGCGTCTCGGCACAGAGCACGAGTCGAGCAGGCCGGAAGACGCGGCCTCTTCGGCCCCTCGAACGGCACCGAGACACCTGGATCTCCGTAGAAAGGAATCAATCGTGGGGTGTCCGGCCCGAATCACGGACGATGCATGGAATCACGTCGTTGGAGGCGTTCGCAGCGTGCCTCAAGGCTCGGTCGACGGCCCACTCCCACAGCTCGCGCCAGTGCGGTTGCCCTTCGTCGGGCTGGCGACCGCGCCATTGCCGCTGCGATGAGGCCCCGACTCTCGGGCTCCCGTCAGGAGCTCGATCGGTTGCCCCGCAACGGTTATCCTACGGCGCACGCGAACCCTTGCCGGTTCCGCCCCAAACCGAAGCCGAACCTCCATCCTGAGGACTGCTGCCGAAGCCTTCGGACCCTCGCCGACAACCGTGATACTCTTGGGCGGGTTGCTTGTAGAGACGACCTAACAGGTCGACCGGGCGTTGCGTGCTTCCGGTCGGAAACGGGGTGCTGTCCGCCAAGGCGCGGCCGCGTGTTGAAGTGTTGGATGAGAATGCGCCTTCCGGGTCCGCCGCGTCGACATGTGCTTGATCGCAGTTGCTTGGCCAGTGGCCTTGGCACGCACTGCACCAATGCGCGTAACGATGTTTCAGCGACTTTGTTTTGGCGAGGAAGCGTCCGGAGCCCGGCTTCACGTTTGCCCGCGAGCCACGGTCGCCACCCGGAGGCGAACTGATGCCGGTCCCTGATGCAGCCTGTCGCGGCGGCTGGAGAAAGTTCCTGCGTCGCCGCTCCGTAGCTGGAAGCCTGGTCGTGCTCCTGATGGTTCCCTTGGCGCAGTCCTGCGGGGAACGCGGAGCAAAGGAATCCGCAGGCCGCGACGAGACCTACGACACAGGAACTCTGGTCGCAGATCTCTTCGCTATCTATGAGTCTCTTGGTCCCGGGCAGTCCCCAATGGATGCCGAGGCGGAGAGATTGCTCTCGGAGAGCCTCGGAGCGCCGGACTCCGACCCGAACTGGCCGACGCTGACCTTTATCGCCGCCGAGATTGAATTGCGGCAGGGAAACACGGGAAACGCCGGGAGATCGTTTCGCAACCTCGCGAAATGGGGTTCCTCGACGGAACCCGATCCGCAAGAGTCCGGCTCGTGGGGCGGTAGCGGCCTTGCGGTCCTCGGACTCTGGCGCTGGCTGGAGATCCTGGAAGACCAGGACGCCGCGCCCGCCGACCGAGTGTCCGAAGCGATCGAGGTGGCCTTGAAGTTGAGGAGCACCCGCTTCTATCGCGGCATGCTTGAGTCGGGCCTCCTTCCTGGATTGCCCCAGCTGGAAGAGGATCTGGCGCGGACGCTTGCGCATCTGGCGTGGAAGACCGGGCACCCGAAGCGGCGCACGCTGTTCCTCGAGGCGCTGGGCACCTATGCGACTCATCGCGTGCCGCCGGAGGATCAGGTCATCATCGACGAACTGATCGGAGAAGGCCTGCTTGATTCGAGGCATCTGCAGCTGTTCCGGGCGAAAAGGATGCTTGCCCTTGTGCTGACCCGGCCTGAGCAGGACATCGCGATCGAGTTGCTCAGAAGCATCTGGGACGATACCGGTCTCGGCAGGAACATTCGGTCCGAGGCGGGATACCTTTGGTGCCACTACATGCGGAGGCGCGGGAATCCACAAGAAATCATCCGGATCCTGTCGGAAGTCATCGAGCTCTCGAACGATGATGAGATCGCCGAAATGGCTCTGTATCGCAGGGCGATGACGCAGAACACGCAGCCCCTCTTCGAGAAGGACATGGAACTCCTGATCTCGGACTATCCGGACGGATTCTTTAGCGACGATGCCCTGTACCAGCTGGCCACCAGGTCCCTGTACAGCGGCGATCTGGAGGACGCGATCGAGAGATATCGTCAATTGCAAGAGCTTCCGAGGCCTCATGACTATGAGGACTCGGCCTACATCCTTCCGGCAATCGGACTGATCGGACGCTATGACACCGCCGATCCTGACGTTGACGCTCTACAGCAGGCCGAGAGTTTCCTGGAGCGGTATGTCGAAACGTATCCGAACGGAGTGTTCCGGCTCCGGGGACTGTTTTGGCAGGGACGGATCTCCGAAGCGACAGGCGAGACTGCGACGGCGAGGGAACGATTCGGGCAAGTGCTTCGAGAGGCCCCGCACAGCTATTTCGGCATCCGTGCCCAGCTTCACCTCGAGCACGGCAGGGACGCTGAGCGCATGGTCCTGCCCGATCCTGGATCGGGTACTGCCTTGCGCATACGAGATTCCTACAATCCGGATCTCGTGCCGACGCAGCTGATGAGCGGATCCGCCTACCATCGGCGTCTGCAGGCGGCGGCAGCTTCGGGCCTTTATCGGAGGGTCCTTGAGAGGGCCAAGGGCATTGAACGCTCACTCCGTCGAAGACTGGACGGCATCCCGCTCGAAGACTTGGAATCCCGTGGGCTGATTGCGCCCGTCGGCCTGCTGCTTGCCCTGCGGGAGGATCTGTATGCAGCGCGGGACTCCGAGACGGAAGCGGAGAACTGGTTGCAGCTGGCGGGACTGGCCGGCCAGGAGTTCGGGGATTGGCCGCTGGCGATCGAGGCGACGTCCGTGGTTGGGGAGAGGCTTCCCTGGCGGAGGCGCATGACACTCGAATTGCAATCGGACCCCAGCTTCCTTGGAACTGTGTATCCGACGCTTGCGGAATCCCGATCGCCGGAACTGGATCAGGCGCTGATCGATTACGCCTGGGACGTCGATGGTTCAACCGCATTGTCCAGAAGCCTGATGTATGCAGTCATTCGTAACGAGAGTCGGTTCTACGCGGGCGCAATATCTCCCGTGGGAGCCGTGGGGTTGTTTCAGTTCATGCCTCACGTGTTCAGGAGCCTCAAGAGTTCCTTGAACCTTTCGGAGGAGGTCGGGGCTCAATCCGACTTTGATTTCCTGTCTGTTCCGAGGAACAATGTTTCCGTTTGGTCTAGGTGGGTTGCGGCGGAACGATTCGGCTTCGACACGCGCGATGGCCTCGCCGCAGGCTTGATGAAGCATCACGCAGGCAGCGGAAACCTGCGAAGATGGAGTCGAACCTGGAGGATGATCAGGCCGGAGTCCGAAGAAGCGGACTTGGAATTCCGCATCGACACGCCGGGCTTCAATGCGACTCGGGTTTTCGTTCAGGCAGTCATTCGTGACACTGCAATCGCAGAAGCGGCTGGAATGTTCCGTGACTGACGTCGATGGATGCGCGGTTGCCGGTCCGATCGTGAAAGCAGCCGACCGGATGGTGCCGGGGCGGAACGAAGGTGGCCTGGCGCTTCAAGAGTCGACCACTGGTGGGGGCATCCAGCCATGAAGAAGGCCTTGACCGTGATGGGGATCATCGCATCGTCGTTGGGGGCAGTTGCGCTCTTCCTTGACAATGTCGAGAAGGTGGTCGATTCGTTCGAATCGCTGGCAGACTGGCTCGGCATCTCCAAGCCTGCCTATGAACTGGAACTGGTCTGCAAGGATGAAGTGTCGTTCGATCAGTGGCGAAAGACCCGATTCACTCTTGTTGGGTTCAATTGCACCGGAGACGATCTTCAAGTCCGAATCGAGTATGGATTCGGCGACGATCCCGAGGCGGGGTCATTCAGCGTCGAAGGTCCTGTCCTCAGAGGCAGCGCGACCCGCCAGTGGCAGACGATAACGGTGCCTACGGGTCAGGACTTCGAGAAGTCTGTCCGACTCCCGAGACTGGAACTGCTCAGTGTGCCCGAGATCGATCCGGTGGACGTGGAGATCCATTGGGAACTGCATAGTATCAATGACAAGAAGCTGCTGGAGACTGGAGACCACCTGATCTCGATCAGAGGACCTTACGATTAGCAGTATCGGGCAACCGCAGTTCCGGATGATCGTGAAGTGATCGGCGTATCTGACGGATTCCATGTGGGTTGCGGGCGAAAGACCGCGGGTAGGCTCGCTCACCGCTGCACGATCTCGATGGCTCGCTCGGGCCCGATCTCATGCTCTCGGGGAGATCAGCCGCCTGATCGTGAGAGCCTGCTGCCGGATGGCGGCAGGTCCGAGGGATCCGTGGACCGGCAGCTGGCATTTCGCACTTCTCGCGCAACACCGCCCTAGCCCTGCCGAGTAGCCTTATATCAATCTGGACAACGACTTTTTGGGTC
>JAPPMB010000102.1 GCA_028819255.1 Bryobacterales bacterium | reverse complement strand
TCACGGGCCGGAATTTCCAAATCCCTTACGAACGCTTATACGAATGCCATTGGCGGGGCACGGAGTTCGCCTCCGAGTTCGACTGGGAGGGCCGGTTGACCCTGCCGCAGGCGCTGAAGCAGGCTGACGGCAGCTACCGCACGGCGCATTTCGGAAAGTTCGGCTCCCAGATGGGCGCCGACCCGACCCAGGTCGGATTCGATGAGAGCGACGGCTCCACCACCAACCGCACCGGCGGCATGCCGACCCCGATGGATGAACGCGGGCGAAGCGTGACGAAGCAGGACCCCAAGCTGGCTTTTTCGATTACCGAGCGCGCGATCGACTTCGTGAGACGACAGGTCGCCGACGGGCGGCCCTTCTACGTGCAGCTCAGCCACTACGCCGCGCATTTGCAGGTCCAGACGCTCCCGGGATCTCTCAGGAGGTTTGAGAACAAGGGACAGCCGGATCGTGCCGTTACGCACGCATTCAGCGGGATGCTCTATGACCTGGATGACGCGGTTGGCAGAATGCTGGACGCGCTCAACGGGGCGGGCGTGGCCGACAGCACCTACGTGATCTTCATCGCGGACAACGGCGGCCGCGGAAAAATCCCCGGCGCTGACAACTCACTTGCGCCGCCGAACCGTCCGCTCAACGGTGCCAAGCACTCCCTGCTCGAGGGCGGGATCCGAGTGCCGTTTCTCGTCAGCGGACCCGGGATTGAGCCGAATTCGATCTCGCGCGTTCCGGTGACCGGATACGACTTGCTGCCAACCCTCTACGACCTTGCTGGCGGAACCAGGCCGCTGCCCGCCGAGGTGGACGGCGGCAGCTTCCGGAGCGTTCTCGAGCATGGCGGAATCGGCAGTGTCGAGCGCACTCTCGGCGGGCTCGTGTTCCATCGTCCGCTGAATCGAAGAGACCCCTGCTCGGCCATCCGCGTCGGCGACTACAAGCTGCTGCTGCGATACGCGACCCAGAGGCGTGCGCGGGCCCGGATGCTCTTTGACCTGGCTGACGACCCGCTCGAGGCGCGGGATCTCAGCGATGAGCAAGGCGGGAAGGCCGATGAGCTGGAGCAAATGTTGCTGGGATACTTGAAGTCAGTCGGGGCGGAGGAGGTTTCGCGGCCGTAGCTGTCAGGACGGATGCTCAGGTGTCGTGCTGACACAGGTCGAATGACAATCGCGCTGCCGCGCGTGCAGACACGGAATTCTGTCGTCCGGTCTGCTCGAATCAGAGAGACGAGCGCAAATGCCGGCGAGCACCACCAGCTACCGTTGGGTTCTTGCAGTCTCGACCGCTGTGCTGTTCCCTGCCCTGATCCTGCACACCACCTGCGTCGCGGTCATGGGCCCCGGCACCTGGGGTTCGGGAGTCGTTGAAGCGCTTCCTGACTTCAGGGAGCCGACGGCGGTTGTCGAACAGTACAGGAAGGAATTCCTCAGCGCCCCAATGGAGGCGGATCCTTCCGCGAGGCGGACGCCGCCCCCACCGGATGGGTCGGGAATCCTCGGAGAGATCCGCTGGGCCCACCATTCGGCAGACCGGGCGATCTACCTGACGGAGGACGTTCGAGGAGCTAACCGGACCAGCCGCATCTATGTCGCCGAGAACGGCCGCAACCGGGAACTCCCGGTTCCTCCGGAGCATGTCGTCGCTCGTCCCCAGTGGGTGGGCGACAGAATCGTGTACGAACGCTGGAATCCATGGGCGCTTCCTCCAGTCGCAAAGCTGCGACGGTATGTGTCGGGTTTCGCCGACCCTTCGCTGCGGCCCGAGGCCTCCCTCTACGGGTCCGATTCCGAATTCCGGGAGTGGCACTACCTCATGCCGGGCCATTCGCTCAAGGCCGCGCCCGGCGGTCGACGAGCGGCGTTACTGCGCTCAGGAGCGCTCCTTGCCGGCTACTACAGCATCCACGTGTGGGATACCCGCAGCGAGGACACGACGGCGGTGATTAGCCTCAGGGAACACGACGGGAACGCCGCCAACTCGTTCTCGCTGTCTTGGTCGGCCGACTCAAAGGCATTGCGGATCGTGGGAAGCACTGACGGATTCGACCGGCGGGCGCCGCGTGCCCAGGACGGCCGGGGCGGCGTGGACCTGGACCTCCTCTACCTCGTTCCCGAGGGAACCGTCTACGACCTCGAGCTCTCACGCTGATGCCGCCCACCCGAATGACCGCGGCCGCAAACATGGGAGCCTTGGCATGCATCGCCGTCGCGCTGGCTGCGGCAGCATGCGCAGGTCCGCAGCAGCCGCACCTGTTCCGCTACGCCAACGCACAGCCGGCCCAGCATCCGCGCAGCATCTCCATGGCGTACTTCGAGGAGATCCTCGAGGATCGCACCGGCGGGCGAATCGAAGTGGACAATCACTTCGGCGGCAGCCTCGGAACGGAACGCGAGCTGATGGACATGGTGGCACTGAATGTGCTGCAGGGCACGCGCGGCGGGCTGTTCTTCGACGTCAGCCCGAAGTACTTCGTTTTTCTGCTTCCGTTCCTGCTGGAGGACTGGGACCAGGCCCTGCGGCTGGTCAGCAGCGACTTCGCCGCCAGCATCAATCTGGAAGGCCGACGCCACGGGTACCACGTGCCGGCGTGCGGAATCTCGCAGGGGTTCCGTGCCCACACCAACAGTGTCCGGCCGATTCGAGAGCCGGAGGACTTCAAGGGCCTCAAGCTCCGCGTGCCGCCCCACGAGCCGAACGTGATCCTGACCGACATCCTCGGTGCGAATCCGCAGGAAATCCCGTTCACCGAGGTCTACCAGGCGGCCCGGACGGGAGTGATCGACGGCCAGGACAACGCGCTCTCGAACATCTGGGACACGCGCGTCCACGAAGTCCAGAAGTACTTGAGCATCTCCAACTACATGGCCGGACCAGATCCGTTCATTGTGAATCTGGAGTGGTACGAGGCCCTTTCCCCGGAACTGCGGACGATCCTTGATGCCGCGGCCAGAGATGCCATTTCCTACAGCGACAGAATGAACCGCGACAGCGAGGAGGCGTACCTCAACAAGCTCTCCGAGGTCCTTGAGACGAACTGGATCGAGGGCGACGCCCTGGAGCGTTTCCGGGAGGCCGCGACGCCGGTCTACGACATCCTCGTCTCGAAGGGGTATTTCACGTGGGACGACATCCAGGCGGCGCGCAGGGCGGCAGAAGGCGAATAGGTGCGACCGGAATGCAGGGATTCGAACGCCGCCTGACAGCCGTGCTGGAAACGGCGCTGGCGGCCGGCATGCTCGGGATCCTGCTGATCATCGTCGTGCTCGTGGCGATGCGCTATCTCTTCCATTCAGGGATGGTCGGCGCCAACGAGATCGCCACCGTGGCGTTCGTCTATCTTTCCTCGATTGGCTCCGCGGTTGCCGTGGGAAGACAGGAGCACATCAGCGTGGACGTGCTCCCCCGGAGGCTGGAGCGGAGACGCGCCAAGGTGTTGCGTGCGGGGTCCGTGATTCTCGTCGGCCTGCTCAATGCGGTGATCGTCACCTGCTGCTTTCGATGGATCCTGACCACGGGACACACCCCGATGCCGACCTCCCAGATCCCCCGGTACGTGGCCCAGGCGAGCATTCCACTTGGCTGCGGCATCGCCCTGTTCTACTGCTGCGTCCAGCTCGCCGCCATGCTGCGAGAGGAGCCTGGCTCTTGATCCTTCTGCTGCTCGCCAGCCTCCTCGCTCTGATCGCGCTCGGGGTTCCGATCGCCTACTCGCTCGGCGTCTCGGTCCTCCTGTACGTATCGCTCACCGATCCGCAGCTGATTCTCGTGCTCCCGCTGCGGCTGTTCGCGGGCTTCGACTCCTACGCTCTGATGAGCCTACCGCTGTTCATCCTGATGGGGCAGGTCATGAACTCGGCGCAGATCACATCGAGGCTGATCGACTTCAGCATGCTGGTGGCGGGCCGTTTCCGGAGCGGCCTGGGACTGGTGAATGTGCTGGCAAGCATGCTGTTCGGCGGCATTTCGGGATCTTCCGCATCCGACACGGCGTCCATCGGCTCGGTCCTGATTCCCGAAATGGAGCGGCGCGGATACCGCAAGGAAGCGGCCGCGGGAATCACGGTCGCTTCGTCAACGATGGGGATGGTGATCCCCCCGAGCATTCCGATGGTCCTCTACGCGGTCGTCGCACAGCAGTCCGTCGGGAAGCTGTTTCTAGGGGGAGTGTTTCCCGGGATCATGGTCGGGCTCCTGCAGATGGCCTTGGTCCGGCTGCTGGTGCGGGGCGGCCGCGAGAAGGCGCCGGAGCGCGTCACCCTCGCATCGGCGGCGAACCGCACCCTGCGCTCGCTCCCCGTCTTGCTAATGCCGGTTGTCGTCGTGGGCTCGGTGGTGTTCGGCATCGCGACGGCGACGGAGTCCGCAGCTCTCGGCGTGTTCTATGCGGGCGTCGCGGGATTCGCGCTCACCCGTGCGCTGCGGATCCGCACATTCTGGGAATGCCTGCGATCGACGAGCCTGACAAGCGCCAAGATCATGATCGTCATTGCACTGTCGCAGGCCTACATATGGGTGCTCGCCCTCGAGCGCGTGCCGGAAGCAATCGCCGGTTTCGTGGTCGACCTCGGCCTGGGCGCAACCGGCACCCTGCTTCTCGTCGACCTCATCATTCTCGCCGCCGGGACGGTGATCGACGTAAGCCCTGCAATCCTGCTTCTGACGCCGGTCTTCGCACCGGCCCTGCAGGATCTCGGTGTGTCACCGATCCTCTTCGGAGTCCTGCTGGTTTCCGGCCTAGCGGTCGGTGCATGCACGCCGCCCGTCGGAACCTGCCTGAACGTCTGCGCCGCCGTCGCGGGTCTGGACATCGGCAGGATCTTCCGCGGAGCGGCGCCATTCCTCGCAGCGAACGCGGCCACGCTTGCGCTGACAACCATTTTTCCCGAGATTGCGCTGTGGCTGCCCGACAAGCTGATGCCATGACCCGGAATTCGGCATCCAGAGCCAGGCTGCTGCTCGTCCTTGTCTTCACCGCCATCGGACCCGCTGCGCCGGACGAACATCTGCACATCATCCGGAGCCCCCACCAGCGGGGCCAGACTTCCGTCAGGGTCTTCATCCCCGCCCGCGACATCGCTGTCTTGAAGACCCTATACGTCCTGCCGGTCGAGGCCGGGACCGGGACGCGCTGGGGAGACCCCGCCGTAGAGATCCGGCGCCTGGATCTGGCCGACAAGCACGGTTTGCTCGTCGCATTGCCGACGTTTTCCGAGCTCCCGTGGTACGCCGACCATCCCTCCGAACCCTCGCTGCGCCAGGAACGGTACCTCCTAGAGGACGTCCTCCCGTTGATCGAATCCTCCTACCCCGTCGAGACCGGCCCCGCCAGCCGCTTGCTGGTCGGGTTCTCGAAATCGGGCTGGGGCGCCTGGTCGCTGCTGCTTCGGCACCCGGGTGTCTTCGCGCGGGCGGCGGCATGGGACGCTCCGTTGATGCAGAATGCTCCGAACAGGTTCGGAATGGGGCCGATCTTCGGCAGCCTCGAGAACTTCGAGCGATACAAGGTCACCGAACTCGTCCGGGCCCGTGCCTGGCTCCTCAGAGCACGCTGTCGCCTCGTCCTGACCGGCTACGCGGGAGCATTTCGAAAGGGACTTACTGACCTGAGTGCCCAACCTCAATATATGGTGTGATTGGA
>JAPPMB010000138.1 GCA_028819255.1 Bryobacterales bacterium | reverse complement strand
TGTGGCCGATGCGCAGATTGTCCTCGGCGAGATCGCGAGCTGCAAGATATCCCTCCGGTCCCGACACCTCGAAGCCCACGTTCCGCATTGCCTGCTCGATCGTGTCGATGCGCAGATGCACTGCTCCGATCCGCCGGGCCAGCGACGCCGCGAGGGTCGACTTGCCCACGCCCGGCAGTCCGCCCAGGGCGATCAGCACCACCGACTCCGGTGCGCGGTCGCGTGGCTGTCGAGCACGGCGTCATGTTACAAGGTTGGCCCATGGCTCACACATGAACGACGGCGCGGCTGGAACACCCTGATCGCCAGCGAGCACCGACAGGGTATGTCGATCCTCGGGGGTGCAGAGCCGCTACCTAGTGGCTGCGGAGGGCGGCAGGGCCGGCGTAATCGCCGTACGGCGGGACACAAGACGGTGGTGATGTACAAGTCGGGCTGACGCTAGCGCCTGGTCAAATCGCTCCGGCCATCCGCTCGCGCAGCGGCGCCGATCAAGCCAGGATCCCGGTCACGACCTTTCCGTGAACGTCCGTCAGCCGGAAGTCGCGCCCTTGGAATCGGTATGTGAGCTTGGTGTGATCGATGCCGAACAGGTGCAGGATCGTCGCGTGCAGGTCGTGCACGTGCACTACGTTCTCGACCGCGTTGTAGCCAAGCTCGTCGGTTGCGCCGTAGCTGTGGCCGCCCTTGATGCCGCCGCCGGCCATCCACATCGAGAAGCCCTTGATGTGGTGGTCGCGGCCCATGAGATCGGGGTCCGTCCCCTGCGACATCGGGGTCCTGCCGAACTCCCCGCACCAGACGATCAGCGTGTCCTCGAACAGCCCGCGCTGCTTGAGGTCCTTGACGAGAGCCGCAGTGCCCTGATCGACGTAGCCGCAGCTCTTGGGAAGCAGCGTCTTGATCTCGTTGTGATGGTCCCATCCGCGGTGGTACAGGTGGATGAAGCGGACGCCGCGTTCCGCCATCCGTCGCGCCAGCAGGCAGTTGGCTGCGAACGTGCCGTCGACCCGCTGCGTGCCGTACATGTCCAGAACGTGCTGTGGCTCGTCGGAGAAGTCGACCAGGTCCGGTACGCTCATCTGCATCCGGAAGGCCAGCTCGTACTGGGCGATCCGCGTGGCGATTTCCGGGTCGCGCGTCCAGCCCTGCTGGACCGCGTTCAGCTCGCTGACCGCGTCGATCAGCTCGCCCTGCATCTCGCGGCTCACCCCGCGCGGATTTCGCACGTAGTTGACGGGGTCGCCGGTCGAGTTGAACTTGACGCCCTGGTAGATGCTGGGCAGGAATCCGCTGTTCCACTGGCGGGCGGCGATTGGCTGGCTCTGCGAGCCGCCCTCCGAAGTGAGCACCACAAATCCGGGCAGGTCCTCGGATTCGCTGCCGAGGCCATAGAGCAGCCATGAGCCCATGCTGGGACGGCCGGCGAGCCGGAAACCCGAGTTCATGAACGTGTGGGCGGTGTCGTGGTTGATCTGTTCGGTCTGCATGGAGCGCACAATGCAGATGTCGTCGGCGATGCTCCCGATGTGGGGCAGCAGCGAGGTCATGTGCTGGCCGCTCTCCCCGTAGTGCCGGAACGGGTGCCGGGGGCCGAGGATTCGCAGCTCCTTGCCCTGGAGCTGTGCGATCTGCTGCCCCTTCGTGAACGACTCGGGCATCGGCTCGCCGTGCCGCTTCGCCAGTTCCGGCTTGTGGTCCAGCAGTTCGAGATGCGCCGGACCGCCCGCCATGCACAGGAAGATGATGCGCTTGACCCTGCCCTGCCCGTTCGGGAATCCCCCGATTCCCGGCTGCACGCCGAGCAGACTCGGCTTCAGCAGCGAAGCGAGGGCGGCTGAGCCAAGGCCCATCGACGCCTGTCCGAGGAAGGCGCGCCGTGTTTCGAAGAGATTGAAGCGTGGTTTCCGCATGAACGATCCTCAATACCGCATCAGGAACTCGTGCTTGTTGAACAGCGCCCGCGCCAGGGATGTCCAGGCCGCGAGCTCGACGGTCCTGACGTCGTGGGGAACCGCCGAGATTCCGGTGGCGAGCAGCTGCGCCGCCCTGGCCGGCTCGGTCCCGAACCCCTCGCGCTGGCGCTCCAGCAGCCCCAGCGCGATTTCCCGCTCGCGAGGCAGCGGCAGCCGGGTGAAGGCCTCGCGGAAGGCGAAGTCGATCCGCTTGCGGTCGCTGCCGCCGCCCTCGCGCAGGATGCGGGCGGCGAACACCCTGGCCGCTTCCACGTAGCTCGGGTCGTTCAGCATCACCAGCGACTGCAGGGGAGTGTTCGAGACCGTCCGGTCCGCAGCGCACTCCTCGCGTGCCGGCGCGTCAAAGGCCAGCAGGGCGGGGTGCAGGTACTGGCGCTGCCAGTGCGTGTAGAGCCCCCTGCGGAACTGGTTCGCGTTCAGGTCGGGCTCGTAGACCCTCTTCGGAAAGTTCAGCTCCTTGTAGTAGCCGGGCGGCTGATACGGCTTCGCACTCGGCCCGCCCATCTTCCGGTTGAGCAGCCCGCTTACCGCCAGCGCGTTGTCCCGCACGAACTCGGCATCGATCCGGGCCATGGTCTGTCTGCCGTGAAGCCGGTTGTACGGGTCCGCGGCCAACAGCTCGTCGGACGGCTCGCTTGACCTGCGGTAGGTCTCCGACAGCAGCATGGTCCGGACCAGGTGCCGAATGTCCCAGCCGCTCTCGACGAACTCCGCCGCAAGCCAGTCGAGCAGCTCCTGATGGTCCGGCAGCTCGCCCTGGGATCCCAGGTCGTCAAGCACCTTCGACAGTCCCGTGCCGAAGAACATCCTCCAGAGCCGATTGGCGAAGACCCGGGCAGTGAGGGGGTTGTCCGGATGCGTGACCCACGCAGCCAGATCCAGACGGTTCAAACGTCGCCCCTCCGTCGGGAGCTTGCCCAGGAACTCGGGCACCTGGGGCTCGACCGGATCGCCCGAGTCGTCCATCCAGTTCCCTCGCGGCAGGATTCGCATTGCGCGGGGCTCCTCGACGGACTTGGCAACCAGCGTTTCGTGAGCCCCGTCCCGCAGCACCTTCCTGCGTCGCTCCAGGGCTCGGATCTCGCGCCAGCTTGCGTTGCCGCCGACAATCCGCTCGTATGCGGCGTCCAGGGCCGCGGACTGCCCGTCCGAGAGAAGTTCCCGCGAGAGAATCGCCCTCCGCAGCTCGCCGGTGGCAGGAAGCTCGGGAAACGCGGAGTCGGTCGCGAGAATGCGGAACCGCGACGGCAGGCCGTGAAGCTGCCGCGCGTGGGCGATCAGAGACACCTGTAGGCGCTCGCCCGGACTTGTCCGCAGCGGGGATTCGAGCACGAAGACGGCGGTGCGCGCCTCATCCTCCTCCCAGCTGCCCTTCCAGCCGGTGTGATAGTTGCCGTCAAGGGTGTCCCGGAGCATCGATCCCGGCTCCTCCCGGTCGGGCAGGAGGCCGGTCAGCGACAGGCGCACGGGCCACGTCTCCCGGCCCAGCAGCCGAACCTCGAACTCGCTCAGGTAGAAGTCAGCGAAGTCCCCCGACGGGTAGAGCTCCAGGGCGAAGGCGGTCAGTCTCCCTTCCTCCAGCGGGAATTCGACGCGATGAATCGACTCGCGGGGCCTCTTGTCGCCAGAGAGGATGACCTTCACCAGGCCCTCGCCCTCCTTCTCAAGCCCGAACTGTCCGCACTGGTCGAAGTCCGGATGACCGCAGTCGGTCCACGCCTTGTCCGGGCCGAGGGCCCTCCACGACAGCAAGTCCTCCCGGAGGTACGCGGCGAGCGCGTCCAAGGTCTGCCGGTCACGCGGCAGGTCCTGCCGGTCCGGACCCCGCAGCCGCTCGAGACTGCTCTCGATCTCGGCCATCTCGGCCTCGGCCGCACCATCCAGAACTCGGATCCTGGATCCCCAGTCGGCATTGCCGCCGAACACTCCCTTCTCCTCAATGTCGGCAAAGAATGCGCCCATTGAGTAGAAGTCCCTGGCGAGAAACGGATCGAACTTGTGATCGTGGCACTCTGCGCAGCCGAGCGTGGACCCGAGCCAGACGGTGGACACGTTGCGAACCCGGTCTGCGGCGTACTTGGCAAGGTACTCCTTCGCCTGCGAGCCGCCCTCGTTGGTCATCCGGCTGAGCCGGTTGTAGCCGCTCGCCACGACCTGCCACGGGCCCCGTTCCGGCAACAGGTCCCCCGCGAGCTGCTCGCGCGTCATCACGTCGAACGGCTTGTTCTCGTTGAACGACCGCACAACATAGTCCCGGAAGGGATAGATGTTGACGGGAACATCGCCGTGGTACCCGACCGTGTCGGCGTAGCGGACCAGGTCCAGCCAGTGGACAGCCATGCGCTCGCCGTAGTGGGGCGAGTCCAGGAGGGAATCGACCAAATCTTCCCAAGCGTCAGGGCGCCGGTTCCTGACGAACGACTCCACCTGGTCGGGCCGGGGGGGCAGTCCGGTCAGGTCGAAGCTCACACGGCGGGCCAGCGTGCGCCGGTCGGCCTCACCGACCGGACGAAGACCTCTCTGATCGAGCCTAGCACCGACCAGATGATCGATGCCGGCCGGCCCGGCCGGAGCGTCCGGTCGTTCCGGCTTGATGTAGGCCCAGTGCTCCTGGTATTCGGCGCCCTGGTCAATCCAGGCCGCGAGAAGGTCTTTCTGGCGGTCCGTGAGCTTCTTGTCGGCCGCGAGCGGCGGCATCGCGAGCGCCGGATTCGCTTGGCGAACCCTGGCGACCAGTCGGCTCGAAGAGGCGTTCCCCGGCTGAATGACGCCCCTGGAAATCGCCTCCTCGCGTCGGTCGAGCCGAAGCCCGGCCTGCCGTGCGTTGCGGTCCGGGCCGTGGCACGCGAAACAGTTCTCCGAGAGAATCGGCCGGATGTCGCGGTTGAATTCAATCCGCTCTGCGGCTGACGCGGTCGCGACGGCAAGGAAAGTGGCCACCAGAGCAACAGCGAGATTTCTCATGTCCGAGCCGATCCGCACCGGAGCGATCATCGCCCGCCTCCGGTGAAGATGCGAGCCGATTGTATCTCACGTCCAGAATGTCAAGTGCCGACGCCTGACCTGAGCTTCCATGCTCACAAGAGGTGTGCAGGCGCGGCGGGCTCGGGGGAATCCCCGTACGAGGGTGCGGCTGCCGAGTCGAGGGAGCCCTGGGCTCCTCCGAGTGCGGTAGGCCGTTGGCAGGATCCGGTCGTTGGCTCGGAGGCGGAAGCGGGCCATGTGCCGCACGACCTGCGGATTGACCGCCGGAGCGGACGTCTCGATTTGCGGTGTGTCCATGGCGCAGGCAGGGAACGGTCCAAGGCGCGAGACTGGCAACCGCGGTCGGTTTGGAGCAAGGAAGCGCGGAGGGCTCCCATGGCCGGTGCAATCTTGGCCCCACTCTCGCTGTCTACAGGCGGGCACCGGCCACTGATCCGACTACACCGCGAGTCCTGCCTTCCGGTCCGCCATTTGGGACGCGTCCCGTTTCACGAAGGCGGGAGATCGAGATACCGACCGTGAGAGATTGGACTATATGGAACCTGCCGCGAGCGGCCCGCCGGCCGCAGCCGGATCCCTGAACGGAGATGAACTGCCATGAGCGCTGACAATTCCTAGCCTGAATCCACCTTTGCATGGGAGGACGAGAGCGCGAAACACTTCTGCGGATCGCACTGGAATCCGTTCCATGACAGCCCGGACGAGGTGATCAGAGCCTTGCCCGAAATGTTCAAGGGTGCCTGGCCTGTCAGTTCGTTTGGCGACACCTACCCCGGGCATCGCAGCGTCCCCGGAGCCTGGCCGACCGGAAGCTATGTCTGCTGGCCGAACGAGAACGGAGGACTGATCGCCGCGCTGAAGGAGACGCGGGACGGGACCGAACTGGTCAGCGTCTCCCCGCTGGCCGGCCACGGAGTCCAGGTCGGCGTAGGGATCAAGAAGGTCCACGTCTGGTCCGACGGGGCGGAAGCCCAGATCGAAGGGACCTGGGGAGACTCGCAAGTGTCGTTCTACGACCTGACCTTCCTCCGCAACCGCGCATGGTACGAAGTCGGAAAGCGGAGGGAATTCATCCTTTCGGGGATCGCCTATGAGGCGAGACGCCCGGCGGCCCAGAAGCTGGCGGTGGACCCGAGTTCCTTTCTGTCAGAGTGGCTCGACGATCAGGCCGGGATCAAGGGCGGCCCGGAGCCGGAGATCTCCCTGGAAGGCTCGAGCGTCCTTCTGCGCGTCGACGAATGGGACCGCGACGACTACACGTTTCGAGGCCCGGTGCGAAAAGTGACGCCGTTCGACGACTGGCTCGGACAGTCCGGGTGGCGGGTGAGAGTCTGCGTCATGCGCTTCGACAGCAAAGACGCCGAACTGGACGTCTTCGTGACCGACAAGGTCTGGTCAGATCCGGAACCGCCCAAGGTGGGCGAGGACATCGAGGGCACACTCTGGATGCAGGGCCAGCTGTGGTGGGCTGCCTGAGTCCAACGGTAGACATCCGGCCTCGGTTCTTGCAAAATAGAACTTGATTTCTGTTTTGCAAGCATGATTCCGAGACAGATCACACGCGTCCTGCGCCGTCGTCTCGCCTCCTATCCCGCCGTAGCGCTGGTCGGACCCCGCCAAAGCGGGAAAACGACACTGGCGACATCGTTCGCCGGGCAGTACTTCGACATCGAACAGGAATCCGACCGGCTGCGAGTCGACATCGGCTGGGAGCGGCTCACGCAAGGCACGGACCTGGTGATATTCGACGAGGCGCAAGCCTGGCCGGAACTCTTTACCCGCCTCCGCGGTGCGATCGACCGAAATCGAAGCGGTAACGGGCGATTCCTGCTGCTGGGATCCGTCTCGCCGTCTCTGATGACCCGTGTCTCCGAGTCCCTGGCAGGAAGGCTGGCGCTGGTCGAACTGACTCCGATCACGGCGTCGGAACTGGAGGACCCGACGCAGCTGCGGAGGCACTGGCTCGTCGGGGGATTCGCGGACGGAGGGATCGTCGACGGCGCGCGCTTTCCCGTGTGGCAGCAGAACTATCTGGACCTCCTCGTGCAGCGCGACCTTCCGACCTGGGGCTTGCCAGCCCATCCGCGAGCGACGAACCGCCTGGTCCGGATGCTCGCCTCTGTGCACGGACAGGAATGGAACGCCAGCCAGATCGGCAGGAGCATGGCGCTCTCGTACCACACGGTCAACCGGTACCTGGATTATCTGGAGGGCGCTTTTCTCGTGCGCCGCCTGCCGGCCTGGCACGGAAACATTCGAAAAAGGCTGGTCAAGCGCCCGAAAGTGTACTGGCGCGATACGGGTCTACTGCACACGCTGCAGCAGGTGGCGAACCGAGACGAACTGCTTCGCCAGCCGTGGGTCGGAGCAAGCTGGGAGGGCTACGTCGTCGAGCAGATCCTCGCCGCCCTGCAGCACAGGGACCTGCCCTTCGACGCAAGCTGTCTCCGCACAAGCGACCAGCGCGAGATCGACCTTCTGGTGAAGGTCGGCGCGGAACTGTGGGCGATCGATACCAGGCTCACGACCAATCCGACCCGCAGCCACCTCGCAAGGCTCGATGCCAATGCGGGCCTGGTCGGAGCGGACCGAAGGTTCCTCGTCTGCTACCGGAGCGATCTGATGGACGAGGGATCGCGGATCGTCTGCGACGTTGGCGGGATTCTCGGCTATATCGGGGCATTCCGGTCGAATCAGTCCTGACGGTTCGGAGGCTGGATCCGCGGTCCCGCCAAGGAGCGCCGGGAAGCCGCGGGACAGTCCTCCAACCGGGAACGCGACGAAGGCTGGCTGGATGCGGACTGCGCAACGTGCTTGCCCAGCGCGGATCCGACATTGGCACGGGCTGTCGCTGCAGTCGGGGAGCGGTCCGGCTGGGCCTGCACGTTTCGCGAGGCAGCAGCAAACTGGCGACAGCGAAGGCAGGACGTCTCGTCGCACAGGGATGCGAGAGGGACCGCACGAACCGAGAGCAGGCGAGGGTCTCGTTGTCCGTTCGCCTCGAGCCTGCCCGGGAGTCCCGGCCGATTCTCAGATTCATCGACCGTGAGGCTCCGCGGATGCGAGCCAGTCCTTTGCCCGGCCCTTATCTTGAAGGCATGATTCCCAGTGCAATCACCGAACGAATCCTGGGCAGGCTCGATGCTCTCGAAGCCGACAGGGGCGTTCGCATCCTGCTCGCGGTGGAGTCAGGAAGCCGAGCGTGGGGATTCCCTTCCGTCGACAGTGACTACGACGTCAGATTCGTCTATGCGCGGCCTCTCGACGACTACCTTGCAATCAAGCCGCGGCGCGACGTCATCGAGTGCCCGATCGAAGGCGACCTGGACGTCAGCGGATTGGGACATCCAGAAGGCGCTGCGCCTCTTGCTGAAGGCAAACCCGGCGCTCAACGAATGGCTGGCGTCACCAGTCCGCTACCGATGGCAGGCAACGGTTGCGGACAGGCTCCGCAGTCTCGCCGGCCGTGCGCCCTATCGGCGCACGGCGCAGTACCACTACTTCCATCTGGGGCGCACCACTTACCAGAAGCACATCCGCAGGCGCGAAGCAGTGGTGCTGAAGAAGTACTTCTACGTCCTGCGACCGGTCCTGGCATTGCGCTGGCTGCGCACGCGGACGGATCCGCCGCCAATGAGCCTTCCCGAGATTCGCACGGGAATCGCAATCAATCCCGAGGCAGACCGGGCCGTAGGCGAGCTGATCGCCCGCAAGGCGGCGACACGGGAGCTCGGAACGGGGCCTCGCATCCCCGTGCTGGATCGGATGATCGAGGACGAATTCGCAAAGGGGTTGAGTGCTCCGTGCCCTCTTGAAGACCCGCAGCTCCTGGCGGACGCGTACCTGCTGTTCCGCGACGTTGTTCGGAGTCAGGACTGAGCGCGGCCTAGGTGCCGGACCGCGCTCCCGGGTCTCGCACGTTCCCAAGAACGGGGAGCCGTCCGGACAGCCCATCTGCACACTTCCAACGCTCTGCCCGAAAGGCATAGAATCGGCTGGCGCTCAGCCGCGCCGCAACTCCCGGATGTCACGCCCCTCCGTACCGTACTGTCGAAAGTCAAGGACGCACTCTCATGCCAGTTGAGTGAATCCCTCACGGGTCACCTCAAGCGGGGAGGAGTCGACGGGCATCCGAGGAGAATTGAAGCGTCCCGCTTCGTCGGACCAGGTCTCCCACTCCAGGCCTGTGAGATCGTTCACCGCTTCGGCAGCCATTGAGGAATCGTCTTCGCCATAGCGAGGAACCTCGACTTGGCATTCGGTGCAAGTGTTGGAGCTGGAATCGACAGCCGCCGGTTCCTGGTCGGAGAATGTTCGATTCTCAGCGTGCTCGCCCAGCATCTCCGAATGAGAGGGGCGGCGCCCGTATGCCAGCTCGAAGCGAGGGAGCAGTGTGGCCGGGATTCGGATCGGCAGGTGGGCGGGCACTGCTCACGAAGCTGCGAGCCCGGACCGCTTCCCTGGCGCCTACGCTGAATCCCGGCGCAACTTCCGAATCTTCCAGGAGCTGCGACGCTCCGAGGCGGGGCCGGCGGCACGACCGGGATTCTGCCGTCCCCTAGGTGCGCACGGCCACGCCTGAACATACTCCAGGGGTTTTCGCAAGAACTGCGCTGACCAGACCACGGAACCGACCGCTCGACAGCATCACCGACGCAGTGCGAGCGAGTCCGGAGATTGTCAGCGCGAATTCCGACACCCAAGAGGGTTTTGTCTGAGTAGTAGTCAAATTTCTGGTCTCGGTGAATTATAGAATGAATAGAAAGAAGACACGTATGATGTTGGCCGTATCGACCGCACGGGCGGGTGCAGCGCGCACCATCGATGAGGCTTCGCACGTAGGGGTCCTGTGCGATGCGTCACTGAACTGGGACTTTGGCACCCGAGCGCGGGAAGGCCTTCGCGGGACGGCTGCCGAGCCCGGATGCGGGCGCCAGCCTGCACCGCAAGGCCGGGCAGTTCCCCCGAAGCCGGGCGGATCGCTGCGACACGCACGTGATCGGAATCACAGGATTGGGACGCGAGCCGGGCGGTCAAGGCCTTCGTTCCTTCGCAGTGCGTTCGGAACAAGCGGAGCGGCTCGTGGCAAGGAGAGGTGAATGGTGAGTCTGAGCATTGCCAAGGAGTGGCGCATTCGCATCGCCGAGGTCGACAGTGACGACGAACTCGGCGAAGGCCTGATGGCGATCGACCCGTCGACACCGTGGGAATCCCTGCCTGCAACGGCCACGCACGCAAAGGAGAGATGCTTCGCCTTGGGGCTCTTCGTGCGCGCGATGCGCCGTCGGCTCGGTCTCAACGTTGAGATGCTTGCGAGGGAAGCGGACGTCGAGGTTGCGGATCTGCTCGGAATCGAGAGGGAGCCCAGACACGTGCCCGAGCTACGCACCGTCTTCCAGCTGGCTGGTTTCTTCGATGTCTCGAGTTCGAAGCTCCTCCAGGTAGCCGGATTGATCGGTCCGATGGACGCCCGGCTGTTCAACGCAGCGGTCCGGTTCGTCGAGGGGTCGGCGAACAGGGCGACTCGCAACTACCGGGGGGACACGGCATTGGGGGCGTTCGTCGTTGCGCTATGCGACGAATTCTGAGATATGGACAGGCAAATGATCAGGAATGGTTTTCTGTCACCTAAGACTGCCGCCGACATCGAGGGACGCGTGGACAGCCTGCTGCGAGGATTGGGCGATGCTCGACCTCCGCTCAATCTGTACCGGGTCCGCAAGTATCTGGGTCTCGACCTCGGATTCTACCCGGACGATCATCTTGGGGCGATGCGCAGCACTGTGTCACGAATCCGGATCTCCACGCTCCGAAGCTACAAGCGCCCGGCGCTCATCGCCGAGGCAATTCGAAACTACGATCTCAGCGCCCTGTACCTGCCTGAGCGCAGGCGAATTCTCTTGGAACCGAGCCTGCCCGAGAAGAAGCGCCGATGGAACGTGGCCCATGAGATCGGGCATCGACTGATTCCCTGGCACGATGATCCGGCGTTCGGTGACAATCGCCACACTCTTTCGCCGGAATGCCATCGTCAAATCGAAGTCGAAGCCAATTTCGCCGCCGGGCGGCTGCTGTTCCTGGGCAAGAGGTTCGATGAAGAAGCGCGCTCGTTCCAGCCTTCCATCGAATCCGTTCTGGAACTTCATCGCAGGTTTGGCAACACGATTACGACGACACTCTATCGATTGGTCGAGCTTCCCGCCGCCACCCGGCCGATGGTCGGCATGATCACGAGACATCCCGGCGAGAAACCGGAGACCAGAGGGGCCGACAAGCCAACACGTCGAGAGCATTTCATTCGGTCGATCGCATTCAAGCGGAGATTCGCAAACGTGCGCGAACAGGATCTGTTCGAGGGCGTCGCCGGCTATTGCGATGGGTGCTGGGTGGGCCTCGTCGGCGAATCGGAACTCGTTCTTTCGGACGACAGCCGGGATCCGCACCGATTCTTCTTCCAAACCTTCTTCAACGGCTACGACGCGCTAACGCTGGGAGTCCACATCGGGCCAGCACCTGCCACCGTCTTCGTTCGAGAGGGGATGGCCTCGAACGGTCGGCTACGACGCGACTATGGCGGGACCCGGCAACCAGTGGTTGGTCAAGGCAGGCTGAGCTAGCCACGACGAGACAACGAAGCGCTGCGCCGTATCTTCAATCAAGTCGTCGTTGGGCACCGCTGTGTTCGAATCCCAGATCGATTCGCGGGATCGTGCGTTCTAGGCCGGGAGGATCTCGATACGGACTGTGTGGGAATGCGGCTCCGCGCTTGAGGGACCACGCACGGTACCGCGAGCGAATGGCCCGCGTCACCTGTCGCGGTGTGCAGGCGACGTTGACGGCGAACGGCCACGGCCATAGAATGGCGGTCGTGCAGGTGCCCCGGATTCACTGAAAGCAGGAGCCATCATGCGTTTTTCCAGGTTCACGGCGTTTGTGGCGGCGGCCCTCACAATCGCCGCCTGCGCCGCCGCCCAGTCGTCAGGCCGGATCGCTGCCGAGGGCGGCGAGATCGTCATCACACCGATCCTCCATTCAAGCGTGCAGATCGAGCACGGCGGCACCGTGCTGCACATCGACCCGTGGACGGCCGGCGACCTGGCGTCGGCCAAGCCGGCCGACTTGATCTTGGTGACCGACGATCCCGGCCACCACCTCGATCCGGCAGCCATCGAGCAGCTCCGCAAGCCCGGCGCTCCTGTCGTGCTCACCGCGACCGCCCATGCGAAGTTCGGCGACGGCGAGGTTCTCGCGAACGGCGAGAAGGGCGTGTTCGCCGGTGTGCCGGTGGAGGCCGTTCCGGCCTACGACATGACACCCGGTCAGCCGTGGCACCCTCCGGGCGAGGCGAACGGTTACGTCATCACGCTCGGCGGGCGGCGGGTCTTCTTCTCAGGAGTGGGGGAGTGCGTGCCCGAGATCCAGGCGCTCGAGGACATCGACGTGGCATTCATGCCGATGAACCTGCCGCTCGACCGCATGCGCCCGGTCCCGGTCGCCGAGTGCGTCAAGACATTCGGGCCGGAGGTGGTCTACCTCATCCACTACGACAATGCCACCGCCCGCTGGTTTGAGAACCGCGACCAGCCGCGACCAGACAACGCGGAGGCGATAGCTGCCACTATCCAGGCCTTCCGGGACGCACTGGAGGGCGAGCCGATTGAGGTGTTCGACGGCGACTGGTATCCGCAGTAGGTCGGGACGACGGACCTCGGCGCCGGATGCAAGTCCAGCAGCCGCCGGGTAGTTCGCGGACATTGCCCGCGTTGGTTAGGATGAGGTCGTGCGCCGCCAGTTTCGGTCCGAACCGGCTGAGCGCGAGCGTGTGACGCGCAGGCTTGTCGCGGTGCTGGAGGCCGAGCCGGATCTGGAGTTCGCCTGGCTCCACGGCTCGTTTCTCGCGGCCGACAGGTTCCGCGACATTGATGTCGGCGTCCACCTGGACGCAACGACCGAAGTGCGGTTCCGGCGCGGGTTGGAACTGGCGGTGCGACTGGATCGGGAAACCGGGTTCCCGGTTGACGTGCGTGTGCTCAACGACGCCCCTGTGACCTTCCTATTTCACGTCTTCCGGGAGGGTCGCCTGCTGCTCAGCAGGAACGACGAGCGCCTGGCCGACCTGATGGAACGGACGGTAAGGGAGTATCTGGACATGGAGCCGTTGCTGCGCAGAGCCACAATCGAGGCCTACGGCGCATGACGCTCAACCCGGACGTCGTCCGCACCCGGTGCGCCCAGATCGAGGATTCGGTCCAGCGTCTCGAAGCGCTGGCCCGGCTCCCCCTCGCCAACTTTCTGGCCAATCGGGACGCGCAGGACATTGCGTCCTACCGCCTGCTAGTTGCGATCGAGGCCGCCCTCGCGCTCTGCTATCACGTCTCGTCGCGACGGTTGCGCACGACGCCGACCGACTACGCCGGCTGCTTTGCGCTACTCGGTGAGGCCGGCATCCTCGAGCCCGATCTCACCGAGCGGCTGAAGAGCATGGCCAAGTTCCGCAACCTGCTGGTTCATGTCTATTGGCAGGTTGACTACCGGCGGGTGCATGCCGCGATGCAGGAGAATCTGGGCGATCTCAGGGTGTTCGCAGCGACGATCGTTGCGTTGCTGGACGGCTAGTGTTCCGTCACAAGACGATTATCGGGTAGACGGACTTGAAGCCCGCAGCGAGCGTCGTCGATATTCGTCCGTCATTCCACCCCGCACTCGCGTGCATTGACGTCAAGCCGCGAGCTGCTGGGTCCGCAGCTCGCTCAGATCCCCGATGCGGCCCCCGCTCGGGCATTGGTGGGGCATCGCGCTCAGTTCGCATTCCGAAACGTTCAGCCAGCTGCGGTGCTTCGCCGAGTAGCAGAATTCGATCCGACGCACCAGATCTCTCGCCCGCTCAGGCTCGAACGCCGCGTAGGACGCTCCCTCCGTATGCGTGTTCGGATCGTCCAGCGCCGGCCTGACTTTCTCGCAGCCGGCGTAGCGCCTCCCCAGCAGGCCCACTACTCCACGTGCCCGATCCGTCTTCGTGCCGCTGGGTCTGGCCCGCACGGCGCCTGCTTCGCAGCCCGCGCCGTGAGTCTCGCCGTGCATCTGCGTCCCTTCGGCACCGCTGACACCATTCAACCCTGACGAAGTCCACCCTTGGCCACATTCGGAAGTGCCCGTACCACGTCACCCAACGGGGACGATGCGCAGTCGTCACCGGTCCGGCTGAGTTCCAAGACCGCAATCCCGTTCGCTTCGACTAAGGCTGCTGGGATGGGAAGAGGCCCTTGACCACAGCAAGGACCAGACCCAAGACGGACACAGTCGTACTCCCTACAATCGCGAGCATGACCGAGTCCTCGATTTCCACCGCGGGCGACACGCCGCACAGCCAGATCAAGGCACCCTCCACCACGTCCGGGTTCGAAACCGAGTCGGCGCAGATCAACGGTGCTTCGCAGCCGTGAAGCACAACGAGCGATCCGACCGAGACGACCCAACCGACCATGAATCGAAAGACGCGGTCGGAGTACCGTTTCCGAAGTTTGTGCGTCTGGCGAAATTCCCTCGGTGAGGGCTCTGGTCTGGTCGGCACTCGCAAGATCCTGCTCAGTCGCTTCCTCTCGATCCTCCTGATTGCTCCGGTCGTCCTCGGAGCCGGCGCCGGACGACTGGCCTGCAGCTCTCCGGAATCCGCGGCTAAGCTGCTCCTCAAGGATCCCGGTCTCCATGGAGTCTCGTCCCGACAGACCTAGCTCGTCAGCAAACTCTGGAAATGCTCCTTGATGAGGCGGTTGGGTATCACCGCGTGTCGCCTGTCCTTCCCCCCTTGTTCGTAGTAGACCTCGTACCAAGGCGTGCCGCGCCGGTGGGTCAGATTCGACAGCTCCAGGCCGTTCAGATCCCGATACGCTGACAGCACGCTCGAGACCAGCTCCTCATCTTCGCGCGTGAATCCTTCCTCGGATGCGAAGTATCCAGGTAGCCGATGGCGAACGAATCCCGCACCCCATCGCTTCACGCCGTGATACAGGTCCGAGATGACGGGACCGTATTTCCAAGCCTCGACAGCCTCTCGCACCAGAGGGCGCTGGTGGATTGCCAAGTTCCAGCCGTGAGCGATGTAGACCAGCTTCAGGAGTTGCATGGAAGTGAGGAAGTCCCCATCTTCCTTGGCACGCTCGATCAGGTAGTTAGCAACCGCGCGCGAACCGTGGCGTTTCACACTGGAACCCCCTGGCAACAAGCCTCCAGTGGCTTCATTCATATGCTGTTCATATGCTCGCACGGCAGGGGCAGACTGGTAAACATCGCGTGCTGGGAATTCCTCGACCTGCGCCGGAACCTCGCTCACGACCCTGTCGAGATCGTCCGTTGCGCCGCAGCTGGTGCCGCCCTTGAGCAGGGACGCAAGAGTCGTGCGGCCCCCCTCGATCAACGACAGAGCGTCTTCGCTCAGGGCGCTGTACCTTATTCAGGTCCGTCGGGAATAGCGGCCCGTCAGGAGTCCGTATCGGGCCCCCGTGCATGTCGACGCGTCGGTGAACGGCACTTCCCCGGTGGCCCAGCGGTCGATGTTGGGAGTCCGCACCCGCGTTGCGCCGCAAGAGCCGAGGTCGCCGTACACCAGATCGTCGGCGAGGATCGGCACAATGTGCGGATCGCCCGGAGCTGGCCCCCAGGGACATGCCGACGCCAAGATCACGGCCGCCAAGGCCATCCCCGCCACGGGTACGCACATCAAGCCACCGGGTGACGGCCCTGCTCAGGCCTCCTTCCAAAGGCTCGTGGCCGCCATCGCGATGCAAGCCTCTTCCGGGAACGCCGAACCCTCAGAGCTCGGCCAGTGTTGCAGTGCTCGAGCCGAACTGATCCGTTTCGACGCCCAAGCGCTGCAGCATGCTGACGTACAGATTGCAGAGCGGAGTGTTGTTGTCGAGGTCGTACGCCAGGTGCCGCCCGTGGCGGAAGCCGCCCCCCGCGAGAATGATCGGCAGGTTGCGCGTGTCATGGATGTTCGCGTCGCTGAGGTTGCTGCCGTACAGCGTCATGGTGTTGTCCAGCAGCGTGCCGTCCTCCTCCTCGACCGAGTCCAGCGATCCGAGCAGGTCTCCGAGCATGCTCATGTGCTCGATCTCGATCTCTTCGAGCTGCGTCAGCTTCCCCTCGTCCATGCTGTGGTGCGTCAGGCCGTGGTACCAGGGATACTGCTTTCCGTTCGGGAGCGTGAGGCCCGGCGTCACCGTGCCCGCGATGAACAGCGTGACCAGGCGCGTGGAGTCCGTCTCGAGCGCCAGCCCCGCCATGCGGTACATCAGGTCCAGCTTTCTGATGTAGTCATACTTGGTCGGCGGATCGGTCGGGATCTCGAGACTGGTCTGCGGCTTCGGCTTTCGCTCCCATTCCCGCTGGTCCGCCAGGCGGTTCTCCAAGTCCCGCACTGCCGTCTGGTACTGGTCCAGGCGCCGCTGATCGCGGGAGCCGAGCCTCGACTGGAAGTCGCGGGCCTGCCGGGAGACAGCGTCCAGCACGCTTCCGCGGTGGCGCAGCCGGGTCACCTCCCGCTCGACCGCCTCCCGGTCCCCCTGCAGGAACATCTTGCGGAACAGCGCCGCAGCGCTCTCGATCGCGGGTATCTCCACGCCCGACTGCGTGAACGAGAGGCTCTTCGGCTGGTTCACAGCCAGGGGCAGCGCCGGGAAGCGCGTCAGGTGCCCGATCTCGCTCGCCGCGACCTGGTCGACTGAGATGGAATTCCTGAACGACAGGCGTCCCGGGTGGGGCGCCGACGTCAGAAAGCTCTGGTCCGACTTGTGGGAGCCGTCGACCTCCGGGTGCGAGAGTCCGCTGAAGACCGTGAACCGCTCCCTGTGCCGGGCCAGCAGCTCTAGATACGGGGACGCCTTGTAGTCCCGACCCTCGCCCGTGGGCGAGAAAAGCGCAGGGATGAAGCCCAGATCCTGGCAGATCATCAGCATGCGCAGCGGCGTCCTGCGCGTGGAATTGGCCGCGGATTCGAACCAGGGCAGGCCCAGCGCGACGGCTCCGGCCTGCAGCACCCTGCGGCGCGGAATGACCCTGCGGCTCTCTCTCATGCGCTCCTCCTCGTCACTTCTTCCGGAACAGCGGACTCTGGACGATCTCGTGGATCATTGTACGAACCCCGTACTCGGAGCCCGCGCTCCGGTCCAGAATGGCGGCGATAGCCTCACGGTCGGAAAAGCGGACGCGGGCCCCCGTTGCGTACACCGTCAGCTGCTCGGCGAGGTTCTTCGCGATCCTGCGCTCGTCGGCGAGGAGCAGGGCCTTGAAACCGTGGATGTCGCGGAAGGCCCGCCCGTCGCGGAGCTGGCCGCTCGCATCGACCGGCTTCCCGATGTAGTAGACAAAGTTGTTACCGCTCCGCCCACGGCCCTCCACGCGCTCCCCCTCCCCGAGACTGCGGTACTTCTCGCGCCACGCCCCCATGACGTCGAAGTTCTCAAGCGCCAGACCGGGCGGGTCAATGCGGGCGTGGCAGGCGGCGCAAGCCCGGTCGTCGCGGTGCCGCGCGAGCAACTCGCGGATTGTCGTCGCCCCGCGCGTGTCAGGCTCGACCGAGGGAATGCCCGGCGGAGGCGGCGGAGGCGGCTCGCCCTCGATGCGCTCCTTGACCCATGCGCCCCGGACAACCGGCGATGTCCCCGCTCCGCTGGCCGTGATCTTGAGCACGGAAGCCTGGGTCAGAATGCCGCCGTGAGGGTTACCGGCCGGGAGCGGCGTGCGGCGGAGAGCGGGCCCCCTGATGCCGTCAACGCCATAGTGGCTGGCGAGCCTCTCGTTCAGGAAGGTGTAATCGGAATCCACTATGTTGCGGGCAGGCAGGTTCCTTGCCACGAGGTCGGCGAAGAACAGCCGCGTCTCGGCCACCATCGAGTCAACGAGCCAGTCGTCTCCGGCGTACTCGGGGAACAGGGTGCGGTCCGGCTCGGTGAAGCGGATCTCGTCCAGGCCCAGCCAGTCGTTCAGGAAGCCGTGAAGGAATCGATCGGCCCGGCCGAGATCGAGAAGCCGGTCGACCTGACCGCCTAGCACCTCCGGATCTCCCAGCCGGCCGGCGCCGGCCAGGGCGAGCAATTCCTCGTCCGGGCCGGCATCGGTCAGGAACAGCGAGAGCCTTTCCGCCAGGCCGTAGTCGTCGAGCTTTCCCGGATCCTGCCTCAGGAACAGAAACCTTGGCGAGGACAGCACCGCGGCGTAGGTCGTGATCATCGCCTCCGTAAACGGGACGCCCTCCGCCAGCAGGCCGTCGGCGATCGCGAGGAAGCCCTCGGCCTCCCGCTCGCCGGGCGGGTGCCGATACGCGCGTTCCATGAAGTCTCGAAGCAGGGCCGCTGCGTCCCCGCTTGGGTCTCGCGGGACGGCCTCGACCCGTTGGACACCCTCGACCTGCCGGAAGGGGAGGTCCCCGAACAGCGCCCGGTAGCTCGCGGGAGGCCACTGATCCAGGAGCGGCCCCTCGATTTCGACCCAGTGGAACGCCACGCCCGGGAAGCCGTCGGGGTCGAACTGCTGGATTGTCTCGGGCAGGGCCGGAACCATCGGCCTGGGAAGCCCGATCGTGTCCGGCCGCAGAATCTCACCCTGCCGCAGGTACGCCTCGAACTGCAGCGTTCGGGGCCGGTCGGGAGGCGCTTCGACCGTCGCGAGGAACCGCACGTGATCGGTGGTCGGATTCACGGAACCCTCGGCGGCGTTCCCGGTGTACATCGCGTAGAAAGAGACCGGCTCGGGGCGCTTGCCCTCATAGACGCGGTCGGCCACCGGCACCAAGAAGTCCCACTTCCCGGTGGGGTCGCCTTCCGGGAAGAACCTCGGGTTCGGCCCGGGTTCGGCCATGTCCGTCTGTCTCAGCACGGAGCGCAGCTTCGCTCGCACGCGGTAGTCCCCGCTGTGCGCCACGCGGCCCTGGTTGAAGTTGTACTGGTACGGCTGGTAGGGCCCGCGGAAAACCGCGACCGACTCGCTCTCCCTCTTCTCAGGGTCCGCCTCTCCGATGGTGCGAGCTTTGAGCTCTTTCTTCCATGAGTGCTCCTCGTTGACTTCCAAGCCGTCGAGCGCCAGCCACCAGCGGTTCCACAGGCTGTTGCCGTTTAGGGCCACCATGCCCTTCTGGGCGCGCGCGTAGTGTCGGGACACCTTCGACGCTGGACGCTTGGCCGGGAACTCCAGGGCCAGCCGCAGGGCCATCTCGGCGGCGTCGAGGTAGGCCGTGACCTGCGCGCCGGAGATGTCCAGCGCCTCGCCGACCTTTGCAAAGCCATAGGCTTCGCCGTCACGAGGCAGCATTTGGACGATGTTCAGGTAGCGCAGACGCAGCAGGTCCTGCAGCGTGTTCTGGTATTCGATGCGGTTCAGCCGCCGGATCGACGCACGCCCGTCCCGGTCGGTCTCGTCGGCCTCGAGAGAGATGACCGCCCGCGAGAGCTCCGCGACCAGCGTCTCGCGGTCCGCCCCCGAGAGCAGGCCCGGAACGGGCGGCATCTCACCCTTCGAGACTCGGTCATGAACGAGAACCCAGCGCTGCCGATTGTCGAGATCAGCGATGTCCCATTCGAGTTCTCGGAGATTGAGGCCCCCCTCGGCCGCAGACCCGCCGTGGCAGCCGACGCAGGAACTCTCGAGCACGGTCCGAACGCCCTGGTGGTCCGCGGCCGCGAGAATGACCGGTGCGCACAAGAGGAATGAGGCCGCCAGCAACCGGCGGCGGCCGGCACGGTGGCGGCTGCGGCGGCCGGTCATCGGCTGCGCCCTTCCGTCCTGATCCGGCGCAGCGCCTCTTGGAGCCTCAGGGCCGTCTCGCGCTGGAGGGCGTAGAGGTCCCGCGCCTCGCCGAGATCCTGGTCCAGGTTGTAGGGCGGCGGCGGGGCTCCGGCCTCCGCTTCGCCGTCCCGGTTCCCGCCCCCTCCTTGGCCGTCGATCAGCTTCCACGGCCGTTCGCGGAGCGCGAGCATGCCGTTTCCGCCGCTGTGCATCACCCTAGGACGACGAGCGGATTCGCCCAGCGTGCCGCCGACGAGCGCTGGAATCACGTTGAGACTGTCAGGCCAGGTCTCACGCGGCACTTCCTCGCCGGCCGAGGCGGCGAAGGTCGCCATCATGTCGGCCAGCGTGGCGGTCTCAGCCGAGCGCGTTCCGGCCTTGATCCTTCCGGGCCAACTGTAGCGGGTCGGCGTACAGACGGAGGACGGGCTGTGGGCGTCGGTGAGCAGCACGCCCTTATCGGCCAGCCGGTCAATGTTCGGGGTTCGGACTGCCGTCGCGCCGTAGGAGCTGAGGTCTCCGCACCCCAGGTCGGCGGCAAGGATGAAGATGATGTTGGGACGGGACGGAACGCTGCAGGCTGCCGAGACGGCACCTGCTGCGACGGCCGGTGTCAGCAGCATTCCCCCGCGCGGAGCCTTCGAAAGCTCTCGGCTGCCGCCGTGCGGAGCCCCATCTCTCATGCGCATCTCGCCAGAGAGGCCGTCTGCCGTCTCACGCCGTTCGCTAGACATCGTAGCGCAGGGCGACCTGCACCACCCGCGAATCTCCTGCACGGGTGATCCTCCCAAACGCGGGAGATCTCACGTTTGCGTTCGGATTGCCTAAATTCGGCCGGTTCAGCAGGTCGTAGAACTCACCGCGAAGCTCGACCGTGCGACCTTCGGCCCACATCGGAAAGCGCTTCTGAAGCAACAGCTTCATGGCGTTGCAGGTGGAGTCCCCGTCAGCGCGCAGTGAAGACACCGAGCCGCAGTACTGGGCGAGGAACTGCCGAAGCTGCTGAATGTTCCTGTCGGTCGCACCGGGCCGCCAGGCAGCCATGTTGACCTCGCGCGGATCGTTCAGCTTGTGGGAGTTCTTTCCGGCGTAGGCCACTTGGAGAAACCAGTCGTCGCCCAGCTGCTGCTGGATGTTGAAGTTCCACCGCCGCACGTACGCGTCCCGAAAGTCCGGACTGATCGCATGGTTGAAGGTGTCCTGAGCATGGGGGAATGGGTCGGACGAGGCGCTCCACGGGTCGTTGAAGCTGGGTGGAGCTGCGAGGTTGTTGTCCATGGTGGCGCCGAGCATGGTCTAGCGGGTGCCGACCCGAATCGCGTCGGCAAGTCAGAAGCAATCCGGCAATTCCACCCTTTCTCCCGCCCGAATAATGTGACCGGCTACACGGCAATTCGAAAGTTTGGCCTGGCCGGCCACTGGAAGCCCGTCCGTACCGGGATCGAGAACGACGACCACACAGCGGAGGCCGCACGGCTCGCGGATGGCAGCGCCGAAGAGATCGCGCAAGACGGGACCCGCCTCCCGGGGCCTCTCTCGCCGCACTTGGCGGCACGCCTCGCGGGCCGTTCGGTGCGGATGGAACAGCCGCTGGAAATGGCCGGCGGGCTCGACCCGAAGCCGTTCTGGTTGTTCAAAGGGGCCGGCGGCCTGCTTGTCCCGCTGAACGACGAATGATGGCCGACCTGATTCGGTCTCTGTGTCTCCCCGGCCTCATCACCGCTCGCTCCGGCCGCGGAACAATCAACCATCCGCTCCTGACCGCCTCCGAAATGCGCCGCAGAGGGATTCCCCTTGCGGGCGTCTTGCTGGTGCGACAGCCGAACACCGAGGATCGACGGGCGATCAAGCGCTACGGAGGCGTCGATGTCGTGGCTGAGCCGCCCGTCATGAACCGAATGGAGCCATGGACGGCCGCTGCCGCTCCCACATGCCATTCGGCCTGCCCGGCCGAAGAGCCCTGCTTGCCACCATGCGGAAACCCCTCTTTTCCAGCGTCCGAACGGCCGGGCTGGCGGTAATGTAGGGGATCGCGCATCGGGATTCCTCCGGGAGCCATGAACACATTTTCCGTCGTCATCCTAGCCGCCCTCATATGCGAGTACATCCTTGGAGCAGTCTCGGGACTGCTCAGCTCGCGCTCGTTCGGCGCCACCGTGCCGGTCGAGTTCGCCGGCGTCTTCAAGGACGAGGAGTACGCCCGGGCACGGCGCTACAGCGCGACCCGCTACCGCTTCGGCCTCGTCCGCGGGACGTTTGATCTCGCGGTGTTGCTCGCGTTTTGGTTCGCCGGGGGCTTCGCGTGGCTCGACACCGTTGCCCGCGGCCTCGGTCACGGCCCGGTGGTCACCGGTCTGACTTACATCGGAGCCCTCCTGCTCGCCAACACCCTCTTCCAGCTCCCATTCCGGGCGTGGTCGACCTTTGTCATTGAGGCCCGCTACGGGTTCAACCGCACCACAGTGGGCACCTTCACCGCCGACCTGCTGAAAGGGGCTGCCCTCACCGTCCTTCTCGGTGGCCCGCTACTCGCTGTCGTCCTCGCATTCTTCGAGGCGGCCGGACCGCCGGGTTGGGTTTGGTGCTGGTTGGCAGTGACCGCCTTCATGCTCGCCGTGCAGTTCATCGGCCCGACGTGGATCATGCCCCTGTTCAACACTTTCGCTCCGCTCGATGACGGCGAGCTGCACGCTGCGGTTCTGAGATACGCCCGCTCGGCGGGCTTCCCGCTGGAGGGCATCTTTGTGGTCGACGGTTCACGGCGGTCGTCAAAGCCCAACGCCTTCTTCACGGGCTTCGGCAAGCACAAGCGCGTCGGGCTGTTCGACACTCTCGTCGACAAGTACAGCGTCACCGAGCTGGTGGCCGTGGTGGCGCACGAAATCGGGCACTACAAGAAGCGGCACGTTTGGTTGCGAATGGTGCTCTCCATCGGCCACATCGGGGCTATGCTGTGGATCCTGTCGCTCTTTCTCGGGCAGCAGGGCCTTTTCGCGGCGTTCTACATCGCTGAGCCGTCAGTGTACGCCGGGCTCCTCTTCTTCAGTCTCCTCTTCAAGCCTGTCGAGTTGGTCTTGTCGGTCCTCGTAAACGTCCTCTCGCGACGGCACGAGTTCGAGGCCGACCGCTTCGCAGCAGAGACCACAGGCAGCGGAGCGCCCTTGGTCAGCGCCCTGAAGAAGCTGTCGGCCGACAACCTCAGCAACCTGACACCGCACCCGCTGGACGTCTTCCTGCACTATTCGCACCCGCCGGTGCTCCGGCGCATCGACGCCCTGCAGCGGCTCTCGGCGGGATGAGCCTCGCCATCGGGGCGGTGAACATGCGCCAAAGACGGCGTTCCGGCGGCGGCATGAGAGCCTCTGCACGCCTGAGAACCGGACCTGCTCGCTCCAGCGAATAGACTGGACGACCGGCCCGATGAGGTGAAGGCACGGCTCATCGGCAGGGTGCCCGGTGCGGCAGGCGAAGGGGCGGCCTTGGATGCGCTCGGGAGCCTCTCGGCGGGCCTCGTGCCCGCGTTCGTCGCCTCTGTTGAGATCGAAGACGAGTCTGCTGACGTGGCACGACGGGCGGCGGTTTCCGGAAGCCGCGCGGACCGCCGAATCGCCGGATCGTAGGTTCCGGTAGAATCTGCTGGGGCTGAAGAGACCGCCCACGGAGGAGAGTCATGCGATTCGCCAGCGTTAACGCCCTTGCCGCAGCCGCGTTCACCGTTCTGGTCGCGGGTGCGGCTGCACCCGCCGCCGGCCAGTCGTGGACCCCGCCGTCGGCCGATGAGCGCTGTCCGAGCCGGTGGGGAGCCGACGACGAGCGCGGCGCGGCCAACCACATGGGTCCCGAGATAGTGCTCAAAGCAGCGCGCCTGATACGAGAGGGGCGGGTGATCGAGCTCGGACAGGTACTGAGGGGCTCGATGCCGCTCGGTCCGCGCCATTTCGACCTCTACATGAAGCCGACGGGTCCGAGCGCGGGTTCGAACCGGCGTGGCTCGAACGAGGAGCTAGTTGTCGCCGAGATGGGTCAGGTGGGCACGCAGTTCGACGGCTTCACCCACCAGACGATCGGCAGCAGCCTGTACAACTGCGTCGATCAGAACGAGATCATGACGCGAGATGGGTTCACCCGGCTCGGCGTCGAGAACGTCGGCACGCTCATGACCCGGGGCGTGCTCATCGACGTGGCCGCCCTCAAGGGCGTTGAAATGCTCCCCGACACGTATGAGATCACGGTCGACGACCTGCAGCAGGCGCTCAACCGGCAGGGAGTAGCGCTGGAAGCGGGCGACGCGGTGTTGATTCACACCGGTTGGGGCGTGCTCTGGGACACCGACGCGGAGCGCTTCATGGCCACCAACCCGGGGATTGGTGTCGCGGCCGCTCAGTGGCTAGTGGAACAGGATCCAATGCTATTGGGGGCGGACAACCAGCCGGTCGAGGTCTCGCCCAACCCGGATCCGCAAGTGTCGTTGCCGATCCACCAGATCATGCTGGTGGTCAACGGCATCCATCTGGTGGAGCGGATGAGGCTGGACGAACTAGCTGCGGCCGGCATCTACGAGTTCGCCTTCGTCGTCCAGCCTCTCAAGATCCAGGGCGGCACGGGATCCACCGTCGCGCCGGTCGCGATCTACTGATCTCCAGTGTCCTGAAGCTCGCCTTGTCGATGCCGTCGAGGGGCGAGAATCGTGCAAGCACAGCAAAGGCAGCTCCCCGGACGTCTGCCTGGCGGGCGGCGGGCAAGCCTGAGCCCCGGCGCCGAGATGTCGGTCTCCGGACGCGCCTAGTCCGGTCGGCTCGCAGGAGGGCGGTCGCGGAATCAGGGGGCCGTACTTTCACAGCAAGGATCCAGGGGCTGGTCGGGTGTCCGGTTCGTGTGGCCCGGATTTGTGCCGGAGGTGTCGTGGCGGTCCGCACGAGGGGCCTGCACCGGGCCGCGGGGCCTGCCCGGCGCTGTGAGCGGCATCGCGGCCTTGACACTCGCACGCGGGCCACCTTCCAGGGCGGTGCGCGCGGGTTGGGCGCGAGCTCTCGGAGAAAGGCATGCGTGCAGGAAACCGATCCGTCACCCATGATCAGGTCAGCCGACACCACAGGACGCAGCTCGGCGTTCAAGACCTCAGCACGCCAGACCGTTCCGACCCGGCTGATGCCGTCGTCCAACCGCGGAATCCTGGACGATGGCTTCAACTCAAAGTCCGCAATCCGTCTCTGAGTCCTCCAGCGTCGCTAGTAGCGTTTGCGAGGATGAAGCTCAATGAGCCTCCTCTTCACCTGTAGCGCGCACGTCAGCCGCGGAACGAAAGACCAGCAAGCGAACCGGTACTTGACCCAAAAGCATCAACTTCCACATCCATCCGCTGAAGCATGGATACAAATAGATTGCAAAGAGGTGTATTCGCGTCACGGTTAAACGCTAAGTGCTGACCGTGGCGAAACCCGCCGCCGACAAGCAAGATGGGAAGATTCGTATTGTCGTGAGTGTTCGCGTCGCCCATGTTGCTCCCGAAAAGCAACATCGTGTTGTCCAAGAGGCGTCCTGAACCGTCGTTCGAAACCGCCAGTTCCTTGACGAGCTCGCCCAGCAGAGCCATTTGACGTCGATCCGCCTCCTCCAGTTGACGGACTTTTTCCGCTGCGCGGCCGTGGTGACTTAGATTGTGGTACCCATCGGTGGTCAATTCACCGTCAGCCAATTCGAACCGGTTCGTTGCAAACGCGTCGACCATGATCGTCACAATACGCGTTGAATCGGATTCAAGCGCTAACTTGGCCATCGATAGCATCGAACGGTACTTGTCGAAGAACTCCGCATTGCTGGCAGGGTCCTTCGGCGGCTCCTGATCGATTTTCGGTTTAGGCCTATTCTCCCATTCTCCTGCAACCAGGAGCCGCTGCTCCAGTGCGCGGACTGAAGTGAAGTACTGATCGAGCCGATGTCGGTCGTCTTTTCCGAAGCGTGAAGCGAATTGATGCATGTCGGTCTCGACCGCATCGAGAATGCTTCCCCCGGTTCTTAGTTCGTGGAGACGCTGTTGGGTCTCCTCGCGACTGCCTTGGACGAACATCTTGCGAAAAACCGCCGACGCTTTATCCTCTGCTGGCAGCAAGGCTCCGCCACGAGTCCAGGAGAGGCTCCGAAAGCTCTTTACGATATTGACGCCTAGATTCAAAGTAGGAAACCGCGTTAAATGCCCCACAGTCTCGGCAGCGACCTGGTCTAACGATATTTGATTTCGAAATCCACTCCGCGTCGGCCCTTTTGCCGCGGTCAGGAAACAATTCTCCGTAGAGTGACCTCCTCTCACACCTGGGTGTGAAAGGCCACTGAACACAGTGAAGTCCTCACGATGCTCTTCCAAAGACTGCAAATACGGAGACATGCGAAAATCGGCGCCCGCTTCCATTGGGAAGAACTGATCTGGCAGAACTCCGAGATTGTTGCTGATAAGAAGCATCCTGCGCGGCTTCGCGGTTTCTTGAGCTCGACCGGCAGCCGGAACCATGCGCTCGAGGAGCGGGAGAGCCAGGCTGACCCCGAGACCCCGCAGTACTGTGCGGCGAGAAACCGAGCTAGCCCTCATGACCGTTCCTCCTCGTCGGTCCCGGTCGGACCAAGAAAGATTCTGCTCAGGACAAGCCCTCGCACGAGGTCACGGACGCGGTACCCGGCTGGTGCGCATCGGTCGAGGATCTCGTCAATTTCGCGACGGTCAGAGAATCGAACCGGAGTGCCGATGGCGTAAACAGCGAATCTCTCTAGAAGATTGCGTGCTAGCGGACGGGGATTCTGAATCAACAGGGATTTGAGCTGGCGCACGTCGCGAAATTCTCGCCCGTCCAGCAGTTTGCCGGTGGAATCAACGGGTTCAGCGACTCTGTAGGAGTAATCGTGGCCGGCTCGGTCTATACCAGTGACCAAGATGCCTTCCTCGAGGCCGCGGTAGTACTGTCGCCATGACCCCATGACGTCGAAGTTCTCGAGGGCCATGCCAATTGGGTCGAATCGCGCGTGGCAGCCCGAGCACGACGGAGACTGGGCGTGCAGCGCTAGGATCTCTCTTATCGTCTTTGCACCGCGTACGTCCGGTTCGACCGTTGGCACTGAAGAAGGTGGGGGCGGCGGCGGATCTCCGAGCAGCCGGTCCATTACCCACGCCCCCCGGATGACGGGGGATGTTGTGGTGCCGTTCGAAGTCACCTTTTGCACGGCTGCCTGCGTAAGGAAACCTCCGTAGGGACTTGAGGGCGGGACAGGGGTTCTGCGGATGGCCGATCCAACAACCGGGGGCAGCCCATAGTGACTCGCCAGACGGTCGTTCACATAAATCACGTCGGAGTCAATGAGGAAGGTTATGGGCAGGTTCTTTCGGATCAGCTCAGTGAAGGCAGCCTTCGTTTCACGTTCCATGGAGTCAACCAGATAATCACTAAAGCGGTATTCTGGATACAAGCGAATATCTGGATCATCCCGATGAAGATCCTTCAGATCAAGCCAGTAGTCAAGAAAATTGTCGACAAACCTCGCGAACCGGGGACTATCTATCAGACGCTCCGTTTGCTCACGAAGGATCGCGGCGGAGCGAAGCTTCCCTGCTCGCGCAGCCTCCTGCAACTCGTCATCTGGGCGCGAGTTCCACAGAAAATGGGACAGTCGCGAAGCTAGGGCGAAATGGTCCCTGGGGTCATGGGGCTCCGGTAGATAAAGGAAGTGTCCTGAGCAAAGAAACGCCTGGTATCCGGCCAACACTGCCTCGCCAAACGAATCTCCCGCTGCGAGTTTCTCGAGAACTAGATCCTGAAAAACCTTAAGCGCTGCGTCCGGGACCGGCGCATGGCCAGCCTGCTGAGCAAACCGTTCAAGCAAACGTATGGCGTCTCTGGTTGGATCGCGGGGGATAACCTCCACATTCAGACTTTGCTCGGCGACTTTGACGGGTCGCGACCGGATGGGCAAGTCACCGAACAGAACTCGATGTGACGCAGGAGGCCATCGCGAAGACGAGACCGGCCCTGTGATCTCGATCCAGCGGAATGCAACTCCTGGATGCCCCCCCTCAAGCATTGGAGGGAAGTCATAGTAGGTGGGCGCGATATTCCTTACGTTCGGTTGCGGGACGGGTAGCCCCAGCAGGCTGTACTCAATCGTTTCTCCTGCCGCCATTCGGACTGTTGTTTCATAAACCGCCGTTTGCGGTTGAACGTCGATAAGCCCTCCAGTTGCCCGTACGTCGCCGGAGACGTCAGGCCCAGAGGGTTTGCGCGCCCGAAACGTCATGGGAACCGGTCCGGGTGACGGCCTGAGTCGGAAGTCTCTGACTTGTGTAACCGCTCGCGCTTCGAATCGAACTCTGTATTCGCCCGGGAGTTTTGCCAGGAAGCCATCGGGATAGCCATAGTACGGCCAACCTGCGGAGCGAAACAGTGCTAGCTCCACGGACTCGTCGTGGCTGTCTGCTCCGCGGATCGCTTCTAGCTCATCGGGGGCGATAGGCAGCATGATGGAGTCACGGGCGTAGAACATCGCCTCCGGCCCGCCATAGGTTTGCGCGGTCGCGAACATTCGCGTAGCCAAAGCGAAGTACCGCGTACTCGCGAAAGGGGCAGGTCCGGGAGCGACAGCTTGGAGCAGTGCGCTCTTGGTTGCGTCCAGATAGGCCGATAACTGGACGTGAGACATGTCCAGAGAGTCTGCAGACTTGTTGAACCCATTGTTGGTTCGGTCTTCCGGCAGACGGCTTCGTACGTCAAGATGGGGTGACTCAAAGAGATCTCGCAGATTCCATTCGAACTCGCTGCGATTGAGCCGCCGCAACGATCTCCGGCCTCGGGCCGCGATTTCCGATACGCCTTCACGGTGAAGGGCTCCTCCCAAGAGGGCAAGGAAAGCGCCGCGCTCTCCGTCGGTCAGCGAGACAGGCTCAGGGGGCATTTCTCGCAGTGCGATCCGATCGTAGACCCGCGCCCAATGTTCTCGGTTTTGCAAGCTCCGAGGATCCCACGGTAAAGCGTCGAAGTCATGGCCGCCGCTAGGAACGGTTGAATTGTGACAGCTGAGGCACTTGCTCTTGACAAAAGTGGCGACAGTTCTTGCCTCTTCTGTGCGCAATGAATCCCTTTTCGGATCTGCGCCAAGTCCCTGGCCGACGCCGAAGAAGGCCGACAGGCCAACGACGGCGGCTGCCATGCGGCGCCGAGCGGCGAATCTAAAGCGACTCGCTGTGTCCGGGGACTGAAGCAGCGTCTGGCGGCAAGCGCAAGTCTGTAGTTGGTTCATGAATCCCGAGACACCTTGTCTGGCGCCAGCCTTTGCAGTTGAGTCGAGTATACACGGCGACCGGGCGGCCTTTTCAGGGTGATCGGCCCCGCGGCCAACTCGGGAACGGCCTATCGGAGGGGCGCAGGGTTCGTGGGGTGCTCTTCAACGACCACCGAGGGAGCCGGGCGTGGGAGCCGGGCTTTGATGCGATGGAAGCACGGCGCGGCGCGCAGGCCGCACTGGGTGAGGGGGAAGCGCCGCGTTCGCGGGATGCGCTCGATCAGGCCACGCAGGCGCGGGCGCTGCAGATCGTAGGGCATGCGACCAGGCTTCCAGGCGGCGCCCTTGAATGCCAGCGACGGCGCCGCCCGTGCGCCCAGCAGGGCCTCTGGAACTGCTCGCAGCGCACCGCTCCGAGCAGCATCTTGCCCTCCATCCCCCCACAGAAATTCGGCGAATTGCGTCGGCGGATGGGCAGTCGATGCCGAGAGCCTCCACGACTGCTGGGCAGCCTCTGACGCGATTCTCCGCCAACGCGCAGGCAGCTCGGAGACGCTATCAGACGGGTGTCGCTACACTCGGCGACCACCGGGATAATCCTCGATAGCGAAGAAGGGGCCTCCGTGCACCTGTCACCCCCGACCACGCCGTTGCATCTCGTCAACGCCGCGATCGTGACGGCCGGGCGTGGTCGCCTGGCTCGGAGAGGGGAGTGCGAGTGCCTCGATCGGGCAGGCGTCGATCTCAGCTCGCGGAGTGCGCAAGCCTGTCCCACCCGTCCTTCGCTTCGTCGGCATGCAGGAATCCCTTCGCGGGAGACGGGCTGGGTGCGTCGCCACAGGGTCGAACATCCGGAGCGCGATCAGCTCGCCCCCGCCCCCCGCCAACTCACACCGGAATTGCCCCACCTCGCTGGCGTCGTCCTCAGCGGCCGTGCCAACCCGTGGAAGGACACGCGACTGCCCGCCTCCGGATCACGCAGGCGGTGTGTGAGATGGCGCGTCCGTCGCGAAGCCACCCGAGGCTCCCGCGAGACCGAAGATTCCTGCATATGGATCGGGCGGCGAATCCAAGTGGGGCTGGCAGGCCGGACCGCAGAGTTGCCCGGGCGGGCCCCCTACACCCGAACCGTCGTCCCGCGCATGGATCCCGCAGACGGGCCGGGCAATCGCCGCCGAGCACAATCCGATGCGATTTCCGGGATCGTCAAGCGAGCTGCAGTCCGGCGAATTCGGCAAAGTGGCGGAAGTCCCTGTCTCTCGTGATCAGGGGCGTCTCGTGGTCGAGGCACGATTGGCTGATCAAACTGTCGGCCAGTCTTGCTCGCAGGCGTCGCGACAGGATCCGGGCCCTGGTCGATGCGGCCCGTTCCCAGTAGCCTGATCGGATCTCCAAGACGGGTATCAACCGGATGAGGTCCGCGAAGTCGGACCGCAGCCAAGGGTCGCTGAGCACTTCCGCGAGAACCACGGGGGGCAACACAACCTGGGCCGCCTCTAATGCCTTGTCAAGAAGATCAACGTCATGACCGTCGTCACCTTGGAAGAAGGCGATCAACGTGCTTGAGTCGGCTGCGATCAACGGCGGTCCTCTCGTAGTCGCTCAAGATCGATCGAAAAGTCAACCTTGCCCCGGAGTTCCCTGAGCCGCTGGTATGCAGAGCGGGTTGCCACCATTCGCAGCCCTTCGCGAACAGTTGCTGTGACACCTTCACCCGTTGCCTCCATCGCGCTGGACAAGAGCCTGACCGGCACGTGGACAGTGATCTTTTGTCGCGCTTGCATGAAAGCACTCGTACCATAGCACAGGCCAGAAGACTCGCTGGCAATCATGTCTGGCACAGATTGCCGGCGTCAGTTGCCAGTTTCCCGGATCCACCTCCGGTCGCAGCCCGTTGAGTCTCGCTTCGCCGCTGGCGCTAGTCGGCACACGCCGCTCAGGCCCTTGACGTCCCGGTCAGCGCTGCAGCCCGGCGATGCATGCGCGGCCAGACCGTGGTGCACACGCCCGGCATCGCCGGTTCCGGCAGTTCTCGCCAACGAACACGGGATGCCTGGACTGCTGGGTGCGTGCAGGTCGCAGCTCTCCGACGGGCGCTGCGACGCGTCGGCTGCGAGACCATTCGCCAACGAGGCTCCCTCGTTCGAATCGCGACAAAGGTCCGCGGGAAGCATCGCGAAGTGATGCCGTTGTACGCGTCTGTCAGAATCAAGACGCGGTCCATGATTCTGAAGCGGGCAGCACGGCACTGTGAAACGCCCGTCGAGGAACTCTTCCGCGAACTCGGATTGTGGTCTTGACATCCGTGATCAACGACGACATGAAGCTATGCAATCAGTACACGAACAACGAGGAGTACCGGCGCTCGATGCCGAACACGGTCCTCGAGCTCGCCGCTGGGCGGGGAGGGGCGCAGTGAATTCCGCTGCCGTTCTCGCCGGGAGATTGCTGGCCCGGACCCCGGCGTGTGTCCTTGCATGCCTCGCATGCGCGGCCGCACAGGACCGCCCCGGGCTCCAGAAGCCCAACATCGTCGTCATACTCGCCGACGACCTCGGCTACGGCAGCGTCTCGTGGTACGGGGGGGACATTCCCACCCCGAACATCGACTCGATCGCAGCCAGCGGGGTCGGCTTCACCTCCGGCTACATGACCGCGCCGGTCTGCAACCCGTCGCGGCCGGCGCTGATGACAGGGAGGTACCAGCAGCGCTGGGGCAAGGAGCTCAACTCCCAGACCGAGGGACCCGTCGGAGCGCCGCGCAAGTCCCTGCCGCGGCGGGAGACGACGATCGCGACGGCGCTGAAGCGTGCGGGCTACGCCACCGGCGCAGTCGGCAAGTGGCAGCTGGGAATGGACGACGGCTACCACCCGCTGGACCGCGGCTTCGATTCCTTCCTCGGAATGCCTTCGGGCTCGCGCTTCGTGGATCCGGACTGGCCGGACGCCCGCATCGCACCGGGCCACGAGGATTCCGGCGACCCGGACTCCACGGGGCGGCACCGCGGCCTCGTCCAGGGCAGGAAGCGGGTTCCCATGAACGAATACCTCACTGACCGTCTGGGCAGGGAGGGCGTGCGCTTCATCGGGCGCAACAGGGACCGGCCATTCTTTCTCTACCTGGCCTTCCACGCCCCGCACGGACCCATCCAGACGATCGACCGGTACTACCGGCGCTTCCCGGGAATCGCGAACGAGACCCAGCGCATCTACGCCGCGATGATCAGCGCACTCGACGATTGGGTGGGCGCGGTGCTGGCCGAGCTGCGAAGGCACGGCCTGGAGGACCGCACTCTCGTGATCTTCACCAGCGACAACGGCGCCGCCAAGGGGAGCGACATCGACGGCAGGCGCAACTTCCCGCTGATCGGCCACAAGCGCAACCTCTACGAGGGAGGCATCCGAGTCCCGTACGTCCTGCAATGGAAGGGGCACATTCCGGGCGGCGCCAGATACGGGCAGGCCGTCAGTTCCCTCGACATCTTCCCGACGGCCCTGGACGCCGCGGGCGCCGACGCCGGCAGGTACGGTGCGGACGGGGTCAGCCTGCTGCCGCACCTGCTCGGCGAGCTGGACGGGCCGCCCCACGCCAGCCTCGTCTGGCGCTCGGGCCCCAATGCCGCGGTGCGCCGGGGTCCGTGGAAACTGCTCGTCTCCGGCAGCGGGCCGGCGAGGCTCTACGACGTGCAGGAGGATCCGGGAGAGTCGACCGACCGGTCCGGCGATCGGCCGGACCTTGTCCGTGCCCTGCGGCGGATCCTGGAGGACTGGTCGAAGGACAAGGCGGAGCCAAGGCAGGGGGCCCGCAGGGTCAAGACAAGGCTGAACGGCGACGTGATGGAGTGGCACATCTGAGGCCGGTCCGGACGTTCTCCCAGGAACGGCCTCCGGAGCGCGGGCCTGCCCCCTCGGGCGAGTCTCCGCGAAGCAGCCGTCCCCCCGGCCGCGATTCGGGGAACCTTCCCTTGCGCCGCGTCCGGCACCCGCCTAGAACGAGGTCGGCGGCCGCGGAACGAGGTTCTTCACAGGCAGGGAGATCACGTTGCTGATGAACAGGCCCTGCGCGATCCACAGCGGCGTGGAAGGATTGTCGTTCAGATCCGTGTTGGTCCGCAGGTTGACCTGGTAGACGCCCACGGAGCCCTCCATCAGGCCCACGAACTCGACCTGGGCGGTGCGTCCCCCGAACTGCGAGGAGACGAAGTCGTCCGAAACCAGCGGGACGTTGGCCACGGTGCCCGCCGCCGTCGGCATCCCCGTTGCGACCGCCTCCTGGTTGTCGGTGAGGCCCAGGCCGGTGCCGAAGACGATGATCAGCTCCCCGGGCACCAGGGGGTTCTCGGGCGTGATCGGGGAATACGGCTCGTTGCCGCAGCACAGGTGCGAGCCCCGGGCCGACAGCGTCAGCAGTACCGTGGCTTCCGTCCGCTCGTTGGTGTCGGGCGTCGTCGGGTCGTCCTGGGGCACTTCGGTGCCCTGGGCCGCGTAGCTGATGTCGTTGCCCTGCTTGCCGGCCTCGCGGGCCTTGAGGATGACCACCGGAGGGGTGTTGCCGTCCTCGAGCAAGCCGTGCTCGCGGTTCGTGGTGGCCACGATCCCCGCGTTCGGGGAGACCTCGACGCCGTACGGGATCTCGTTGCCGTCCGATCCCAGCGAACGCGCCACGATCTGCATCCTGACGGAGCCGACGACCTGCAGGACCCTGGCCGTCACCTCGGGATCCCCGACGCCCGCGTTGACCGACCTCACGAGGATGTTGCGCATGATGAGGAGCGCCGTGTCCTCGTCCGCGGCGTCGTCCTCGGTGAGCGTGTAGCTGTAGGGGCGGTCGCGGATCGTGATCGTCACCGTGTCCCCCGCCATGGGCTCGCCCTCGAACTCGACGTCCGCGCGCGCGGAGAAGAACCCCACCGTGCCGGCCTCGGCGATCACGTCGGGGTCCCCGTCTCCCGCGTTGACCAGCTCGATGAACCTGTCCCGGATCTGCTCGGGACCCTCGTCGCCGGGCGAGCGGTAGTAGTACTCGCGGCCGTTGACGACGATCCGGCCGTCAGCCCCCTCCTGGGTGAGCTGCCGGTTCTCGGTGTCGTCGTTGTTCGGATCGTCGTCGCGGGGCCGGTCCGGCACCGTCACCGCGATGGTTCCCTGGGCGATCCCGGTGGCGTGAATCGCCATTCCGAGGCGCGGCTCCGCGCCGGGCACGGCGAACAGCCCGGGAGCGGCCCGAACGGACTGGTTGGCCTTGGCGGCCGAGACCCTGACGCTGCCGTCGGGCATGATCCTGCGCACGTAGAAGCTGTATCCGGTTCCCTCGAGCTCCCACGGCACCTGGAAGTTGATCTGCTCTTCGGAGACCATCAGGAGCGGTGCCAGCCGGCCGTTGGCCATCACCTGGACGCCGGCCAGCTCGGTCGGCAGCCCGACCCCCTCCTCGATGCTGGCGGCCTCGTCCGCGAGGCCCCTGCCGAAGATCGAGGCGATTGTGCCGGGAGGCAGGTCCCGGGCGTCCGACCCTCCGGTCAGGCGGGAGCCCGAGGTCTTCGCGTCCAGCTCCGTGCCGCTGTTGCGAAGCTCGACCTGCGTCCAGTTGCCCTGCGGGCCCTCCCTCTTGGCGACCAGGTTGGCCCGGTAGCTGACCTTGCCGCGGCTGAGCGTCGAACCGGAAACCTCGGTGGTCGTCGGCGAGCCGGGCGTGATGCTGATCGAGAACGGCAGGCTGTTGCCGATCGGGCCCACGCTCCTGTGGACCAGCTCGAGCGTCTCGATCTGGTCGATCTTGCGCTCCACGATCACGTCCGGGTCGCCGCCGGCGGCGATGTCGACGATGTAGTTGAGACGGTCGACGAACCGCTCCGGGATGTCCCCCTCGGGGACGGTGTAGCTGTAGGTGCGCCCGCCGATGTCGAGGGTGACCTCGTCGCCCTGACGGGCCTCGCCGCCGAACCGGATCGTGCCGGTGGCGTGCCGGCCGACGCCCAGCGACGGATACGAGGTCACCGGCAGGTCGGCCTCCGCGTTGATGATGTCGGCCACCTTGTCGCGCACGTCCTCGGCGGTCTCGCCCTCGACGGTGGTGTAGAACAGCTCCCTGCCGTCGATGGTGATCTTGATCTCCTCGCCGCCGGGGAGCCGGGGAGCCTGCTGGGACTCGTCGACATCCGTGTCCGAGATGTCGATCGGAAGCTCCTGGTCGAACTCCAGGTGGCCCCGGCTGTGGATGCGCACCGCCGCCGCGTTGCGCGCGCCCTCGGGGCCGATGAGGTCCAGGCCGCGCGTGAAGACGAGGATCCTCCTGGTGAAGGGGTCGGCGACGTAGAGGTTCTCGCCGTCGTACGCCATCGCGGCCGGAGACCGGATGCTGCCCGGGCCTTCCGATTCGGTGAGCTGTACGAAGTTCGGCTGGCCGATCACCAGGTCCGCCTTCGCGCCGTGCTGGGTCGGGATCGAGTCGTAGACGAGAATCCGGTCGTTGCCCGCGTCCGCCACGAAGAGCTTTCCGTCGACGGGAAGGGCGAACCGCGGAAAGTTGAGCGTTCCCGCGCAGCGCCTCGGGAAACGGTCCACGTCGGGGTCGATGTCGCCCCTCTGCGGGGGGAGCGGCACCGCCAGCGGCACGTTGGTGGGCGGCGTCTCGTTCTCGCTCCGGCTTCCGTCGTCGTCCAGAGGGCCTAGGGGGTCGCACAGGGCCTCGCTGTTGTTCGGCGCGCTGGAGGAGAAGTCGGGCTGGCCGATGGCCACGTCGGCGGGGGCGAAGCTCTGCGTGGGCACCGAGTTGAAGACAAGCACCCGGTTGAAGCCCAGGTCGGCCACGAACATCCTGCCGCCGGAGACCGTGACCGAGACCGGGTCGAGCATGTGCTTCTCGTCCGGGTCGTACACGCCCTCCCTCAGGTCGGGCGAGTGGCGGGTGTCGAGGTCGGGCTGGCCCAGGACGATGTCGGGCGTCTGCGCGTTGGATGTCGGGACCGTGTTCCAGACGAGGACGCGGCTGTTCTGTGTGTCGGCGACGAAGAGCCTGCCGCCGTCGAGCCAGACGCCCTGCGGCCCGCGCATCCCGGTCGCCGAGGTCTCGGGAAACCTGCCGGAGAAATCGGACTGTCCGAGCACCACGTCCGGCTCCACTCCGTTCGTCGCCGGGATCGTGTTCCAGAGCAGCACGCGGTTGTTGTTCGTGTCCGCGACCGCGAGCCGGATCCCGTCGCTGTGGACGGCCGACGGGTTGTTGAGTCCCGGAGTGTCCGGCAGATCGGAAGCATCCGTGGCGTCGAAGTCCGGTTGGCCGAGCACGGTGTCGGGCAGGCCGACGCAAGCGGGACAGGGTTTGTGCTGCGGCAGCAGCGCATCCGGCCGCGGAATGAAGCTGGAGACGTTCTCGTAGATCAGGATCCTGTTGTTCACGGGCAGCGCGCCGAGGCGGTTGCCGTCCGCCACGAAGAGTCGGTTGCCGGCGTACGCCACTCCCTGCGCCGCGCCGAGCACGGATCGGCTGGAATGCGGATCCTGCCGGGTGAAGCTCACCTGGCCGATGACGAGACGGGCGCCGTGGTTGGTCACCCAGACCGGTTCGAGCTGCTCCTGCCCCCGGGCAGCCTCCGGTCCCTGGACGAGCGCCAGGGCGCAGGCCGCCCCAGCGAGGAATCGGTCGAATCGCATTTTGGTCCTCGTCAGACGCCTTTCACGAGCCCGCCGTCGACCATGGTCGAGGTCCCCGTGACGTAGCCGGCCTTCTCGGAGCAGAGGAACGCCACGACGGCCGCGAATTCCTCAGGCCGCCCGACCCGCCGCAGCGCGGTCTGGCTCGCAAGCCGCTCGATCATCGCCTCCCGGTCGATCCCGGCCTGGTCGGCCCGCCGCTGGGCGATGCTCAACAGCCGGTCGGTGGCGATGAGGCCCGGGCCGGCGTTGTTGAACAGGATGTTGTCCGGACCATACTCCGTCGCAAGAGTCTTGAGCATGCCGACGACGGCGGCGCGGACGCCATTGGAGAGGATCAGCCCCTCAATCGGCTGCCGCACGGACGTGGAGGTGAGTGTCACGACGCGGCCCCACCGCTGCGCGCGCATGTCAGGCAGCACTGCCCGGATCAGCGCCCAGGTGCTGAGAAAGTTGAGGCGGAACGCGGCGGTCCAGTCGTCGGCCGTGAAATCCTCGAACCGGCCGCCCGGCGGGCCGCCTGCGTTCGCGACGGCGATGCTGAAGGGGCCGAGCTCCTGCCGCGCCTCATCCACGAACGCCCCGACTGCAGGCGTGTCGCTGACGTCGACGGCACGGTGGAAGACCGTCGCCGAGTGCGCCTCGCGGATCTCGGCCGCGGTGGAGCCGATCGCCTCGGGGTCCCGCGAGCAGATGGCGAGCCTGCAGCCCTCGGCCGCCAGCGCCTCGGCGATCGCTCGCCCCATCCCGCGGCTGGCAGCCATCACTACCGCAGCGCGGTTTCGAATTCCCAAGTCCATCGATCCTACGCTGCGGTCAGCGCCCCTAAGAAATACTGGTCGTGCCGCGCACGGCTCGGGCGATGTCTCTCCTGCTCCCGACTATGCAAGTACGCAATCAGGAACCGGTCGGTTTCCTGAGATAGCTGTCATCGCCCCGGATCCAGTCCTCACGGACGGGCTGGAACACGTCCATCGCTACGGAATCCTCCAGCGCCTCGACGCGATGCGGCTCGTTGGATGCGATCTCAACCAGGTCGCCGGCCCGGGCCGTGATCTCCCGGTCGTCGAACTGAAACAGCAGCGAGCCCTCGAGAACGTGGCTGATCTGCTCGTTCTCGTGGCTGTGCCGCGGCACGACCCCACCCTTCTTGACACTGATCCGCGCGGTCGTCATGCGATCGCTGTGAATCACCCGCCGCGAGGCGGTGTCGCTAAGGTTCTCAAGTTCGACCTTGTCCCAGGAATGCAGCTTCATGGCGTAAAGGCGCACGGAACCCACAGCTCCGCACTTTGCACAACTCACTTCATTATAGTGTCTTCGCGCCAGGCTCCGGAGGTCTCGTCCGGCGCAGCGGCCGCGGGCCCCATGTTCGCTTCCGGGCCGGCTGGTCGCGGACCAGCGGCTCTCGCGCCCGGATTTCAGCGATCTTCGAGGGCGCATGGCCCGGACGGAGAGGCTGTTCGAGGGCTTCGCCAAGAAAGAGGCCGTCCCGCGAAGAAGGAACCGGATGCCCCGAAAGCGCCCGCGAGACCCGCCTGGGACTGGAGTGTTGAAGATCAAGGGAACGCAGGAGGGGTGGCCGGGCCGGCACCTGCGGCGGGAGCCGGGAGTCCCGGGACATGCAACGCGAGAGGCCTGATTCCGCCCCTGCGATAGAATGGCTCTGTCGTCGCGGATGGAACAGGCGAAGAGCATCCTCCCTCGGCTGTTCCGGCGGAGCACATTCCGGGTTCTGGGCGAACTGGACGTGGTCAGGGGGTACTGGGCGGAGACGGTGGGTCCGCGCCTCGCGGAGCGCTCGGAGCCGGTCAGGGCGGCTCGCGGCCGGCTCGTGGTGGAAGTGGACAGCGAACCGTACCTCGATCTGCTCTCGCGGATGGCCGACGAGGTTGTCTGCTGTCTGCGCTCGGAACTGCCGGACACGTCGGTCAGGTCGATCGAGTTCCGTCTGGCGGACGTCGCCCCAAGGCCCCAGGAGCCCGTCAAGCCATGAAGATCACGCAGGAGGAAGTCCACAGGATCGCAAGACTCGCCAATCTCCGCCTCACGGCTGAGGACACCGCCCGCTACGCAAGGGATCTGGAAGAGATCCTGGACTACGTCGACCAGCTTGGCGAGCTGGACACGTCCGGGGTTGAGCCGATGGCCCAGGTGCTCCACGAGGGCAACGCCGCCCCGCTCCGCCCGGACGATCCGGGCAGGAGTTTCGAGCAGGCCACGGCGCTTCGATGCGCCCCGCTGTCCGGAGCCGGACACTTCAAGGTTCCGAGGGTCATCGAGCGCTGAGGCCGCCCGTGCAGAACTACCGAAAGCTCACGATCGAGTCGGTCCGGCAGGGCTTGCTCGAGGGCAGATTCAGCGCGCGGGAGCTCGCGCAAGAGGCCCTTCGGACCTGCGAGGCCGGCAATGGCGACTCCGGCGTGTTCCTCAGCTTCACGCCCGGACGGGCGCTCGCAGCCGCGGACCGCGTCGACGCCCGGATCGCGGCCGGCCGGGACATCGGCCCGCTCGGCGGAGTGCCGCTCGCCGTCAAGGACGTGATCATGACCGAGGGCGAGAGGACGACCTGCGCGTCCCGCGCCCTCGAGAACTTCGTCGCGCCGTACAGCGCGACCGCCGTACAGCGCGTCGAGGAAGCCGGGGCCGTGATCGTCGGCAAGACGAACTGCGACGAGTTCGCCATGGGCTCGTCCAACGAGAACTCCGCGTTCTTCCCGGTTCGGAACCCGGCCGACCCCGAGCGGGTCCCGGGAGGGTCGAGCGGGGGTTCGGCCGCGGCGGTTGCCGGCGGCTGCACGCCGATTTCCCTCGGCTCCGACACCGGCGGCTCCATCCGCCAGCCGGCATCGTTCTGCGGCGCGGTCGGCATCATGCCGACGTACGGCCGCGTCTCGCGCTACGGGCTCGTCGCGTTCGCCAGCTCTCTGGACCACATCGGTCCGTTCTCGAGGACGGTCAGGGACTCGGCTGCCCTGCTGGGCACGATCGCCGGAGCGGACCCGTTCGACTCGACCGCTGCGAACGCGTCCGTGCCGGACTACGCCGCGGACCTGAGCGCCGACGTGGCGGGCCTGAAGATCGGGATCCCGCCCGAGTACTTCGCGGACGGTCTCGACCCGGCAGTCGGAGAGCGGATCGAGGCCGGCATCGGCCGTCTCGAGCGGCTGGGATGCAGGACCAGGAAGATCAGCCTGCCGCACACCAGATACGCGATCGCCAGCTACTACCTGATATGCACGGCCGAGGCGAGCTCCAATCTGGCCCGGTACGACGGCGTCCGCTACTCGAAGCGTTCGGAGAGGTCCGGCACGCTGAGCGACATGTACCGCAACTCGCGGGCCGAGAGCTTCGGGCCGGAAGTGACCCGCCGGATCATCCTGGGGACATACGTCCTCAGCGCCGGGTACTACGACGCGTACTACAGGAAGGCCCAGGAGGTCCGTGCGCTGATCGCTCGCGACTTCTCCGAGGCGTTCGCCGAGGTGGATGCGATCATCACGCCGGTGTCGCCGTTTCCGGCCTTCAAGCTGGGCGAGAAGACGAGCGACCCGCTGCAGATGTATCTGTCCGACATCTACACGATCACCGGCAGCCTCGCGGGCATTGCGGGCATGAGCGTCCCCTGCGGAAGGAGCCCCGAGGGGCTGCCGATCGGGATGCAGATTCTCACGAACCACTTCCGGGAGCAGACCATGCTGAACCTGGGGCACGCCTTCGAGCTCGACGGCGGGTTCGAGAGCTAGGCCGGAGGCCGCGCGCCGGCAGGAGGCCCCTGACCGCGCGGTCCGTTCCCGGCCGGACGGAGGCAAGCGATGGCCAACGGCGTCGTCTACCTGGTCTCGACCCCGGTTGGAAACCTCGAGGACATCACGATTCGGGCTCTGAGGATCCTCCGCGAGGTCGACCTGATCGCATGCGAGGACACCCGCTGCACCGGCCGCCTGCTCAGGCACTTCGGCATCGAGAAGCCCCTTCTCAGCTGTCACGAGCACAACGAGGCGCGCCGAGCCCGCGAGATCGTGGCCAGAGCCGCCGAAGGGGCGTCGGTCGCGCTGGTCTCGGACGCCGGCACGCCGGGCATCTCCGACCCCGGCTACCGGGTCGTTCGCACCGCCGTCGAAGCCGGAGTGAACGTTGTGCCCATCCCGGGACCGACCGCGGCCGTCGCGGCGCTGTCGGCATCGGGCCTTCCAACCGACAGCTTCCTCTTCAGGGGCTTCCTTCCCCCCAGGAGGGCCGCCAGGAGGGCTGCCCTGCGGGATCTTGCGGCCTCGCGAGCCACTGTCGTCCTCTATGAGGCCCCGCACCGCGTGCTGGCGGCATTGGCCGACCTGCGCGACGTGCTGGGAAACCGCAGGGTCGTGATCGCCCGGGAGCTGACGAAGCTGCACGAAGAGTACCTTCGGGGCACTGCGGAGTCGGTGCTGCAGGAACTGGCCGGGCGAACGGCCGTCAAGGGGGAGCTTGTCGTCCTTGTGGGGCCGGACCAAGGCCGACAGCAGATCCCGGAGGAATCCCTCCCGGCCCGGGTGCGCCAGCTGGAACGGGAGGGCTGCAAGCGAATGGACGCCATCAAGCAGGCAGCGCGCGAGCACGGCATTGGGAAGCGGGAAGCGTATGCCCGGGTCGAAGAGGCCAAGCTCGCTTCCGAACGCACACCCGCAGACTCATGAGCGCGGAAAAGGGCCTGAACCGGAGCGCCTTCCAGCTGCGCAGCCGCGTGGTGCCGGACGATCTCTCAGGCGGCCGGGTCCCGCATCCGGTCGCTGAGCTTGAACCCCTCGTGCCAGGTTGAGTCCGCACCCGCCCCAATGCGACGGATCATGGCCTCGACGACATAGGGCTCGCCGCTCCGGGTGGCCTCGGTGCCCCGCTTGATCGCGGCCTCGAGCTCCTCCGCGGTCGTTGCCCGCTCTCCCGCAATGCCCTGGCTTGCCGCAAGCTGGACGAAGTCGATGTCGGGATCGCCGAGATACATGCCGGCGTACTTCCCGGTGGCCGCCATTTGCCCGTCGTACCGGTGGAATCCGCCCCTGACGGTCTGGTAGTTGAGGTTGTTCCAGACCACCGTGAGCACCGGCACGCCGTAGCGCGCCTGGGACCAGAACGCGCTGGACTGGTACATCACGGCGCCGTCCCCGATCGAGCAGACAACCGGCCGGTCCGGCTGGGCCAGCTTGGCGCCCGTCGCCGCGCCGAGACCCCAGCCCAGCGAGTTTCCGGTGTAGCCGATCCAGACAGGATCCCCGTCTCCATGGCCCCAGTGGAAGTTGTTGTGCTGCTGGTAGCCGGAATGCACCTCGCCGACGACGATGGAACCCGGCTCGACCGATCGAGCCATCACATGGGCCATCTCGTCCGGATGCATCGGAGCCATTCCGAAGCTGCTCTCGACCCTGCTGTCGAATTCCTTCCACATCTTCGCTGTGATTCCACGAATCTCCTCGCCGCGGTCCCTGCCGAATGCGCCCATGCGCCTCCTGGGAATCCGGTCCTGCATCGCCGCGTCAAGGTCCGCTAGGGACTGTTTCACGTCGGCGAGCATCGCCAGGTCCGTGGGGTAGTTTCGGCCCATGTTGCCGCTGTTCAGGCCGATGCGAACGATGCGGGCGTCGAGCGGCGCCTCCGGCCCGGTCGGCAGCCGCCAGATTCCGAAGTCCCGTGCGCCAACCATCAGCGCGAGATCCACGCCGCCGCCTGCGTACGGCGACCGCATGCTGAAGCGGCCAAGGTGCATCGGATGACGCGAAGGAAAGTTGAAGTAGCCGCCTGTGCCGGATGCGACAGCGACACGGTACTTCTCCGCGAACCGCTCCAGATCGGCCTGGGCTCCGGACTTCCAGACCTCGTCTCCCACCACGATCAGCGGCCGCTTCGCGCTCATGAGCCAGTCGGCCGTCCGCTCCACCGCGGCCGCGTCGGGTCGCGGCCGCGAGGACATCAGGAACCGCTCGCCCGGCACGACCTGGGACGTCACTCCCTTGGTCTCGAGCGCGCCGTTGGTCATTGCCAGGTAGACCGGCCCTCCGGGAGGCGTTGTCGCAACCTTGTACGCCCGGCGCAGCATCATGGTCAGGCTGCGGGCGTCCCGCGACTCCCAGCAGAACTTGGTGAACTGCCGCGGCACGTCCTTCTGGTCGTAGCCGGGTCGCGGCGCAAGAATGCCCTCGTCGCTCCAGAGCTCGTTGTCCAGCATGCCCGCCGTCACGACAAGAGCCGCGCCGTCGCGGCTGGCGTTGTACAGCTGGCCGCCCATCTGGGCGGTACCGGCGATGACGTGCACGTTGACGAAGGCCGGCTTCAGGCTCGCCCTGTGGTAGCCGTCGGCCATTGCGACGACGATGCCCTCGTGCAGCCCCATGATCAGCGGCACGTCCGAGGTGATCTGCGCGTCGAAGAGCCCGACCTCGAACGAGCCGGGATTGGTGAAGAGGTATTCGGACCCCGCGGCCTTGGCCTGCTCCATCACCAGCTCGCCCCCGGAGCCGGTCATTTCCCTCGATCCCGATCCGGCCAGGCCCGGTCCCTCGGACTCGGTCGCCTCGAGGGTCTGCAGCAGCGACTGCGCCGCGGCGGCGGTCAGTCCGACAGACGCAAGCTCGCGGGACAGCCCCCTCCTGGTCAGCCTCTTGTTGAGAAATCTGTGGATCAGGTGCTGCATTCCGCCCTCCCTGCCCGTAGGCAACGCCATCATAACCCCGGCAGCGACTCTGTCGCCTTTCCGGCGCCGGCGCGGCGCATCGTCACGGGAGCGTCTCTTCTGCGCCCCAGTCTCCATCTGTCGCGGTGGCGGATGTCGCCTCAGGAACAAGCGGTGGTGCGCAGTTGCCTTCGCTCCGGGGGGTTCCGTTTGCGTCTTCAACGAGCGTCAAAAGACGCCCTTCACACCATGGCGATGCGGCCAGCTGGCAGGGCGCGGACGAGAGCCGGGTGAACAAGGCGAGAGCGGGCCAGTCGCACAGCTGGGGAAGGCGTTGTGCGCATCCCCGGTGCGGGCCGCGCCCGGTGCGTGGGGACGCTCAGGCCGGCTCCGCCTCGAATCCGGTGATGTTCCTCGTTTCGGCGCTGACCTCCACTCCGACCAGCTGAATCGGCTCTCCCAAGCGCCGATACCAGTCGGCGTATCCCCGTGCCTTCAGCTGCGACAACGCAGCCACGGGACCGGCGCGGCCCTTCATCTTGAACTCGAACACGCACACCCGTCCGAACGCCCGTACGCAAAGATCCGCGCGACCCAGGCTGCCGCTCTCCTCCGCCCGCACCTCCGCGCCCGTGGCCGCAAAGTGCGCATACAGCACGCTCGCGTAGAAGCCCTCGTACTCCGCCATCGGGTTCCGCCCGTGCCACTGGTGCGGAATTCCCGCCAGCATCGCACGCAGCAGTTCTTCCAGACCTTCGAGGTCGCCCACCGTCAGAACCTCAATCAGACGCCACTCCTGGTCCTCCAGCTGCCGCCAGGCCCCGAGCAGGTCGTCCAAGGGAGCGCGGTTCAGGTTCGCCCTCGCCTCCCGGCTGGGATAGCCCAGAGGGTAGCGAACCCGCCCAAAGCGATCCTCCCAGTTCAGCACCGCCAGGCACCTCGCCCCAAAACAGTAGGGCCTCCGGTGCGATGTTCCCAACGTCGAAGGTCGACAGCAGCCCTTTCGAAGCCAGCATGCCGTCGAGGCGGTGCCAGGCAAGACCGCCGTCCGCGATCGGGTCGATCAGGAACCTTGTCGAGCCGGTCTCGTACCAACAGGGCTTGAACTCGCGGTCAGCGAGCACCAAGAGCACGTCAAAGGGGATGTAGACCTTCTCCTCGCCGCCACAGCTGTAGCCGTCGTACCAGTCACGTATCCGCTGCCGGTCGGTTCCGGCGAGTCCCGCGCCGCAAAGACCGACTCGAGATCGCGCTCCTTGTAGCCGCAATTCGACGAATGCCTTGGACTCGGCGTGATGTCCCTGAGATTGTTCAGTCCCGAAAAGAGACTCGCCTTTGAGAACCTGCTGACGCCTGTCAGGAAGCAGAGCCGCACATGGGCGTCGCGATCCTTGATCGTCGCGTATCAGTCCGCGCAAGTCGTCCCTTTTGCTGCGTGCGATTTCGGGCACGTCACGGGCATCCGGGATCGGCTTGTCGCGCTCGTCGATCAGCACTACAACCCGTTGTCCGATCTGAGCGTGCAGAGTGCGGATGAGGTGGTCGAAGCACTCCGGGCCGGTCTCGTGGCGCAACCTCACTCCGGCGCGTCGGCCAATGCGGTCCAGCTGCGCTCTCAGGTTGACATGCAGGTAGCCCGGGCGCCGGAAGTTCCCCTTGCCGAAGCTGAGGCGCACGACGGGATGGCGGACGGACCAGTCCCAGCGCTCGTAGGCGCGCAGTCCTTCGAAGAGTGCCCGATTGCCCTCGAACAACTCCTTCAGAGTGTCCAGGAAGAGGCTCTTGCCGAAGCGTCGCGGCCGCGACAGAAAGTAATGTGTCCCCTCTTGGACAAGCCTCACGGCAATGCCGGTCTTGTCGACGTAACTGCAGTTGTCCTCGCGAAGCGTGCGGAACGCCTATACCCCTATGGGCACCCGGCGCCAGACGGCCGAGGACCTCATGGGCAGCCGAATCGGGATTTCAATCGTAAGGCACGCGGTGCTCTGGCCGGCGATTGGTCCTGGCCAAGAGATCGGCACACCGGGGGAACGCATTGAATGCTACGCTCCCGCAAGTTGCCTTCCTGCTTCGAACACGAACGACGCAGTTCCAAGAAGCCTGGGGCGGGACCGCCGGGGATTCGCCTCGACCACGCGCTGCCGGACCGTCCTACCTGTGGGCTACGATGGGACCCGTCATGCGCCGTACGCTCGCAATCACCTCGATCTGCCTCGCTCTGGCCGGTCTGCTCTCGGCCCAGAGCAGACCGCGGCCGCGTGCGCTGTCGCCGGAGTGGGTTTCTCTCTTCAACGGCAAGGACCTCGAAGGCTGGAGAAAGGTCGGCAACGAGCAATGGGAAGTGGTGGACGGGGCCATCTACGGCCAGGGGATCACCAAGGAATACGGCTACCTCGCCACCGAACGCTCCTACCGTGACTTCCATCTCTCGCTGCGCTTCAAGTGTGAGGCGAACGGCAACAGCGGCGTGTACATCCACACGGCGTTCGACGGCGACACGCCGAGAATCGTGGCCGGACGCCAGATCGAGATCGACCGGACGCTCGGACGCCACACGGGAGGAATCTACGGCGACGGGAAGGGCTGGATCGCCTGGCCGTCCCCCCAGTACGAGTCGGTCGTCCGACCCTACGACTGGAACGACATGCTGATCGAGGTCGAGGGCAACACCTACGTCGTCCACCTGAACGGAATCAAGGTCCTCGACTTCACCTATCCCTCGCCCGGCGCCGAGGAGGGCCTCATCGCCCTGCAGCTGCACTCCGGCGGCGAGGGCAGGATGCGGTTCAAGGACATATTCATCCGCGACCTCGGCGGAAACTGATTACGCGGGCCGGGCCCGGTGCGTCGGGACCCTCAGGCCAGCTCAGCCTCGAATCCGGTGATGTTCCGCGTTTCGGCGCTGAACTCCACCCCGACCAGGTGGATCGGCTCCCCCAGGCCCCGATACCGGTCGGCGTATCCCCGCGCCTGCAGATTCGCCAACGCCGTTTCCGGCCCGGCGCGCCCCTTCATCTTGAACTCGAACACGTTCGCCCGTCCGAATGCCCGCACGCAGAGATCCGCACGGCCCAGGCTGCCGCTCTCCTCCGCCCGCACCTCCGCGCCCGTGGCCGCGAAGTGCGCATACAGCACGCTGGCGTAGAAGCCCTCGTACTCCGCCATCGGGTTCCGCCCGTGCCACTGCGGGGAATACCCGCCAGCATCGCGCGCAGCAGTTCCTCCAGACCTTCGAGGTCGCCCGCCGTCAGGACCTCGATCAGGCGCCACTCCTGGTCCTCCCGCTGCCACCCGGCCCCGAGCAGGTCGTCCAGAAGGGTGCGGTTCAGACTCGCCCTCACCTCCAAGTTGAGATTGCCCAGGCGGTAGCGAACCCTCCCGCCGCGATCCTCCCGGTTCAGCACCGTCAGCTACCCCGCCTGAAACATCAGAGCCTCCGGTGCAATGTTCCCAACGTCGAGGGTCGAGATCAGCCCTTCCGAAGCCGGCATGCCGTCGAGGCGGTGCCAAGCAAGTCCGCTGTCGGCGATCAGGTCGATCAGAAACGTCAGCGAGCCTGTCTCGTACCACCAGGGCTTGAACTCGCGGTCAGCGAGCAGCAAGAGCACGTCAGATGGGTTGTAGACCCTCTCCTCGCCGCCCCAGCTGCAGCCGTCGTACCAGTCTCGGATGCGCTGCCGGTCGAGTCCGGCGAGTTCCGGAGCGAAGACGGCGTCGAGGTCGCGCTCCGTATAGCCGCAGATCGACGAGTACCCGGGATTCAGACTGATGTCCTGGAGACTGTTCAGTCCCGAAGAGAGAATTGCCTTTGAGAACCTGCTGACGCCGGTGAGGAAGCAGAACCTCACATGGGCGTCGCAGACCTTGATCACCGAGTACAGGCGTCGCGGGTGGTCGCGGTTGGCACGCGCGATGTCCGGCGCGCCCAAGGCGTCCAGGACCGGCTTGTCGTATTCGTCGACCAGCGTGACGACCCGTTGACCGGTGTTGCCGTGCAGAGTCTCGAGAAGGTGAGCCAGGCTCTGTGGTCCGGCGGCAGGGCGAGACTGCACACCGGTCCGGCGATCGACGCTGTCGAGTTGCGCCATCAGGTCGAAACTCAGCTGACCGGGCTCGGCGTATTTGCCCCTCCCGAACGAGAGCCTCACGACCGGATTGCGTACCGACCAGTCCCACTGGCGGTCGGCTGCCAGAACAGTTCCCGGCTGCCCTCGATGGGCTCCTTCAGCGTGCCCACGAAGAGGCTCTTCCCGAAGCGACGCGGCCGCGCCAGAAAGTAGTGGATCCCCTCGCGGGCGAGCCGCACGGCAAAGCCAGTCTTGTCGACGTAGCAGCAGTTGTCCTCGCGGAGCTTGCGGAACGCCTGGATCCCTATGGGCAACCGTCGCCTGTCATTGAAGGAATCCTTGGGCAGCGACCGCGGGACCACGATTCAAAGAGACAAGGCGAATCGGGGGCGGCTTGCCCTGCGCCCCGGGGCGGGCTGGCAGCGGGACCGCGGTGAACACCGCTCTCCCGTCAGCTGCCTTCCGGTCGCGCTTCACCAGTCCACGGACATCGCAGTTCCAGAAACGGCGGGCGGGTCAGGCGGAGGTCGGCCTCCTGCCGGTGGGACCAGAGGCTGAATCGTCCCAGAATCGGGCAGCGCACCCTGCGGGCGGCGGAGGCGCACCGGGAAGCGGCCGGGGCCAAGCGGGCCGATTCGAAACAGCCGAACCGAACGTGACGGTTCCTATGCGGAACTCCCGGCTTCCTGAGCCGCCCGCCGGGACGCGTCGAGTCGAACAGGGATCGATCCCACGTCGTGACGGCCTGGATCCCGTGTCCGACCGTGCCGGCAGAGAGCTTCGGGCGCCGGACCCGGAAGGGCCCGAATCTACGCCAGGATTCCGTGCACGATCTCGCCGTGCACGTCGGTCAGGCGCATGTCGCGCCCGCTGTAGCGGTACGTCAGCTTCTCGTGGTCGAGCCCCAGCAGGTGCAGCATGGTCGCATGCAGATCGTGCATGTGGACCTTGTTCTCGACAGCGAAGTAGCCGTACTCGTCGGTCGCTCCGTACCGCAGGCCTCCCTTCACGCCGCCGCCGGCCAGCCACATGGTGTAGCCAAACGGATTGTGGTCGCGGCCGGTGTCCTCGTTGAAGCCTTCACCGTTCGTCTGCGCCGTGGGCGTGCGACCGAACTCGCCCCCCCAGACCACGAGGGTCGAGTCGAGCAGTCCGCGCCCCTTCAGGTCTTTCAGCAAGGCCGCGATCGGCTTGTCCGTCGCGCGGGCGTTGATGCGGTGCCCCTCCGCCAGCCTGCGGTGCTGGTCCCAGCGGTCCTGACCCTTGCGGGCAGGCGTCAGCAGCTCGATGAACCGGACCCCGCGCTCGACCATGCGCCGGGCCAGCAGACACTGGCGGCCGAACTCGCTCGTGTCGGCCTCGTCCAGACCGTACATTGCCTTGGTCGCCTCGGACTCTCCTGCAAGATCCAGAAGTTCCGGTACCGCGCTTTGCATCCGAAACGCCAGTTCGTAGTTCGAGATCGTCGCCTCGATCTCGCTGACCGTGCCGAGACGGTCCACGACCCCCCGATTGAGCCTTCTTATCAGGTCCAGCTTGCCCTTCTGGACGCTCGGGTCGGCCTCCAGTGGAACGATGTCGGCAATCGGGTGCTTGCCGCGGCGGAACAGCGTGCCCTGATACGAGGCGGGCAGGAATCCGCTCCCGAAACAGTCCATTCCGCCGGGGGGGATCAGGCCACTGTCGAGGACGACGAAGCCCGGCAGGTCGTCGCACTCGCTGCCGAGTCCGTACGTCACCCAGGCCCCCATCGACGGACGGCCCTGGAACCCGGAGCCAGTGTGAACGAAGTAGTTGCCGGCGGTGTGCTCGGAGTGGTCCGCGACCATCGAGTGAACGAGGCACAGGTCGTCGGCGCAGGTCGCCACGTTCGGGAACAGCTCGCTGACCCACAGGCCCGATTCGCCGTGCCTGCTGAACTCGAAGGGAGAGCCGAAGACCTTGTCGGTGATGTTGAAGACGGTGGTGGGCAGTTCCGGCAGCTGGATCGGCTGGCCGTGCTCGGCGCGCAGCCTGGGCTTCGGATCGAACGTGTCCATTTGGCCCGGACCGCCGTCCATGAAGAGGAAGATGACGCTGGTGGCCCTGGGCGGGAAGTGGGGCGGCCTGACCGCCATGGGATTCGCCGACCGGCTCGTGTCGGAGCGAGCGCGGTCCTCCGCCATCATGGCCGCCAGTGCGAGACCTCCGAAGCCGTTGGCGCTGCGGGCCAGCCATTCCCTGCGGGTCATTCGACCTTCATCTTAGGCCCGAAGGCGGAGAATCCCAAGCCATACAATGGGGCGACGCATGGAACTCAATGTGCTAGTCCTCCCCGGTGACGGGATCGGGCCGGAAGTCACGCGGGAGGCCGTCCGCGTTCTCGAGCACGTCGCAGCAAGGTGGGGCCACGCGCTCCGGCTTCGCGAGGGGCTCTTGGGCGGAATCGCCATCAGGAAGACCGGCGGGCCGTTTCCGGACCAGACCCGCGAGCTCGCCATGGCGTCCGACGCCACCCTGCTGGGAGCGGTGGGCCTGCCCGAGTTCGACGACCTGCCTCCTTCGAAGCGGCCGGAGAAGGGGCTGCTCGGCCTCCGCAAGGCCCTGGATGTCTACGCCAACCTGCGGCCGGTTTACTGTTTCGAGAGCCTGATCGAGTCGTCGCCGCTCAAGAACGACATCGTGCGCGGCACGGACATCCTGATTGTTCGCGAGCTCACCGGCGGGCTCTACTTCGGCCAGCCGCGGGGCATCCACGGACCCGAAGGAAGCGAGACCGCCGTCAATTCCATGGTCTACGCGCGGTCCGAGATCGAGCGGGTCTGCCACATGGCCTTTGATCTGGCGCGCAAGCGCAAGCGCAAGGTCACGTCCGTGGACAAGGCGAACGTCCTCGAGAACTCGCAACTGTGGCGCAGGGTCGTTGCCGAGCTGGCGGAGGGCTATCCGGACGTTGAACTGGAGCACATGCTGGTCGACAACTGCGCCATGCAGCTGCTCCTGAGACCGACCGAATTCGATGTTGTCGTGACCGAGAATCTGTTCGGCGACATTCTCAGCGACGAGGGCTCGGTGCTCGCGGGCTCGATCGGAATGCTACCCTCGGCGTCGGTCGGGAACCGCCTTCCCAACGGGGCGTGGCGCGGACTGTTCGAGCCGGTCCACGGGTCGGCCCCGGACATTGCCGGCCAGGGCAAAGCCAACCCGCTCGCCGCCATAGGCTCTGCAGCCGCCATGCTCAACTACAGCTTCGGCCTGACCGAGGAGGCCGCGGCGATCGAGAGCGCCGTGAGCCAGGTGCTCGACAGCGGGCGGGTCACGGCCGACCTGAAGCCGACCGGCCCGCCGGCCTCGACCGCAGAGGTCGGCCAAGCGGTCTGCGACGCGATTGCCTGAAGGCGCCAGTCCCGGTCGGCACCCCTGTCGCCGCAAGGTCAGCGAGAGGCCGGGCGAAGAGCGCCGGATCCAACGATGCCACTCCGGGGCCTGCCCTGCCGCCTCAGGCCGGTTCAACTTCGAAGACCACCACGTTCCGCGTCTTCGTGCTGAACTCCAAACCAATCAGATGCACCGGCTCGCCGAGGTGGCGGTACTTCTCCGCATAGCCCCGCCCCTTCAGCTGCGCCATCGCCGAGCCCGCCCGACCCCGCTCGCGGACCTTGAACTCCAGCAAGTACACCTGCCCGCCGGCCCGCACGGCCATGTCCAGCCGCCCGCGGCTGCTGCTGTCCTCCACCGTCACCGCCGCCGACAGGCCCAGGAAGTACGTGTAGAGTACGGTCGCGTAGTATCCCTCGTAGCGCGCGATCCTGTTCCCGCCGTGCCTCTGGTACGGGATGCCCGCCGGGACGGAGCGCAACAGCCGCTCCAGCCCGTCGAAGTCGGCCGTCTCCAGGCAGCGGTCCAACCGGTCGCAGTCGGCCTCCCGCCGCGACGGATTCCCGGTCAGCGCGTCCGTGAGGCTCTCGTTCAGGCTCTGGCGCACCTCGCGGTTCGGATAGACCAGCCGGTAGAGCCATTTCCCCCGCCGGCGCTCCCGGCCTCCCAGCGTGAGGTAGCCGGTCTGGAAGAGCAGAGCCTCGATGTCGATGGCACCCACGTCGAAGGTGCCGAGCCGGCTCTCGCTGGCCAACATCCCGTCCAGTGACGCGGCCGGTACACCGCGACTGACGAGAGTGTCGATGAGAAATGTCGGCGGGCCTGTCTCGAACCACCACGCCGGGAACTCGCGGTCGGCCAGAAGGAGCAGCACGTCAAAGGGGTTGTAGACCTTCTCCTCCCCGCCCCAGCTGTAGCCGTTGTACCAGTCGCGGATTCGTCGCCGGTCGAGCCCCCGGAGCTCGGGCGCGAAGACCGTTTCGAGATCGTGCTCCGTGTATCCGCAAATCGACGAGTAGCGAGGGCTAAGGGTCTGCGCAAGAATAACTTGGTGTTTTTCATATCGAGTTGGGCGAGATTGTGTAGTTCAGTTGCGGCAGGGTTGCGTCGCGGGTCAAGGTGAGGGCGTCCATCTGCTGCTTGCCGACCTTGAATCCGGTCCGATATTCGTTCGGCATGAGTTCGGCGCGGACGCGCAGGCCGGTCTTGGTCTTCGTGGTGCGGACGTAGTTCAGGATCAGTTCCACGGTCTCGAGCGGGACACCGGACCAGTTCTTGGAGATCTCGCTGAAGAGGCGGTGTTCGATGGGGTTGAATTTCGAACAGCCTGAGGAGTAGTGAGCTACGGTGACCGTCAGTTGGAAGGGATTGCAGAGAGTGTGCTGCAAGTAGTACTTCCAAGCGCGCGGGCGGTAGCCGTTGCTGCCGCCGCTGTCGGCGAGCAGCAGCAGTTGCGTGGCCCCGGGGTAGCGACGGCTGGCTGTGGCGGCCCACCAGGCAGCGAGGCAGTCGACGGCGAAGCACGGCGTGTCGGAAGAGAGGCCCAGGCCGACCCAGCCGGTGTTGGCTTGCAGATCGTAGATGCCGTAAGGGACGGCCTTGCCGGTGGCCGAGGAGGGGAAGTCATGGTCGAAGACGTCCTCGGGCTGCCGGGTCCACGCGACGCCCCCGTTGCGGAAGCGCCCGATGAGCTCTTTTCTTGCAATATCTGGCCCTATGAGTGGGAGTATGGCTGTCATGACGATCAAGTGCACATACTCACTTGACGCTGGCACGGTCCGCACGCTGGAAGAGTTGGCGCGTCGCTGGAACGTCTCGAAATCCGAGGCGCTTCGAAGAGCGATCCGTAACGAATCCGAGCGGCAACTATCGCGGGCGGATGCGAGGTTGCGGGCCCTTCCGGCGCTCCAGAAATCAGTCGCGGCCCGAGACGTAGATTTGGATGTGTGGGTACACCAGCGGGCGAGACTAGAAGCGCGTCCTTTCGGCGACTCTCCGATGAACCGAGGTGATCCGCTTGGTCACGAGTTTTCTGATCCGTGCCTTCAACGGCACGATTCCGGGTCCTCCCACTGTTAGTCAGGCAGGGCCGTTGACCATGGTCATGACCATGGTATAATTCGATACGTCTCTGTGGAGGGTCCGACCGATGGAAAGCGCCACTGGCAAGCTCGACAACCGTGTGACCATGAAGGCATCGGAATTCAAGGCCAAGTGTCTGCAGCTGATGGACGAAGTGGCTGCAGGTGGCGGCGAGGTCATAATCACCAAGCACGGTCGTC
>JAPPMB010000124.1 GCA_028819255.1 Bryobacterales bacterium | reverse complement strand
ACTGTCGTTCTACACAGCCAACCCCCAATGTGTCAAGTCCGATCGAGCGCTAGCCGACGTCTCACTCTTCCAGAGGGACATAGGCGGAGAGAGCCCCTCGGCTGGCTGGCCCACTCTCGGTGATGATCGCCGGATCCGAGGCCTTTCGCAAAGCACGAAGCCGGCCGGCTTCTAGCTCTTTCGTGCCGGCCGCCTGTGGGGTGCAGTCCAGAGAGATGCGTTTGGCATATGAATCAACTCAGCGGGAACTGCCAAGTTTCAGACGATGAAACGGGCCCGCCGTGGCGGTGAGGGTGGGATTCGAACCCACGGAGCCCGCGAAGGCTCAACGGTTTTCGAGACCGCCCGATTCAACCACTCTCGCACCTCACCGCGGAGTCGGCATGTAGACCGTTTCAGTATAAGCCGTGAGCTACCAGAACTCGCGTGCATGCCGATGGACGCGCCTGCCGTGCTCGCGCATTTTCTGCATCCATCGCGCGCTCGGGACTCCCGGGCTGTCGAGGGCACGCAGCGCTTCCTGGAGCTCGGCTCTCCCGTTGGGCGCGGCAAGTGCGACCGCAACCGCCGGATGGGCCATGCAGAACCGGTAGCAGTCCGCTGCGCCAGGCGGCTCGAATCCCGGAGGGTCGTCGGGGGTGGGCCGGAGCAAGTCCCGCCAGCGCAGGCCGGTGAACGTCACAATGGGCAGCCCCCGGCTCTGCGAATCCGGAAACACATCGAACTCGGCCCCCGTGTGGGCCGCGTTGTAGCGGATCATCAGCATGTCGAGACGGCGGGTGCCGTCCGCGGCACGCTCAAGTGCGCACTTGGCGGCCAGGCGTCTCTGATGGCTCGTCAGGCCCAACAGGCCGAGGTCTCCTGCGCGGCGCCGAGCGACAAGGGCTTCCCATGCTCCGCCCGGACCCGTGATCGCCCGCCACTCCTCGGGCGACTCGACGTAGTACAGGGTCCCGATGTCCAGGCGACTTCCCCCTGTCTCCTCTAGAATCCAGTCCAGTTCTCGGTTTGCCGCATCGGCCGAGCGCGCCTTGATCTGCGTCGCGAACACGATCTCGCGACGTCTGGGGCCGAACTCGCGCGCCGCACGCGACAGGCCGTCCGGCTTGCCGCACCAGTTGAAGTACCGCACACCGCGCTCGAACGCGAAGTGCACGTCTATCGGATCCAGTGTCGTGTTCCCGCGCGTGGCAATGCCGAGACGGGGAACGGACGGCAGCCCGCGGGGGAAGGACGCAGGCGCCGAGGGTCCGGGAGCCATCGGAACCACAGTCTAACCCGCGACACCGCCCGCAGTCGTCGCTTCAGCCGAGTTGCCTAGAAGGTGAACCGCAGGGTGAACCGGAACGTCCTGCCGTCGTTGAGGGTGTTCGTGATGCGTCCGAAGTTCGCTTGCGCCAGTTGCGCGCCCGGCTCCTCGAACTGCGGGTGATTGGTGAAGTTCAGAGACTCGGCTCGGAACAACAGCGTGTTGTCCCCGCCCAAGGGCCACGACTTGGAGAGCGCCATGTTGATATTGGCGATCCCGTCCCGCCGGAACGCATTGCGCCCCAGGTTACCCCGGAGATCAGTCGGACTAATGAACGAGAAGGCGCTGATTGGCAGGCGATCGAACGACGTGTCGGGATCGTCGATCGAGCGTCCGAGGACCGACACGTCCTCGACGATCGGAGTGTCGCTGTGGGATCCGTCAACGTTGCCGAACCCTGGCGCGTCCGAGCCGGACTGGACGGAGAAGGGTGTTCCGGATTTCAGCAGGATCACGGAGCTGAACTGCCACGCTCCGAACAGCTGGCGGAGTAGCCCGTGCCGGCCCGTCAGGGGAGCTGTCTGATAGCTGATGTTAAAGAGACCTGCGTGGGGCTGGTCGAAGTTGCTGACGGCTCGGAGCTCGCCATGCACGTCGAACTCCGACGGGCTCTCGGTTTGCAGCCGGTTGGCGTTGGCGGCCGTGTTCAAGTAGCTGCCCCCCAAGTCGATGGTCTTGCTCCACCAGTAGGACGCTTCGAGGTTCAGGCCCGCCCACTGAGGGATGCGCAGCGTGGCCCTGCCAGCATCGAAATAGCCCCGGGAACCGTTCGTCACGTGGAACACGTTGAAGAACCGCGCGTCGGGGCGGCGAATGTTCACCGTCCTGGTGGTCTGGGGCACTCCCTGAACGACGCGGGCTCGGTTGAGGAAGAACATCGCAAGCAGCTTGTGCGAGCGGCTTCCGACGTAGGCAAGATCAATTGTCCAGTCGTTCGCCAGCTCGAATTCCCAAGAAAAGTTGTAGTTGTGCGTGTACGGAATCACGAGATCCGATGCGACGTCGAACCTGACGGAACGGGCGTTCGGATCGAAGGAAATCGGACCTGTGTCCTTGAGCGGGTCCACTAGGTCGGGGGTCTGCACGACCACGGTGACGTTCTGCGGAGGGTTGATCCGAGACTGAATATACGTCGCGGTGAATATCTCGCCATAGTGAAGGCCGTAGGCGCCCCGCAGCGCTCCCCAGCGGCCCGGCATGCGGTATGCAAAGCCAAAGCGAGGCGCGAAGTTGTTCAGATCCGAAGAAAACGGTATCTGCGTGAGATCGTTCACCTCGGTGGGCTTGGCGACGGGTTCCCACCGCAGGCCCAGGCTCAGGGTGAGGTCGCCGTTCACCTTCCATTGGTCGCCAAGGTAGAGCTGTGACATCCAGCGGCGGAATCCGCGATGAACGCTTCCAATGGCGATCGAGTAGTTGCTCGCCAGACCCATGCGCAGGTTGGTCACGCCGTCGCGTCCGAAGTTCCGGCGGAAAATGAATCGGCCGCGGTGGTCCTGAAGCTCGGCGCCGTTGATCTGGCCGCGGTGCAGGTCGCCGCCCAACGTGATGTCGTGATTGCCGCGACGGTATCGCATGCGCGCGCCGTACCGGAAGTTGTTGCCGGCGCGGTCGACCGGGAATCGCCCCGGAGGCCCGATCGACGTGAGTTCTCTGCCGATTCGGATCCAGGGTCCGATCGACGTCTCGTCAGGTATCAGCAGTGAACCGACTCTGTCGAAGCCGGCACTGAAGTCGCCTGTCAATCGGGGTGTCCAGCTCTTGTTCCAGGTGAGGCGCGACTGGTGGTTCCGCGTCGTCGTGTTCGGGTTCTGGCCGCCGACCAATTGGAAGGCCTCGACATTCTGGAGGACGAGGCCGTACCGCATCGTGATGCGCCCATCCTTGCCTGTCTCCTGATCGAGAGTCGCGGAGAGCCGGTCGTTGGCGATGTCCTGTGGGGCGTTGGTATTGAGAGCGCGCGGATTGATGTCAGTCCGGTTCGGCACCGCGATCGGATACGCGTCCATGATGCGCTGGACGAACGCTCTCGTGGCGGGGTCGTCCGTTAGCGGGGTGCGCTCTTCGAGAGTGGGAACCAGGACATTTCCGTTCACCTGGCCCTTGTTGCGCGTCTGGCTGCCGTTGAAGGTCAATGCGGCGCCAGTCCAGGCGGGAACGCCAACGGTGAAGCCGTAGTTGTTGCTGCGCGCGGGCTGTACAGCTCCGACCTGGAAAAAGGATCGGGCGCTGACGGCGCTGTTGGTATGGGTGAGGAAGAAATTCCCGTTCACGCGGGGCGCCCGGGCAGGAGGGTTGTGCGCCGGTCGCGAGGGAGGGCCGCCATATTCGGTTGCCCAGTAGGAACGATCGACTTGGAAGTTCTTCACAGCGGTGGCCGAGATTCCGAGACGCTCATTGAGCTCGCGCAGCACGTTGTTGTCTATGAGAGTCAGGCGCACGTTCTCGTTGCGACGTCCCTCTCCCTGCTCCGTGTTCACCTCCCCGAGCAGGTTGAGGCGGGTTCGGTCAGCTGCATCGCCGGCCGGCGCCGCGCTGGACGCCTCCGACGTTGGAACGGCGTCGGAGGACTCGGCGGCCGAGAATTCCGACCCGTCCCCGGCCGCTGCGCTGCCTGACGAGCTGCCCGCTGCCGAGTCCTGGGGTGCGGCAGTGGCCGCAAAGCTGAGGACAATGCCGACAGCGAGGGTCCAAAGGCGAAATCGAATGCTCATGACGGCTCCCTTGGCCGCGCCGCCGCTCGCGGCGGAATCCAGCCGGGCTAAGAGTACAAGATACAAGACGGATTCTTGGAGCGGGTCGTTACGAAGCCGGCAATGGGGCCTGGGATGCCGGCGAATCAGGACCGTCGCGCCGGTCGCCTGGGGCCTTCGCTAGAATTGTGAGTCGCTCACGGCCGGTGAGTTGCTTGCGGGCCAAGGGCGACTGGACATCCTCGCCATGCGAATACGTGCTGCAGTCACTCGAGAGATCGGCCATCTGGCGATTGAGGAGGTCGACCTCGCCCCTCCGAAGGGCGACGAGGTGCTGGTGCGGATGTGCGCTGCCGGCGTGTGCCATTCGGATCTGCATACGATGCGGGGCGAGCTGCGGGCGGTACCACCGCTGGTTCTGGGGCATGAGGGCGCGGGGATCGTCGAGGCCGTCGGTAGCGCGGTGACCACATGCAAGCCCGGAGACCGCATCGTCGTCAACTGGCTCCCGGCCTGCGAGTCGTGTCCGACCTGCCTAAACGGCCGTCACAACCTCTGCGAACGTCTGGCCCGCACGACCTTCCAGGCCCTGCTCGCTGACGGAACTTCGCGGCTGAGCACAACGGACGGGATGACACTGAAGCACTTCCTCAGCGCGGCGACGATGGCGGAGTACGCGGTGATCAGCGGGGCGAGCGCCGTGCCCGTTCCGGACGGGGTTCCAATGGATGTCGCGGCGGTCATCGGCTGTGCAGTGGCAACCGGCGTAGGGGCGGTCATTAACACCGCCCAAGCCCAGCCGGGACTTCCTGCAGCGGTCATCGGGTGCGGAGGGGTGGGGCTCAGCGCGCTGTTGGGATGCAGGCTTGCCGGCTGCAGGCCGATCATCGCGGTGGACGTGATGGATTCAAAACTGGAATTCGCCAAGGCCCTGGGAGCCGACGACACGCTCAATTCCGCGAGCAGCGAAAGGCCCTGGAAGGACCTGTGGGCCATGACAGGCGGAGGACCCGAGTACGTGTTCGACAGCGTGGGCGCGGCAGTCACAATCGACCTGGCAATCAAGGCGGTCCGCCCTGGAGGCACAGCAACGATCATGGGACTCCACGCGGCGAAGGAGTCGGTCGGAGTCCCGGCGGGCGTGCTGGTCCTCCAGAACAAGCGGCTGCTGGGCTCCTTCGCAGGCTCGGTCCGGCCGCGACTGGATCTGCCGAGGCTGCTGGGCCTCTACTTGGGCGGCAGGCTTCCGATCAACGAGCTGATCACGAAGCACTACCCGCTCGCGGACCTGCCCAAGGCGTTCGAAGACATGGAAGCGGGCCATGTGGCCCGAGGGGTCCTTTCGCTGGCACCCGACGCGTAGCCCATCTTGGCCCCCTCATCTGCGGGCCAATCGTGATCTGCAAGTTCCGGGTCCGGGGTGGATGGCACCCCCTGCGCTCGGACGGACTCCGGCAGGCCCGGACGCTCTGTTGGGGACGGTGGTCTGCACGGGCCTTCCGAGTTTCCCTTCGATGCAATCCGTGGCTCGGCGTCCGGTTTCCAACGCCGACGGACCCGGTGCGCCTCGCATGCAGCGGCACTTCCGGTGCCGCCCCCCGGGGCTAACGATGGAGGCACCGGCAACTGAACATGCCGGACCCAAGTTCGCCATTTTGCGACTTGGAATTCTTGTAACCTGGTGACCAGTAACGGTTTGTGAGATTGGGCCCTGCTCACTTGGCACTACATTTTACG
>JAPPMB010000143.1 GCA_028819255.1 Bryobacterales bacterium | reverse complement strand
ACTGTCGTTCTACACAGCCAACCCCCAATGTGTCAAGTCCGATCGAGCGCTAGCCCGCCGGGGGACCGCGATGCCATGGCACACTCGTTACTGGTGAGGGGAGGCCGCCTGGCTTGGATCGCGGTGCTGGCCGGCTGCGGGCAAGGCGGCTTGCAGAACACTGCAGACCGTCCGCCCCTCTTCCGTGAGGCCGCCAAGGAGGCCGGGCTCGCCTTCGAGCACTTCACAGGGGCAACCGGAAACTTCTATCTGCCCGAAATCATGGGCTCCGGGGTTGCGCTGCTGGACTACGACCTCGATGGAGATCTCGACGCGTACCTGCTGCAGGGCGCCATGCTCGACGAGGGCACCGACCGGGCGGCTGCGCGGTTCCCGCCCGAGGGCCCGCTCGGAAACCGGCTCTTCGAGAACCGCATCGTGCCGGACGGAAAGCTCGCGTTCGTTGACGCCACCAAGGGCAGCGGAGCCGGCATCGAGATGTACGCAATGGGAGTTGCCGTAGGAGACTTCGACGGCGACCGAGATCCGGACATGTATGTGACAGGTATCGGACCCAACTACCTGCTGGAGAACGGCGGCGACGGAACGTTCAGGCCAGTCGAAGGCCCGCAGGACACCCGCTGGAGCACATCGGCGACCTTTGCGGACTACGACGGCGACGGGGATCTGGACCTGTTCTTCGCGAACTTCGTCGACTTCTCGCCAACGAACAACAAGGAGTGCTTTGCATCGACGGGAGAGCGGGACTACTGCATCCCGACGGTCTTCAACCCTGTCCCGGACCGGCTCTTCAGAAACGAGGGCGGCCGGTTTACGGACGTGACCGCCGAGTCCGGCCTTGACAGCGCGTTCGGGAACGGCCTGGGAGTGATCGCCACCGACTTGAACGGGGACGGAAGAACGGATCTGTACGTCGCGAACGACACGACCGAGAACCAGATGTGGATCAATACCGGAGAAGGACGGTTCGAGGACCGGGCCATGCGGTGGGGCGCGGCGGTCAACGCGGACGGACGGGTGGAGGCAGGCATGGGCGTCGCCGCGGCCGACTTCGACAACGACGGCGACGACGATCTCCTGATGACGCACAACTCGCAGGAATCGAATACGCTGTACCTCAACGACGGCAAGGGCCTCTTCCGCGACTCGACGAACCTGCTCGGGCTCGGAAACTCAAGTCTCCCGTTCACGGGCTTCGGACTGGCGTGGTCCGATTTCGACCATGACGGACAACTGGACGTGTTTGTTGCGAACGGTGCCGTCGCGATCATGGAGTCCCAGCGCGGATCCGGATTCCCTTTCGTTCAGGAAAACCTGCTCTACCTCGGAACGGAGGACGGGTTCGAGCCCCTCGCCGGCGCTAAGGCCTGGAGCCCGGTGGCCGACGGGGCGAGTCGGGGCCTCGCAACCGGAGACCTCGATCTGGACGGCGATGCGGATGTCGTCGTGACCAACTGCAACGGGCCCGCCCGCCTTTACGTGAACCAGGGCGGGTCTGGAGAGAGCTTTCGGGTCCGCCTTGCCGCGGACGGCGGGAATCCGTTCGGCCTGGGTGCGCAAGTGGGGCTCTGCATGGACGGTCAAGACTGCCAGTGGCGCCGGGTTCACCGGGACGGCAGCTATCTGAGCTCGAGTGAGCCCGCAGTCGGCTTTGCCTCGCCCGGGTCGGGGCGAACCGGCCATGTCGAGGTTCTCTGGCCGAGTGGAGATCGCGGACGGTTCCCGGTCCCGGGCGCGGGCGGGACGGCAACCCTCAAGGAGAGTGCGGGACTGGACCGCGATCCGAGGTGAGCCTCTTCGAGACACCGGCGGGCCGATCGCGCGGAGCGCGCGGTTCACGCCCGAACGTGCGCACCAGGCACTGAAAAAGCCGCCCGCCCCGGAATCCGGAACGGGCGGCTGGGTCGGAAGTCTCTTCGATACCTAAAAGATGAACTTGATGCCGAGCTGCAGGTTGCGGGGCGTGCCTGCGCCGCTGATGATGCCGAAGTTCCGGTTGCCGACGCGAGTGTTCGGGGCGAAGAACTGCGGAGTGTTGGTGAAGTTGAACGCCTCGAAGCGGAACTGCGCCGAGTACTTCTCGCCGAACTGGAAGCTCTTGTACATGGAGAAGTCCCACTGGGCGCGTCCGGGAATCCGGAGAATGCCCTTGCCGGCGTTCCCGAACGCCAGCGGCTGGTTCGGCACGAACGCGGCCTGGTTCCACCACAGGCTGGGATCCTGCTTCGCCGGATTGATGTTCTGGCCAGCGACGACGTCAGGCCTGTCGAGGTGGTTCAGGTCGTTGACGTTGGATCGGCTCGCCCCCTGGACGCCGGGTGTGGCGGGCGTGCCGCCGGTGAGGGTGACAATCGATCCGATCGACCAGCCGGCCAGCAGCGTCCTCTTCGCCCCAGTCGCCCCCCTGAGGAACGGCAGCTCGTAGACGATGCTGCCGATCAGGCGGTGACGGATGTCCTGAGGCGTCGGGCCACGCTCGTGGCTCAGGTCCAGGACGTCCTTTACGATCCTCGCGTTCTCGCCCGGGGCTCCGCCCGATCCCGGGATCGCGCGCCAGTCGCCGATGGCGTGCGACCACGAGTACGACACGATGTACGTCATGCCCTGCGAATAGCGCTTCTCCAGCTTCGTCTGGAGCCCGTGATAGAGCGAGTTCCAACGGAACGAATGCATGTTCGACCGGCCCAACGTAATGAATCCGCCCGGCTCGCTGCCAGGGAACTCCACGTCCCCGCGCCTGGCGGTCGGCACGAACGCAGCGCGCCAGGGACGTCGCTCGTTGATCCCACCCGTCGGGGGGATCACTTTCCTAGTGACCGGGTCGTAGACGTATTCGCCAGGCCTGGGCACGTTCTCGTCCCAGCGGCCCATCATGTGATTCATCTTGTTGCCGAAGTAGCCAATCTCCCAGAGCGTGTCGCCAGGAAGCGAGTACTGGAGGTTGAAATTCCAGTTCTGCGCCATCGGCCAATCCGGCTCCGGCTCCCAGCCCGACATCTCGACAGCGATGGCATTCTGGGCACTGATTGTATTCGGCGGCAAGCCGTCCCGGAAAGGGTATTGAGCCGGGTTGGCCGGGTCGGCAGACAGGCCAACCTTGAAGTGGAACGGAGGCTGCGTCTCCTTGTATTCGCCCCCTCCCGTGTTCGAGAACGTACCGTAGAAGATGCCGTACGCCATGCGGAACACGGTCTTCTCGGTGATCTTGTAGGCGATCCCCAGGCGAGGTCCGAAGTTGGTCTTGTCGGGCTTCGTGAGACGTCGCGACGTACCGTCCACCCCGGGAACCCTGATGACACCCTGCGTGACGCTGCCGGTGTAGTTTGTGACTGCGTCCGGATGCACGTACTCCGCCCATCGGCGGTCATGGTCCGAACGCGGCCCGGGGTCGAAGTACCCGATGCCGTCGCGCGTTTCCAGGAATGGCGGGTTGTACTCGTACCGCAGACCGAGGTTCAGGGTCAGCCGGTCGCTCACCTTCCAGTCGTCCTGGACGTAGGCGTGCTGGTAGGGCGCACGCATGTTCATGTAGATCGTGTTCGACCCGCGGAGGCCGTTCGATGTTCCGAGCAGGAAGTCCGCAAATCCGTCCCCTCCTGCGCCAAACGGCATGTCCCTCGTGAACTGGCGCGGAAACGCGACCCGGCCGAGCGCGAGCTGGGGATTGACGATTCCCGACTGCATGAAAAAGATCTGCGCACCGAACTTGATCGCGTGGTTGCCCTTGGTCCAGGTGTTGTCAACCGAAATCTGTCGCGTCTGGGACTGGATCAGGTTGGGCGCCCAGTTGGAGTTTCCGAGAGCCTGCCAGCCGCCGATCTCGAGGATGGCAAGTCCGCGCAGGTCCGTGTCGAATCCGGGCAGCCCGATTTCCTTGTTGACGTTGCCGGGCACGTCCGGGTGAACCTCCGCGTCGGTGTCGAGGTAGTTCCAGCCCAACCGGATGTTCGAGATCAGCGTGGGGCTCCATATGCGGTTCCATCCGAATGCGGCATTGTTGCTGGTCACGTCGAGCGAGTTGCCGCCAGGCACGAGGGTTCCGAAGTTGGCCGTGGGCGGCAGCCCGGGCCTGTTGCCACGGAACTGCTGCTGGGCGCTCCAGCGGGCGAACAAGTTGTCCTTGTCGGACAGATTGTGATCCCAACGGATGTCCCACTTGCTGAAGTCCTGGGTGCGAGGGGGCTGAAACGTGTGGTTTCTCCTCAGCCCCGGAACCTGAGGGTCGGGATAGAAGTCCTTGGCGACCGCAGCGATCGGATCGAAGCGAGACGACGGAATGATCTGGTTCGGAAACGGCTGCCTTGCGTTGGAGATGTCGCCTTCCGCCGTGAAAGGATCGTAGATCGTCCGACCCGTCACATCCAGGAACTCTCCTGAGAAATCACCCTGCCGCATGGCGGCTGACGGAATCGTGCGCACGAACGTATCCGACTCTCGAATGTCAGTCAGCTCCAGGTCCCCAAAAAGGAACGACCTGTTCCTCTTGATTGGCCCGCCCACGGCGAAACCGTACTGCTTGCGCCCGAACTGCGCTTTCTCCCCAGGGGCGAAGTAGGGCTTGGCGTCCATCGTCTCGTCGCGCATGAAGAAGAAACCGGTCCCGTGCAAATCGTTTGTGCCGGACTTGATGGCCAAGGACACGATTCCTGAAGAGGACTTGCCGTACTCGGCCGAGAAGCCGTTCGTGATCACCTTGAACTCGGCAACCGCGTCAACCGAAGGCTTCACTGTCTCCTTCTGTGCGCCCTGAGACGCGATCGACTGGTTGTTGTTGTCAACACCGTCGATCATGAAGTTGATCTCGGTTCCGCGCTGGCCGCCGATCGAGATGCCCTGTCCGCGGGAAACCACGGTGCCCGCCGAGATGACAGCGAGCTGCAGGTAGTCGCGACCGTTCAGCGGAAGGTCAACGATCTGGCGGTTCTCGATCACAGTGCCGGCAGAGCTCTCCGTAGTCTGCAGCAGCGGCGCCGCGGCCTCGACCTCGATGACCTCGGTGACCGCGCCGACCTCGAGAGCGACGTTCAACTCGCGGACGTCGCCGATGGACAGCGTGATGCCCGATCCCGAATACGCCTTGAATCCTTCGGATTCGATCAGAACGATGTAATTGCCGATCCTGAGTGGAGCGGACCTGTAGCTTCCGGTCTCGTTTGTCTGTGTAGAGGACTCGATGCCTGTCTCAATGTGACTGAACGTCACGCCGGCGCCGGGGATCACGGCACCTGTTGTGTCCGTCACGCTGCCGACGATCAACGCTGTGTCGGCCTGCTGGGCGATGGCAAGCGGGGCCACGCCCAGAATCAAGATAAGAGCTGCCCCCAGGCAGCGGTGTTTCCTCATAGAAACTTCCCCCTCTAACTCAACTGGACTGATGGGCAGAACAGATGCCCGCAATGTGAGCCGGCCGACGGCGACCCACCCCTACGGGTCGCATTCATGCCAACACGGCCTTTCCATGTTACGAAAGTTCGTCGGCGAACGCAAGGGAGGCTAGCCCCAGCCGCCCGGAAAACCCGAGTATTCCGACATCCGGGCTCGCAAGAGAACCGGTTGAGCGGCAGAGTTGAGCGGAGCCGTTGAGCACGCGAGGAACGCCGCGCGGCGCCCGCAGGGCGGCCGGCACGCCCCTGCCCGCCCTGCGATCGCACCCGCCATGCAGCGCGGGCCCAATTCGTCCTTGCAAACTGGAGTCGCATGGTTTATCTTTCATGAATGCTGCTATGAGTGCGCCGGCCGCCGCCCACCCACGCACACAGGTCGACAGGGGCCTTTGCGAAAGCCTCCTCTACTACATGCTCATGATGCGCGAGCTGGAGGAGCGCATCGAGCTCAAGCTCTACCGGCAAGGCAAGGTCCTCGGGGGCTGTTACACGGGACGGGGCCAGGAAGCCATTCCGGTCGGCAGCGCCATCCTCTCCCGACCAGGAGACTGGCTCACACCGTCCCACCGCGACATGGCCGCCCTTCTGATCCGCGGCATCACGCCCAGGGAAATCCTGGCCCAGTACATGGGCCGTGTGAGCGGGCTGACCCGCGGTCGTGACGGCAACATGCACATGGGGTGTGCGGAGCGGCACTGCGTGCCGATCATCTCTTCCATCGGGGCCAGTATTCCCGTGGCGGGAGGGCTGGCGTTCGCGATGCGATACCGGGGGGAGTCCAACATCGTCTTCAACTACTCCGGCGACGGCGCATCGAGCCGCGGCGACTGGCACGAAGGTCTCAACATGGCGGCGGTCCTGAATCTGCCCATCGTCTACCTGTGCAACAACAACCAATATGCGTACTCCACTCCGCTCGACCAGCAGATGAAGATCAGCGACATCGCGCATCGCGTCGCGGGCTACGGCATGCCGTTCGAGATCGTCGACGGCAACGATGTCCTACAGATCCACGAGGCATCGCAAAGGGCCGTCGCCCACGCCCGAGCGGGCCGGGGCCCGTACTTCATAGAGTGCAAGACGTTTCGGATGAGCGGCCACTCGGCGCATGATGCCGCCGACTATGTCCCGACCGCGCAGCGGGAGGAATGGTCCCGCAGGGATCCGATCCTGATGCTGCAGAAGCAGATGGTGGAAGGGATGGGGGCCGACGAGCAGGTCTTCGTGAACCTGAGGAAGAGGGTTCTCAGCGAGATCGAGGAAGCCGTGTCCTGGGCGCTCGACCAGCCGTTCCCGGACCCGGCGACCCTTGAAGACGACGTCTACGAGTCCGTCTAGGCCACACGGTGCAGAACTGAATCATGGCGGAGACAACCTACGTCGAGGCGATTCGCCAGGGAATCTGGGAAGAGATGGAGCGGGACGAGAGCGTCTTCGTGATGGGCGAGGACATCGCGGTCTACGGCGGAGCCTTCAAGGTCACGAAGGGCATGCTCGAGAGGTTCGGCGAGATGCGGGTCGTCGACACGCCGCTTTCCGAGTCGGCCATCGTGGGGGCGGGCACCGGGGCGGCGATCAACGGACTGCGTCCGGTGCTGGAGATGCAGTTCGCGGACTTTATGGCGTGCGGCTTCGACCAGATCACGAACTTCGCCGCGAAGTGCCGCTACCGGTGGGGACAGGCGATCCCGATGGTCATCCGCGCGCCCGCCGGGGGCAACATCCACGGCGGCCCGTTCCACTCGCAGAACATCGAGATGCCGTACGTCCACACTCCGGGACTCAAGGTCGTGCAGCCCGCCACGGCGTATGACGCCAAGGGGCTGATCAAGGCCTCGATCCGGGACAACGATCCGGTGATCTTTCTCGAACACAAGTACCTGTATCGCTCGGTCAAGGAAGCGCTTCCAACCGGGGACTACACCGTCCCGCTCAGCAAGGCGCAGGTACAGCGCGAAGGCTCTGACATCTCGATCATCACCTATGGATGGATGGTGCATGTCGCCCTCGAGGCGGCCGAGAGGCTGGCTCCCGAGGGGATCAGCATCGAGGTCTTGGACCTGCGGACGCTCATGCCGCTGGACCGGAGCTCCATCCTCGAAACGGCCCGCAAGACGAGCAAGGTGATTCTGCTGCACGAGGACACGCTCACAGGGGGTCTGGGCGGCGAGCTGGCGGGCATCATCGCCGAGCACGCGTTTGACTATCTGGATGGGCCGCTCGTGAGAATCGCTGCTCCGGACACGCCGGTGCCGTTCAGCGAGACGCTCGAGAAGGCCTTTCTGCCGAGCGCGGACAGGGTGGTGCGGAAGGCACGCTGGCTGTCCCGCTTCTAGAAGACCGCCATTCACGGACGCGCATGATTCCGCCCAAGCCGGACGGACAGCCGAATGGGACGGCCGGACAACGAGCGACGGAACTGAGTCAAGATCCGCCATCCTCGCTCGCAGCAGGTAGGGTCCGGCCCCCTTGGCACGGCGGCGCATAGCGGACGCACGACCGGAAGTCACCAAGAGGTAGGGAAGCACCATGCCAAGCAACCGCAGAGCCTTTCTGAAGTCGACAGGTGGAGCGATCGTCGCCGCATCGCGCGCATGGCCCGTGCCAGGGCCGCGACCCTGGATTTCGGACGAGCCGGACCGTGAGTGGCGACACTACGGCGGCACGGCCGGCGCAGCCCGCTATTCGGCTGCCGACCGGATCGTTCGGTCCAACGTGGCGATGCTGAAGCCCGCCTGGATCCACAGGACCGGTGACGCCATGCAACGCCCGCAGACCACGATCGAATGCACGCCGATCGTCGTGGACGGTGTGATGTACATCACGACGGCCCGACTCAAGGTGCAGGCACTGAGTGCCGCTACGGGCAAGCTACTTTGGACATTCGACCCTCTCGACGAGTCCGCGGCCCGGCGCAGTGCGGGGGTCAACCGGGGGGTCTGCTACTGGCAGTCCGAGGACGGTGCGGAGCAGCGAATCTTCAGCACCGTCCAGAACCGCCTCCACAGCCTGAATGCCGCAACGGGAGTTCCCGACCCGTCTTTCGGTGCGGAGGGGATGGTCGACCTCAACAACGACCTGGACAGCGAGGTGCCGGGTGTCTCCGTGAAATGCACGAGCCCGGTCGTGGCATTCAAGGACCTGATTGTTGTCGGGGGAGGCGGAGGCGAGGGACCCTACCCGCAGGCGCCGGGTCACATCCGGGCCTACGACGCGATGACGGGGAAGCGGCGCTGGATCTTTCACACCACGCCCAGGCCGGGGCAGTTCGGATACGACACCTGGCCGCCAAACGCCTACAGGCACGTCGGCGGCACAAACAACTGGTCCGGGATGAGCCTCGACGTGGAGCGCGGCATCGTGTTTGCGGGAATTGGCTCGCCTGCCTTCGACTTCTACGGCGGTGACCGCATAGGAGCGAACCTGTTCGGGAACTGCGTGCTTGCACTCGACGCGGCGACCGGCAAGCGGGTCTGGCACTTCCAGACCGTGCACCACGATGTCTGGGACTACGACCTGCCGGCGCAGCCGGCACTGATCCGCATGACACAGAACGGCAGAACCTTTGACGCGGTGGTACAGCCAACGAAGCAGGGATTCCTGTTCTTCTTCCACCGGGAGACCGGAAGACCCGTCTGGCCGGTGGAGGAGCGACCCATCCCGATGTCCGATGTCGGCGGGGAGCAGCTCTGGCCAACCCAGCCCTTTCCGGTGAAGCCTCGTCCGCTGTCCCGCCAGGGCTTCCACGCCAAGGACATCAGCGACATTTCCGAGGAGTCCCGGGCGGCAGTCAAGAAGATCTGGGACGCGACGGACGCCGGTGACCTCTTCACTCCGCCGAGCACGAGGGGAACCCTGGTCCACCCGGGATTCCGCGGAGGCTGCCTATGGGGCGGATGCTGCTACAACCCGGCAATGAACCGCGTGTTCGCGAGTTCGGACGAGACCACGAATCGGATCGAGCTCAAGCTGGCGCCCCAGGAGGCGTTTGACTACGCCCTGCCCGACCGGAGCGAGTTTCTAGACCACGAGGGCTATCCGGCGATCAAGCCGCCATGGGGATACGTGACGGCGGTGGACCTGGAATCGGGGGACTTTGCCTGGCGTGTGGTGAACGGCGAATTCGCTGAACTCACGGCCCACGGCATTCCAAAGACAGGCACACCCTCACACGGCGGATCGATCGCCACGGCTGGAGGCCTGGTGTTCATGGCGGGGACATTCGACAAGAAGTTCCGGGCCTTCGATCAGGACAACGGCGAGGTTCTCTGGGAATCGGAGCTCAAGGCCGGGGGATTCGCGACGCCGTGCACCTACGAGGCCGACGGGAAGCAGTTCGTGGTGATCGCCGCCGGCGGGGGCAAAGGCAACACCGCTTCGGGCGACGAGATCGTGGCGTTCTCCATCGACAGCTGACCGGCGCGTAGCGAATTGCCGCAGGCCTGTGTTCGGGTGCTCGGTCTCAGTGAAGTGGCTCATGCAGTTCCCACTGGTCACGAGCACGTTGGTCGTCGACGCTGCGGGCTCTGCCATCGGCACCTGGCGACCTGCAGGCGCCGGCCAGCGGCCAGTGGAGTGCCGGCAGAGGGCGTGAGCGCCCACGGTGTGCCTGCGCTTATGCCTCAAGGAATTGACGCTGCCGCCGCGGCCGGCCAAACACCTCCGCAAACGCTCTATCGAGCCAGCCCTGGTCCGCCGGTCAGGAGCCGACTCGGCAAGGTCAATATCGCTCTCAACACGTCAAATACGCCACCGACCACAATTCCCAACAATCGAAATGGCAGGAGCAAGAGCCAAACGAACGGGTATGCGATCAGAGCAAGGAGGGCCAGAGGCCAGCAGACCACCAACAGGATCAACCAGAGCAGGAATTTGAGCATCGCTGAACGGGGCTTAGTTCAGTCTTGCACACGCTCAGGTCAGACTCGGAAGTTGAGGCCGACGCCTGAGCCCACCCAGCGGCTTTCTCCGACCGCAGCTCGGTGTTCGGGGAGGTTTCCGCGGCCGTTGCTTCTCAGGCATCCTCTCGCGCTTTCTGCCTCGATGGTCAGCCCGGAAGCCTGCGGGGCGCACTTAGGCCCAACCAGGGCACGGAACGCACCCCTGACGGCCAAGGCCAGTCACCGGCCGGATGCGTTTTCCCGCGAATCTGGCAAGGCCAGGTCCCAACCGCGCCGGGTCTGGCGGAAACGCTGGCTTGAGTCCCGGTGCCGGCCGCATCGTCGACCTGAGCGGCCGGACGGCCCACGCTGGTCCGCCAGCGGTGGCCGCAGCGAACCACTGAACCGCTTGCGGTGCGCGACCGTCAATGGGAGGCCGGGCGGCCCTCACCCTCCCGAAGCGCCGTGGTCTCACCGACGCGTGGCGCTGGGAATCTCTCATGCCGTCCTTCCGGCCACACGACTTCAGCGGATTCGATGCCGATGTTGGCGGCGAGACCGAAGTGAACCGCCGCCTCACTTGAGCTCAGGTAGCTACCGTCCCGGTGCAGACGGCGCCACAACATGGTTCCGTCGCCGAGGGACAGTCCGACGCGAGCACCCAGGCCCGCCGGGTTGCCGGCTCTCGCGGCGAGCTTGATCCGCAGCCACCTCCCATCGTCCGTCTGGTTGATATAGATGCGTGCCGGCCCGTTGCTGTTCGACACCACCAGGTCCGGGTCGCCGTCCATATCCAGATCCCCGGTTGCCACCCCTCGGCTGGCCAAGGGAGACACGTCGCCCCAGGTGTGCTCCCCGTCGACCGCCTCGAAACCCGTGGCCGTGCCGCGAAAGTGCTGATTGTCCTGCAGGTACGGATAGCGTTGTCCTCGAAGCGACTCCATCACGGTCACGGCGCCGTTGGCAACGAATACGTCCAGTCGACCGTCATGGTCAAAGTCCGCCCACGACACTCCGAAGCCGGTGAACGGAACGCTTGGCCCCCCCAGGCCAAAGCGGTTCGTCGCATCCTGAAACAGCCCGCTGCCGTTGTTCAGATAGAGTGTGTTGGTCTCGAGTGTGTTGTGCGTGAGGAACACGTCGTCATCGCCGTCGTTGTCAAAGTCCGCTGCGACCACGCCCATCCCTGCCTCCGCCCGACCGTCGGCGTTCACCGCGGCGCCCGCGAGCATGGCCGTGTTCTCGAACCGTCCGCCACCTTGGTTGATCCAGAGCTGATTGGCGGTGCCGTCATTTGCCACGTAGAGGTCAGGTCGGCCGTCGCCGCTCAGGTCGACGCTCATGACGCCGAGTCCGTTCCCGAATGCAGCACCAAGCCCGGCATCCCCGGTCACATCGCGAAAGCGTCCGCCATCGTTTCGGAACAGGCGGTCTGGAACCGGATTGTAGACCGTCGGATTGCAGTGGTCCCGGGCACCGACCGGGGAGAAGCACTTCTTGTTGTTGCGGGCGGTGAAGTCCACGTAGTTGGCGAAGAACAGATCGAGGTCGCCGTCCTGGTCGTAGTCCCAAAATGTCGCCGAGGTGCTCCACCGCTGGTCTTGAGGCCCGTCCACTTCGGTGAATGTGCCATCTCCGTCGTTACGGAAGAGGGCGTTCGGCCCGAGGGCGGTGACGTAGAGGTCCGGGTCGCCGTCCCCGTCGTAGTCCCCGACCGCCGCCCCCATGGCGTAGCCTCCGAACCGAAGGCCACTCTCTTCCGTCACGTCCTCGAAGAAGAGCTCTCCGGTCGGCACGATCCGGTTCTCGAACAGTCGGCTGCCAGGTCCCTGCACACCGTGGCCTGCGGCTGCCGCATCCGAGAAAGCCCCCCCCACAGGCCCGCCCTGGAGAAAATATGCATCGAGGTCGCCATCGAGGTCGTAGTCGAGCAAGGCCACGCCGGATCCCATGATCTCGGGCAGGCGAAACTCGTCGCTCGCGTCCGCGAAATGTCGGAACGTCAGACCCGACTCCGCCGCCACTTCGCGGAAGAGCGCCGGCCTCTCGGTTTGGCTTCCCGCTGGGTGGTCGGAGGGCGGGGGACCGCATCCCAGCAGCACCAGCGAAATGCAGAGGATTTCACCTCGCATCACTCCTGAGTGTGCCACGCCGGCGGCGCGAACGATATTGGACGAATCGGCGCCATAACCCGGCAGTTGTGAGCCGGAACCCGCTGCTAACATGCAGGCAATGCGGAGTGATGAACCGCACCAGGCTGTCCCGCCCGCGCTTCGGATGCTGGCAATCGCGGTGGCAGGCTGCGCCCTGGCTTCCGTCGCCCCGGCTCAGGACGCCACGCTGCTGGTCACCGTCCTGGACGAACGGACGGGAGAGGCCGTAGCGGGCCTGCCCGCAGAGCGCTTCTCGGTCTTCGACGGCGACATCCAGCTCCGCGTGGTTTCCGTGGCCGAGCCACGGGGCCCCCTCGACCTGCTGATGCTCGTCGACACCAGCATGGTGGGCGAGGCGGTTCGGCCGATCGCCGAGGCCCTCATCGAGGAGCTGGGTGAAAACGAGGCCATGGCTATCGTTGCGTTCGACGAGGGGGCGGAACTGCTCCAGGACTTCACTTCCGAGAAGCCGTATCTTCGCAAGGCTCTGGATCGCGGCCGCTACGGCAACCTGCCCAGGGTCCACGACGGCCTCTACGCTGCGATCGACGGAGGCTTCGAGGCGAGCGGGAACCGCAAGGCTGTGGTCCTGCTCTCGGCGGGTGCCGTGGCCCGCGGCCGCACGTCGGAAGCCGAGGTCCTGGAGATCGCGCGGGCGAAGCGCGCCACCGTCTACTCGGTGTTTGCACGGAACGACGACCGCACGCTGCTTCGGCGGCTCGCACTGAAGACCGGAGGCGCGAGCTTTTCCGCCAGGAGGCTCAAGCTCAGGCCCCGTGAGCTGGCCGGACGGGTCATGGAGGCGGTCCGCAGTCCCTACGAGCTTGGGGTCACCGGAGTCCTCGCGTTCGGCGATCGGGTCAGTGCCAAGGTCTCTAGCCTGCCGGCAGGCAAGGAACGACTGACCGCGTCGGCACTGCCCGTCGAATGACCGGCCCGTGCCGGGCTACGAGCCGCGCGGACCGTCCTTCGGGGTGGCCAGATAGCCCCCGATGTTCCCGTTGTCGATCTGGTTGACGACGAGTTCGTATGGGACTCTCGCGCCCTGCACGTAGAACTGGACGGGCTCGAGCAGCGTCTTGCGGCGCTTCACGATCCTCTTGTCGTCAGCCCAGAGCTCGATCGAGTAGCGGTTCCGCTTGCGGTCGGTGCCGCTGAGCTTGATGCTGACCGGCCCGACCCGCTGGGGTCTCTTGGTCTTGGCGAGATTGAACTCGTAATAGTTGCGCTCGCCAAGGCGCTTGAGGGCGTCGAGTTCGCCTGCGTTCGTCGCGATCAGGCCGCTCTGAACGCCAAGATCCCCCTTCACGCTGGTCAGCGCCGCGATCGTCTTTTCGAGCTCGGCCCTGTTTGCCTCGACTTCCTGCTTGACCGTGTCCACGCGGCCGCCAAGCGCCCCGACCTCGGTGATGGTGGTCTCCTGGTACTCTGCCAGCTTTCCTCCAACCTCGGTGATCTTGGCTTGGCTCGTCTCGCGGGCATCCTCGATCTCTTTCTGGAGCGTCTTGGTCTCGCCCAGAACTCTGCTCTCGACCTCCCTTGTGCGGGTCGCAAGTTCCTCTTCCGTGGATTCCACAAGCGACCTGACTTCGCCGACCCGGGACTCCAGTTCCGAACTCGTCCGTGCGACGTTGCCGTCAAGCAGGGCGAGCCGCTCGTCGTGGGTGTCCAGCCTCGAGCCGACATCCTCCCGGAACTCGTCGAGCTGGAGCAAGGTGTAGACCTGTGCCCCCGCCAGAAGGGCGATCCCCAGCAGAAGGGCGATCGCTACAGGCGGAACAGAACTCTCCCCGGCGTCTCGCGGGAGCTTTCGTGGGTGACTGCTGGCTGGCTTCGACATGACGGACAATCTCCTCTATCTTCACACGTCGCGTTGCTGTGGTCGTCATCACGACGCTCACCGACGCTGCCTTATTTGACGTGCGACCAGCCCCGTACCGTTACACTGTATGTTGCGGGTGGCGTGCGTCCTGCAGCCTCTTGGCCCGCGAATCCCTAGATCCGCAAGGGTCCCCTCAGGTGAATCCCATGAAATCTCTCGCCATCGCCGTCTGCACACTGCTCCTCACAGGTTTTCAGCCGCACCTCGCAGCGGGTGAATGGGTCGAGCTATTTGACGGCAAGACGCTGAACGGCTGGGTACAGCGCAACGGCTACGCGACCTATCGGGTCGAGGACGGAGCCATCGTCGGCCGAACTTCCGCCGGCAGCCCAAACTCGTTTCTCTGCACCACGACACACTTTGGAAACTTCGAGCTGGAATTCGAGGTCAAGGTCGACGACGATCTCAATTCCGGCGTCATGATCCGCTCGAGCCAGAAGACCGTCTCGACCGGCAAGGGCCGCAACAATGCGATCGGGCGCGTCTACGGGCCCCAAGTCGAAATCGAGGCGAGCGGCGCGAAAGGGGCCGAAGCCGGTTACATCTACGGCGAGGCCACAGGACACGGCTGGCTGACGCCGGACGACGAACTCATTCCTCACTCAACCATGCGGGACGGGGAATGGAACAGCTTCCGCATCGTGGCGAAGGGCGCGCGCATCCAGACGTGGATCAACGGCAAGCCGGTCGAGGACCTTGCCCACGAAGAGGTGTACGCAACGCACGGTGGCGGATTCATCGGCCTGCAGGTCCACGGCATCCGGCCGGGAACCGGTCCGTTTGAGGCTGCCTGGCGCAACATCAGGATCAAGCCGCTGGACTGACCGGATGGGCCGAAGGTCCGGCACGGGAAGAGCGTCCGCCTGACGAGCGGAGTGAGTTGGCCGATGCGATCCCGGGACAGCGGCCGCAGCTTCCTGCCGCACCTGGTGCGCATCAAGGCCGCCACATCCTTCGGGCGGCGTGTCACGCCGCCCTTCGTGACGCTCTACGTCACGACCCGCTGCGACGAACAGTGCATCCACTGCTACTACTGGGACGAGCTCAACCCAAGACCGAACCGGGACTTCTCGTTCGCGGAGTTCGACCGGACCCTCGCTTCCATGGGCGAGATCTTCAACCTGTTCATCGGCGGCGGCGAGCCGTTCCTGCGGGCCGATCTTGCCCGCATCATCCTCGCCGCGTATCGCCGCAACCGCGTCGCGAACGTCTACGTGCCAACCAACGGGCAGCACGCGGCGCGCGTCCTCTCGACACTGGACTCGGTCCTGAACGCAGCACCCGACCTGCGCTTTCACCTGAACCTCAGCGTCGACCACACCGACCGGGCCAAGCATGACCGCATCCGGGGCAGGTCCGGCGCATTTCGGCGCATGCTGGGCACGGCGAGGGCCATCCAGCCTTACCGGAAGAGGCATCCGAACCTCATCGTCCACACGCTGACGACGGTGATGCGGGACAACCAGGCGGAGATCCTGGGCATCCACGAGGATCTCAAGAGGCTCTTCGATCCGGACGGCACCTCGTACAACTATTGCCGGGGTAATCCCCTCGACCCGGAACAGACGGAGGTCGACCCCTCGATCTACCGGGCATTGGCCGACCGTGTTCGGGAAGACCGCCGATCCGGGCGCATCCGCGGAAGCGCGTTCGGCAACCTGAACCACAGCCTCGACGAGGAAGTGCGGGACAGCGTGGAGCGAACCGTCCTGCAGGGACGCGCGCAGTTCTCGTGCGTTTCCGGCAGACTGGCCTGCGTGATCTACAGCAACGGGGACGTGACCGAGTGCGAGACGAAGAACTCGCTGGTCGGCAATCTGCGAGAGGCGAAGTACGACTTCCGCTCGCTCTGGTTCAGCGAACGAGCCCAGCGGATTGCGACCGAGGCGGCCGACGGCTGCCACTGCACCCACGAGTGCGGCCACTATGCATCAACCATCTACAGCCCGTCACTGCTCCTGAGAGTTGCTCGGCGCAGTCATCCTCTGACGCGCCTCAACTCCTCGCCGTCCAAGTAGGCCGGGTGCATCCCTGCAGCAAAGATGGTGCGATGCGCACTGATCGTGCAAGAAGTTGTGTCCCACCATCGCCGGTATTCCCATCGAGTTGTCCACTGGCCCTCCTCCGTCGACACCTAGTTGCGCTGATTCCTGGGAAAGACCCCTTGCTTCAGCGGCGGGAACGCTTGGTTCATGGCCTTGATCAGCCCTATCATGGCTGAACAGTACCTTCTGAACTGCACCTGCAGTCCCATGATCGGCTGCCGTACGAGCGTGCGAGGCGGGTCGGCGATGACGGCGGCCACGAAGACGGAGGCGAGGGTGAACCCGAAACGAGACAACGGGAACGGAATCCGGTGGAAGTGACGGTCGCGGTCGATGGCCCCGAAGATGGTGAGTGGCTGGCGGGGCTCAGCAACCTGCCCGCGCCGCCGGGGGAGCAGCAGACGGCCTTGCGGCGTGCCGCTCCCCGCCCCGTGAGGTACGAGCGGCGACGCATGCCCCATCCGTCAAGCTCGCTCCTTGCGGATTCTCGCCATCAGTTCGATCGGATGGCCGGGTTGCTCGTTCGAGCCGAACTCCCGATACAGCGTCGCGACATTGACCACGATCCGCTCGGCATCGCCCCACGAGTCGAAGTCCGCCAGCGTGATGTCCATCGCCGCGTCGTATACGCTCAGGCCAGCGTCGAAACGGGCCTTGGCTTCGTCGCGAACGTACACCAGGTAGTCGCGCACGGCCTTGACGCCGCGCTTGTCGGTGATCGGACCGTGGCCGGGGACGATCACCTCGACGGGCAATTCAAGCATGTAGTCGCAGGCCGCGATCCAATTCGCTGCGGGACCCGCCCACAGGATCGGATGGCCGTGAATGAACAGAATGTCTCCGGTGAAGATCAGCTTGTCGTCGGGAACGTAGACCAGGATGTCGCCCATGGTGTGGCAAGGGCCCACCTGCTTCAAGACGATGCGCTTGTCGCCCACCCGCGTCTCGTAGTCACCTTCGAACGTCGTCGTCGGAAGGGTTTGCGTGATTCCCTCGAAGTCGAAAGCACTGAAGGCTTCGAGAAGGAACCGGCCCGTCTCGCCCATGCTCGGGGCTTGGCGCATGAGCGCGACGAGCCGGTCCGGGCTCTCGGCGGCCATCTCCTCGGCCGCAGCCCCAGAGGCGATGATCTCCGCCTCCGCCACCAGCTCGTTTCCGTTGCAGTGGTCGGGGTTGGCGTGGGTGTTGACCAGCTTGTCGAACCTGCGCGCGGCCACAGGTTCCGCACGGCGCATGCCCGCGAGCATCGCGCGAGTCAGATTGAGGTCGAACAGGGTGTCCACCAGCAGACTCTCGTCGCCGTCCACGACTAGCCCCGCATTGCTCCAGCCCCAGCCGCCGTCGGGCTGGATCCACGCGTAGCAGCGTGCCCCGATTTCATGCAGCCCGTGCGCGAAAGGTCGAACCCCAAGTGCCATGCCTCGCTGTCCGCCCACGGTCGATCCCAAGTCCGCCCCCGCCTAGGGTACGCCCAAGAACAACTTTGGCCATCTCTATCCGGTAAGAAGCACGCTGTGGCCCGGCGACCAACGGAATTGAAGGTGGTGGCCAGCTGATCGGCAGATCCCTTCCCAGCGGTCGGTCCGTCCAAGGTCGAGCTAGGAGGTCCGACCGTGAATCGATCAGGTTTCGGTCGGGGGGAGATCCCGTGTGGCTTGATGTCGAATGTTCCACGGGGCAGCGTCGTGTTCCGGGTCAGGTCGAGACCGGCCATCTGCTGCTCGCTGACCTCGGTGCCGGCCTGATATTCCTTCTCGACACGGATCGAACGCACCTTCAGGCCGGTCCTGGTCTTCGTGGTTTGGATGCAGTTGAGCACGGTCTCCCGGCCGTCGAGCGGCCTGCCGGCTCAGTTGCTGCTGATGGAGCTGAGGAGGCGGTGCTCGATGGCGTTCCGCTTGTTACGCGGAAGGGCGCATTCCACTTGCGGGCCCCACTGGGATAGTGAGCGACGGTGACACGCAAGCGGTGAGCGTAGCAGAGGGCGTATCGAAGGAAGCACTTCCGGGCGTGTGGGCGGTAGCCGTTGGAGGCGCCGCAGTCGGCGAGACCCTCCCCCATCTCGGTGAGTCCCGCGACCGACTCTCGAACTCACGGAAGTCCTCGGCCCCCGGTTGAACCGGTCCACCGCCTCTCTGGACGCCTGCAGCCCGGACACGAGCCTGGGCGACTCTTCGCCCACGGGGATCTCCGAGAGGAAACAGGGGCCCCTGCGTGGCAGGAGCAGCAGCAGCCGAAAACAAGAGGTTGCACACGTAGCTGCCCGGCCCGGTGTGGCCAAGACGCACACTGTCCAGGTACCTGCTGGCCGACTTGTTTCATCGCGTCCGATTCGCCGAGCAGGCCGCCGCCTGCAGGAGATTCCTGGCTGCCTCAATCACCGCCACGCCTTCAGTCGGGCCGACAAGGGGTTGTCAGCGTGGGCGTTCGCGAGGCGCACGAGATCCGATTCAGCGAGCGCAAGGTCGGTGAGTACGGCCTGCCTCCGCTTCCGTTCGACCCTCGCTACTTGCTCTGCGACCTGGTAAACCAGGGTGCCACAGTCGGCAGAGTCCTCAAACGCCTGAATGATCGCGGCCTCCCGATCGTCCTCCAGCCGGAGATGGATGTCGGACGATTCTCGGCGCGAGGAGTCGTCCCGGACCCAGCCGTTGGCGTGCAGATAGGCGTGGACGCCGCGAATGCTGATGGTCCGGGCCAGCAGGATTTCGGCCGTCGTTGCGTTCAAGACGGAATCTCCTGCGCCCGTGCGCAGAGCCGAGCGAGGCCGGAGCTTTCGATGCGCTGGGATGAGGATTTCGCCACAGTCGTGGACCGCCCACCGATCGGATCCCGTCCGGCACCTTGCTTCGTTGACTTGCGCCGGGCGTTCCAGTAGGATCCGAAGAGTCGGCGGCACCCGCCTACCGCCATGTTGATCTCCGGGTTCAGACCCTGCTGCTGTCCGGGGCCGGCCTAGAGCCGGCCTTCCTGCAGCATCCAGCCCGCCGCCTCAAGGCGGGACCAACCCCGGAGGTCGAAGTGTTTCGCGGAATTCGAGAACAAGTCCAGACAGTCTTCAAGCACGACCCGGCTGCGAAGAGCGGCCTGGAAGTCCTGCTCTGCTACCCGGGCGTGCATGCAATTCTCGCGCATCGGCTGGCGCACCGCCTCTACAAGGCCCGGCTCTTCGTGCCCGCGCGACTCGTTTCCCATGTCTCGCGGCTGCTGACCGGCATCGAGATCCATCCCGGCGCCACCATCGGCAGGCGCTTCTTCATCGACCACGGAATGGGCGTCGTCATCGGTGAGACGGCCGTGATCGGCGACGATGTCCTGCTCTATCAGGGAGTCACGCTCGGGGGCACCGGCCACGGCAGCAAGCAGCGCCACCCGACGCTCAGAAACCATGTCGTGGTGGGATCGGGCGCGAAGGTCCTCGGAAACATCGAGCTTGGCGAATGGGTGAAAGTCGGTGCAGGCTCGGTGGTCGTCAAGCCCGTCCCGGCACATGCAACAGTCGTCGGGATTCCGGGCCGCGTCGTCGCCGTCAAAGGCGTCACCGTGAGCCATGACGAGTGGCAGATGCTCGAGCACGGCGAACTGCCCGACCCAGTCGGCCAGACACTTGCCAACCTCAACGAGCGACTGTCGCTCCTCGAGGCGGAGGTGAAGGTCCCGACAGCGCCGGAGCCGGACCTGCAGTCCATCATTCCGACCGGATGAACCGCTCTCGTCGTCTTGTTGCGGGGGCCAGGCCCGAAGCCTACGCCTCGTGAACTCGGCTCAGGGCGCCGGCGCTCAGGACGGGTTGGCCGTGTCTTCCTCCAATGGCGGCAGCCCGAGGTCCACCGGATCAATCGCCTCGATGGGCGGGCCGGAGCCGTCGGAAACCCGCATCGCCTTCCGAAGCTTCCGTTTTTCCTCTTTTTCCCGCCGCTTGGCGGCGCGCGCGAGCTCCTTAAGGCGCTTCTGGAATCTGGTGTTCGATCGACTGGCCAAGATACTGCCCTCCCCTGGTTCGAAGTCTGCCTGGAACGCTCGATCGCTTCGCCTGCAAAGCGCGCTCCGCTAGACGGACATAGTATGACAAACCGTCACATCTTGCCAGCGCGGAGCAAGTCCGGCCCGGAAGAATGCCCCGAACTGGGCCACGCGCCGACGGGTTGTCCCCGGAAGCGCCTCAGCAGCTGCAAGCAAGCCTGACGAACGACTAGTTGCGTCTCGCTCGCTTCGGACGCACTTTGGCCCGGATTTCCTTCAGCTTGGACTTCTTGCGCTTGGGCTTGCTGATGTGAAATGTCCCACTGCCCACGTACACCGCCGCGTACGTGCCTCGCTTCTTCGCCATCGATGTGAATCTCCTCGGTTAAGGATACCGCATGGCGATTGGGAGCCGATCGGCCTCTCGCGGCCGTCCGGGTGGGCCGCGGTGGCATGAATCGGTCGCCGTCCGAGTGCGCCCGCAGAGCGGCGGCGTCCCGTCCGCTTCCGCCTCTGGGCGCCCGGCTTGCCGGTCCTGCCGGAACGGGCACCGGCGGCGGGCCTTATACTGTTTGGTCTTTCCTGCCATGGCCTACCCACGAATCGCCCGCATGCGCACGGTGCCCGTCTTCAATAGCTACTGCGCCGAGCTCGATCTTCCAATTCGGGCCGAGGACACGATCGAGACCGCACCGGAATCCCCGCTCGCGCGGCCCGCCGAGGCCGGGGGCAAGATTCTGGGCAACCGGTTTGTGATCCACCCGATGGAAGGCTGGGACGGCACGGAGGACGGCAAGCCGAGCGACCTGGTGCGCAGGCGCTGGAGGAACTTTGCGCTCAGCGGGGCAAAGTGCATCTGGGGCGGCGAGGCGATGGCGGTCACACCCGAAAGCCGCGCGAACCCTCGCCAGCTCGTCATCCAGGCCTCCACCGAGGACTCGCTGAAGCAGCTGCACGCAGAGCTGCTGGAGACGCATCGCAAGGAATTCGGAACCACCGGGGATCTGCTCACGGGATTCCAGCTCACACACTCAGGCCGGTTTTCCCGGCCGGACCCGTCGGGCATGCAGCCCAGGATCCTCTACCGCCACCCGTTCCTGGACCGCAAGTTCGGGATTCCGGAGGACTATCCGGTCCTCGGCGACGACGAGATCCGGCAGATCATCGACCGGTTCGTGGACGCGGCCGGGATCGCGGAACGCTGCGGCGCCGACTTCGTGGACGTCAAGCACTGCCACGGCTACCTCGGCCACGAGTTCCTCGGCGCCGTGACGCGCCCAGGCCCCTTCGGAGGATCGTTCGAGAACCGCACCAGGTTCCTGCGCGAGACGGTCGCGGGCATCCGGGCCTCAACCTCCCGGATCCGGATCGGCGTCAGGCTGAGCGCGTTCGACTTCGCCCCTTTTCAGGCGGACCCGCAGCAGAGCGAGGGCAGCCGCCTCGGGCCCGGCATTCCGGAGGATGTCTCAAGCTCGCTGCCGTACCGCCACGCCTTCGGCGCGAACGAGAACAACCCGGTCGAATACGATCTTTCCGACACCTTCCGGTTCCTGAACCTCCTGGAGGAACTCGGCATCCGGCTTGTCAACGTCACCGCCGGGAGTCCCTACTACAACCCGCATATCCAGCGTCCGGCACTTTTCCCGCCGTCCGACGGATACCAGCCCCCGGAAGATCCGCTCGCGGGCTGCAGCCGCCAGATCGAGGTCACAGCAGAACTCAAGGCGCGCCATCCGCGGCTTTTCATGGTCGGTACGGGCTACAGCTACCTGCAGGAGTTCCTTCCGCACGTCGCCCAGTGGGTTGTGCGCAGCGGCCGCGCCGATGCCGTCGGCCTGGGACGGATGGTCCTCGCCTATCCTACGCTGCCGCGAGACACCCTCGAGACGGGCCGGCTCCAGTCGAAACGGATCTGCCGGACCTTCAGCGACTGCACAACCGGCCCCCGAAACGGACTCGTTTCGGGCTGCTATCCGCTGGACCCTGCCTATCGCAAGCTCCCGGAAGCCGCAATCGTCCGCAGGATCAAGGCCTCGCTCTGATCCGGGAACTCGACCGGGTCAGGACGGGAGCTTGTCGAAGGGCACCCAGCCAACCCTCCGACCCCACTCCATCCACGCCCGCTCCATCTCGGCGACTCGCTCCGGCATCTCCCCTGCGAGATCCGCCAGTTCGCTGCGGTCCGCCTCGATGTCGTACAGTTCCCACGGACCGGCGGTTCGGGTCGTCGCGTCGCGCTTTGAAACGAGCTTCCATCTGCCAGTCCGAATCGCCCTGTTGCCCTGATGCTCCCAGTGGATGGCGTCGTGTCCGTCCCGGCTCCCCGTCTCGAAGACGGGTCGCAGGCTCTTGCCTTCGAGACGGGTGATCCTCCTGCCTTCGCGTGTCTCCGGGTATTCCGCTTCCGCGAGGTCGACGCATGTGGCCATCAGGTCGATGACATGTCCGGTCGCGTCGGTCACCGAGCCGGCAGGGACGCGGATGCCGTCGGGCCAGTGGCAGACAAGCGGTGAGGAGATGCCTCCCTCGTGGACCCAGCTCTTGAACATGCGGAGCGGCGTGTTGCTGGCATTCGCCCAGGGCCGATCATAGCCGTCGAAGGAGTCGGGACCGCCGGGCATCGCGTTCGGGTCGGCCCAGGTGTTGCGCGGCGTGCCTTGCGGGATGTCCGCACTCTCGTGGCACCCGCCATTGTCGGAAAGGAACATGACCAGCGTGCTCTCAAGCTTTCCCAGATCCCTGAGGGTCTGCACAACGCGCCCGACTCCCTGGTCAAGGCAGTCGATCATGGCCGCATAGACTTCCATCCGGCGCTCCCAGAGAGGCTTGTCCTCGACTTCCTCCCAGCCCGGCACGTCGGGGTCCCGGTCGCTGAGCGTCCAGCTCTCGGCCCGGATGCCCGTCTCGGCCTGTCGCGCGAATCTCTGACTGCGCAGCTCCTCCCATCCCATCCCGTACTTTCCTGCATACTTCTCGATGTCCTGCGGCTTCGCGTGCAGCGGCCAGTGAGGGGCCGTGTACGCAAGGTAGAGGAAGAACGGCTGCGGTCCGTCGCCATGCTCCTGCAGGAAGCTCACGGCGTGGTCGGTGAACGCGTCCGTCATGTAGAACGAGCCGTCGTCGGGCGGCTCGTAGGGTTCGCTTTCCATAGCCATCTGCCTGGCGCCGTCGAGCTTGAAGTAGTTCGAGCCGCCGCTGATGAGGCCGAAATACTCGTCGAACCCCCGATCCGCCGGCCAGTGCGGCCGGTTCTCGCCGACATGCCATTTACCGGACATGAGCGTGACGTAGCCCGCATCCCGGAGAACTTCGGCAATCGTCACGCAGCGTCCGTTCAGGTGTCCCTGGTACGCGGGTGTCCCACGGTCGCTGATCATGTGCCCCACGCCTGCCTGGTGGGCGTACAGGCCCGTGAGCAGCGAGGCGCGGGTCGGGCAGCATCTCCCCGCGTTGTAGAACTGGCGGAAACGGAGCCCGCCCGCCGCCAGCGCGTCAAGGTTCGGCGTCGAGATCTCGCCTCCGTAGCTGCCGATGTCGGAGAACCCCATGTCGTCGGCCATGATGACGACGATGTTGGGGCGTTCGGGTGGCGTGCCGCAGCCCGCGAGGGCGGCTCCGCCAAGCGCGTGGAGGAAGGTCCGGCGATCCAGAGCGTGTCGGTTCACGCTTCCAAGTATCGTGGAGCGCGCCGCCCGCGGGCAACGGCCTCCGGGCGGCGGCCCGCCGATATAATCGGGAGTCCATGCCCTCGACACGCCCCTTTCGCCTGGACGGCAGGACGGCACTGGTGACCGGCGGCGGCAGCGGCATCGGAGCGCAGACGGTCCGCGTGCTGGGAGAAAGCGGTGCGCGGGTGCTGGTCGCAGACCTGGAGGAGGCGGCCGCGCAGCAGCTGGCGGACGAGGTCGCCGGCGCGGTTCCCCTCGCGATGGACGTGACGGATCCCGCCAGCGTCGAGCGGGCTCTCGGGTCGATCGACTCGCTCGACATTCTCGTGAACAACGCGGGCATCGGACACGTCGGGTCGATCGAGGAGTGCAGTCTGGACGACTGGCGGGCCGTCATGCGCGTCAATGTGGAAGGCCCCTTCCTGGTCACCGCGGCGGCCCTCCCCCTCCTGACCCGCTCGACCCGGCCGAGCATCGTCAACATCGGGTCGGTCGCCGGCCTCGTCGGTGTCAAGCGGCGATTCGCGTACTGCGCGTCAAAAGGGGCGGTCGTGAGCATGACGCGCTCGCTGGCCGCGGACTATGCCGGCCGCATACGGGTGAATTGCGTATGCCCGGGCACGGTCGACACACCCTTCGTGGAGGCGTACCTGGAGAAGTACCACAGGCACGAGAAGACCGAGGTGCGCAAGCAGCTGGACGCCCGCCAGCCGGTCGGGCGACTGGGCAGGCCGGAGGAGATCGCGCATCTGGTCCTGTACCTGTGTTCGGACGAGGCGGAGTTCGTGCACGGCTCGATGATGGCCATTGACGGGGGCTGGACCGCGCTTTAGCGACCGGCGCGGGCACGCAAGCAGCGCCGGGCAGTCTCAGGGTCGCGGCGCGGTCGCGAACCCCGGCACTGGGTCGGATGCCCCTTGCGCTCCAAGGCCATGGATACGGGCGAAACCGCGCCTGGCGGCGTGACGCCCGGTCGGATCAGAGAATCCCGAACCGGCGCGCCCCGCGTCCGGTCCGGAACCCCCACCGACCACCGGTTGTCCGAAGGCCTCACGGCACGCCTAGGACTTGCCGCTTCCGCGCTCACGCGGCTCGCTGCAGGAACGGTTCACCGTTCCCGACTGTGGCGGTGACCGAAGGAACGTGGAATAATGACCTCGAAATGAGGCTCCTGGCGCCGATCCTGCTCTCCCTGGCCCTGGGAACGGGCCTTCAAGCCGACGTGCAGATGCCCACGCTGTTCGGCGACCACATGGTGATGCAGAGCGGCTCGCCCATCCATGTGTGGGGGCTGTCAGACCCGAACGAGGAGATTTCCGTCACCTTCCGCGGTCAGCGGGTCGAGTTCACCGCCTCGGACATAGGCATGTGGGAAACGTACCTGGATCCCGCGGAGCCGGGCGGCCCGTACGTGCTCGAAGTCGAGGGGAACAACGAAGTCAGGATTGAGGACATCCACCTCGGCGAGGTCTGGATCGGCTCCGGACAGTCGAACATGGTCTGGCCCCTCGAGCGTTCGGACAATTCCGACGAGGAAATCGCGAACGCGAAACACCCCGGCATCCGGTACTTCAAGGTGGACCAGTCCACCTCCGACCTGCCGCTCGAGGACGTTGGCGGCCAATGGCGGGTGGTGTCGCCCGACACGGCAGCCGAATTCTCGGGCGTCGCATACTTCTTCGCGCGCCACATCCATCAGGAGCTCGGAGTCCCGGTAGGAGTGATCCAGACGGCATGGGGCGGCACCCCCGCCGAGGCCTGGACGAGGCTCCAGGCGATCAAGGACGACCGCGCACTCTCGGGTCTCATCAGCTCCTACGACCGGGCCGCGCGTCTGGCGAGGAGCCGCAGGCAGGACCCCCGTCTGCATCACAAGCCGTCGGCCCTGTTCAACGCGATGATTGCCCCGCTGACGCCCTATCCGATCCGCGGCGTGATCTGGTACCAGGGCGAGAACAACGGGAACCGCGGGCAGGGCATCCTGTACCGCCAGCTCTTCAGGACTCTGATCCAGGACTGGCGCGCGGAGTGGGGCATCGGGGACTTTCCGTTCCTCTTCGTGCAGCTGGCCAGCTACGGAAGGGTCTCATCGGCAGGCACGTGGCCGGAGCTCCGGGAGGCGCAGTCGATGGCCCTCGGTCTGGCCAACACCGGCATGGCGGTGACGATCGACATCGGCGAATCCGACGACATCCATCCGCGCAACAAGCAGGATGTCGGCCTGCGGCTGGCTCTGGCTGCCCGCAGAGTCGCCTATGGCGAGATGCACTTGGAACACTCGGGCCCAATCTACCGGCAGGCAACCTGGGAAGGCAGCGAGGTTCGGCTCTGGTTCGACCACACCGCCGAAGGCCTGGAGGCGCGCGACGGGCCGCTGCGCGGCTTCGAGGTGGCGGGAGCCAACGGGGGATTCTACATCGGCGAGGCCCGGATCTCGGGCAACACGGTGGTCGTGTCCAACCCCGCGGTCGTGCGGCCGATACAGGTCCGCTACGCGTGGGCACCCGACCCGGACGGGAACCTCTTCAACTCCGCGGGCCTGCCCGCCTCCCCATTCCGTACCATGAGATAAGCGCGTCCCGCGCTAGCGCATGGACAGCCGGCCCACGCCAATTGCCAGGGACCTGGTGCTGGTCGGCGGCGGGCACAGCCACATCACGGTCCTGAAGCGCTTCGGGATGAAGCCCGTCCCGGGCGCACAGCTCACTCTGGTCTGCCGTGACGTCCACACGCCGTATTCGGGCATGCTTCCGGGCCTGATCGCCGGGCACTACAGCTTTGACGAGGCCCACATCGATCTCCGGAAGCTGGCGATGTTCTCCTCGGCCCGGTTCATCCACGACGAAGTCGTCGGGCTGGATCCGGACCGGCGCGAGCTCCAGTTCAGCAACCGGCCCCCAATCCGGTATGACCTGCTGTCGCTGAACATCGGCTCGACCCCGGGGACTGGGGAGGTCCCGGGCGCGGGGGAGTTCGCGGTGCCGGTCAAGCCCATCAGCGAGTTTCTCCCGCGATGGTCCGCCTTGCTGGGGCGCGTCGAAAGCCTCGACCGGCCCCCACGCATAGCGGTCGTGGGCGCAGGGGCCGGAGGAGTCGAGCTCGCCCTGTCCGTCCAGCGCCGAATCTCCGACCGCTTCGCCTCGCTCGAACGCTCAGGCGCGCCTGAAATCCACCTGTTCGGCGCGTCGCCGACGATCATGCCCACCCACAGCCGGGGAGCGCGGGCCCGGTTCCGGCGCATCCTGGCGGAGCGCGGCGTCGCGGTGCATCTGGGTTCTCCCGTGTCCGCCGTCGTCCAAGGGGGCCTGCACACCGACGGCGGCCCGCCGGCCCGGTTCGACGAAATCGTATGGGTTACCAACGCTTCCGCAGCCGGCTGGCTGGCAGAGTCCGGTGTCGCCGTCAGCCGGGAGGGGTTCGTGCTGGTCGACGAGACACTGCGCTCGGTCTCGCACTCCGAGGTCTTTGCAGCGGGAGACATTGCGGCCGTTGACGCGCATCCACGCGAGAAGGCGGGCGTCTTCGCGGTTCGGCAGGGCCGTCCTCTCGAGGAGAACCTGCGACGCTCGCTCTGGGGACGCCCGCTGCGTCCGTTCCGGCCCCAGCGGCGCTTTCTGAGCCTCGTCAGCACCGGCGACCGGTACGCGGTGGCCTCCCGAGGCATCTGGTCCGCGGAGGGCAGGTGGGCCTGGAAGTGGAAGGACTGGATCGACCGCCGATTCATGGCCAAGTACCAGGATCTGCCGGCGATGTCCCGCCCGAAGGAGTTCAGCCCGGAGGCGGCGATCCCGGGAGTTCGGGACATTCCCGAACGGGACATCCGCTGCCGCGGATGTGCTTCAAAGGTCGATGCGGTCACGCTCGCCGGCGCGCTGGGCTCGATCAGGCCGTTCTGGCGCGACGACGTGCCAGCGGGGCTCGCGACCCGGGACGACGCGGCCATCCTGAACGTCCCGGACGGCAAGGAACTGGTGCAGTCCGTGGATTTCTTTCCCGCAATCGTGGACGACCCCTACCTGTTCGGGCAGATTGCCGCCAACCACGCGCTCGGCGACATCTTCGCGATGGGCGCGGTTCCACAGTCCGCGCTCGCGGTGGCCGGCATTCCGTTCGCCGCGGCGGACAAGTCCGAGGACCTGCTGCGGCAGATGCTGCTTGGCGCCAACGAGACTTTCCGGGGCGTCCGCGCGAGCCTGGCCGGGGGACACACGAGCGAGTGCCCGGAACTGGCGCTGGGATTCGTCGTGAACGGCCTCGCGGACCACGGAACCGGTCTGAGCAAGGGGGGACTGCGTCAAGGGGACGCACTGGTCCTCACCAAGGGTTTGGGCACGGGAGTGCTGTTCGCGGCCGAGATGAGGCTCGCGGTCAAGGGCCGCTGGATCAACGCCGCCATCGACTCGATGCTCCAGTCCAGCCAGAAGGCGGCCGAGATCCTCAGGGCGCACGGAGCGTCGGGATGCACGGACATCACGGGATTCGGTCTGGCCGGCCATCTGGTGGAGATGCTGGAGGCTTCGAGCACTGAAGCCGAGGTGGACTTGGAGGCGCTGCCCCGGCTCGCCGGGGCCTCTCACTGCCTTGAGGCGGGCGTCCGAAGCTCCCTCTATCCGGACAACCGCAAGGTCTGGGACCGGGTGGCCAACGGCGCGAGCGCACCGGGACACACGGCGTTCCCACTGTTGTTCGATCCGCAGACCGCCGGAGGACTGCTCGCAGGGATTCCGCACGGCAGAGTGGCAGACTGCCTCTCCGCCCTGCATGCCGCAGGGTATGTGCGGGCTGCGCGAATCGGCACCGTCCGCAGGAGGCGCTCAGGCAGTCTGCTGTCCATCCGGAACGGCGGCATCACCTAGGGGACGACCTCACCTGAAGAGGAGTTCCTGACCCGCCACGGCAAGGGCATGGGCAATCATCGCGGCCGTCACGGTCCCGGACCGGTCGTAGGCACGTCCGCAGAACCAGCCCAGCACCGATGCGGTTGCCGCGTTCCCCAGATTCGGAAACTGGCCGCGGCCGAGATGGACCGCCCCGAACAGCAGGGCGGCAAACCCGCGGGCCGCAAGCGGCCTGCCCGTGGACGCGGCGACAAGATTCTGCACGACGCCTCGGAGCAGAAACTCCTCCGCCAGGGCAGTTGTAAAGTAGATGCCCACCAGCTTTCCCAAGGCCTCGCCCACGGCTGACAGCGGGGCGTCGAGCGGGGGGTCCCAGACCAGGAATCCAGTCGAGATCCCCACCAGCGCGAGCCATGGCAGGGCGTGCCCGGAGTTCTGCAAGGCGTGCCGCCAGTCCTCCCGGGCCGGGACAAGGCGGAAGCCAGTGCCCTGCAGGCGTCGCAGGCCGAGGAACACGGCCAGCCCCAGCGGGATGAGCATCAGCTTTCCAAGGGCATCGAGCCTGTTGGCCGGCGGCTCGAAGCCAAGGTAGATGTCGCGGAACATCGTGCTGAGCCCGCTGATCATCGGGTATGCCAGGACGCATGCCACCAGGGCGTCCTGCCACGCGAGGCCCCGCCGCCTGACAGGAAACAGGACATAGGGAAACGCGATGCAGGAGCAAAGCACCGCCAGCTGGAGCAAGGATCCCCAGGCAAACCTTCCGGTTGGCACCGAGTAGATGAGATAGGGGAAGACTGAGACGACGACGAGAGCTGCCGCCAGCCGGACTGGCGGCAGCGCACGCACCACTGCGGCCCGTGACGGACCCGAGACAGCCGCACAGTACAGCACTGCCTGCCAGCAGAAAGCAGTGACGACAGGCAGAGCAATCGCGGCGGGAAACCCGAATCGCTGTGCCAGAATGAATCCGGCAATGGCAAGCGTGAGGCACAGCCCCGCCATACATGCCAAGGTCGGCCGCAAGCTGGGTTCGGCGGCAGGATCGCGCTTTGCCAAGCTAATCATCGTAGCGGCTGCCTGTGTCGGCAGCACTGTTTCTCCGGCCCAGATGCCGGAGGGCCTCGTGCGCAGCGTTGCTGAGACCGGCAGCAGGCTCGTTGCCGAACGCGACAACTACACGTACACCCAAGTCTTCAAGTTTCACGAGATCAAGAACGGCGTGCGGGTCGGCCGCTACGAGGAGATTCGCGACATCACCTTCACCGGGACAGGAGAGCGTGTGGAGCAGCATCGGCGCAGGCCCGTTCAGAGACTGATGAGAATCAGGTTGACGCCGGAAGACTTCCGCGACCTTCGAGATGTCAATCCGTTCGTGCTGACGACCGACACGGTCCGGTTCTACAGGGTGCGCTACAGGGGAACCGAGATGATCGACGCCGAGGAGTGCCATATTCTCGAGCTGCGTCCCCGGCAGATCCTGTACGGCCAGCGCTTCTTCGACGGTCTCGTCTGGGTGGGAGTCGAACACGGACAGGTCGTCCGCGCCGCGGGGCGTCCCGTGCCGCAGGTTCACCGCCTGAAGGAAAGCAACCTGTTCCCGGCATTCGAGACTCGCTACGGGCCGGTGGAGGGCGGACACTGGTTCCCCGTTCGGACCGAGGGCGACGACATCCTCCCGTTTCCTTCGGGACACCAGCGCGTCCGAGTACTGATCGAGTACAGCAACTACAAGCGCTTCACCGCCAGTTCGACGGTGACGTTCGACGAGCCGGCGTCAGCCGCTGGAACCAGGGAAGATCCTCGACCTGACGCGACGCGCTAGGCAGGACCTGCACCTCGCGACGGGCTGTACAATCGGACCCCACATGCGCGTCGCATTCGCCGTCATTCTTGCGCTTGCCACACCACTGCTCGCGCAAGCGTCCCGACATTTGGGAAGGACCCTCGCCGAATGGCAGGCCGATCTCGAATCGAACCGGAGCATCGATCGCCTGCTGGCAGTTCGATCGATCGGCGAGATGGCCCTGGCCGGCGAGGCAGGGGCTGCCGAGGCGCTGTTCGGGGCGATGGGCCACGAGGACGGTTCGGTTCGGTTCTGGGCGGCAGAGGCGGCGGCCCACCTGGCCGAGCCATACCCCTCGGGCGAGACGGTCCTCCGCGAGGCGCTGAAGGACCCGGTGCCCGAGGTGCAAGTCCAGGCGGCTCTCGCCCAGATCGGGTCGAAAGCCGACCAGGAGGCGCTGGCAACGCTCTCGAGACTGCTGTCCCACCCCAATCGGGGTGTCCGCCTGCACGCGGCACACGCCGCCGACTCCCTGGGAAAGCGGGCATCACCGCTGACCGAGGAGCTGAGGACGGCCCTGAACGACGAGTTCGACTATGTCCAAAGAGTTGCGCGGCACGCGCTGTGGACTCTGGGCGAAAGGCCCTGCCCGTACCGGTCGTGCGAGTGAGTGCATCGAAATGAGAACTGGATGTTCCGAGACCCAATTGGCAGCATGCATCTGTCTTCTGGCGTGGTGTGCCGTCGCGCCGGGCCTGTCGGCCACGCGCCCCAACATCCTGTGGCTCTCGATTGAGGACACGGGCCAGCAGGTGGCGCCGTACGACGCCTATGCGCTCACCCCGAATATCGCCCGTCTCGCACGGGAGGGCGTGACGTTCCTTGAAGCCTTCTCGCATTCGCCCGTCTGCGCGCCAACGCGCTCGGGAATCATCACCGGCATGTACCCGACCGCGCTCGGGACCCATCACATGAGGTCACGCATGGTCCCCCCGCCATATGTGAAGGCCTTTCCCGAGTACCTGCGGGCCATGGGCTACTACACCACGAACAACTCGAAGACCGACTACAACTTTCCAGTCCCGCTGACGGCGTGGGACGATTCGAGCCGAACTGCGCACTGGAAGAACCGACCCGATCCCGACCAGCCGTTCTTCGCGGTCTTCAATCTCGGCAGCTCGCACGAGGGCTCGGTTCGGCGGCAGTACCAAGCTCGCTCGAAGGACCCGTCCGCGGGCATCCACGACGCTTCGCACCTGCCGCTCCCGCCCTACTACCCGGACACGCCGAAGGTGCGGGAGGCGTGGGCCGCTTACTATGACGTGATCACAAAGACCGACGCGTCCATCGGCGAGCTGCTCAGGGAGCTTGAGGATGCCGGTCTCGCAGACAAGACCCTTGTGGTCTTCTGGGGCGATCACGGGGCGGGCCTGGCACGAGCGAAGCGCTGGATCTACGATTCGGGGCTGAAGGTCCCGCTCATCATGCGCTGGCCGGGCAGGATCGAGCCGGGCACGCAGCGCGCCGACCTCGTCCAATTCCTGGATCTCGCCCCGACCATGATCGCGGTCGCCGGCGGCGAGCCTCCCCAGCACCTACATGGGCGGGTGATACTCGGGAAAAGGCAGGGGCCGGAACCCGACTACCTGTTTCATGGGCGGGACCGCATGGACGAGCGCTACGACATGATCCGCGGAGTGCGCAACCGGCGGTACCTCTATGTGCGCAACTTCGAGTCACACCGACCGTGGGTGCAGTTCATGCGCACGCCGAGCCAGGGGCCCATCTACCAGGAGCTGACCCGTCTGAAGCACTCCGGCGGCCTCAGTCCTCTCGCAGCCCACTTCATGCAGGACACCAAGCCGCTGGAGGAACTGTACGACGTCGTCGCCGACCCTCACCAAGTCTTCAACCTCGCCTCAGACCCCCGTTACGGGGACACCCTCGGCATGCTGCGGGAGAAGCTTCGGGACTGGATGCGCCGCACGGACGACAAGGGCCTGGTGCCGGAACCGGAACTCTACCGGCGAATGTTCGAGAACGAGTCCGATGCGGTGACCCATCCGCCCGGGCTGAGCAAGACACGCCTGGATGACGGCTCGCTGCGGGTGGAATTGCACGCCGAGACCGACGGGTCGTCGCTTGCCTATCGCATTCTCGCCCCCCATGGGGGCCGTACGGAGGGGCAGTGGCAGCTCTACACCGGAAGAGTCACGCTCGGCAAGGGCCAGAGGCTCGAAGCCGTGGCATGCAGGCTCGGATTCGAGGACAGCCCTCCTGTGTCGGTTGAGAACTGAGTTCGGGGCGCGGGCCGCCTATGGTCCATGAGTCCGTGTCAGGGCTCTTACCGGCCGTCGGCTTGGTGATCCAAGGTGTGCCTTCGATCGCAGGCGAGCAGCGTCTCCGTCCCAGGTGCGTGCGCTCAAAGGAGTCCTTTCCAATGAGGATCATATACGAGATTGCCGAAGCTGGCCGGTCGCAGCTGAGTGTGATGTCTGGGATCTGTACGCTCTCCAAGCGCTCGGTGCATCGCATGGCAGCGTTGTCGGTCATATCTGTCATGCTCTGCGAAGGAGTGTCGTCTTGGATCTTCTCAAATTAAGATCACGCCAACAAGAGCTGTAGTGAACTACCTCTTCGGCCGAGCCAAGAAGGAGTGGATTCCGAGAACTCGGATAAAGATCCAGAAGCTTGTGTATATCGCGAATGGTAGGCATCTAGCGCTGTTAGATCGTCCCCTGATTCGAGAGAAGATTGGGGTGCGGCAGTGGGATCGCGTCATTTCAGATCTGTATCATGACCTCAAGAAGTTCCGCAATCAACCCGTTACCCGAGAATCAGTCGAAATTGTGATTGACGGAACTACAGTCAACCTGCGGACGTTAAAGATGAGTTGTGCGGGTCGATATACTAATACGGATAAGATCGTTTCCGATCAATCCTAGAAATTATTCCGTAGCTATACTGCAGCAAATCTATCTTTAGATACGCACAGATGGGGGACGATTGAGCAAGAGATAGATTGCAGTATAATGACCTATATACCGAATTAAGTGATTCAGAGATATCATAAGATTGAGATCAATGGGAATGCCAGATCGACCTGAATCTGTAGAAGACCATATCAACTTTTTCAGTGATATTGATGAACTTCATGTATCACAATTGGAGCTAGAGCAGCTTGATGAAATCTATCGCAGTGAGCATCTCTAGGCAGACAAGAGCGCAAACCAAGCACACTTCAAGCAATTGTCGCACAACATTGACGAACGCGAACGATATGGGATCAGGATGATTGGCGCCGATCTCGTGGCCGTCGGCACGGATGTTGCATGCCGATCCGAGTACTCGTCAGCGGAAGCCCGGAGAGTGCCCACGTGTGGCCCGAGCCGAGAAGGGTTCGTGGCGCGATGGCCAAAGGACTCCCGCATCGCTAAGACCGTCCCGAACCCGTTCCTCAATGTGGATCGGTTTCGGGGCGTCGGAGTCGAAGTCCGCGGAAGGACGGACCAGATCGTACGCAATTGCCAGGGCGGTTCCGCCCTTCAGAACAGACGGTGTGTCCTGCACGCGCATCAGGACGGCACGCATCACGCGCTCGTGACGAGCCTGGGCGCGACTCAGGCGAACACTACGGTGGGAAGTCCTTCCTCATGTATCGCTCTCTCGTCCGGCGGGAGCTGGCTGCGCAGCGGCTTGAGATAGTCCTCGACCGGCAGTCCGATCTGCTCCTTGGTGTCGAGCCGCTGGTTAATCGTGTAGACGGGCGCAAATGACGAGAGCAAGCGACCGGTTTCCATTCGGGCATGTCTTGGCCACGACACCCCGGACTCCTGGCGCAGCGGATGTTCACGGGATGCATCTGCGCCTCGCCAGCCTCATCGAACGCCGCATCCTCGCTTAAGTCTTCCCGCAACCCAGCCCCGCTTGGCTGGCGGAGTGCCGGGCAGCCCAATCGAGGACAGCGAGCGAATTCCCAATCCGTTCTGCGGACGCAATATTTGTGGCACCGTTCCCCGGAGACCGCAAGGACCGGGCAGTGACGTTCAAGGCAGTGCCCATGGCCTGTCGGCCCGCGGCGGTGACGTGCCGGGGCGGGCGCCAGAACGTCTCGGGGTTCCGGATGCCAAGGCCTGTGGGAATTCACACCCGATGGGGGCTGCGCCCCCGCGAGAGTCCTCGCATGGCAGTGCTGCGCATGGCGACCTCGTGCGGCTCTTCGTGCCACGCGAGCCCCAGGGTTCCTCACGTCATCTGGGAACCCTGGACCCGATCAGGCCCATGGGCCCGAGAGACCTTTCTCTGCCGCCTCAGACTGCCGATCGGCAAGAGCTCCAATCCGGGTCGGCGTGGAGTTGCCGGGGCGCAGCGGCCACTTCGACCTGCGCCCGCCGCGCGATTCCTGCGGCGGGCCGGCCTACGGAAGCACCGGCTCCTCGATCGTGTAGTCCACGTCGAGCGCCCTCAGGAAGGCCATCAGATCGGCCTTCTCCTCGTCCGAGAGGTTCGCGTTCTTCGCATCGGCGAGATTCGTCTCATCCAGCCACTCGTTTTCCTTGCCGCCGGCAAGCATGAGGTCCACCGCCTCTTCCAGCGTCTCGACGCTACCGTCGTGGAAGTACGGCGCTGACTTCGAGATGTCAAAGAGGCTCGGTGTCTTGAAAGCGCCGGTGTCCTCCTCCGCCTCGGTGATCTTGCCGCGTCCGATGTCCGGGCTCTCGGCGTCCATTCCGATCCCGACGTTGTGGAACTGCTTGTCCGCCAGCAGGCGCCCGTCGTGGCAGTTCGTGCACTTGGCCTTCTCAGAGAAGATCGTCCAGCCACTGGTCTCCTGCTCGTTTAGTGCCTCCGTGTTCCCGTTCATGAAGTCGATGAATCGCGAATTCTCCGTCGTTGTCACGATTGTCCGCATGAAGGACGCAACGGCCAGGGCCACGTTGGTCGGCGTGGCGGGTCCCCCGAATACGGCCTGGAACTGTTCGGCATAGCCGGGAATCTCGTTCAAGCTGGCGCAGATGTCGTCAGTCGACGGAGCATCGTCGTTGCCCGAAGCGCCCATGTTGCCGCCGCTCCAGGCGCCTATGACCTGCTTCTCAAGTGCGCCGGACCGGCCGTCCCAGTACAGGGCGTCGTAGTAGCCTACGTTCCACATGGTGGGCGCCGCCCTTGTCAGCTGCCTGTCAAAGGCTCCCAGCGCCGTGGCGCGCCCGTCCGTAAGGCCGTGCTCTTGGAGGTGGCAGCCGTAACAGGAACGGTTGCCGTCACCGCTGAGGCGCTTGTCGTAGTAGAGCTGCTTGCCCAGGGCGACTTTGGCTTCGGTCATAGGGTTGTCCGCTGGGACCGTCATCAGTTCATACCCCGCAATCTCCGGCCATGCGGGGGGAGGTGCGGGCTCCTCCTCTGGCGCTTCGCCACACTGCACCAGCAGCAGCGCGAGGATGGACATGACAATCAGGCTGAGTCGCGACATCTTGAGTTCTCCTTGTCTTCGAGTTCTCTCTATGCAAGGCGAAGAGCGGTCCTGGGACCGTACGCCCTGCGCGAAGCCATTATAGGAGCAATCCCGATTCGGGCGGCGGGGCGGCATCTTGAGTCCGCGTCTCGACCCGCCCCGGACCTGCGGCGATTTCCGGCTAGAGCGCGGGAACCGGACGCTCCTCGGAGCCGAAGAGGAACTCTCGGGCTCGCGCAAGCTCCCCCGGCGGCAGCGTGGCGACTCGCGGACGCACGAGAACCAGCAGGTCGCGCTGGCTCCACGTGCGTTCGTTCCGCCGGAAGATCAGTCCGAGGAGGGGCAGGTTCCCCAGCCCCCCGAGTCCGCGGCCGAGTCTGCGACGCTCGTAGACCGCAGTGCCGGAGACGATGGCGAACTGACCGCTCCGGAGCCGGACGCGCGACTGGAACTCGCGGTTCGCAAACACGGGAATCCCGTTGACGGCCGACCCGGAAAGAAACCTGAAGGCCACCTCCAGCAGCAAGGTGACTTCTGCCGCACTGTGAATCAGCGGCGTGACGGACAGGTTGAGGCCAAGGTCCTCAAATGTGACGGTTGGCGGTGGCTGAACATAGTTCGCGGATCCCTGGCCCGGGATGTCCAGACCTCCCGAAGAATACTGAGCGGTCGTGATCGGATAGCTTTCCCCGACCTTGAAATCGGCCGGCAGGCCATGCCCGGTGCGCACCTGGGCGCTGTGGACCGACTGGCTCTCGCTGGCGTCGAGGCGAGCTTCCACCGAGGCGTCACCGACCGCGACACCAAGAACCGTGCTGCCGCCGCCGAAGCCAACGAGCCGCTCCGCACCGTCCGCTGCGGGCATTGCACCAAAAAGGGTGCTGAAGTTTGTGACAGGGAAGCTCGACGGCAGGCGGATTCCGGCTCGCACAGTCGAGCCGCGCGAAACGGTGATGATTTCGAACTCGATGACCGCCGAGCCCCGGGGACGCAGCAGGTTGTCGGCCAGCGCATGTGCCATGTCAATCTTCGGTAGCGGTCCCCGGAGAAACAGCGCGTCCCCCGAGACTGTTGAGGCCAGCCGTCTGATGTCCAGCGTCTGCTGGATGCCCTGGCTGAACTGCGAGATGTCCTCGGCGGAGAGCGAGGCGTCGAGCGGCACGGTCGCAAGCGCAGAGGTCTCGAAAGCCGCGCGCGCGTTCTCGCTGTCCTCGACGACCAGCATCAGGTCCGGAGCAACCGGCATCCCGACCGCGTTGCTTACTGCGCCGAGAGCCCGCATTGCGCAGCGAAAGTCGCACTCGGAGAGGTCGGCCCGGACCGTCCTGTCGGTGTCCAGATCCTCGTGAAACAGCACCCGCAGGCCGAACTCTCCGGCAATCTCTTCGTACGCCTCACGTACGGTGCCTCGGAATCTGAACGACGCCAGGTGGCCCCGGAACTGCAGCCGCACCGGCCGGCGAGGCTTGGGCGAGAAGTCTTTGGCCGGCGGCTCCGTTCCGCTCGGCCTTCCCCCGGTCTCTCCGGGCAAGTGCTGGAATTCCCACGAATCGGGAGCCATCCGGATCGCGGTGCTGTGCTCCCCCGCCACCGCCATCAGCTGCGCGGCACCGCGCCGAACACGGCGGGCGGCTCCCGCAATGGCCGCGTTTCCGGGATCCAAGGCCCGTGCCCGGTTGTAGAGAATGTAGGCCTCGATGTGCCTGCCCTGCCATTCCGCCCTGCGCCCCTTGCGGTACAGCGCGTCGGCGGTCTCGCAAAAGACCGGCCCGGTCACCAGCAGCAACAGGAGGAAGCCGTTCAGCAAACTGGCGTGGAAACTGGCCACTCAATACGAAGGACGCTCGATCGAGCAGGTGCGTGGACGGCTCGCTCTCAATCCTTCGGATGGGCGGCAGCCCGGATGCACGCGCAATGGCCGCACATGACCGGATCTCGGCACAGCGACGGAAGGCCAGCGCCGCGTCCGGCCTAGTTGGCCTTGCTGAGGGCTCGGGCTCTCTCGGCTTCGGCCCTGGCTTTTTCCATGTGTCCGGCCCTGCGATAGGCGGCTGCCAGCAGGGCGCGCAGGCTCGCGTCCGTCGGGTGTTCGGCAACGAGGCGCTCATAGATGCTGATGCCCTCGTCCATGCGTCCCTCGAGCACCAGCGCCCTCGCCAGGTCACGCTGAGCGTCGGCGAGGCCGGGCCGGGCATTGACCGCAGAGCGCAGGGACTCGATCGCCCCTGTCCGATCGCCCTGGGCCAGCCGGATCTTGCCGAGCAGGTAGTTCGCCATGCCGTGGCTTCGGTTGAGCGCAAGAGCTTCCTGAAGGTGAGGAATCGCCTCGTCAAGCCTCTTCATCTTGAACAGGACGCGGCCGATCGCGTGGTGAACTCCCGGGTCCCCGGAGTCCAGCTCCCTGGCGCCGCGGAATTCCGCGAGGGCCCGTTCGAAGTCGTAGCGAGGGCCGCGCTCGAACGCCTCGCCTCGCAGCAGCCTCACACGGGATGAACCCGAGTCCAGCTCGAACATCTCGTCCGCGGTTGCCGCGGCAAGGCCCTCGTAGGTTCTGCCCAGCAGATAGAGCGTCTCCGGATCGTCCCGGTCTTGCGCCAGGACCGCTCGAAGCTGCTCCGCGGCCTCGCCGAATCGACTCTCGGCAAGGTAGCACCGAACGAGCAGCCGCCTCGCATCCGTTGCCTCCGGGCGCTCGGCCAGCGCCCCCTCCAGCTGCAACGCGGCGCTGGTCGCGTCGGCCGCCCTATAGCTGCCGAGCGCGCGCTCAAGCGTGGGTCCGGAAGCCGGAATCGTTCCTTGGGGAGACTGGGGAGTGTCGGGCGTGGTGGCGCCGGCTCTCAGCGCCTGGTCCAGCAACTCGGTGGTGCGCTCGTCTCCGGGCGCATAGCGTCGCGCCAGGCGTAGGTGCCCGAGTGCGGCCGCGGGATCACCGAGATCCAGCAGGAAGCTGCCGAGCCGGACATGTGCCTCGGCACTGAAAGGATTGTTCTTCAGTTCCAGTCTGAACTCGTCGGCGCCTGCTTCGTACTCGCCCCTCGACCAAAGGACCTGGCCCCTCACCCGGTGGAGCCCGGCCAGACCGGGAGCCTCATCCAGTGCCGCGTCCAGTTCTCTCAGCGCCGCCTGCCCGGCACCGTCCATAGCCAGTTCCTCTGCCTTCAGCAGTCGGCTTGGAGGCGAAGTCTCATCCGCGGAGAGCAAGTGGCGAAACCACTCGGAGGAGTGTTCCGCATAGGACCGTGTCAGGAGCTGGAGGACCTCGAGATTGGCTCGCGCCTTCGAGCGGGCCAGCTCAAGGGCGTTTATGGCGTCGGACAGCCTGCCCAGCGCCCTGTACGCGGCACCCTGCCAGTAGCGCGCCGCCTGATCGCCCGAACCGAGCTCCGGAGACCCCTCCAGCTCGACGAGCGCTTCCGGAAACCGGTTGGTGCGATAGTAGCTGATCCCGAGGTAGAGGCGAACGCCTGCGAGTTCGGGCTGTAGCGATGCCGCATGCTCGAGAGCCTCAACGGCCTCCGCATAGTCCCCGTCCAGATAACACGCCAGTCCGAGGCCCCGCTGGAAACGCGGATTCCCGGGGGCAAGGCTTGCGGCCTCGGAATACAGGGCCCGAAGACGTCCGCGGTCCTGATCCCGCTCCGCCTTGCCCAGTTCCGCAAGCAGCGCCGCAAGCCGCTGCTCCCCGGCAGGATCCGAGGGGGCAGCTCCCAGCGAGGCCAAGACGGCCAGCACGAGCCCGCATACGACCGGAATGCGAGGGAGCGGTCTGGCAATCGACATGGCGCAATTGGAGGCGAGGCGCGGCCGGCCGTCCGCGGACCGATGCGCCCCGCCTGCGATCCGGCATCTAGGCCGGACGCCCTCGGATCAGAAGTAGAACTTCGCGGCGATCTGGATCTGCCTCGCGTCTCCGGTTCCGGTGATCCTGCCCCAGCTCGGGAAGTTCGACGGATCCCAGCCGCCCACTCCCGGGTCGTTGAAGTTCACCCGGTTGAAGATGTTGAAGAACTCGAACCGCAACTGGGCTCCGAGATGCTCCGTGATGGGGATGTTCTTGTAGAACGAGAAATCCACCCCCGCGTGTCCCGGGCCCTCGATGATGTTGCGGCCGGCGGTTCCGTACCCGCTGTCGTCCCCCACGAACTGGGGCAGGTTCGGCGTTGCGAAGGATGCCGGTTCGACCCAGCGCTCGGGAGTCCGCGAATAGCTGATCCCGGACCCCGCGAGATCCGGTCGCTGCCGCGTGCCCCTTCCCGCGACGTTGTTGTGGTCCCCGATCAGCGTGGGAGTGAGATACCGTCCGCTCCGCAGTTGCACGATCGTGTTCATCTGCCAGTTGTTGACGATCTTGTCCAAGGCGCCGGTAAGACGCTGGAGACGGGGCAGCCGCCAGACCATGTCCGCGCTGAAGATGTGCGCACGGTGAAAGTCCGACAGCCCGATCGATCCCCGCTTGTCGAGGGAGTTCTGCGCCGACGTGCCGCCCCATTGCGAGTTGAGGTCCATGGATTTCGACCAAGCGTAGTTGAGGCGGTAGCTGAGTCCCTTGCTGAAGCGCTTCTCGAGCTTGGTCGTAAGACCGTGATAGCTCGAGACGGCATCGGACTGGTTCTCGCTGAAGGCGCCCGTGTGGAGCGGGTGCGGCCTGCGCTGCTGGATGGTATCCCCGTCCGCGGACGGTCCGGGCAGGGCGTTGTTGCCGTCAATGAACGAACTGAGTCTGGTGCCCTTGGAGCCGACGTAGTTGACCTCCCACATCAGGTCCTCTGCCAGCTGCCGCTGGATGCCGAAGTTCCATTGCTGCACATACGGCATGACGTTGTCCCGCCTTGCCGTGTGCTGGGCGCTGGGCCGGGAGGGGTCCAGCGCCGGGAACGGGTTGTCGGTCGAGACTTCGTGGAAGATCTGGTTCGCCGAGGCGAAGTTCTGGCCTAGCGCGAACGGGAAGTTGCCCCGCATGTGGTTGCCCTCCCAAGCGATGTTCGAGCCGTAGAAGACCGAGTACCCGCCACGGATGGTGGTCTTCTGCCCGAGCAGATACGCGAACCCGAAGCGCGGCGCCCAGTTGTTCCTGTCGGGGACGATGAAGGTCGGCGTGGTGTTGGCGGGTTCGCCGGTGATCGGATTCGGTCCGGCGAACACGAACTGGTTGCCGATCGCGTCGAACCAGGAGGCGTTGGGAGGATTGTTCCGGCTGCTGTACCAAGAGGTCCACTCGTAGCGCAGGCCGAAGTTCATCGTCAGGTTCCTAGTCAACTTGACGTCGTCCTGGACGTAGATGTGCGTGAGGTCCTGCTTCATGTTCGCCTCCGTGCAGGAGGAGCAGCCCGGGGCCTCGAGGGGCTGGATCCGCCCTCCCGAGGACGGGAGTCCCAGAAGGAAGCTGGCGTAGGAGAAGCCGGTGACCCCGGCCGTGTCCTGCGGATCGGAAGTCGGGACCCGGTCGTGGTTCACGCTGGCGAACACGCCGTCGTGCAGCACGTGGCGCACCTTGATGTCTGCGCCGAGCTTGAGCGTGTGCTTGCCGGCGATCTTCGTGAAGGACGGCATGAACTGCCAGGTTCTCTGCGGCCCGGAGACGAACGCGGTCAGCCCCGCTCCCGCAAAGCCCGAAACCCCGATGTTGATCGGGAAGTCGAAATCCTCGCGAAACGTTCCCGGAGATCCTGCAACGAGCTGGCCGAGGCCCAGCGGCTCGGTCCGGCGCTGAATGTTGTCGGAGTTGTAGCCGAACTTGAACTCGAAGATCGATGTGGGGCTGAACATGTGCGTGTCGCTGACCGCCATGTTCCTGAACTTGTTGAAGAACGACACCTCCCTGCCCGGGAATGCCTGCGGGGAGAGATTGATGTTGTCGGCCCATGACCAGCGGACGAAGAAGTTGTTGTTCTCGCTCACCTGGTGGTCGAGCCTGAGATTGACCTGGTCGTCGTCGCGCTTGTTCGGTGTGATGTTGATGTAGTTCGGAGCCTGGCCCGGAAGATTGGGAAGGAACGGGCCGAACACGTTCTCCTGCCAGGTGCGGGCCACGCTGTGGAACCGGCTCTGCGGAATCGTGTTGTTGGCGAAGGGCTGCCTCGTGTGCATGCCTCCAGCACCCTCCTCCGTCGTCAGGAGGTCGTAGATCTGGCCGATGGGGGATCCGTCGACGTTCGCCATGAAGCGGCCCTCCCGCATTTCCTGCGTGGGCACGGAGTTCAGGACCGTGCTCTCTCGCCGGAAACGGAAGGACTCCCAGTTGGCGAACCAGAACGTCCGGTTGCGGACCACGGGCCCGCCGACGGCGGCCCCGAACTGGTTCCAGCGGAAGGCGGACCTCTCCGGGGCGAAGAACGTCCGGGCATCGAGCTTGTCATTGCGGAAGAACTCGAAGAGGCTCCCGTGGATCTCGTTGGTCCCTGACTTGATCGCAACGTTCACGTTCGCGCCGGCCGCGTCTCCGAACTCGGCGCTGGTGATGTTGGTCTGCACGGTGAATTCCTGAATGGCGTCGAGCGACGGGCGGATGCCGTAGTGCTTGAAGAAGGTCTCGTTGTTGTTGACCCCGTCCAGCGTGTAGTTGTTCTGGTCGCTGCGGTTTCCCGTCACCGCCACGGTCTGGCCGCCGATGATGAAGAAGCCTCCTGCGCTCGCGCCTGGGGCGGCCCCCGGCAGCAGCATGGTCAGCTGCGTCATGTCGCGCCCGTTCAGCGGAAGCTCCACGACCTTCTCGTTCGCAACGACGGTGCCGAGGGTCGAGCGCGTCGTCTCCAGAAGGGGCGCAACCGTCGACGAGACCTCGATCGTCTCGACAACCTCGCCGATCTGGAGCGCGACATCAATCCGGACCGACTCGTTCACGCGCAGGGTGATGCCCTCGATCAGCGAGGTCTTGAATCCGTCCATCTCGACGGTGACGTCGTAGGCGCCGGGGAGAAGGTTGAGCACGCTGTAGTCGCCGGTCGCGCTGGTCTGGACGGACCGCGCGATGTTCGTGCTCTGGTTGGTCGCAGTGACCATCGCCGCCGGAATGACAGCGTCCTGGGCGTCCGTGACGCGTCCGACAAGCGTGCCGTAGGTGTTCTGGCCAAGTGCCGTGCCTGCGAACGCAGACAGCACGGCCACCGCCGCTACGATCCCGATCCAGCGGATCGATCGTTTTGATCTAGATTTCACTTCGCTTCCGTCCTTTCTTGCCAAGATTCAGGCAGGCCTTCGGGAAGCATCCCGCAAGAGCCGGCCGGACACACAACCCGGATGGACGCACCAACCACTACCGAATCCGTCTCGAAAGAAGTGGAGAATCACTCCACCGAACCAGACCCAGCCCAATACCCCAGCCGAATTGCCTGCCCAATCGTATATCGGACGACATGGGATTGTCAAAAGCGATGCCGTCCGCGCTGCGCCTCACGATTTGGGCTCCTTGCGGGCCAACGGTCGTTCTAGCCCGGATTGTTCAGGTGACGCCTCGGAGATATACCCCGAATTCGGCTTGACCTGCCTGTCTTGGGTGCAATCCAGAATCTCCTGTGACGTCCTTGGGCCGCACGGTGTGTTTTCTGTTGCGTCACGCTGATTCCATCACCAGGTGGGACTCCGCGCTGGGGTCCACCGCTGCCCTTCCGCTATCCCCTTGTTGCCTACGCCCCTTGCCAGCGCCCGGCCTATCCGCCTGGACAGCATCTCGCTCTCCAGACACGGCCCCGCCTCTCTCTCACCGTTGTTGCCATCCCGTCCCGCTTGCACTTTGAAGCGCTCCTTCCGTAGCATCGGCATGACGAATGCATCCCCTATTGCGATCCACCCTCTTCCCCAACAAGGTCGCTGCCCGGTTCGTCCCCTGGCCTGCTCCGTCGGCGGCCCGTCCTCTAGTCCTCTGACCGGCTGCTCAGCCTCCCGGCTGCCCTGATCGCCTGCCCCACCCGATGCCCGCCTCCACACCCGCGTCCGCTCATTCCTGCACGGACCTGCTGCGCTAGCTTTCGTCGAATCTCCGATACTGGCGAAGGGGCCATAAGTGGTGCATTTGGGCACTCAGTGTATTTGATCCTCTTGAATTTCGGGTTGGCGACCTAGCGATCCAGCCGTCCGGCACCGGGAGGGCGACCCTCCCTACTGGTATAGACGAGTTCTTGGCTCACTCAACGACCACCGGCTAAAAGCCGGTGGGATGTTCTAACGACTGAAAGTCGTGATTGCGGCTAAGGCCGCCTGAGAGGTGCCCGGCTGAAGCCGGCTCAAGGCGACTCGGACGCGATGACCTGGAACCCCTCCACGTCCTCGTCCCACTTCTGGCTCTCGATGTACTCGCGCACCGTCTGCTCGTTCACCGCGCCCACCGTCGCGCAGAAGTACCCCCGCGCCCACAGGTGCCGGCCCCAGCACCTCTTGCGCAGGTGCGAGAACTCATCCTGCAGCCTCCTCGACGACCGGCCCTGCACCTACTGCACCAGCTTCGACGGTGCCAAGTGCGGTGGCGCCGACACCAGCATGTGCACGTGATCCGCCGCCACCGCTGCCCGCACCACCATCACCTCCCGCATCTGGCACGTCTGCCGGATCAGCTCCCGCGCCCGCTCCGCCACCGCTCCCCGCAGAACTCGGTAGCGGTACTTCGTGATCCACACCAAGTGGTACTTGATGTCATACTTCGCGTGCGCACTCCTCCGCTACTCTGCCATCCCCTCAGTCTCTGAATTCCGAACATCGTAGATCAGGCCATCGACGACGTTGTCAGGCAACCGCCTGACTATCAAGCACTTGCGCCATTTTTTCTGGGACCGGAATCGACCTGACTCTGAGTATCCGGCCATTTTATACTGTCACTATGAAAGGCCAGATTCTTCCCTCCGGTCTTCCCCAGGCCATCGATCTCCAGCCGGGCGACGCGGTCCCCGTCAACCGCCATCTCAGCCTCCTCTTCGACGGGGACCGAGTCGTCTACTTCGCCTTCATTCTTCCCTTCGCCTCCCATTGCGTCGACGACTTCCGCTCCCGCAACCGCTGCCTCGCACACTGCGCTCTGCACAAGCTGGCCACCCTGGCCGATCTGGCGCGCGCCTTCGACATCTAGTCCCCGTACGGTCATGCGCGCCCGTCAGCGCCTCGAACGCGAGGGGGAGGCCGGCTTCAAGAAGGTCCACAAGAGGCGCCGTCGCCACGGCATCGAGGATCCCGAGATCCTGCAGCGGGCCGCCCGCATGCTGGCCGACGGCACCAGCCTGCGCCGCACTGCCCGCGAACTCGATCTCTGCTACTCCACGCTGCGCACCTACAAGCTCGAGGGCCTGCTGCCGGCCGTGGTGGAGAACCCGCAGGCCGCGGCGAGCGTCGAACCCGAGAGCGCACCAGCGGAGGCGGACGCAGGGACGGTCCGCACCCAGGCCCTGGGCCGGGAGCAGCGCAACCGGCGGGACGCGCAGGCCCCGCAGGGCCGGGCGACGCATGACACCCAGGGGCGGGCGGAGACCAGTCTGGGCGGCAAGAGCGAGCAGGAGCCCCGTTTCCCCTCCCCGGCCTCCGCGGTGGCCGGCGGCGGGGTGCTCACGGCCCTGCCCGTCCTGCTGGCCGAGGGCCTGCTGGCCCATGCCGGCAAGCTGCACCTGCCGCCGGGCTACTACGGCGTGCGCTCCGTCCTGCTCACGCTCGCCTTCCTGCTCCTGCTGCGCCTGCGGCGGGTGGAGCGGCTCGACACCGTCCAGCCGGGCGAGTGGGGCTGCCTGCTGGGTCTGGACCGCTGTCCCTGCCCGCGCACGCTGCGGCGCCGGCTGCGCCAGTTGGTCGCACATCCGGAGCGGCTGGCAGCCTGGCGCGGGGCCTTGGCGCAAGCCTGGGCCGCAGAGGATCCGGACGCGGTCGCCACGCTGTTCGTGGACGGCCACGTGAAGGTGTACACGGGCAAGGGGCGGCTGCAGAAGCAGTTCGTGCCCCGCCAGAAGCTGTGCCTGCCGGCGGCGACCAGCTACTGGACGCACCAGCTGGGAGGAGCTCCCCTGCTGTGCGTGCACAAGGGGGTGAGCGGATCGGTGGCGGCGGAGATCCGCGAGGGCATCGTGCCGCAGCTGGAGGAGCTGGGGCTGGCGGGCGAGGGGGCGGATCCGGAGCGGCCGCGGCTGACTCTGGTGTTCGACCGCAACGGCTGGAGCCCGCCCCTGTTCACCGCACTCCGCAAGCGCGGCATTGCGGTCATCAGCTGGCGCAAGGGGAAACAGGCCGAGCGCTGGCCGGAGAAGGAGTTCCGGAAGCGCAGCATTCCGCTGCCCGGGCCGCTGGGGACGGTCACGCTGGAGGGCAGGGTGGCCGAGCGGAAGGCGACCCTGAGCACGGGCTGCCCCGTGCGCGAGATCCGCTTCTGGATTGACCGGCGGCGGCCGCTGGAGAACCGCAGCGGTCAGCCGCGCAAGCCGATCCGGCGGTCGGGCCGGCCGGGGCCGGGCCAGCGCCAGCCGGCCCTGGTCACGACCCATCCCGGACATTCAATGGAGCAGGTCGCAGGCCTGCTGCGCGCCCGCTGGACGCAGGAGAACTTCTTCAAGTACATGCGCGAGGAGTTTGGACTCGACACCCTGGCGGACCACACGCTGGAGGCGGTGGATCCCGACGCGCAGGTGGTCAACCCGGGCTGGCGCTTCCTCAACAACGCGGTGGAGAGGCTGCGGCGACGGGCCGCGGATCTGCGCCTGCAGCTCGCCGGGGCTCCGCGCGGATCGAAGCAGGCGCAACGGCTGCAGGCCGACATCCGGACCGCCGACCGCCACCTCGAGGGACTGCGGACGGCGCGTCGGGAGAGCGGTCGGAAGATGCGGCCCGGGGACCTCTCAGAGAAGGACCGCCTGCAGGCGCTCACCACGCCGATGCGGGACCTGCTCGACGAGCTGCGCATGATCGTCTACCGGGCGGAGACGCGGCTGGCAGCAGCGCTGGCACCCGGCCTGAGCCGTCCGGAAACTGCGCGGACGCTGGTCAAGGCGATGCTCTCCAGCGATGCAGGCATTGTGCCGGACCCGTCGGCCGGGACGCTCACCGTGCGGCTGCTGCACCAGGCCGGCCGGGGACACGACCTCGCCCTGGCTCCCCTGCTGGAGGAACTCAACCGGACCCGGACGCTGTACCCGGGAACCAGTCTGCGCCTGGTCTACGAGATCCTCCCGCACGATCCCGGCGCCGGGGGAGGGTCTGCCGGCGACTCTGCCGGCCCGTCCCAGCAGGGCGAAATAGTGACACCCCGAAATTGATCGATGTTCGAAATTCAGGGGCTAGAGGTCCAGCCAGCGCTCGCGAAGCGGCCTGACGGATGCTATTGCTCGGAAGTCGCGATCCCTGTGTAGCAGCGAAGCATCGTGCGCAATGGTGATTTCAGCGATGCAGCAATCGATCGGACTGCGAACCGTCTTGCCCATGCGTCGAAGTTCATAGTAGGTTCGGGCGGCATCGCGCCACGTGCTGCTGTCGGCCTCAGCGTACTTCTGAACCGACAAGTAGCGCTCCAAGCGACTCCATTGGTCCTCTCGACCGGCACCCACGAGAAGCTCCATTTGAGTAAAGCGCGTGAGGTAGGCGTCAGCCCCTGCGAGCGCACCTTCCACTTGGCCCCGCTTGCGGCTGTCGCGAAGAACCTCCACCCAGATAGACGTGTCAACGATGATCACGTTGGTGTCGGCCTCGCAACTGGCGCAACGCCTTGTGGTCGAAGTCGTCCGCGAATTCAATTTCGCCGGCTAGTTCCAGCAGGTTGAGACGTGTCTTCCGTTCTACGAGCTTCGCAAGGGCCAGATGAATAACATCCCGCTTCGTCCGCGTTCCAGTCAGTTCCATGGCCTGCCGCACCAAGGCGTCGTCCAGCACGACATTGGTTCTCATAGTGTGTAGCATACACCAATTCAGGTGTATGCCTTTCGGGCTCTGCCGACAATTCTCAGAGTGGCGAATGCAGTGGCGTCATGGGCGTGGGTGCCGGTCTTCGAGGCACCAATTGCAGTGTGGCGGTTCGTGCCAGTTCCGCGCTGTGGGCGCCGGGGCGGAAAAGCTGGGAGTCTTGTGCCACCGCAGTGCCGCGCCGCGGCCCGCAGAGGCTGGCACGGCGGTGCTGCTGGGCGGTGGGAACATCGAGCGGGCGTCGGCCGTTTCTTGAGTAGGATCTCGGACAGCGCGGTTCGGTGCGGGAGAACGAACAGGCGCCCGGTGGTGCGCAGGTTTTCGAAGCAGTTGCGCGGCTGGCGCCACAGGCCGCGCAGGCTGTCGAGCGCGGAGTGGAAGGCGAAGGCGAGCAGGTTGATCGCCACCAGCAGGCTGGCCAGACCGTCGGAGCCAAGCTCGAAATGGCAGCCGAGGCGCGCGAGGCAGTAGGTGGTCCCGTTCTCCACGAACGCAACCTTCGCCGGAATATGGCCTTCCGCCTCGCTCCGCCAGCGCACGCGATGCCGGCGACTTTGGCCGACCGTCACTTTCAGGTTCAGGCTCGTCACGGACGGGTCGTGGCAGGTCTGCTGCCAGGCCTTGCAGTCCGGTGCCTTGCGGCGGATGCTGGATTCGATCCAGGTGCCGGTGACGGAGTCGGCGCTCAAGAAACCCGAATTGGGAATCACTGCCGTCCGTGTTCTCCATCGTTGGGCGACGCCACGTTGGGAGGCATGCGGACGCATCGCCGCGCCATGGCGGAGCGGAACGCCCTCCGGTCAGGCTAGGATCTCGGTCACGACCCGCGCCGGGAACTCGTCGGTCAGGCGCTCGTCGCGGCCGTCATGGGAATAGACCAGATCGCGGTGGTTCATTCCGATCTCGTGCAGGATCGTCGCGTGCAGGTCATGCACGCTAACACGGTTCTCGACGGCCTTGTACCCGATCTCGTCCGTGGCTCCGTGCATTGTCCCGCCCTTGACGCCGGCTCCGGCCAGCCAGACCGTGAACCCGGTCGGGCCGTGGTCGCGGCCGGCAACTCCGGCGTCGCGGCTCTGGGCCAGTGGAAGCCGTCCGAACTCCCCGCCCCAGACCAGGAGGGTCTGGTCGATCAGACCGGTGCGCTTGAGGTCGCGGATCAGCGCCGCAATCGGCTGGTCTGTCTTTCCGCAGGCATACCGCAGGGAGGTGTCGAGGTCGGAGTGGTTGTCCCAGATCTGGCCCTCGATGTAGATCTGCACCAGCCGGACACCGCGCTCCACCAGCCGTCGCGCCATCAGGCACCGCCTGCCGTAGGATGCAGTCCGCTCGCTGTTCAGCCCGTACATCTCGCGCGTCTCCTCGCTCTCCTGCATCACGTCGAGGGCGTCGCTCGCTGCCAGCTGCATGCGGGCCGCCAGCTCATAGTTCATCAGGCGGGCCTCCAGCTCGGGCTGACCCATCCGCGCGTCCCGGTGCCTCCTGTCCATGCGGGCCAGCAGGGACCGCGCGAGATCAAGCACCGGCGCCGGGTACTCCTCCTCAGGCTTGAGGTTGAGCAGCGGGGATCCCTCTGACCGGACCCGTGTCCCCTGGAATACCGGCGGCAGCCACCCCGCCTGCCAGTTCTGGATGTGGTTGACCGGCAGGCCCTTGGGGTCGTCCAGCACGACGTAGGCCGGCAGATTCTGGTTCTCCGAACCCAGGCCGTACACGATCCAAGAGCCGACGGTCGGCCGGTTCGAGAACTGCCGGCCGCCCTGCATGATGAAGATCGCGGGCTCGTGGTTGAAGTGTGTCGTGAACATCGAGCGGATGAACGCGATGTCGTCGACGTGGCCGGACAGGTGCGGCAGGATCTCGGACATCTCGATTCCCGACTGCCCGTGCCTGGAAAAGCGGTACGGCGAGGGCATGAAGCCGCCGGCCTCGTTGATGAATTCGATGTCGTTGGCAAGGTCGCGCCCGGGAGGCAGCCCCTCGTACTTCGCGAGGGCGGGCTTGGGGTCGAACAGGTCGACCTGGCTCGGCCCGCCATTCATGAAGAACTGGATCACGGACGTGGCCCGAGGCTCGAAGTGCGGCTGCCGGGCTCTGAGGTCGTGAACGTGACGCTCACCGGTCGCCGCGGACGCGGTCCGCGGCACCAGCAAGTCCTGGCCGAGCAGGGATGCCAGCGCCGCGCCGTGCAGTCCGTCACCAACACGTGAGAAGAAGTCACGCCTCGTTGAACTCCGGTCCCGACGCTCGCTGCGGGTTCCTGCCGCTCTCATCCTCGCCTCCTCCTGCTCAGTCGATGTAGAGAAACTCGGCGGAGTTGAGGACCGCGTGGCAGAGCGTGGCGAGCGCCAGCCAGCGGGCCCTGGTCCGCTTCGGCTCCATGGGGACCTGCTCCTCGAGCCTGCGCTCCCATGCCTTGGTCATTTCTTCCAGTGTGAACACGCCGTCAGCACGCTCCCCGTCCGTCGGCATGCGGGCCAGCGAAGTCAGGTAGACCCTTTCGATCTGGTCCCCGGGATCATCGCCGACCGCGTCGATCACCCGGCCGGCCATGTAGCGGGAGTTCGCCCGAAGCACTTCGCTGTTCATCATCTGCAGCGCCTGGGACGCCACGGTCGAATTCGACCGCTTCAGGCAGTTGGGCTTGAGCTGGGGAGCGTCGAACGCTTCCAGCATCGTGACCGGCTTCGACCGCCTCTGCTGGACGTAGATGCTGCGTCGCTGTCCGGCGGCGCGGTCGGTTGCCACGACTTCGCCGTCCGGCTTGACGTCAATCTCGTCGGGCGGGCCGAACGGTTCGGTGTCCAGACGCTGGGCCGCCTTGAGGACGGAGTCGTGGATCGCGTCCGCGTCGAGCCGCCGCATTGGGAAGCGGGACAGCAGCACGTTTTCGGGGTCGCGGGTCCGGACGGACTCTTCCGCGCGCGAGCTCTGGCGATAGGCGGTCGAGGTCAGGATCAGGCGGTGCAGGGCCTTCAGGCTCCAGCCCTGCTCCACGAACTCGACGGCCAGCCAGTCAAGGAGCTCCGGATTCGTCGGCGGGGCCCCCGTGAGGCCGAAATTGCCCGCGGTCGGCACGATCCCATTGCCGAAGTAGTGTTGCCAGACGCGGTTCACCATGACCCTGGCCGTCAGTGGATGGCTTGGCTGCACGAGCCATTCGGCGAGCGCGAGCCGGCGGCCGCTCGACCATTCGAGGGGCTGCAGGCGGTAGGGCCGGATGCCCGTGCTGAGCACCGAGGGGACACCGGGGCCCACAGGCGGACCTGGATTGCGATGCTCGCCGCGGTACAGGATGTGGACGGGAGTGGGGTCCCCTCCCATGTCGAAGAGTGCGCGGACCAGCGGCTTGGTCTTGAGGCTCAGGCGCTCCTCAACGAACGACTCCAGGAGCTCGACAGCCCGCAAATAGGCTGGGTCGTTCTCCGCGAGCTCTTCCTGAACTCCGGCCTCCTCGGCGTGATGGTCGAGGCCCTCGCCCAAGATCCCGCGAAGATCGGCCTGCGCGCCGATATCGACACCTGGCACCTTCTCGTCCAGAAGTCTCTTGCGCAGCGGGCCTGGCAGCGCCTCCAGCCGCCCTGCGACCGCGGCGATTTCCGTCTCGATCGGCAGGTTGTGCCGCGCTGCTTCCTCCACTTCCCGCGCCGGGGCTCCGGGCAGCAGACGGCTGTTCGACTCGTTCCAGTTCGCGTCAGGGCCGATGTCGGCCTCGTTGGGAGAAAGCCAGTCATAGGGATCGTAGGCGCTCCTCAGGACGGCGCTCAGCCGGTAGTAGTCGCGCTGGGGTATGGGGTCGTACTTGTGATCGTGACAGCGGGCGCAGGCGACGGTCAGCCCCATCACCGTGGATGTCAGGATCTGCAGCTGGTCGGCCACGACCGTGAGCCGCTCCGCCACGAATCCCTGCGAGACGCTGTAGGTTCCGTCAGGCCCCATCCGCAGGAAGCCGGTCGCAACCAGCTTGTCGCTCTCTTCGGGCGCCAGCGGATGCGGCGCTTCCCGATAATTGAACAGCTCGTCACCAGCGATCTGTTCGACCAGAAACCTGTCGTAGGGCTTGTCGGCATTCAGCGCCCGGATCACCCAGTCGCGATACCGCCACGCATGCGGGCGCACGGCGTCGAAATCCACTTGCCCCTCGGAGTCCGCATACCCTGCCGCGTCAAGCCAGCGCCGGCCCCAGTGCTCCCCGTAGCGGGGCGACTCGAGGAGCCGATCCACCAGCCTCTCGTAGCTGCCCTCCTCGCGGTCCGCCAGGAAGGCCTCGACTTCCACCGAGGAAGGGGGCAGCCCTGTGACATCGAAGAACGCCCGGCGCATCAGCGTCAGCCTCTCTGCGTCGGCGGAGAACGACAGGCCCTTCGCCTCAAGTCTGGCCAGCAGGAACGCGTCCATCGGCTGGCGGACCCGATCCCGGGCGTTGACACGGGGCAGGCCGGGCCGGCGGGGTGGCCGGAAGGACCAGAAATCGCGGTCAGCGTCGCTGACGAGCGGGTCCGTCGCCGGGTCGATCTCCTCCGGGAGCTCGTCATCCCACGGTGCTCCTTCGCTGATCCACTGGCGAAGCTTGTCCAGTTCGTCCGAGGTCACCGGGCGGTAGGACAGGCGGGCCTGATACCGCTCGGGGGGCATCTCCTCTGCCGCGATGCGCCTGATCATCAGGCTCGCTTCGGGATCGCCGGGCACGAACGCGGGGCCGGATACGCCGCCAGCCAGCGCCGACTCTCTGGTGCGCAGGTCAAGCCCGCCCTCCTGGCGGCGGCGGCCGTGGCACAGCAGGCATTTGACGTAGATGGTTGTGACGAGGACCTCGCGCGGGCTGGCCCTCCCCCGCACGGCCGATCCGACACTGGACGGCTTCTCGCCCGCCAGCGGCGCACCGTGCTCGATCCATCGGCGGATCAGGTCGATCTCGCGGGGCGAGAGACTTGCCTCACCCATGGGCATCGCTCCCGAAGCGGTCTTCTGCAGGAGCAGGCTCTCGACCGGCGCACCCGGAACCAGCGCCGGCCCGGACTTGCCACCGTCCAGCAGCGCTTCCCGGGTCCGCACGTCCAGTCCAGCCTGGGGCGACTGCTCGCCGTGGCAGGCAACACAGTTCGCCTGCAGGATCGGCGCAATGTGGGACTCGAATCGCGGCTCCGCGGCCCCCTGTGCTGCGCCCTGCCCGCCAGCAACCGACAGAAAGACCGTAAACGCACAAAGAAGCAAGGCGTTACATGCTGTGGGGAATCGCGAGCGGACAAACATTGCACGGATCTCTGATCCGAGGCTCTTCCGGGTGGAGTCTAGCACATGGCAGGCACATCGGTGTCGAGGAATCCCGGCGACTCGGCAGACGCGACACAGGGGCAGTTGTCTGGGTGGAACAGAGGCAGTCCGGCAGGGCCCCGCACTGCCCGTCCGGAAACCGTGGTTCGGCTGCGACGGTCGCTGCGCAAAGGCTGGGCGTCACGGGCGGCCTTGGCTCACGGGGTCTTCGAGCGGGAGGATTGACGCAACCGCAAGGTCCGGTGTTTCCTGCGCACCTAGCCCGACACTTGCCCGCCCCTACGGGCCGTCAGATTCCGGAGCCGCTCCTCCAAGTCCTGCACCCGCTCCTCGGCGCTATCCGCCCGCTTCTCCGCGGCATTCGCCCGCTCCTCCGCGATCCGCCGCAGTTGCTCGGCTTCCTCCACCCCGCCGTC
>JAPPMB010000038.1 GCA_028819255.1 Bryobacterales bacterium | reverse complement strand
CCGGCAGCGGCGCGAGAGGCAGGGGTTCGAAGGGGAGCGCAGCTCCCCTCGCCAGAGCACAGTGTTTAACACTGAGTATGCTGGCCTACCAACAAGTTGGCCAGCCAGATCGGGCGCTCTCTCCGCCCGTAGTGGACCTGGTGACCGCGTCAGCAGGGCACCCGACGGCGCTGCTGTGGGGGTGCCACGCACCCCAACGGCACCGTGACCCCGGCGAGCTTCGCCGCCGTATTGTTTGTACCCTCCCCCGCCCGATTGACCCGCCGGTCGTCTTGGTCCTCGTGCTCTTCGTGGTTCGCCGGCGCGGGGAAACGTCATCTCCCAGGGTCTCGGAATCGGTCGAGGGACGGCCCTGGAAAACCTACCCTGAACAAGCGAAAGCACTCTGGCCGGATTGATGTAGTCTCCGCAACGGTGGTCGGGGTCGAGTTCCGCACGTCAGAATGGCGCTCCGCGGATACCGCCCTGCTTGGAGAACCGCATGACGATGAAGCTACTCGCACTCGCCGCTGGGACTGTCCTGTTTGTGGTCGGCCTGCTCTTCATTTGGCCAGCCGACACCCGGTATTGCGATGATGAGTGGAGGGATTGGGCACTTGAGAGGATTCGAATGGAAACAGCCATGCACGACATGCTGTTGTCGAACGATCAATACGTCCTGGAACGAATGCTCAGAGCCGCGAATAACGAATCCGCGCCGCTGGTGAACCCTTTGGATTCCGCAATGGCGACCTGGCGAACCGCTCGGCGGCAGGCGGGGAATCGGGAAATGGCGCTCCGTAACTGCCTCTTCGGAATTGACCGCCGTTGGGATCCGGAAAACGATCTGGAGTAGGAGCGGCAACGGTAGTGGCCTGACGGCCGCGGCGGAGCGACGAGGTAACCGGCCTAGGCGGGGCGAAGGCCAGCCTACCGCCAGGAAGCGTGAGAAGCCGCCCGCGCGGGTGCCATGGCGTTCCCTCCGAATGCCGACCTGCCCTGTCGATTGGCCGACCGTAATCTGTCCACTCTCAGGGGCGCACTCCATTTGGCAACTGAAAACCGCACACTTCCGGGAGCGGGATCTGTGGCGAAGCGGAGGTTCTCGTAGCGCTGTGATCGGCGCAATGCGGCCTTGGCGGAGCGACCGGCGCGAGGGCCTGCACGGCGGCGGTCCGTTGTTCGAGGTGGGGCATCGGCCACAGTCCGAGAATCCTCGGTTCGAACGGCCTCGTCACGGGCCGGCCCCGTCTTGGCGTGCTAGTCGGTGCGCTCTAGTACCAGCCGTCAGGCCGTTTCACATCCTTTGGCCCAGCTGCGTCTCTGACCTCACGCTGTGCCTGGATGGCGGCCCGGGCGACTGCAGGCGTCACTGGGTCGCGGACCAGGATCCAGCACAAATCCGTCACCCGCTTCATCTGGAACGCCCGGTACTCGAGATGCTCGAAATCAGCGGCGTCCGCGGCCTTGGCCAGAACTGTGACTCGATGGCCGTCTGCCAGTGAATCGGACTTAACCGGTCCAACGAATCCGCTGTAGGGGCTGTAGCCCCAGAAGGACGACGAGAAGGACTGAGAAAAGAAACACCGAATGATCTGCTTGAAGCCACCGGGCGGAACATCCACCGGCATCAAGACCCTGCTGGTACTGCGGTTGGTTTCGCCCTCGTCCGTTACATGGGCACTGCCGACGTTGCGTCTAACCCGAGACTTCTCAACTGTTTCCTCTATCCGAGCGGGCACGAAATCGAAGGGGACCGGCTCGCTCTTGGTCAGAGATTGCACCAAGACGAACGCTGCTTCCGAAACAACCGTGGCTACAACGGGGATGGACAAGGCCGCCAGGACGATTAGCCACCCACCCGGATCCAGGGGCAACGGGTCCGGAGCGCTCTCCAGCATCAGAATGAACAGAGCTACCCCGCCGATCCCGTAGGCGCGCTTGAAGTCGAGCGCAGAGAAGGCCAGGGCCAGCCGCTTCACCAGATCGGCGATACGGCGTACTTTCACCGAGACGATCAAGAGCCCCACCCCGATCAGGATGATCGCCAGCGTTCCTACAGTTTGAGTGGTCATTTCAGGGCCTCCTGGACGTTCAGTAGGTGCGGTGTGGCTCGGGATTGGTCCCGAGTCCGACATGCGACACCGTTCGCCCACGGAGCGCAAAGGAAGGTTATGAAGAGCACTGGACCCCTCCAGGGGGGCGAAAACGCCCTCTGGAGGCCCGAAAATCGTGTATAGTTGCTGTTCTCTCACGTCCGCCATCGTTAGAGGACCAAATGGTCCCGAGAGATGCCTTTTGTTCCCATGTGTGTCAGAATCATCAATGAGTTAGCATTCTCAAGAGAGCCCATAGAGTCCCGCTAAAGCCCGTGAATGCTCTTACATGAAGTGATATTTATTTGACTCGACCCACGCCATGACCCGCCGACCCTACCGACTCTCCGCCCGCTTCGTCGCAACCGTCCGGGAACCCGGCCGATACGGCGACGGACGCGGCTCCGGGGGGCTGTCCCTGCTCGTCCGGCGCACGACCGGCGGCGACCTCGCCAAATCCTGGGCGCAGCGCATCATCGTGGACGGGCGAGCCCGCAACATCGGACTCGGTTCCTGGCCCCACATCAGCCTCGCGCAGGCCCGCGAGAAGTGCGTCCTGAACCGCGTGGCGCGGCGGCGCGGCGATCTGGTGCTCGCCGGCCGGAAGCGGACGGTTCCGACCTTTGCGGAGGCCCTCGACCGGGTGATCGCGATCCACGGTGAGGGTTGGAGGGACGACGGGCGATCCGAGCGGCAATGGCGGGCGAGCCTCCGGGACTACGCCATGTGGCGACTCGGGGAGCTGCCGGTGAACCGGATCGGGACCGCGGACGTGATGGCCGTCCTCTTGCCCATCTGGAGGGAGAAGCGGGAGACCGCGCGACGGGTGCGCCAGCGGATCTCGGCGGTGATGCGCTGGGCGGTGGCGCAGGGTTACCGGGAGGACAACCCGGCCGGGGAGGCTATCGGCGCGGCGCTGCCCAAGACCGGGGGCCGGACGAGGCATCAGCCGGCGCTGCCGTATCCGGCGGTTCGGGGAGCGATGGAGCGGGTGCGCGGTTCGAGGGCCTACCCCTCCACCGTGCTGGCCTTCGAGTTCCTGGTGCTCACGGCCTGCCGGAGCGGCGAGGTGCGCGGCGCCCGGTGGGACGAGATGGACCTTGACGCTCGGGAGTGGCGGATTCCGCCCGAGCGGATGAAGGCGAACCGGGAGCACCGGGTTCCGCTGTCCACAGGGGCGCTGTCGGTGCTGCGCCAGGCCCGTGCGCTCTCGGACGACTCGGAACTGGTGTTCCCGTCAGTGCGGGGCCGTCGCCTGTCGGATGCGACGATCTCGAAGATGGTCCGCGAACTGGGAATCGGAGCGGTCCCGCACGGCTTTCGGTCCAGCTTCCGGGACTGGGCGGCGGAGCGCGCCGACGCCCCGCGCGAGGTCTGTGAGCTGGCGCTGGCGCACGTGAACTCGGACCGAGTGGAGGCGGCCTATCGGCGGACGGACCTGTTCGAGCGGCGGCGCGAGCTCATGGAAGAGTGGTCGGCGTTTCTCGGTCGAGATTGAGACTCGTCTCGGCGACCCACTGGACTCCCCTCGGCAGGTTCGTAAACCCGAGGTGGTGTGTATAGACTTTGCCTCAGAGCGGAATCTTGGAGGCACCCGACGGGCGGCTTCAGGTTCCCTCGCGAAAGGAAGAGACCATGAGCGACAACGGCAGCCCGGCCCCTCGGCGGCCTGTCACTCTAGAGACGCTCCTCCTCGTCGCCCTAGTTGGCGCGGTGATCGGCGTGTACGTTCAGATGGGGAGTGTGCGCGTTGAAATGGTAGAGCGTGTTTCAACAGTGGAGCGCCGCCTGCTCGAAGAGTTCGCGAAGATAAACGAGCGTTTGGCCGCGCTAGAGGCCAAGATCGACATTCAGCGCGCCCCGGCTCAGTCTGGCAACGGAGGTCCGTAAGGGCGGCTGGCCGGGCCTGTAGCGACTCGGAAGCTCCGCTGGACTAACGGCTGTAGCCGTGGTCCCGGTCCCGCGTCCGGTCACGGTCGCGCGTCCGGATGTGCTGCCGCATCACCTCCAGAGCTCGCGCAACGTCTCGGCGAGCGTCCCGTAGTCCTGGGCCAAGCCGTTCACCAGACCGTCGAGCCGCTCGATTCGCTGCCGCAAGATTCCGCTCTCGGCGTCCTGCCGCTCGATACGACTCTGCAAGGCTTCGAGTTGCTCGGAGTGCCGCCGCTGCTCCTCGGCGCGCTGCCGCTGCGCCGTCTCGTACTGCTCGGACAACCTCCGCAAGGCGATCGTCAGTTGCCGGTCCAACTCGGTCATAGAGTTCCCTCACTCGCTCGATAGCTTCAAGGCAGGCCGCCCGCCCACGAGCCAGGGCGGATGGTCCAGCGTCCCGTCGGGAAGCACCACGAAGCGCTCCCCCTCGATCTCCAGCAGGGTCACGCCCCACGTCGTCTCCTCGATCTCGGCGAGGGTCTCGCGGGCGTCCTCGATCTGAACGTCCAGCGTCGCCAGGGTCTCGATCCGGTGCTGGATCCCCGTCGAGAGCCAGTGCATCAGCCCCCAGCTCCCGCCGCTGATCCCGACGAAGATGGTCAGGCCGACCACCAGGGGCCGCAGCCACGCGTTCAGCAGGATCACGCGCGTCCGCTTGACGCTCACCCCCGTATCGGCTTCGATGGTATGCAGCGCGCCGTTCGCGACGGCGCGCAAGTTCTCGCCAAGCTGCCGCAGCTCGCTCGCCGCCGCCTCCTCGATGTGACGGCGGTCGGTCTCCATCCGGCTCTGCAGCCGGACGTTCACGTCGTTCGGGGTTGAAGTCATGCTGGTACAGCGCTCCTTTCAGCCGCCACCGTTTCCCGCTCTCCGGGTCGCGGGCGGTCAGGTAGCCCTTGCCCCGGCGGGGCACCTCGAAGCCGGCCTCCTCCAGAGCGACGACCACGTCGGCGCGGTTCTTCACCAGGCCGTGCTCGACCCGCTGCAGGAGGTAGTCGCGGATCAACTCACGCGGGCTGGCCTCGTGCTTGAGGCCGGTCCGGAGCTTCGCCGCCTCCAGGTAGGCGCGGTGGCCGGGCTGGTGTGCCCGGGCGCGCGCCGGGTCGTCGGGGCGGCTCCAGCCGTGCTGGTGGTTGAAGGCGTCACGCAGCGCGTCGAACGTCTTCTGCCAGCCCGGAGGGGCGATGTTCAGGCTGCGTCCAGTCTCCAGGTCACACCGTGCGGTCAGGATGTGGACATGGACCCCGGTGCCGTGCTCCCGGTGGAGGACCGCCGTCCAGGCGTAGCGGTCGAACTCCAGTCCCGCCCAGGCCGTCTTCTCGAACTCGTCGAGGACGGCCTCGATCTGCTCGTCGGTGGGCCGGTCCTCCGGCGCCCAGGTGATCAGGCCCGACCGGAACCTGTGCTCGAACTCCAGCGAGTCGGCGACCGCGGCCACCAGATGAGGGTTCCCGCGCAGGACCTCGACATCGGGACGCACGGTCCCCGCGGCATCGCGTTCTCCGACGAGATAGTCGGCGGCCTCCCGCGCCGAGCCGGTGCCGCCACCGAAGAACCTAATGTGCATCGGTGTCCTCCCCGCCAAGGCGGGCCACGGCGAGCAGCGACCGCTCGACCGACAGCAGCCCGGCGATCACCTCCACCGCCTCGGCCTCCGAGGGGTGGGTGTTCGCCCAGCGGGCGATCTGGTTCAGGTTGTTCCCGATGCGGGCAACCTGCCGGGTGCGCTCGCGCTCGACGGCCAGGGGCGGCGCGGTCCAGGTCCGCGTCCGCGTGATGGCCTCACGGAGCAGCGCAGAGGGCGACACGCCAGCCGCCGCCGCCTTCTCCTTCCAGGCGGCGTGCTCCGCCC
>JAPPMB010000018.1 GCA_028819255.1 Bryobacterales bacterium | reverse complement strand
TGCACCCCCTGTGCTTCTGCGACAAGAAACATACACAACTTTCTTGACAAGTACCACCGCCTCTGGAAAGGAGCCCCGAACTTGACTTATGGGGCATGGGCAGGGTGCAACTCCGCCTGCCTTCCCGACCGCTTGAGTGCGCAGCGCGAGCCGTTCCGAAGGTTCTTCGCCAATGCATGGCTGTTCGGTGGGCCCGGCCCATTGGCCCAGTCCGTTCGGCAGGCACTGTGGGAACGGAATGGCTGGTCGCGGCGCGAGAGCCGCGCAACACGGCCCTCGAGGCTGTTCGGCGGCGGATCTCACGGCCGCCCGCTCGACAAGTCAACGGACTGGGCTAGAATCAGATTCCGGCATCGATAGGGAATGATTTCCGCTGGAGCCAGGCGCCGTCTTCCGATCGGCATCCAAACGTTTCGCGAAGTCCGTGAGGAAGGCCACTATTATGTGGACAAGACCGGCTTTGCCCTGCAGCTCGTCACAGAAGGCAAGCACTTCTTCCTGTCGCGGCCCCGTCGATTCGGCAAGAGTCTCCTCGTCGACACGTTGAAGGAACTCTTCGAGGGCAACCGGGATCTGTTCGAGGGGCTGGATGCCTACCGGCGCTGGGACTGGTCGGTGCGGCATCCCGTCGTCCGGCTTGACTTCAGCGGCGGCAACTTCAACGAACCGGGAGGACTCCGGGCAAGTCTGTCAGATCAACTCGGCACGCTGGAACGGACCGCCGCCACCGAACGCTTTTCGGAGACGGCACCCGGGCGCTTGAGCGACCTGCTGCGTGCGTTGCACGGCCGCGCCGGCCGGAGGGTCGTGGTGCTGGTGGACGAGTACGACAAGCCGATCCTGGATGCGCTGGAGCAGCCGGCGGTCGCCAGCGCCAACCGAGATTTCCTGAGAGGGCTCTACGGAGTTATCAAGGCATGCGACGCGCATGTCCGGTTCACCCTCATCACTGGCGTCAGCAAGTTCTCCAAGGTCAGCCTGTTCTCCGGGCTCAATAGTCTCAACGACATCACCCTGGACCCGCGCTACTCCGCCATCTGCGGGTACACGGAGGCGGACTTGGCCGAGGTCTTTGCGCCCGAGCTGCCGGGGCTGGACCGGGCCGAGATCCGCCGCTGGTACAACGGCTACAGCTGGCGGGGCAGCGAGAGGGTCTACAATCCGTTCGACATCCTGCTGCTGTTCCTGAAGCGTGAATTCAGGTCCTACTGGATCGAGACGGGGACTCCCGGGTTCCTACCCGCGATGCTGGTCCGGAGGAGGGTCAGTTCGGTCAGCTTCGAGCGCATGACGGGCGACGAAGATCTGCTCTCGAAGTTCGACGTGGACGACATCGGCACGGAGGCTCTGCTGTTCCAGACGGGCTACCTGACGATCGCCGGCGAAAGGCGGCGCGGCACCAGTACCATCTACCGGCTGGGCTATCCGAACGAGGAGGTGCGGCAGAGCCTGAACCGGCAGATGCTCTACGCCATGGGAGCCGACCGGTCGCGCCAGAACGACCGGGACGACGAGCTGTGGGACCTGCTGGAGGCCGGCGACCTGGCCGGCATGGAGTCGCTCTTCCGGGCGCTGGCGCAGATGAAGGCGCGAGGCTACGCGGAGAAGTACCTCGGGACGGGGCGTCCAGTGTGGCTGGTGGGGCTGGAGTTCAGCAGCGAGAGCCGAAACGTGGAGCGGTTCGAGACAGAGCGCGTGCAGTGACCCCCTCGCGGGTGCAGGGATTGACGGGCCGCCGACCGGTCTTCCAGCCAATCTGAACAGGTGATCTGCAGCGGGTCCGCGGCGTGGCTCTGGGTCTCGCGAATCGTGGAATGGCCAGTGCCACTGCCTCTACAGGCAGGCGCTCCCTCTGGAACAAGACGCTTGATGTCCCAGGATCTCGATTGAGTCATCGTGAACCGGGGATTGAACAGAGCATATGCTGAGCGGAAGGCATCAAGGCCAGCGAGATGCCGTCTCTGAGCCAACAGCACCCTGATGCGGGTCCGCGCCGTATGCCATCGGGTAACCGTTCGGACGGGGGGTGGAGGGAGTCCCTGATTGACGTGTAGCCGAGTGGAAACGGCAGGTCGTGAGCGGGGGGCTGGACACTGGGTAGGTGTCGACTCCTACACGCCACCTGCTACGCCCGAATCGACAAATAGGCCAGAACTCTCCGCGGACTTCATGAGTCGAATCCCAAATGGATGAAGCTATTGGAATTCAACAGCAGCATACAGCAGATCCGCTGTCAGCGAATTCGCTGACTGAGGATGCCTGCTGGCGAAATCCCGCTGAGGCGGACGCGCCCTCACAGGCAGCCGTTGCCTTCGACACCTATTCCAATCGCCGCTCGCTGCCCCAGCATCAGGTCACTGCGGAATTCTATCGCTCCGCCCGGTCGGAGCTCCGGTACGACGGTGCGCTGTACGTGAACCACCTAGCCGGAGTGGACAGTGCGCTCATCCGGACTCGGGCCGAGCGCACACTACGCTCTGTATTCGCGGACTGCTCATCGTGGCTCGTGGCAATTGAGCGGGCCCCGGCTGGCTCATGGGGCTGCTGAGCCCGGGCAAGCTGCCTCTTGCGCCGCCTCAAGTTCGAATTCGACGTCGAGCACCTGATCTACTCCGACGCCACCCCCGATCCAACCTGGGCCGATCGATACGACGGCTCACCGGGTCTGTGGTCGGCGGGACGGCCCGCCAGTCCTCGCGGCTGCCCGCGAAATGCCGAACCTAACGCCCAACCACTAGCTGCGCTCGCCCCGCAGAGCCGGGCACATCGAACAGCTCAACTCGTATGGGCACTCCATCGCGGTTCTCATGGTGCAGGACGAGCGTGATCCAGTGGTTCCCCGCCGACAACTCCACCGCGGCTTCCCTTTCCGGCAGTTCCAACTGATTACCGTCTGCGAACAGCTCGAAACCGTCGACGGAGTTGAACCGGAGCCCGATCCTGCCTGCCGTGCTGACCCGCAGTTCGAAGCGCACCAGGCTCAGCGCTCGATTCGGCCGGTACTGGAGCTTTGGCACGTCGGCCAGCGGCAGCTCCCCTGACACGCGGCTGTATCGAGGAGCCCATTCGAGCGTTTCAGCCTGCCGCACGGCGTGCATCACACCCTGCCGGAAGAGTCCCGACTGCCACCAGTTTCCTTCGACGACGGGCACCCGCCATCGCCGGACAACCCGCGCGGGGGAGACCCGGTAGGGCCCTTCACGGCCCAGCTCGGTGAGAAAACGCGCCAGATCCACGAGTTGGTCCCGTCGCAGCGCCAGCGGGGTGGCCGGCATCAGCGACTGGTCGCTGAGCTGGTCCTCCGCTATCTGATCGCGCGGAATCACGGTTTCCACGTCCGATGCGTCGCGCAGAACGACTTCGCGGTCCGTGGCACGCACCGCGATGCCGGTCGCGACCGTGTTGTCCTTTCTGCGGATGATGACGCCGTGGAAGCCCTCTTTGATCTGTTTGTCGGGATCGAGCAAAGCCTCGATCAGGTAGTCCGTCGGGGCGCTGCTTCCGATGCCGCTCAGATCCGGCCCGAACCGGCCCCCGGCCCCGCCGATCGCATGGCACTGCTGGCAGGCCTGTGATTCCAGGCGATAGATTTCTTCGCCTCGGGCGGGGTCGCCCTGCTCAGCGACTTCACGGACCAGCTGCTCCAGCCGGTCCTCGTCGAGCGACGCCGGCGCCGCAACTTCTCCTCCGGCCTCTGTGAGAGCCCTCTCCAACTCCGGTGCGGCCACCCCGGAAAAATCCAGGCGGCGCAGGCCCAGCAGGGCCACATCGGTTGGCAGGTTCGCGTTCGCAAGCTCATTGGCTAGGGCGGCCGGCCCTTCGCTCAGCCGCAAAAATACGTTGAAGACTCCCGCCACCTCGTCTTGCTCGGTGCCCTTGGCGGCGCCGAGGATCTTCGCAGACGTCGCCGCCGCCCGGGCCAGATCAACGGCAGCCAAAGCAGCGACAGCCCGCACGCGAAGGGAGAGTTCTTCCTCCGAGCCGGCAATGTCCTCCAAGGTCCGGACGCTGGCGTCGCCGCCGAGCAGCGCGAGACCATCCAGTGCGGCTGACCTTACGCTGCCCTCGGCACCGGCGTCGTTGGCCAAGCGGTCAAGATCGCCTCGGGCGCGTTCGAGTCGCCAACGCCCCGCCAGCCGTGCGGCACCTGCAACGAGCCGCGGATCAGCCGCACCGAGGAGAGGCAGCACGTCGGCCGGATTGCCGGCGGGCAAGACGCCGCGTCCGGCGGCAGTGTCCAAGAGCACCAGCAGTCTGGCTCGCCGATCGGCACTGAGAGTCTCTCCGAAGGCCAGTTCACCGACCAGACCAAGCTGTTCGGCATCACCCCGAGAGGCGATCAACTCCAGCAGCTCGTCCTCGAGATCGGAGGCAACCCGGTCCTGGCGGTACAGTTCGAGCAGCGGCGCCATCACCCCGGGATCCTGGACCGACCTGGCTGCCAATATGGCACCGCGAGCATCGGGGCCGAAGAACGTAGGGTCCCGTCGCAGCTCGGGGAGCCACGCAGGAAGCAAGTCCTCGAGAGTGAGTGCCAGCGCGTATTCGAGATTGGTGTCCATGGGCCCGTCGGACACAGTGAGCGCCAGCCGCGCAGTCTGGGCATCTCGAAACTTGCGGGCGGCGTGGAGTCCTTCCAGCCTTACCCGTGGCGCTTCGTCGGCGAGCGCGCCCGCCAGCAGCTGCCGCGAATGGTCGAGCCGATCCCACCAGTCCGAGAGCACGCGCACCCCGGCAGCCCTCACCCGGAAGTCCTGCGCCGCGAGGACGCCCCCCAGCAGCGGCTCGCGAACCTCGTCGAGCGCCTGGAAGACCCACAGCGCCTGCAACCGGTGCAGATCCCGCTCCGGGGTCGCCCCGGCCAGACCGTCGACCCAGGCCTCGAGGGCGGGAGCCACGTCAGCCGCGCCCAGCTCTTTGAGGAGTCTGCGGGCGTGTTCTCGAGTCCACCCCTCCTGTGACTTCAAACCCTCCAGCAGTTCTTCGGCCGAGGCATCCGCCAGCCTCGGCGCGGGCACGAGAGGCCGGCCCTTGGCGGTGATCCGCCAGATGCGCCCGTGGTCGTGATCGCGCCTCGGGTCCCGGAAATCCACCTCGCCGTGTTGAATGATCGGGTTGTACCAATCGGCAACATAGATTGCGCCGTCGGGCCCCATCCGGATGTCCACGGGCCGGAACGAAACGTGGTCGCTGGAGATCAGGTCGCTCACCTGCCGAGACGTGTACCCGCTGCCTTCGTCGCTCAGGACGAACCGATTGACGCGGTTGGCCCGGTAGTCGGCCGTGAGCAGATGGCCCTGCCATTCCTGCGGCATGTGCCTTCCCGAGACGACCTCCAGCCCGCAGTGCTTGGGCTGGCCGGGGTTTAACCCGCCCATCAGGCGCCGAACACCGTCGGCGGCAATGAATGCGGCGCCCGGGAAGAGGTAGTTGATCCCTTCGGCGAACGCTCCGTCGGTCATGAAGGACTGGCCCCAGCGGTCGTACTGGTGTCCCCACGGATTCACGCCGCCCCGTCCGAAGACCTCCAGCTCCAGCGACTCCGGACGCAGACGCCAGAAGCCTCCCGCCCGGAGGCGCTTCACGCCCCACGGCGTCTCCACGTGGGAATGGGTGTAGATAGACTGGTTGAAGTAGAGATGTCCGTCCATTCCCCAGCGGAACGTGTGGATCAGGTGGTGGGCGTCCTCCACGCCGAACCCGCTCAGCAGGACCCGGCGCTCATCCGCCCTGTCATCCCCGTCGGTGTCGCGCAGATGCAGGATCTCCGTCGAGTTCGCAACGTAGACGCCGCCATCGCCCGGCAGGATGCCCGTCGGAATGTGCAGGTCGTCGGCGAAGACGGTGTGCTTGTCCGCCCGTCCATCGCCGTCGGTGTCCTCTAGGATGACGATCTTGTCGTCGGCCTTCTGTCCCGGCCTGATATGCGGGTAGATGCTGCTGCCGCAGATCCAGAGCCGACCCCTCTCGTCCCAGTTCATCTGGATCGGCTTGACCACAACCGGGTCGGCCGCGAAGAGATTGACCTCGAAACCGTCCGCAAGCTCAAACGCGTCCAGTTCTGCCCGCACGTCTGGCACAGGGACGTTCTTCAGGTCACGTTGCGCGCTTGCCGCTCCCGCCAGCAGGAGCAGCGCGACGCAGGCGCGGCCCAGCATGAGGGAGCGGAAGTTGAACTCGGACCGCTCCCTGACGGTTTCGGCCCGGGCGGCCCTGATTGCAGGAAGCCGTCCGGGTTCCGGACACTTCCCTTCCCTCGCCCCGGCGCTTTGGCCAACGGCTCCCAGGCTGCAGGGGGCACTCACTTCGATTCCTCCGTCGGTCGGGGCTTCCGCAGCTCCCGAATCTTCTCTTCCTGAATGCGGATCAGGGGCAGGAATTCGAGCAGCTCGCCGGCGTTGTTGCCCTGCTCGTAGTCTCGGAATCCCCGCAGATACGTGTCGTTCTGAGGCCTGTAGCTGTGGAAGTAGAGTCGATTCTTCTCAACAATCACTTGGCGCAGCTCCTCCGACCGCTGCGCCGAGAGCGGTTCGCGGTCGGACTCATCCCATCCCAGCGCGGCCTCCATGGCGGCTGCGGCGTAGCCGTAGCCTCTTGCGGTCAAGTGGACCCCGTTGTCCGTGATCTGGCCCGCACCGCGCGTGGCGTTGGGCAGTTCGCGGAACAGATCCGCAAAATGGTGTCCGCGTTCACGGGCCAATCCGCCGATGGCATCGGCGTAGAGCCTGAGGTTCTTGTTGTAGCCGGCCTGATCGGGGTAGGGCGCTCCCAGATTCTCCCGGGGAATCGGGGACACGAGCACGATCCGGACTCCCCCTCCCTCCAGCTCGCCCAAGAGCGAGCGGTATCCATCCAAGAAGGCTTCCACTGCCTCAGATCCTCCGGCTGCGGCGTTCGCACCGTAGTTGGCGAAGACAACCGTCGCATCGAACGCCTCAAGATTGGCCAGCAGCCGCTCCCGTCCACCCACATCCAGCGTGGTGCTCTGGTAGCTCCCGTAGTACTTCCGGGATTCGCCGAACACGTCGTCCGCTGACCACCCCAGGTTGCGGAACGTGACATTCCGGTCAGGCCATCGCGCTGTGAGTGCCAGCTCCATGTACCCGTACTGCTGCGCCCGTTCGACAAAAGTGCCGCCGAGCCAGGCCACGCGGTCGCCGTCTCTCAGCTCGAACGGTTGGGCAGCCTGCAGCCCGTGGGCGAGAAGCCCGATCGTGAGGAGCGTTCCCACGCTTGCCGCAAGCAGCCGATTGGCTCGGCATCGAGGCGTGGAGTGCAAGAATCGAGACCTCAGAGAATCGGGCGCGGCGCGGCGGCCGCGGTGGATGCCAGGAGCCTGCAAATCATAGCAAGCGGTCGCCGGCGCGTCCTTGACCGAGGCCGGGCTCGGCAGGCTCCCGTGGGACGGCACAGCAGCGTCTCTTCCGAAATCCACCAGATGGGCCCTGTCCCAGACCCGGGAGCCCCAAATTCGGAGCCCGGAACGATCCGGCGGCAGCACTCGCGTTGCGAATCCCAGCGAATCCTAGCTTCCGAGGGGTTGTCCCAGATACGCATCTACACAGCAGGGAATCAGGATGCGGACGGATCAGTCGGCTGCCTGGGCGGTCGCGGTCACGCTAGCCGTCACGGCAGTCCAGGCGGAGACGCTGTTCCATCAGGACGAAATCACGCTGCACGGATTGGTCCGGGTCGTGACCCGCGATGCCGGCGTCTGCAGTGTGCCGAAGGCGCTCTAGCAGCGGACCGAGATCCACATCAACCGGCTGAACGACGACCCCGCGGTGTACAAGGTGGACGAGATCCCGGTTGCCTGGAAATTGATGTGGACATGTTGTTTTGGAATCGTTCCACCAGGCCAAGATTGCGTCGCTTGTCAATCCTCGCAACCGTGTCGTGGCGGAGGGGCCCGTCGCACCTGCCAGCTTCCATGCACTGATTCCGCAATTGGTTTCGAGCTTGGGCTGCGGAATGAACGAACATCGCTCAAACCCCGATGGAATTGGGCCTCGCACACAATGTCGAAATCGCGTTGTTGCAGAACCAGCACCCCTCCACACGCATGTCGACTCCTGCTAGGCTCTCTCGATGCACCCGACGCTCAAGGAATTCTCCGCGCCCATCGCCGCTCTGGTGCTAGCAGCCTTCGCTACATGCTCGCCCGGCCAGTCCCCGGACGCCGACGCCCGGCGGCCCAACATCATTTTCCTGCTCCTAGACGACATGGGCTATGCAGACCTCGGAGCCTACGGAAACACATACCATCGCACTCCGACCATCGATCGGCTCGCGGCAGAGGGCGTCCGCTTTACGAATGCCTACGCCGCCGCCCCGAACTGCTCGCCGACCCGGGCGAGCATCCTGACCGGACGCTGGCCGGCCCGCACGGGGATCACCCAATACCTGCCCGGCAATTTCCTGCCATACGCGAGGATGCTGCAGTCCGAACTGCCGGTGGGGCTGCCGCTTGACGAGACGATCCTCGCCGAACCTCTGGAAAAGGCGGGGTACTCGACGGCGTGCGTCGGCAAATGGCATCTGGGCGGTGGAGACTACCGTCCCGACCAGCGAGGATTCGGCGAGAGCTTCACGTCGGGGCATTTGGGTCCCGGCACGATGTTTGCCCCGTTCCAGTTCACCGTGCCCGGCGTGAAGGATGGGGACTACCTCACCGACGTGCTCACAGACGCCGCCGAGGGGTTCATCGAGCGGAACTGGGACACCCCGTTCTTCCTGTACATGTCCTACTACTCGGTGCACTCGCCGATTCAGGCGAAGCCCGAACTGATCGACGCCTATGCCGGCCGCAACGATCCGAGCGGACGCGAAAACGCAGTCTATGCCGCAATGGTCGAGGGAGTGGACCGCTCGGTCCAGCGCCTGATGGCCAAGCTGGAACACCTCGGACTCGAGGAAAACACAGCAGTCTTCTTCTTCTCCGACAACGGCGGCGTGCCGCGGCGGGCGTTCAACGGAGGCTTTCGGTCCGGCAAGGGATACCTATGGGAGGGAGGCATCCGGGAGCCGTTGATCGTACGCTGGCCGGGAACCGTCCAACCCGGTTCGGTCGAAGACACACCTGTGACCAGCATCGACTTCTATCCCACGATTCTCGAAATGGCAGGTGCCGCGGACGTCCCTGGCCACACGATCGACGGAGTCAGCCTGGTCCCCCTCCTCGAAGGGACCGGAACCATCGACCGGCCGACGCTGTTCTGGCACTACCCGCACTATTCCAATGCCGGATCGACCCCGATGGGCGCGATCCGCAAGGGCTCCTGGAAGCTTCTCGAGTTCTTCGAGGACTCGCACGTCGAGCTCTACAACCTCGAGACGGATCCTGCCGAGACGACAGACTTGGCAAGAACCGATTCTGGAAGGGCGCGGTCGATGCGTGAGGAATTGGCCGCGTGGAGAGATTCCGTCGGCGCTCGGCTGCCGGCCCCGAACCCGGAATTCGATCCGGCCAGGGAGAGACAGAGAAGCCTATTGCGGTACAAGTTCGAGTGGGATCCGACCGACCCCTTGCGCCCTCCTCGCTGAGGCGCGCTGTTCGCGTTCTGCGTCAGGTCGGGGATCCTACGCGTGGAGTTCGGCATGGTCCGAACGCCGGAGGCGGAGCGTGTCCGGCGTCACTCGCCGTCCAGCGATTCCTTGAGAAGTTCCCGCATGGCCGGACACAACCGACTGTCAGCCTCGGCGTCATGAACAGTGCTCATGTAGTAGTCATTGTTATCGGGATTGCTGAAGACGTGCATCGCGTTGCCGTAGGTATGGACCTGCCAGTGCACTCCGCCTTGAGTCAACTCGCCAGCTATCGTGTCGACTTCCGACGGCTTCGCCATGGATGTCGGGCCGGAAGGGCTGGCTCCGCTCCCCCGGCCTGCCACCTTGACCATTGGATGGCCAATCCACTAACATCCCGACTGGAGCAATCAGGGGGGGGTTCAGCATCACCATCGCGCATCCCAAAGGGCATACCTTAGCGACTATTGCAAAAAATCCAATTGGATTCTCCGTTGCATGGCGTGGAGCAATGGCACACCCATTGGAGTTACTTTGATCTACCTGTGGCGGCAGCTTCCGCTCCTGCGCGAGCGATTCATCGTCCTGCTGAGCGGCGGGCACGACCACGTTGAGATGGGGGCGCCAGTCCCCGCGCCGCCGGGGCGGCCAGAGACAACGGGATGACGAGGCGCGGTGTGGCGATGCCTTGGCTCGTCGGCTACTACGGTGTCTTTCAGGCTGGGCACTTGACCTTGAACGTCGTGTACCTGAGCGGACTCCGGCCGATCGAGGACTTTCCCCCGCCACCCGCCGAGGGCTGGCATCCGCAGGCCACCGCGTTGTGGACCAGCATGGGCCTGATCGACACCGCGATTGCCGTGCTGGCGCTCTACTTCGTGGTGGAGTTCTTCGGCGGACGGCGCCGGGCGCTGTGGGCGGGGCTAGTATCGCTGACGCCGTATATGTACAACACATTCACCTTCAACTACTCGGTGGCCGCCACTGGGGCTTGGGCGCGACATCCCGGCGAGTACGTCGTACTGAACATCGCGTCGATTCCGCTGGTCCTGCTTTTCGCGGTAGTCGTTCGCGACGTATGGGAGGTGAGTGGCACCGGCGGCCTGTGCGACGATAGCGCTCGCCGATGAGACTGTTCGTCCGAACAACGTCAACCCGAACGGGCTACCGCAGCCTTGTCGCTACCGGCGTGGCGCTGGCCGTCAGCCTGGCCATCGCCGGCAAACCGGCGTTCGCCGATCCAGCGGGCCGCAGCCAGGGTCAGCTACTGCGGAGAGGCTACGACAGCCAGGTCACAGAAGAGCGCCGTGAGTACTTCGTGTACCTGCCGACTGGGTATCACACGGAACCCGGTAAGCATTGGCCGGTGATCCTGTTCCTCCACGGCGGAGGCGAGCGCGGCGACGCAATGGATGATCTGGATCTGGTCCTCGCTCACGGCCCGGTGGCGGAGGCCTGGATCCAAGGGCGCGACCTGCCGTTCATCATGATCTCGCCGCAGATGCCGTTGTTCGACCGGCCGCGCCGCGGCTCCAACCCGCCCGTCCCCGAGCGAATTGAGGATGGCCCCCCACCACCCCGACGGTACGGTCGTCGTCCCACGCAGCCGATGGCGCGCGTCACCGATCCCAGCATTCCGTCCTACGCAGACTCTCCGTTGCGAGACAGCTGGACCAGGATGGAAGGCGAAGTGCTGGCACTGGTGAATTCCACGATTCGGGAGTTCCGGGCCGACAAGGATCGGGTCTACTTGACCGGCCTGAGCTTCGGCGGCGCCGGAACGTGGCATTTGGCGATGGCAGACCCGAATCGCTGGGCCGCGATCGCTCCCATCTGCGGTCCTGGGGATCCTGGTCGGGTCGATCGGATCGCGAAGTCCGAGACACCAGTGTGGGTATTTCAGGGAGGTCGTGACACTGTGGTTCGTCCGGAGCGCGTTCTGGAAACCGTGACAGCCCTGGAGGCGGCAGGCCATCCCGATGTTCGCTTCACCGTCCATGAGGACTTGGGCCATAACGTCTGGTCCCGCGTGTACGAGGGCTGGGACCTCTACGCATGGTTCCTCGCTCACAGGAGGCCGTCCGGGACTGATGAGGCGCAAGCGCCTTAGCCGGGGCCTCTCCAGCACCTCAGGCTCGTCTTCGACAGTTTCAACTCGGAAGTAACTGATAGGAAAAGGGTTCTGGATTGAGCAAGGGGCGGATTGGCACTACATTCCTGCCTGCTGGTGAGGACGGCTCCGTACTCTTCGATCGGTTCAGTCCCCTTTCCCGTTCCCCGGTCCTGTTACAGCCGGACCGTCGGCAGAGGCCGGGTTCCTGCACAGCGCATGATGTCCGCCACGTGCACCACGGTCCGCCCTCGCACCACGAAGCGCTTGCTCGTCGGCGGCGCTCCAGTTCGTCCATGGTGGCCCCGCTGATCATGCCTCGATCCGCCGCCAGGCAGGTTGACGCGAGCTCGAGCTGCTGCCGCAGGCGCTTCTCCACCCGGCAGGAGGGTGGTCACGTCCGCGGTGTTGCCCGGCCAGATCCCGGTACAAAGCGGCCTGTCGTCGCTGGAGAGGGCTAGATCCACCACCAGTTGCGGGCACTGCGGACGGAAATCCTTGGACTTGCCGCGCCGGCCGAGCAGAGAGCCGGCCGAGCCATGGACGTAGCGGGAGGTCGTATCGAAGAAGACCAGATCCAGTCCGGTGAACAGGTTGCGGCGACGCGGGAAGAGATGCTCCTTGAGGCGGTCCTTCATGAAGCGGGTCGCGGACGGGGAGCCCTTGCCGGGGTCGCCGGCAGTTGGCGGGGGGCCGGAGTCTTGCTCTGGATCGGACTGGGACAGTTCCTCGCCGAGCCAGACCATGGCGTAGCAAGAGTGCTGGAGGCGGGGGTCGGCCGCGCCGTCAATCGCCTCATCGGCAAGCTACTTGGAGGCGCTGAACCCGGCGCGGGCGAGAGTCCCCGTGTGGAGCCGAGAGTCTATAATCGCCACAGTCGCCCGCTTGCTCCAGCCCGATTCGGACCCGTGTCCGAATTGCCGGAGACCATGCCGCCAAGTGCCGCTTCCGAGCCGAGAGTGGTCCAAGCCGGGCTGTCAGGGGCGAAAGGACACATTCATGGCGGCGACGGGATCGGTCTTGGTGCTAGCGGCGGCCACCGTGTTTCTCTTGCAGCCGCTGGCAGCCCAGTTGGCGAGGGATCCCACAGGCATTGCCGCGGATCCCACCGCTGAACCCGTTGCTTTGCTTCCGCCAGACCCGGAAATGACTGCGTACATTTCGGGATCGGTGCAGATGAGCAATGGTGCCGTGGTGCCCAAGGAGACAATCATAGAACTCGTCTGCGGCGGTTTTGCTCGCGCCACCGACCAAGTCGGGCCCGACGGTGCCTTCGACATCGAACTGTCAGGCAGGGGCAGCGGGGTGGTCGACGCCACGCAGATCTCAGCCCAAGCTTTGGGCGTGCCCCAGCCCAACCACCTCGGCGTTGTCAACATGTCCAACTGCGTCGTGCACGCCGAGCTTCCGGGCCATCAGTCATCCGAGATCCAGCTCGGCATTCGATCGCTGTTCGACAGCCCCGACGTCGGCGAGGTCGTGCTCTCACGGGTCGAAGACGTTCTGGGACATGCCATCAGCCCCACGATTGCCCGCGCGCCGACGAAGGCCTTGCAGTCGTACGAATGGGCACTGAAGCAGGTCGGCAAGCCGCGCCCAAACCTCCGCAAGATAGCCGCGCGCCTGGAGGCAGCAGTGCGAGTGGACTCGAGCTTCGCCGCCGCCTGGAAACTTCTGGGCCAGGTCTGGGAGAGCCTTGGGATGCCCGAGGACGCATTGGACGCGTACAGGCAGGCAGTGGATGGCGATCCGTATCTCTATCCCGTGTACACGCGCATCGTGCCGTTGCTGGTCGCATCCGGCGACCTGGCCGGCGCGATCGAAATGGGGGAGAAAGCACTGGACATCAACCCCCATCTTGACGACGTGAGATTCTATGTTGCCGGCGCACACCTGCGCACCGGAAACAACGAGCGGTGCATCGAGAAGTCCTTGGAGCTGGTCGAGAGAGGGGCGACGTCCACCTATCCGCAGGCCCACCAGTTCCTAGGGTCCGCCTATGCGAACAACGGGGAGTTTCAGTCGTCCGCAACCCACTTCCGGCGATTCCTCGAGCTCAGCCCCAATGCAACAGCAGCAGATGCTGTTAGGAACCAGCTCGAGGAATGGTCGAAGCTGGGCGTGATCGCCCCCGCCGACGAGGCGCGCTGATCCGATCCACAGGCCGTCCCAGGACACTGGCGAAGAATTCTGGCCCGCCGCCTTGGAAGCAGCGGCAGCACCTGCGGCCGGTTCGACACGAGGGAGCGCGAGGCGCTCAAGCACTCGAAGGCTTCGCGCAAATCCTCATGAATTCGAACCGTCGTCATGCACTCGACACAAGATCGAGAGGGCGCTAGGATGGCGGGATGTGCAAGATGCGCGGTTTGGTCTGGCGGTTTCTCGCAATCACTGGCATCGCTGGATTTCCTAGCGGCATCGCGCAATGGAAAAAGTCGCTGAAGGTTTCGAATTGGAACTGCTGGCTCAATTCCGGAGACTGGCTGCCTTGGGGGGTGAGAGCCCCTGTAGTCACGATTTTCTTCCTGCTCCTGTATAGCCCTGAATAGCAGATTCGCGTGAAAGCGAGAATACGCCCCAAAGTGTCCGGAAGGAACACCACTGGGAACCGAGTATGTCCTGCGCTGGTGGTGGTAGGACATCCGTCTGAAATGGCGGAATCGCGGGAGATGAGGTACAACGCGGACCCCTCCAGTGGCTGGTGTGCTGGGAGCTGTCGTCTCCTCTATCTCTCGAACCCGGGCGGGTCGTCGACTGTTGCAGGATTCGGCAGGTAGCGATCCAGCCGGTCGGCACTGAACACCGGAGCCGCAATAAGGCATCCGCTCCCTCCGCCTTCGTCTACATTGCACCTTTCCCAGACACGATATACTTTGCCGGTATTCGTATTGTAAAGCCATGTCGCGCCCCTCACCGAAAGGCCAACAGATCCGGTCGATCCGGCGTATGAGTCCGAGCCTCCGCTTCCGCCTGACCCACCAGTTCCGGCAACGTTTCCGCCGAACATGCGCCATTCGTATCCTTCAGACAAGGTCGTTTCGAGCGCGTCTTGCGATTGCGCTTCGACTACGTTGCTCGCCGCTCCGGCCCACCATCCGGCTACCAACAGGACCACTGCTATAGCAGCGAATGTGAGTTGCGATTTCATTGTTCGTTCCCTTTCTGGCACGCTCGTACAGGACGCGGCGAGGTCGCCGGGCCCTGCATCCTTCCCTCGGGGAGGAGAGGGGTCCCGCTTGTTCGCGATAGGCTCGGGGAGCGGCCCTCCGCCCATGTGCATGGCTGTTGTACTCGGCGAGAGGCCCGACTCGTGGCTTCTCCGAATATCGGATGCGTGGAATACGTTACCACGCCGATAGAATGTCCTCTACGTTGACTGAGAACCGGCACTCTGTGCTCCCGGGAACGTCCCGGATCGACAGCGTTCGAGCCGCCCGGCCTCTCGCGGATTCCTGTGGGCGGCAGTTCAGCCAGAGCGATCGAAACTCGGCACGGCGAGTTGTTCGCCGTTCTTCAGAGACGACTGGTGCGCGACGATCCCCGGCACTGTCATCGCCAGAGATTCGTATACGTCGATCACCGGCTCCCGGTCGTCGACGAGGGCGTTGACGAATTCCGCCGCGAGGAACGGGTGGCTGCCGTCGTGGCCGCTCCCGTGCCGCATCAGAGGCGGCAGCATCTCGCTCTTCCAGTAATCCGGAATCTCGAGCATCTCGGTCCGTTCGCGCCCGTCGAGGACCGTCGAACGCGACACCCAGGCATCGTCGTGAAGTCCTCTCACCTCCATGAGCAGGGACCCTTTCTCGCCGTACCAGCGGGCCCTTTCCCCATGGCCTCCCACCATCCAGAAAACATTGCAGCGCACCATGTTGCCGAGATTGGTCTGCATCAGCGCCGACTGGCTCCAGAACGGATTGTCGTAGGGATTGTCGTCGAGCCACTCGTGCTTGCCGCCCCAGCCAAGGCACGAAACGCGCTCGATACGTTCTCGTGTCACGCCAACCAGGAAACCCAGGCAGTGGGTGGGGTAGTGCATGGGCGGCAGGCCCCAGCGCCAAGAGCGTGACCCATCCGGCTCGTAGTGGCGAGTGGTCTTGTCGGTGAGCAGCGCATCAAGGTCGCCGCGGTCGTGGTAGTACTCGAGTTCCGAATAGAAGATCTCCCCGAAACCGCCCTCGCCATGCAGGTTGCGCGCGTAGATGGCCGGCTGCCTGTAGTAGCTGGTTTCAGCCATCATGTACCGCAACCCGGTCCGCTCCTTCAGATCCCGGAGCCCATCAGCCTCCTCGAGGGTCATCACCGCAGGCACGGCAGAGATCACGTGGAGCCCGCGCTCCATGCACATCGAGACGTGGCGGAAATGGTCTGGCGCTCCGCTGAAGACTGCGACAGCGTCGAGGGCCTCGGGGCGCTGGAGCATCTCTTCCAGAGAGTTGTAAACGGTGTCACACCGATAGGTCGTCTGAAGCCTGTCGCGCCGGTCGGCCCTCAAGTCGGTGACGGCGGCGACCGTGCAGTTTGGATGCTCGTGCCAGGAAAAGTGTGTGCCGAAGCCCCCTCCGACCACCCCGATGCGAATCCGGCGAGACGTCTCGGTTTGCGCCGCCAGCCCGGCCGGCAAGCCCGCCGCGGCAGCGAGGGCAGCACCGTCAAGCAGCCGATGGCCCAGGAACTCCCGTCTTGACTCCATGGTCGAACCTCCGATCATTGGATCGCCGCACTGGCAGGTCCGGCAACAGGATAGCCCGCGACCGACTCACCCGCGAGTTGCAGGCGGTGCCCGGACTCGCCGCGGCGGTCGCCGGAGCCTCGGGCATGAGACGCGACTGTCCTGCCCTGCTCTTGCGGACCGCGGCCGGGATCTGCGGGGCGCCCCCGTATCAGCCCGTTCCGCCGTCAAGCCAGGCAATCGAGAAGCGCGCCAGTCGGATGGCTTCGTACGGACCTTCGCTCCCGGCTTCATAAAGCAAGCCCACGGAACCATCGTGCAGTCGGGCCAGGCTCGAATACGCTGCGGGACCCTCGTGGATCAACCGTTCTGCGGGCCAGGTGCGGCCGTCGTCGAGACTCGAACGCACGGTCATGCGAATCCGTCGGCCGCGTTCCCGTGAAACCGCGGGAGCGGGATTCGAAAACAGGAGCCTGCCCGGGCCGCCCTCGCCGGGCCAGGAATACCGAATCAGGCTGGCCTGGACCTGGGGATCGCCGAGATGAGCATCCGGCCGCGGGGAAGTCCAGGTCTCGCCGCCGTCGGAACTGAACGCAATTGCACGGTAGCCCGTGCGCTCCTCGTTCGTGAAGGACTGGCTTCGGCTGTTCATCATCAGCCGCCCGTCAGACAGTTCCACGACCTGGCTCTCGTTGCAGGCCGGAGCAATCACGGAGCTCATCCTCCAGTTCTCGCCGCCGTCATCAGAAAGGATGGCGTGCGCCGCGTATCCGTCCGTCCCCGAGGTGTGGTTCGCCGGTACGACGATCCTTCCCGCGTGCTCGCCGCTCCGGATCTGGATCGCCACGCCCGGGCCGGTGGCATACCACCACCAATCGGTCCGCTTCGCCTGCCCTGTGATTTCGCGTGCCGGCGACCAACTCCCTCCCTCGTCGTCGGAGTAGGCCAGGAACACCCGGCGCGTGCCGCGGCCGGTACCGCGGTGCAGTTCGCGTCCGTGGTCCTTCCCGGAGTTCCAGGTCATGGGCAGCAGGATCCGGCCGGTTCGACGATCGACCACCGGGCAGGGATTCCCGCATGTGTTGGATCCGTCACTCCAGACCACCTGGAGGTCGGACCAGGTCGTGCCGGAGTCGGTCGAGCGCTTCAAGACAAGATCGATGGCGCCGCTGTCGCCCCGGCCGTCACGGCGGCCCTCCGCGAACGCCAGCAGCACCCCGCTGCCGGTCAGCAACAGTGCGGGAATGCGGAACGTGTGGTAGCCGTGGTCGCCCGCCGAGAATACGGGACTTTGATTGAGGCCCCCTCCTTGGGCGCCAGCCAATCCCGGCAGAAGGCCGACGGCGAATGTTCGACGAGTCAGTGTCATGACCGGCCGACATGCTACCAATCCTCGGCTCCGCCGCCGACACCTCGTGAAGAGCTGATGATCCGTCTTGCAGGCGACCGAGAACCAGCGCTGCGACAAGAATCCGAGATCAACTCGAGGAAGAAGAGGCTTCCGTTCGAATCGCGAGCGGCAGACCCCGCCAGCGGGTGCGGGAGAACATATGGGAGAGGATGATTGGTGCCATGCCGATCGGTCGCCGTACCTTCTTCGGATCCTTGCCAGCTCTTGCCGCGCCCCAGGCCGCGCCCTCAACCGCGCCTGAACTCGAAACCGAGCTTCTGGAGGCCCTCGACGAGATCCCGCTCGTCAACACACACGAGCACATCATCCCCGAAGAGGAACGGACGTCCTCCCGGATCGACTTCTTCACGCTGGCCGGACACTACGCCATCAATGACGTGATATCCGCCGGCCTCTCGGGGGACGATCTCTCAGTCGTGAGGAACCCCGACGCCTCGGCTGAGCGGCGCTGGCGGGCGTTCGAACCGTTCTGGAAGTCGGCCCGCATGACCGGATACGGCCAGGCGCTGCGAATCGCCATCCAGGACATCTACGGCGTCGATCAGATCTCGGGCGCCACCTTGCCCGAAATCAACCGCAGGATCGAGGCCGCGAACCGACCGGGCCTGTACGAGGAGATCCTCGTCCGCCGCTCGAACATCGCCTACTCGGTGCTGGACGACTACTGGAATGCCGCACCGGTCAGGCCCGACCCGAGATTCTTCGTGTGCGCCCGGAAATTCGACCGGTTCGTTGCCCCGCAGTCCGCGTCCGACATCCGGAACTTGGAAGAACTAACCGACGTTTCCATAACGGGCCTCGCCGGGCTCAAGCGGGCGATGGAGACCAGTTTCCAGCAGAGCCTCGACATCGGCATGGTCACGGTCAAGTCGACCCTGGCGTACAACCGCGAAATCCACTACGAAGAGGTTGCAGAGCGGGACGCCGAGTCCAGCCTGCAGTCGCTTCTGGGGGCGAACCGCACTCCGCCCGCTGCCTTCCGGTCTCGTGTGGAGCGCCCGTTCCGTCCGCTGGAAGACCACATGTTTCACCATCTGATCGGCTTGGCGGCGGCGCACGGCGTGCCCGTCCAGGTCCATACCGGGCTGCATGCGGGGAACGGCAACTTCATCGAGAACTCCAAGCCGACCCACCTGACGAACCTCTTCTTCCTGTTCCCGCAGGTGCAGTTCGACCTTTTCCACATGAGCTATCCCTACCAGGGAGAGGCGGCGGCGATCGCGAAGGTCTTCCCCAACGTATTTGTCGACCTCTGCTGGGCTCACATCATCTCGCCCAGTGCCTCCAGACGTGCTCTGCACGAAATGCTGGATACGGTTCCTTCCAACAAGATCTTCGGCTACGGCGGAGACTACCGGTACCCCGAACTCAGCTACGCGCACGCGAAGATCGCGCGGCGCAACATCGCACGAGTCCTGACGGAGAAGGTCAGCGAGGGCTCTTGCTCGGGGGAGGAGGCTCTGGAACTCGGCCGCAAGCTCCTGCACGACAATCCTGACGCACTGTTCGGAGAGAACAACGACTAGAACTCGCCCGTGCCAGTACCGCGGCCGCGTCCCGGGCCGTGATGTCGGCGATACGAACGGATCCCGCGGAGTTCACCGCAGCGCGCTTGCCCTAGAGCGGGCTTTCCAACAGGGCCAGAATCGTTCCGATGAGAATCGCGGGACGCGCGCTCGAAAGAAGCTCGCGGCTCGCTCCTGGAATCATCGCGTGACACAAGCGAGGGAGCTTCCGAGACGGCAGGCCGGCGGTTCCGGCCGGTCCGCAGCACCGCCCCGCGAGCTCCGGGGCGGTGGTTTCGTGCAGGGCCCCTGCAACTCCCTCGACATCCACGGTGGCGATGTTCCCGTGAGTTTCAACGGCACGAGCGCGCGGCGCGCCGTGCCCGAAGCGGGAATCCCCGACGCCATCTGTCCGGCAGTAGGAATCATGTGCCGGCTCACCGAACGACGCAGGGGTGGTCGGCGGTTCCGCAGCGCCCCCGAGAACCTGCGATAGCTCACCCATCTCGACGGCCGCTCTGCCGCCGGTCGCCTCGACGTGGACTCGTACGATCCGAAGTAGCCGTTCGAGCGATCCGTGACCGATTGTATCCGGGCCAGCCCGCAAGGACCGCCCTCCGGTCGGCAGCGGTGCTTGACGAAGCGCATGCCGTGGGAACGGCATCCGACGGCCTGAGCCGGCCCGCGCACACTGTCCGTCGTTGCCCGCGCCGGCTCACGTGCCGTCGCTGGGCGCATCCCTGGCTGCAGCTCCCGGCAACTGCTCCAGCATCGCCCTGAGCCTGGCTATTTCGCGTTCCGCCCGGATCCGGCCCTGACGCTCCTCCCTGTGGCCCCGCTCCGCCTCTCTGCGGGCATGTTCCGCCCGGACCCGGCTTTGGCGCTCCTTATCGCGGGCGCGTTCCGCCCGGATCCGGCCCTGACGCTCCTCCGCGTGGGTCGGCAAGTCCTCGCCGGTGTCCGGGTCGCGGAACCGCAACTCGCGAAAATCGCCCTCCGTCCGCCGCTCCCTCACCCGCAGCTCCAGGCCCAGCACCTCGCTCCGCAGGCGCTCCTCCCCCAGCTGCGGCAGCGCTTCCCAACGGCCCTCCCGCAGTACCTCGCCCGCCAGCCGGCGCCCGCCCATCCCGGCCATCCGCCTGCTCACTGGCGCGTACCGGAAGTACTCCCGCACCCCCAGCTGCGCATACGTCTTCCGCTTGTCGCCCTCGTCGTTCTCCTGCGTCGAGCTCGAGAGCACCTCCAGCACGAAGTCCGGCGCCCGTCCCTCCTCCCAGAGCTTGTACGAGCGCCGGTGGGAGCCGTCCAGCCCCAGCACCACCATCACGTCCGGCGCCACGGTCGCCCCCTTGTCGCCCTCCCGGTAGTAGATCAGGAGATCGGTCGCCACGAATGCGCGGCCCTGGAAATGGATCTCCAGGGCAGGGCCGGCATAGTGCATCGTGGTCGCCTGCCAGGTGTTTTCCGCCATCGGCTTGCCGTCCGTGTCGGGATACTCCTCCTCCTCGGGCATCTCCACCAAGATCGGCGGAGGCCTGGGGACGGGCGTCGCGACCGTCCCGGGCACGCCTTGGAGGACCACCCCCGGCGGCATTCCCCGCTGCGGATCCGTCTTCGCCGACACAAGGGGAGTCTAGCATCGGGGGCGGCGGGCGGGACCGCACGGGCCGCATGGTTCCGGAGCCTGGGCAGGCCGACGGGCAACGGGAGCGCAAGGCCGGAAGGCGTCGATTCTCCGCACCCTTGAGGGGGCGCCCGCCCGCCCCGACGGTGCCGCTGTCGGCGTGCCTGAAGGCGGACCCGGCGAAAACGGGACTCGACGGCAATGGCCGGAATCTCACGGACCGCTCGAACGCTGCCGGAAGTGACTTATGCTAAGCGTCTGCCTTCGAGCGCATCGCCGGGGCGGATCGAATCTCGGCCGGCCGAATGCAGACAAGCGAAGAACACGACCGCAACCCCAGCGGGGGGAAGGAGCTGCGGTTGTGGCCCGGCGTGGCCGCCATCTCCGTGCAATGGCTGTGCTGGGTCGTCGTCCCGCTAGCCGCACCGGGCCCCGCAACCGGATTCATCTCCGTAGGCGGCGGGCTGGCCGGAGGCTTGGCAGTAGCGGTGTGGTGGGCGTTCCTAAGCCGAGCGCCGCGTCCTGAGCGCTTGGGTTTCATAGCCTTGGCGGCCGTCACGCTCTTTGTGGCATCGCGCCTCGTCGACGAGTCGATCGCTGACGGAATGATGGGCATGCTGATGTTCCTCTACGCCGTCCCGGTCGCAAGCCTCGCGATCGTTGCATCGGCCGCGGGCACGCGGCGACTGACGCCGAGGACAAGGCGAACGGCGATGACCGCGGCGATCCTGCTTTCCTGCGGCGTGTGGACCGTGCTTCGGAGCGAGGGAATCACAGGGGCGGGCGCGGCGGAGTTCAGGTGGCGGTGGGCCAAGACTGCCGAACAGCAGTTCTTGGAGACAAGAGGCGACGAGCCGGACTCAAGCCCTGAAACTCAGCCAGCCGCGTCGGCCAGAGGCGACTGGTCCGGGTTCCGCGGGCGGCATCGCGATGGCGCCGTTCAAGGCGTCCGGATCAAAACCGACTGGAACGCGTCGCCGCCTGCCTTGCTGTGGCGCCGGCCGGTCGGTCCGGGCGCTTCGTCATTCGCGGTCGGCAACGGTCTCCTCTATACGCAAGAGCAGGTCGGCGACCACGAAGCGGTGACCTGCTATTCCCTGGACACCGGCGAGCTGGTGTGGACGCACCGCGACGAGGCGAGGTTCTGGGACTCGCATGTCGGTCCCGGTCCGCGCGCAACGCCTGCCCTGAGGGAGGACCGTGTCTACGCTCTCGGTGCTACCGGCATCTTGAACGCCCTCCACGCGGCCGATGGGACTGTGCTCTGGTCGCGCAACGCTGCAACCGACACCGGCACGACCGTTCCGGACTGGGGACTCTCGGGCTCGCCGCTTGTGGTCGGCGACCTCGTCGTCGCCGCCGTTTCGGGCACACTGGCCGCCTACGACCGGGCCACCGGCGAGCCGCGCTGGTTCGGCCCTCCGGGATCCGGCAGCTACAGCTCGCCACACCCGCTGACAATTGACGGGGAAGCCCAAGTCCTGCTCTTGAGCAGTGCGGGCCTGACGAGCGTCGCTCCGCGAGACGGCAGGGTGCTGTGGGAGCACGCATGGCCGGGTGGCGACCGTATCGTCCAGCCGGCCGGGGTGCGGGACGTGGGCCTGCTGGTCGCCGAGGGGAGCGGCTTCGGTCTGCGCCACATTGCCGTCACGCGGGACACCGACAAATGGAGCGTCGCCGAGCGTTGGGAGTCGACGAGGCTGAAACCCTACTTCAACGATTTCGTCGTGCATGAACGCCATGCATTCGGGTTCGACGGCAGCATTCTCGCCTGTGTCGACGTCGAGGACGGCAGCAGGAAATGGAAGGGCGGTCGGTACGGCCATGGCCAACTGCTGCTGCTGGCCGACCAAGACCCGCTGCTGGTCCTGTCGGAGCGTGGAGAGCTGGCGACCGTCGCTGCGACCCCCGATCGGTTCGAGGAGGTCGCCCGGCACCCGGGGATTGAGGGAAAGACATGGAACCACCCCGCGCTGGCGGGGGACATCCTTCTGGTTCGCAATGGCGAGGAAGCGGCGGCGTTCCGGCTCGCGCTCGAGGCGGAATGACCGGCCACTCCGCGCTCGACCTTCATCAAGCGCGCTAGTCGGCTTACCGCTCCGCTGTTCCTATCAGGTCCCGCTCCACCACTAGCTGCCCGATGTTGGCGTGCTGCGACCGAATCTCCCTCTCGTGCGCGTGCCGCCGTCCGGCCGGGCCCTCCTCGAACACGTCCACCAGTCCCTCGTGTGCCTTGCGCTTTCACCGGCTCACCTGGTCCGGACGCAACTGATGCCGGGTCCCGATCGACTGCACCGTCTCATCCTCCCGCAGCGCCTCCAACGCCACCCGCGCCTCGAAACCCGCCGTGAACCGCTGTCTCTTCGCCATGCTTGTCGCCCTGCTGATCCGGCGAACACCTTAGCTCACTGTCCGAAAGAGCGGCACCTCCTCAGTCATTCGCTTCAGTGTCGGCTATCGTTCCGGCCAGCCGACCCTGCTCATGCGGGTCCTGCGTGGCGGACGGAGGTGGGAGCTGGATCCGCGGCATGTGGTTCAATCTCCCGCTCGATCTCCGTATGCAACGTCCGCCCGACAGCATCCAGATCGTGTCGTGTCTGGAGATTGATCCAGAACTCGGGCGTCGTCCCGAAGTAGCGCCCAAGGCGAAGCGCGGTATCAACGCTGACGCCACGACGGCCCCGCACGACGTCGTTCAGACGCGGCCGCGGAATATTCAGCGCCCGGGCAAGCCGATACACGCTGAGCCCCAGCGGCACCAGGAATTCGTCTCTCAAAATCTCACCTGGATGAACCGGTGGCAGCTGCCGCCCGGTAGCGATATCGGAGAAGTCGACCGCCTCTAGGTCCAGGTCTTCACGCTTGACCGTCATGCTCGCCGCCCGTCAATGATAGTCGGTGGTCTCAACCCACCCATGCTTCGCCATCCCGCCACACGAAACAGATCCGGCATTGATTGTCGATGCGAATGCTGTACTGGCCTCGTCGATCACCCAGCAGGGCTTCGAGGCGATTGCCCGGAGGTGGGCGCAGATCGTCAACCCGAACAGCCGCGTCAACCAAGAACTTTGCTCAGGCGCGGGACTGGTTCCGCAGCGGCAGGCCGCAAATGGCATGCCTCGTGAGGACCGCCGCCGAGCGCTTGTCTGCACAGCTCCTGATCAATCCTTGGCCTCACAAAGAACGGCACCTACCGTCAAACATTACGAACACCCAAGCTGCGCAGCCAGACCAGGTCGAGCTCCATCTGCCATCAGGTCGCGCCGACACCGGCGCGTCGCTGTCGGCCAGCGACGCGGAGGGGGCAAGGGCATGTTTGGTCTGCACTTCGACTGGTAGACTTGATTCGACCGTCCGGCATACAATGCCGGGTGCAAGCGTCGGGTGGTCGCGTGATCCTGCTCATAATTGCCGTCGTCCTGCTCGCAGTCCCTGCGGCACCCGGGCAGGACCATATCGACTTCTTCGAGAGGAAGATCCGTCCGGTGCTGGCGGAGCGCTGCTATCAGTGTCACTCGGCGGAGGCCGCCCGCAAGGGAACTCTGATGGGCAGCCTGCAGCTCGACACCCGGGAGGGTGTCCGGCAGGGCGGGTCACGGGGCCCCGCCGTCGTGCCGGGGCAACCCGATCAGTCGATGCTGATCGAGGCCCTAAACTACTCCAACCGCAACCTGCTGATGCCGCCGGGCGGCAAGCTGCCCGCCTCGGTCATTGCGGACTTCGTCGATTGGGTGGCTCTCGGCGCACCCGATCCGAGAGAGGCTAAGACTGTCGATGCGGCGGCTATGGATCTCGAATTGGGACGCCGCCACTGGGCATTCCTTCCCCTGCGCCCCGGCGATCCTCCTCAGGTTTCGGCGGCAAGTTCGGATGAGGCCGCGTGGACTGACTCGCCGATTGATCGTCTTGTCCTCGCCAGGCTGCGCGAAATGCAGCTTCTCCCCTCGCAGGAGGCCGATCGGCCCACCCTGATTCGACGCGCCTACTTCGATCTGATCGGCCTGCCGCCGGCACCTGACGAGGTCGAGGCCTTCGTCCGTGATTCCTCCGCGGCGCCGTTCCGCCATCTCGTCGACCGGTTGCTCGCCAGCCCGCACTACGGGGAGCGGTGGGGACGGCACTGGCTGGATGCGGCCCGGTTCGGCGAGAGCCATGGCGCGCACGAGCAGGACAACGCAGTTCGAGAGGACGCGTACCGATACCGCGATGCCGTGATTCGAGCCTTCAATGACGGCCTGCCTTACGACGAATTCGTCCGCTTCCAGGTGGCGGGCGCTCCTGCGAGTCTTCCCGCCGGGCGGCCGGACCTGGGGATGTTCATTCGAATTGGAACCAGCCTGAGCAGGACCGACAACCCGAACGATCGCAAGTTTCACCGCCTCGACGACATGGTGTCGGCGACCGGCCAGGCTTTCCTTGCCCTCACGATCGGATGTGCGCGATGCCACGACCACAAGATCGACCCGATCACGGCCGAAGAGTATTACCAGATGACGGCCGTGTTCTTCGACGAAGTCAAGGAAAAGCCGGACGCAGGGGGCAAGTACGTCCCTCTGGAGGTGACTACGCCGCATCTTCTGGCCGCCGGCAGCTGGGGCCGCCCGGTCAGGCCGGTCGAGCCCGGGTTCCTGCGCGTCCTGATGCGGAACGGTCGCAGCCCCAGGGATTGGCGGCCCAGTCCCGAGGCCGCCAACGGCCCCGAGGCGCAGTTCGAGTCATCGGATCTCGGGACGCTCGCGAACTGGCTCACCGATGTCGAGCACGGCGCTGGGGCGTTGCTGGCCCGGGTGATCGTCAATCGTCTCTGGCAGCACCATTTCGGGCGCGGCATCGTCAGCACCCCGAACGACTTCGGCAAGCTCGGCACCGAGCCCACGCACCCCGCCCTGCTTGACTGGTTGGCGTCCGAGCTCATCCGGGAGGGCTGGCAGTTGAAGCCGATCCACCGGCTGATCATGAACACCGCCGTGTACAGGCAGGCGGCCAGCACGAATCCGGCTCAGGCCCGGCGCGATGCAAACAACGAGTACCTGTGGCACCGCAGGCCCTTGCGCATGGAGGCTGAAGTCATCCGCGATCACATTCTGAGCGTCTCCGGCTCTCTGCGGACGAACGCTCACGGACCAAGCACGCCCATCGGCGACCGCAAGAAGACCTTCAGGGACACGCCCGACACCTGGCGCCGGTCCGTCTACCTCATGTCGCCGCGCTTCCACCTCCATCCGGTCCTCAAGATCTTCGACCCGCCGGACAACACGCAGAGCATCGGACTTCGTGACGTCAGTACGACACCGAGCAGCACTGCGTTCATGCTGAATGCGCCGTTCGTTTGGGAGCAGGCGGAACGCTTTGCGCAACGGGTGCGGGACAGAGCCGGAGGCGATCCCGGCCTACAGATCGAGTCGGCGTACCGGATTGCTCTCTCACGGCCGCCGACCGCGGAAGAACGCGAGATCGGCCTGTCGTTTCTCGGTCAACGGCGCACGGGAGGGCTGGAGGCGGGCAAGGACGAGGGATCCCCGGAAACCCCGAACCCGTTGGTGCAGTACTGCCATGCCGTCATGAGCCTGAACGAGTTCATCTATGTTCACTGACGCTGTCTCCGAGGCCCTACGGGTGGGTCGGGACCATCACCGAACTCGGCTTGGGCAGGATCCGCAGCAGGGGTGCCCCCATCACGTACGGTGTCGGGGCATCCATTGACCCTCAGGGTGAGCAGCAGCCTCGGCCCCACGGGAAGCAGCAGGTAGGGATGCCCCACGTGTGCGCCCTCTCCGATGCAAACCGGAGCAGGTCCATCCGGAGAAGGGGACGGCGACCTCCTCTCTCTTGTACAATGCAGCCACGCCCTCGCCGGCCTGAGCGCATTCATCCATGTCTACTGACGCAGGCTACGATACTCGACCGGTCGGCTGGGACCGCCGCGGGTTCCTCAGGGAACTCGGTTTGGGCGGCATCGCTCTGGCAAGTCTGCTCACTGACCAGACGGCGAGCGGTGCGGCGGCGGTGCCGACGGATGACCTCGGAGAGCCGCTTGCGCCCAGGAAGCCACACTTCGCTCCCAAGGCGAGGAACGTCATCTTCCTGTTCATGGTCGGCGGCGCAAGTCAGCTGGAGACGTTTGATCACAAGCCGCTTCTGAAGAAGTACGCGGGAAGACTGGCGCGCGAAATCTTCTCCAACGAAGACCTGGAAGGCCTGAACCCGGAGAAGACGTACACCCACACCCGCATCGTTCCGCCGGCGTTCTCGTTCAAGCGCTACGGCCAGAGCGGCGCGTGGGTCAGCGAGATCTTCCCGAATCTGACACGAGTGGTCGACGACATCGCGTTTATCAACTCGATGCACACCGATTCGGCAATCCACTCCACCGCCCAGATCCTCATGCACACGGGCTATTCCAGGCAGGGCCACCCCAGTCTTGGCTCGTGGGTGACCTACGGACTGGGGACGGAAAACCGAAACATGCCGGGTTTCGTGGCGATGACGGACGGCCGACCGTCCGGCGGGCGCGCGCTTCACGATGCCGGTTTCCTGCCGCGCATCCACCAAGCCACGCTGGCGGACGTCAAGCCCGGCAGTCCGCCCGTGCCGCACATCGCGGCGCCGGCGTTTCTCAGCCGGGGCCAGCAGAGCAGGCAGTTGGACCTGGTGCGGGAGCTGAATCGCCTCCATCGCGGCATGCACCGCACGCAGCCCGAACTCGACGCTCGCATCTCGGCATTCGAAACGGCGTTCCGCATGCAGATGGAGGCGCCGGAGCTCTTCGACATCGGCAATGAGCCGGATTCGGTGAAGGCGCTCTACGGCGACACCGAATTCGGGAGGAAGTGCCTCACGGCGAGACGCATGGTGGAGAGCGGAGTCCGTTTCGTGGAGATTCTGGACGGCGCCCAGGGACGGCGGTGGGACGCGCACGGCAACCGCGGCGGGCTCGTCAACAACCACCGCACGAACGCGGCCCGCACCGATCAGGGCATCACGGCCCTCATCACGGATCTGAAGTCGCGCGGTCTGCTGGACGAGACTCTCGTCGTCTGGGCTACGGAGTTCGGTCGCACGCCGATGGAGGAGTCGCGCAGGGAGGAATCCCTCGGCCGCGGCCATCAACACTTCGGCTTCTCCATGTGGATGGCGGGCGGCGGCGTCAGGCCCGGGATCACCCACGGCGCCACCGACGAGCTCGGAATGCACGCCGTCACGGACCGCGTCTCGCATCACGACCTCCATGCCACCATCCTCCACCTGCTGGGCCTGGACCACAAGCGCCTCACATTCCGCCACAATAGCCGCGACTTCCGCCTGACCGACGTCTACGGCAATGTCATGCACAAGCTAATTGCCTGACAGTGTCCTGTCAAGGTGATGCTGGCCGTCCAAGCCGGGCATCAAATCGCGGGCACTCGCCGCGTGTTTTTTCGGGCCCGAACCCGAGTGCCGGCAAGGTGCCGTGGAGCGCCTTCCGATAGCGCGGAACCGGAGTCTCGATTCGCCTGTTCGGTGCGGTATCGGGATGGCTGGTGATGCCCTTCGGCGGACCCAACTCGGAGCGAATCGACCTGTGTTCGGCGACCGGGGCACCCGGGAGCGTCCGCCCCAACGCTCCCACGTTGCAGAACAGGAGTCTCTCGATTGCGTGCAGCTGAACGCAGAGCACCACTGATCCCTCGTCGAACTGGCCGGTACGGTTGCGGATCTCCGGTACGAGGTCGTTCGGCAACTCGCCTGCTTTGCACAACCGTTCGGCCGGTCCGCGAAATCCTCGCCGTTGCAGTGGGGTCCGGCTCGCTCCAGGATCGCCTACAGGCACGCCGGGAGCGGTACCGTCGGGGCCGCCGATTGCAAACAGGCCCTTCCCGGGGCCTACCCGCGGCACACCTCGCGCCAGCCGGCCCCCGCGCGGCGCACGCTCGCAGCCCCACTCGGGGCAACCACAGTCCAGCCTGTGCCGCGCTCGTGGAGTGGTCCGGATCCGCCGCCCCCGATGCTAGACTCTCCTTGTGCCGGCAAAGTCGGATCCGCTACAGGGATTGGCGCCGGGAGTGATCCTGCAGGGCGTGGCCGAGGCAGTCGCGACGCCCGTCCCCAGGCCTCCGGCGATCGCCGTGGTGAGGCCCGAGGAGGAGCTTCCCGACACGGACGGCAAGCCGATGGCGGACAACAGCTGGCAGGCGATCACGATGCACTACGCCGGCACTGCGCTGGCGATCCATTTCCGGGGCCGCGGATTCGTGGCGACCGATCTTCTCGTCTACTATCTGCAGGACGGCGACCGGGAGTCGGTGGCGCCGGACGTGATGGTGGTGCTGGGTGTGGACGGTTCCCCCCGGCGCTCGTACAGCATCCGGGACGAGGGCGGCCGGGCGCCGGACTTCGTGCTGGAGGTGGTCTCGAACTCGACGCAAGAAAGGGATGCGAAGAAAAAGCGGACGACCTATGCGGAGCTGGGGGTGCGGGAGTACTTCCGATACTCGCCTGTGAGCCGGCGGATGGCCGGGATGGGCGGACACCGGCTGGTGGGCGAGGTTCTGTGGGAGGACCAGTGGCAAGCGCTGCCACGGCTGGGCCGGGAACGAATCCGGAGTGCGGTGCTGGGCTTGGAACTGCGGGTGAGAGAGCAGGACACGGGTGGCGGATTTCGCGAGTTGCGGTTCTTCGACCCGATTGCCGGGGAGGATCTGCGGACCCACGAGGAGTCAGAACGCGACCGTGAGGAGTCGGAACGTGCCCGCAGGGAGGAGCGTCAGGGCCGGATCCGAGCGGAACGTGGCCGCGAGGAGGAGCGTCAGGGTCGGATCCAAGCGGAACATGCCCGCGAGGAGGAGCGTCAGAGCCGGATTCGAGCGGAACGCGAGATAGCCAGGCTGAGGGCGGTGCTGGAGCACCTGCCGGGGGCCGGAGCCAGGGATGTGCCCATCGACGGCAAGTGAGCCGACGCAGGCGAGGAAGCACAGTGTGCGCGGCCCGGCTCACGCTGTCGGATGCTGTGCCCACGGCATCCGCTTCGTCAAGAACCTCTGCCGCCTAGCAATCGATGCTCACTGCGTGGCCCCGTAGAAATCGATCACGGATCGCTCGAACGGTCACGGCCCTGTCTCTGAACCCGTAGAAGTCCACCGGGGGAATCACGGCGTCGAGACTCCCGTTCAAGTGCCGCATCCCCCTCGCGAGCCGGTCGATGGTGATGTATCCACCACCTCCGAGAGGACCTCACACCCCGCCAATCAGCACCGGCGTCGGATACATGTCGCTGCGTCGCAGATGCGGCTTAGTCGATTCGGTGTTGAACTCCTGCGGGGTCTCCCCTTCCACGGCAACGGCCAGCCGGTTCACGGCCGGCCGCCGAGCAGGTTCTTCTGCCACAATTCCCCGACGCTGAACTCACCAAGCCAGGTCTGAAGCTGCACCGGATCGGGGCTCGTGAGTTGCGTGCGCCCTTCCCGCATTTCGAGCACGAAGACTTCATCGAGCTCGAAGGCATCCAAGAGCAGAGCCGACTGCGTTGCCAGGATGACCAGCCGACTCTCCGCCATCGCACGGATCATGGCCCCGACCAGAGCGACGGCCTTCGGATGGAGGCCGAGTTCGGGTCCGTCCAGCACCAGCACGCCGGGCAGCAATCCCCCGGGCAGATTCAGCAGGGTTGCGAGAGCGAAGAAGCGCAGCGAGCCGTCCGAAGTGAGATGAGCGCCGTAAGTCTTGTTCGGCAGGCGGGACCGCCAACGCAAGGCCACCTTCCCGTACTGTTCCTCGATCTGAAAGCGGTCGAACCCGGGCAGCACACGCCGAATGTGACGGCAGATGAGTTCGTATCGGTCGAGGTGCTCGTGCTCCAACCGGTACAGGATTGAAGCCAGATTGCCGCCGTCCGAGCGCATGTAGGCACGATCGCCCGCGTCCCAGGTCTTCTTGAAGCTGGACGCGGGATCCGTATTGTGGAACTGATACGCTACGCAATTACGCAGTAGATGTGCCATCGTGCGGGCAGTCCGCCGACTCGCGGTCAGCCCTCCGTGGATTCCCTGGTCCGACCTGACGATCAGGGCCTCACGGTGTCCAGCGCCCAAATAGTTCCATTCCGCCTCGGTGTCGAGACCGTCACGGCTGTGGCGAAACGCCTCTTCGGAGAACAGCAGCTGATCGGGATGGGAATACGCGAGTGAGAACCGGTAGTCGTTCAGGCCGGTGTCCGTGCGAATCGTGATTTCAGCGTCCATCTGCGGAGTAGAGTCGCTCCCGCCGTGCAGTTGGTCGTCTGCTCCACCCTCTCTGCCGACGAACTCCGCAAGCCGCCGCGAATCCTGCATCCATCCAACCATGTTGAAGAAGTGGACGAAGCTGGACTTCCCTGAGCCGTTGGCACCGATTAGCACGTTGGCGCCGGCGACCGGCCTCACCTTCACGTCGGCCAACGAACGGAATCCTCGGACATGGAGGCGCTCGATCCAGTGGTGGTGGGTCCCCTCCACCTCTGGCGACTGCGCTCTCGGCGGCGGCACGTGGGCATCACCCTCACTGTGGCCCTCAAGCCGCATGGCAATCCGTTTCATCTTCCCAGCATCACCGTTCTCGGTCCCCGCCGCCGCAGTGACCCTGATCCGGAACTTGCCGCAGTGACTGCACCCACAGCAGGAAAGACCTCCGGTCGTGGCTGGAAAGACGACGCCGGCGGCTGCCCGGATCCGACATGCGTCACCGGCTCGACATGCTCGCTCCACGGCGTGAAGTCCGTGACTGCCGGGATACGATAGGCATCGATGGCTGTCAGACGGCTGCTCGCCCTCGCAATTGCCATCCCTCTCGCCGCACAGACGACTCACGGGCATTCGTGGGCGAGTGTTCGCGCCCTAGCAGTCAGGGACCGCGTCTCAGGGCACCCGCTCGACACGTTGTGGATCCCTCAGAGAGAGGGATTGGTGAAGGGCACTCTCGACTCGGTCTCCGAGGACTCCTTGGTGCTGTGCGCCGAGGTCTCGTCGCTGCAATCCATTCCGAAGTCCTCCATCCGCAAGGTCAAGGTCTTCCGGGCCCCCCGCAAGCGCATGGCGGTGACTCTGATCACCTCGGGTCTCACGGCAATCCTCATGTTCGGAGTCATCCCGGACAAGCTCTACGACTTTCCCAAGTCCATCATGCTGCCGCTTGCGGCGGGAGTCACGGCACCCGTCACGTACTTCGTGTACCGGGGAATGCGGATGCGAACGGTCTACCGCGCGGACCGCCCCTAGCCCGAATTCAAGTGTTGGGATCGTCCGGCACCCAAGTGACACTCTCGCAGTCAGCGCAGCGTCCCTCCAGGACGGCTGCGACCAGCCACGCCCAGTCGGCCTTCGTACACCGGTGGCGGGCCGTCACCGCGACCGGCCCACGCGTGTCCATCACCAATGGCACCGGCTGCTCCTCCATGCACACCACCGGACCCGCCGGGATGCAATGCAGATTTCGGCAGATCGTGATCATGTGTTCCGACTGAACGTGTTCACTGATTCCGGCCAACGAATGATAACGGGAATACTGACAAATCCGAGCTGACAGTCCGCTTGCGTTCCACCCATTTGTCCCACGTAATAAGGACATGACTCTCTTCAGGATTTCCATCGTTCTCTCTGTGGTGCTTTGCTGCGGACTCTTGCCCGGCCAGGAACCCGACAGTGTTATCAACGGCGACTACGGAGATGGCATCAGTGGCTTGACGCTTGGTAAGGGGCATGGTTCGGCGCTCCAAGAGGTGATCCAACTCAACGAGGCGCAGCAGGTGAGGCTCAGAAGAGTCACCCACGCTCTCCAGGACACCCTGTTTCCCCTGTCGCTCGAAGCGTTCCAGTTGGACTGGGAGCTTCAGCGGGCATTCCGCATGGAACCGCCGGACGTGGCGGCTCTCACGAGGATTTCCGCCGACTTCGAGCGCATCGAGGGCCAGTTCGAGAGCGTGTTCGCCGAGCACCGGAAGATGGCTCGGGCAATTCTGAGCCGACAGCAACTCATGGCGCTCGGGCGGCTTGAATCGGCCCTTGAGCTATTCCAGGCCGCTCAGGAAGCGATTCACCTCAACCTTATCGCCGCACCGTACGCGGCTCACCCTTTCGACGAAGACAGCGTCTACGAGCCGGTTGCGGAAGCAGTCCGGCTCAGCGAGGGACTGGCCCGTCTGCGAGCGCGGCAGCAAGGTTCGGGAACGGCACTCCTGCAAGCGCGCTGAGGTCGCGCCCGGCGCGGTCGACGCATCGTCTGACCGCGATGGGCGCCGTCCTGACTACGACCGGGTGCGAAGGCTCGCGACGGACCCGGTCGGGCCAACGCGGCTGCTGCTGCGTTTCCCGCCGTGCCAGGTTCGATCCTGTGGCAGATCCGGGCGACGATCCTGGCCCTGCGGAACACAGTGAGCAAGTGGTTGGCCTCTACGAATCGCAGGCAGGTGGTCCTCCACTAACTGGGGTACTTCGCGACATCGATGTCCGCGGCTCTCGACTCAACCAAGAGCATCCTCTTGTTGATGAGCGTTTCCACTGGATTCGGTCGCCGGCGTGGGTCTCGAGGCTCTTCTTGGGGAGGAACGTCCGCAACTTCGGACCCGGCGTCTACCGTCTGCTGGAGAACGACCGCCCTGGCGGCAGCCAGCGGAGGTCGTGCCCGCCAGAGGAGCAGCGTGGAGGGATGCCCGAGCCGGACCGATGCTTCTCTCACAGCCGCCTTGTTGGTCACACGGAGAAGGAGTGCGACCTCAATCCGCTTCTTGCGGGCCCGAGGAATGATCACCGGCTACCTCGCGGCTGATGCACTGGGTCGATGACCATCAGAAACGGGAAACGACGAAAATCGCTGTCGCGGGTACATATTCGGCTAATGTCGTGCTCGCGCAGCAGCACGGCCGTGTGAAGATCGTGCATCAAGTTACCCCGAAGCTGAGGGGGTTCGGAGATTGTTTGCGCCAAGACTGCTGTGTGGCGAGGAGTTGCAATCAGCAGGTCGAATCCGGATGACGCCAGCAAGTCGGCAAGATAGCGGTGCACCTCATTCGGAGTCCATGGTGATTCAAGTACGCGAGGGTGAGTGGTCACTCTCAGGAACTCGTAGCAAACCCCCTAGGTAAGAAACGTCGGGGAAGGATCCCTGCGAACCGCTCCAAGCGACTCTCTGCAGGGGACATGGAATGATGAATCCTTGTTGGCAGCGTACACAAGGACGTTCGTATCGAACAACAGCACCCTACCCCTATTCCATCACCTGATAGGGCGAGTCGCGGTTCGAGATGTCGACCAGTTCCTTCCCGCCGTTCCATGTCGGCAGAGGGGGAATCTCCCTTGATGGCGCTTCGTAAGTTGCGTGATCGGCGAGTACCCGCCTCAGGCCAGCCTCCACAAGCTGGGACATCGTGGTTCCTCGCCGAGCGGCTTCTTCTCGGAGTCGCTGCATGACTGAGGCGTCAATTTTCAGCGTAGTCTCCATATGGAAAACCGTATCACGGTTCAAGGGTGGACTGTCCGAGGCGATCTTGCAGACGAACATGAAGTCTGCTGCGACGTCAAGGACCCGTTGACGGATGGGCCAAGAGCAGTACAGGTCGTCGGCCGGGAAGACCGGCCGGCAGGGGTGCAACTCGTTGATGCGGGCGTGCAGCCAGCGCTGGGCGGGCGTTGATCTCGCGGTCCTGCTTGCGTTGTTCCCCGGGCGATCAGGGGCACTGGGCGGCGGGACCCTGCTGGGACCGGACGAACTCCGGCAAGGAGCGAATGAAGCGGTTGTGGGGCAGAGCATTTCGGTCAGAACCTGGAGAGCCAGCGAGAAGGTGTCCTGCACGCCGATTATGACGGTCCCGTACTTACATGTTCGAGTTGGCCGGCGGGAAGGTGAACGAGATCGACCCGGAACGCGTGGATCGCATCGGCTGCGTTGCCGAGCTGCCGCGATGCCCCACGCGCCGGGGCTGCAGGCGCAGATAGGAAGCAGGCACGAAAAGATGGGGTCTGCCCTGCGATGAGACAGGGCGATCGAGCCCCGGGAAGCCGCATTCCCCGCCGGTGTGGATCTCGCCACTTCGGTCGACACCAGCGGCGCGACGGCGCCGGCGCTGTCCGTCCGCGAGCCAAGGTTGGCGACAGCGAAGTCGTGAACAAGGAGAAGAACGGTCCGGCCCGTCGCACAGTCCTGGAAGGGATTCGCGGCCTGTCGCAGAAGTGGAGAGAGTGTCTAGGCCAGGGGGAGGTTGCGATCGGCATTCTGGTCCTCTCGAAGCTTCTGCAGGTTGCGCCGAATGTCATTCGCAACTTCCAGCACTTCAATCGCAACTCTCGGCTCGCGGCCCAGTTCCTGCTCAAGCGCAGTGGCCAAGGGTAGGAGGAGATCATTGGCCGTCGACCGCTTGACCAGGTTCAGGACGACGGAACAACCAAGGTCGACCGCAAACCGCATGAGCCAGTCGATGCCTTTTCCGAGATCGGTGTCGCACTCCGGCAACAACTCAAGGGCTTCGGCGATGTCGCGCTTCGCATCGGGCTCGCCAGTGTCTTTAAGGCGCCAGAAGGCACGCATGAACAGCGCCCGCGCTCGCTTCCAGGTGTCAGGTCGCGGATCGCGATCAAGCACCTTGGTCGCCGGCTCGACTGCTCTGCCCGGGTTTCCAGCAGCCCCTTCGACCAGTGCTCGATTCAGGAGCGCGGTATCGACCAGCTTCGCCATCGCAGGGGAGTCCAGACCCTTGCACCGGGCAGCTACTGAATTGAACGCGGTCGCCGCCTCGTCGAAGCGTCGCAACAACGACAGAATCGCTTCCTTCTCGAACAAGGCGGTTGCAACGGCTTCGATGATAGCGGGATCCCCTGCTCCATTGAACCGACTTGCGAGTTCATCCAGTGCAAGCAAGGCATTCTTGGTATCACCGAGGCTTTCAAGTATCGAGGCCTTCCCCAAGAGCGCCTGTGGCATGAGGGCTGATGTATCGTGGGCGGGCATGGATTCAAACTCGAGCAAGGCCTTCTCATAGTGCGAACTTTGGCGCACCGACTCGCGACCCAGTTGGCGCACGAAACGCACGGACCTGGCCAGGAGCCTCAGCGCATGTGATCAAGTCGACGCCGCCCGTGGAGCCCACGGGAGAGTTGGAATCGCAACAATAACGATGGCAACGTGTGCGATGCGATGTTGCCGCCGATCGGCGACCCGCCGCCACCGAGCTCAAGCCCGGGAGAAGGACGCTGCGCATCCGGCCTCTTGCCGGAGAGTCGTATCGGATGACATTCGCTTGTACAGTCCGCCGCTCTCTTCCAGAGCCTCCTCGTAGGCTTCGGCGTAGTTGCTTGCCGTCGTGCAGCCTTTGCAGATGACTGGGCGGCCCGGCTCCGCAAACTGCTTGCGCTTGAAGTTCGCGCACCCTCTGGCAATCGCCGTCGTCAGCACCGCTCGTGCGGCAGAGCTTGCGGTTCCTGCCGGGTAGCGAGCCAGCCGCTGGTCCAGAAACCTGAATGCAAGTCGGCCGCCAATGCGCGAGGGGCTGGGAGTACCACACTGCAATGGGTTGAATAGAGTTTGGCCTCCCCGCATCCGATCTCCGCCGCCGCCCGCGTCGTGGGCAGGAATCGCTGTCCGTTCCCCGCATTCGGTCGATCACAACGACCACCTCTCAGGGACCCAGCCACATTTACCGCATGATCTGCGGAGATTAACTGCGATAATCTCCGCAGGAGGTTCCCGCTGGCATCTCTTCGATACATTCACGAGCGTCAGAATTGGCCTCAATTCAGATGGCGCCACAAGGAGATCGTCGGGCCCTTGGCTGCGGTTCGGCACCAGCAGGGGCGTCTGATCGGCAGGATGGAGTCGCTCGGCTTTGAACTGAGAGAGGAGGCGATCGTAGGGACTCTCACCCGGGAAGTGGTGACAACGAACGAAATCGAAGGCGAGCATCTCGATGAGGAATCAGTCCGATCTTCGATTGCGCGGCGCCTTGGAATGGAGGTCGCCGGCCTTCGGGAACCTAACATGCGTGTCGAGGGCGTCGTGGGGTTGATGCTCGACGCGACAGGGAATTACAGGCATGCGCTTACGTCCGAGAGGATCCTTGGCTGGCAAGCTTCGCTCTTCCCAACGGGTTGGAGCGGCATGCGGCGCATCCGAGTCGGCTCGTGGCGGGACGATGCCGGCGGCCCGATGCAGGTCGTCTCAGGCCCGATCGGCCGTGAACGGGTTCATTTTGAAGCGCCGAGAGCGGACCGGCTCGATTCGGAGGTGCAAGTCTTCCTGGACTGGTTCAACGCGTCCACTCGGACCGACGAGGTGCTGAAGGCCGCGCTTGCCCACCTTTGGTTCGTCACGCTTCATCCGCTCGACGACGGAAACGGACGCGTCGCCCGTGCCCTTGCCGACATGCTGCTGGCGCGATCCGAAGGCACCTCGCAGCGGTTCTACAGCATGTCGGCCCAGATCCTGCGGGAACGCGCTGCCTACTACAAGATCCTGGAGCGGACGCAGAAGGGCACGTTGGACGTGACGGTTTGGATGCAGTGGTTCCTGCGGTGCCTGGACAGGGCAATCGATGGGTCTCGTGAAACGCTTGGTCTCGTTCTGGAGAAATTGCGCTTTTGGGACTCGATTCGCGACGTGTCGCTCAATGCACGGCAGCGGAAGATGCTGAATCGGCTCCTTGACGGTTTCGAAGGCAAGCTCACGACATCCAAGTGGGCCAAGCTCTGCAAGAGTTCCCAAGACACCGCGCTGCGTGACATCAGCGAACTGCTCAAGCTCGGGATCCTGGCAAGAAGCGAGGCGGGCGGGCGGAGCACCAGCTACACCCTTGCTGGTGCGACGTCACGCACCACCTAGTCCGGTTGTCGCCAGCCGCTCCGGGTACCATTACGGCGTCAAACCGGGGGTATCGTACAGAGGTGCTCAGTGAGTACTTGCGTGCGGCGATGCGGAGCGCAACATTCGAAGTCATTGAAGACGACGGCTCCTTCTGCGGTCGGATCCCCGCCCTTCAGGGAGTCTGGGCAAACGCCGGGAAGCTGGAGGATTGCCGTACGGAACTCGAGCAGGTCTTGGAAGAGTGGCTGTTGTTGAGGCTCTCGGAGCGGCTGTCCATCCCAGAGATCGACGGGATCGACTTGACCGTGCGACAAGAAGCGGTCTGATGCCGCCGGCCGGCCCAGTCAACCGCCGCGATCTCGCGGCCGGTCTGAGGACGTTGGGGATAGGCCACAGCCTTGGAAGGCGGATCTGACCCAGTGCCTGGTGCCCGCACCGCCCCTCGTCGGGCCTGGTCTCCGGTGACGGCGTAACCGCCGCCGCCGATTCGGCCGAGTGAGCGTTGGCATCAGCCGCGTCGCCGGCGGGCCGCCTGGAATTTCGCATTCCCTGCCGGCGACTGCCGCCCCCTCAGAGCAGGAACATTGCATGCACTCGAAGCCAGGTTCGACTTCGGTAATCTCAGGTGGTCCCGAGGTGTGGCGCACCGTGGCACGGTGACGGCGCGCCAAGGGCGAACGGACAGCTCGCGGTGTCGATCCGGGATCGGGCAACTGGGTTTCAGACGAACGCTGCGAATGGCCTCGCGGCAGGTATCGGCGGATTCCTCCGGTGGTCCGGACTGCTTGGACTGCTCGCCTCCTCGGCGACCCATTTGTTCGGGCAGGTGCTTGTCAGCGGCACGGTGGCGGATCGCGACGGAATCCCGGTCGCGGGAGCCGCCGTCGTTCTCCAGCTTCAGGGCATCCCCGATTCGAGGGTGCGTGCCGAGTCGGACGAGAGCGGCGGTTTTGCGTTCCGCCTGCAGCAGGTCGGGAGATACTTCCTCGATGTGGCTCACGCAGAGTTTTTCCCGATCCGCGGCAGGCCCATTGACCTCGTCGCCGGACCCAACGTCGTCAGTATCGATCTGATCGATTCCGGGGCTGCCGGAACGACGGTCGACGTCTACGCCGTCGAGCAGCTCGCGACGGAGCAGACGGCCCAGGCCCAGACGCTGGAGCAGGAGCAGATCGACGCCATCCCCATGTCGCGATCGACCAAGCAGCGCATCCAGGGCATCACGGCCATCCTGCCCGGTGTTCTCAGAGACCCGTTGGGAGGCCTGCACTTCAACGGGAGCCCCGAGGAGGAAACCAACTGGATGCTGGACGGATTCAGCGTGTCGGATCCCGCCTCCGGAAGACTTGAGATGGCACTGGGTGCGGAGTCGGTCAGCTCGCTGGACCTGTTTTCCGGGCGATACTCGGCGGCACTGGGAAAGGGGACCGGCGGCGCGATGGTGCTCACCACACGGACCGGTGACGATCGGTTCCGACAGAGGTTCACGAACTTCGTTCCCGGGATCGACATTCAGGAAGGACTCCGCTTCAGGGACTGGCGACCCCGGCACACCCTCTCCGGCCCCATCCTGTCGAACCGGGCCTGGTTCTTCAACAGCCTGGACGTGCTCTACGAGGAGAACTTCCTTCCCGAACTGCCAGACGGTGAGGATCGCAGTCGGTCGTGGTCCGTCAACAACAGTCTTCGCCTGCATGCCAGGCTGACGCCCCGCCAGACTCTCAGTTCAAGCTTCGTGGCGGACTACCTGAGTGTTCTCAATTCGGGTCTGTCCCCGCTGGACCCGATCGAGACAACTCTGGACCGAAAGTCCCAGCGGTACTTCTTCAGCATCAAGGACCAGATTCTGCTGTCACCCGAGAGCGTCCTGGATCTCGGGTACGCCGCATACCGCTCGACGTACCGGGGTGTTCCTCAGGGCGGCGCACCGTACAGGATCACGTTCCGGGGACGTGAGGGCAACTACCCGATCGCCACGCACTTGGTCAGCGGTCGGGACGAATTCAGATCGAATCTGTTTGTCCCGGTCCGCTGGCTGGGCCAGCATCAGCTGAGCGCGGGCGGCAACCTCAGCCGAACCCGATACCTCCAGGACGTTCGACGCAGCGTGATCGGGTACCTCCGCGTGGACGGAACCCTGTCGCGCGAACTCTCCTTCGCGGGAACGGGGGCCTTCGAGGATTCCAACATCGAGGCCGGCGCCTACCTTCAGGACCGATGGGCGGTCCATCCGCGGCTTGTGGCCGAACTCGGGCTGCGCTGGGACCGGGACCGGATCGTTTCCGGCCAGGCACTGGCGCCGAGGCTCAACCTGGCCTTCATGCCTCCGCGGAGCGAGGGGACCAGGTTGTCGGCTGGCCTAGGCTGGATCCCGGCCGCCACCTACCTCCGGGTGTTCACCCGGCATCGGGACCAGGACACCGTGTTTACGCGGTTCGCGCCCGACGGCGCGACCCCCGTGGGACCTCCCGACATTCGCCGTTTCCAGCTTGACGGAAGGTCGCTGGCCATTCCCACGACGCGGAATCTCAGCGCCGGGTGGAGCCAGAGACTGCCGGGAGAGACGGACTTGGCCGTCAACTACCTACGCAAGCGCATGCGCAACGGCTACGCGCATTTTCCGACCGCAGTTCATGACGTATACGACGGGCGCTCGCCGGTCGAGGGTCGGGCCCTTTACTTCCAGCTGCAGAACTCCAGGCGGGAACACTATGACTCCGTCGAGTTCTCCCTGAGCAAGCAGCTGCGGGGATCGCACCGGTGGTTCGCCAGCTACACCTACTCGCGAACCTGGTCGAATGCCGCGGTACAAGTGGAGAACGACAACCACATCCTCTTCGCCGAGACGGCAGGCCGCCTGTCGTGGGATGTGCCGCACCGCCTGGTGTCCTGGGCATCGTTCCCCCTCGGGGAGAAGACTTCCCTTGCGTGCTTTGCCGAATGGAGAGACGGGTTTCCCTTCAGCGTGCATGACGACAACGGGATACTGGTCGGCGAGGTCAACGGCTGGAGACTGCCGAGGCACTTCAGCCTCAATGTCCATATCGAGAGAAAGCTGTCCTTCCTCGGCCACCGCTGGTCCTTGCGTCCCGGCGTGGACAACCTCACGAACCGACCGAACTATCGGGTTGCCAACAACAACATTTCCTCCCCCGAGTTCCTGCACCTGCACGGGCGGTCACCCATCAAGCTTGTGATACGGGTGCGCTGGCTTGGAACGGCCGGCCCGTAGGTCAGGCAGGGCCTTCGTTCAGCGGTCCGCATCCCGGTCAGCGACGGACGTCGCGATAGAACACGATCATGTCCTGGCTTCGCGGGGACCGGACACCAAGCTGACGCAGCATCGTCGTGACCTGGCCGCGGTGGAACGTGGCGTGGTTGACGACGTGCTGCAGCATCTGCCAGAAAACCGACTCGAGCGGCGCGCCGTTGAAGTGGGCGTAGCCGAGCACGCGGTTGATGCCGTCGGGCCCAAGCCGGTCGACGTAGCGCCGAACCCGAGCCTCCTCCGTGGCCCATCGGGAGCGGATGTCCTGCACGGTCCCGAAGTCGGTCACCTCGAGATGCCCGCTTGGGTGCTCGCCCTCCCACCGGGAGCACCACGCCCATTCGGCCGAGACCATGTGGACAAGCGTGTCCCGGACCGAGCCGAAACTGTTCCCGAGGTCTCGGCGAAACTGGTCCGGCGTGAGTCTCTCGACCGCATCGAGCAATCGGTCGCGAGCCCAGTAGTGGTAGTCGAGCAGTCGCCGCAGGGCCTCTGGAGTCATGCCGAGAGCATATCCGATGCCGTCGACCCGTGGGTGCCGCCCCACTAGAGCCAATCGTTTGGCTGATAGGGAAATGGCTGTGCATCTGATTGGACCGTTGCCGCGGCGATTCGGCCAACGATGCCGAGATCTCGTTCCACCGCGCGGTCATCCGTTCTAGAGAAAAGGCGGGTCCGACGGCCCGCGTGACTTGGTTTAGGGCGAACCTGAAATCACGCCAAGGGCTACGGGTGGAGGCCTGTCGCCACGTCGTATCCCCAGGGGCGAACGGTCAGCGGGTGGCGGACAAGTTTCTCGACCAAGAGGGCCACCAGCAGCTTGGCGTACAGCCAGGCCTTGGAGCTCTCGCCATCGGATCTCGGCACGTGCCCGAGCTGGGCCAGGGACTTGAAACGCTTGAAGACGAGTTCGACCTGCCAGCTCAGGCGGTACCAGTCCGAGATATCGGCGGCCGGGAACCGTTCCGGCGGGTACGCACAGCGACCCGGTCCGGCCAGGCTCCTGCACCGTCGTGGCGTCGAACGCCCTCACCTGGAAGTGTTCCTTGCTATAGAGCTTCCGGCGGGCCGAGGCACCTCCTTCAAACTCCACGATCTACCAGCCAAACAGCCAGTTCGGCACAGCCCGCAAGCGGTCCATTGTGTACCATTACTCTCTGTCATTGAGGAGGGGCGATGCTTCGGTTCATCAGGTGGCTCTTCGGGAGCGACGAGACAAACGACAGTGAGCGGGATGCGGCGGCGGATCGGGTCACCTCCTCGTCTCGCTCGCGCGGGCGCAGCGTCAGCGATGCATACTTCGGCTCAATGCAACGACTGCAAACAGCTATCGCCAAGAGGGACTACGAAAACGCCGCACGACATGTGCATCACAATCTACATCACATGACCAACTGGGTGAGGGAGTTTCGTCGCGAACACCGATCCTTTGACATTTCCTCGATTCCGGCCCTGCAGCAGGGCGGAACAATACTGGCCCTCGTGGGCGACGACGAAGGGCTAGCCCGGATGCGTGAAATCGTCGCGTCGGTGCAGGAACTTGAACCGTGGGCCGAAGCAGTCGAGCGACACCTGTGCGACCGGCGGCTATTCGCAGCCATTCTCGAGCTGATCGGTGCCCAGCCAAACTGTCTGCAAACTGATGTTAAGGGATTGATTGGCGAAAAGGACGGTCGTCGGGTCGCGAATCTGATTTCATACCTCGACAAAGCCGGAAAGATCGTGCGGATTAAGTCGGGTCGCACATACAGGCTCCTTCCGCCGGACTCGCCTGCAATTCCGAAGCCGCCTTCCAAACGTATTGTCAGGTCGCATCGGATCGACAGCAACCCACCGAATCTACACGAAATCGATATCTCCTCGGTCAACTATGTGCCGCTGCCTCGCTCGCCGGCGCAAGGGAGCAACACAGGCATCGACTCCGAGTGGGCGAGAATCCCTGATGCAGCGGAGCCATTTGAAGTCTACGGCACCAACTGGAAGATTTCGGCAGTGCAAAAGCTGCCGCTGGCCCAACGTCCAGACACCGCGTTCCGCAAGCTGCATCCAACTGACTCAGGCCTGTTCATGATCGATGACCTCGGAAAGGCCGATGACCTCGGCGTGATCAAGGCCGCCGCCCTCCGCTACAATCGGTCCGGAGAACTAGCAGCAAAGAAAGGGTTCCAACATGGCATCTACCGTATAGGGGTCCATCCCCTAGGGCGCGGCTTGATCGCAATGTCACGAGACTGTGTTCTTCATGCCTACGACGACCGCCTTCGGTCAGTCTTAGAGACAACTCTCGCTGATGCTCCCGAAATCGTCGCCTTGCGGAGACGTTTCGAGATCCCGGACGGTCAGGTCAAGAACCATATTCGATGCGTCGCTATCTCGCGAGATGCGAACCGCTATCTGTTCACCGCAGCTGACGAGGCGTGGTGTGTAGAGATGAACGGCAGGGGAGCTTGGGGTGTCAAGTTGCCACACAAGGAGGGCTGGACTCGGATAGCTACGCCGAGCGATGGATTTGGTACGAGTGCGGACGTGGACAATGCTCTTGCTCTCATGGGCCTCTCGCTCCCGATTACCCCCGAAGACCTGAAACAGCGCTACCGGAACCTTGCGAAGCGGTGGCATCCGGACCGTAATCCGGCCGACGCTCAGGCCGAGGAGCGGACGAAGGCGCTCAACGCGGCAGCGGAGGTGCTGACCGGAGTCGATGCTCGTACCCTCGAACACTACACCGGAAGCACCTTTGGGCGTGAGGTTGAGCGTACAGAGATCGAGGCTGGCGGGATCAGGTTCACATTGACTACGAGAATGCAGGCCACTGAAATTCAGGTCGCTGACTGGATTTACGCCGCTAGCTTCGCTGGAGGTTCAGACGCAGCGTATCTAGCCGGTACCTCCGGGCGCGTCGTTCACGTCGACGATAAAGGAAAGGCCGTCCGGGTTTATGACATAGGCGGCGTTCCACGCAAGATCGTCGACACTGGAGATTATCTCTACTTGATGACGGGTACTAGGCTTTACGTGCTGCGCAACGATACGCTCCATTCCTTGGTCGACACCTATGATGACGGCGATCTAGTCATCGCGCAGACTGCCTTCGGGCTGCTTGAGAAGAAGCGTTTGCGGTGGTTCCGTGAGGATGGCCGGTATTTGGGCAGCGTTGTTTCGAAGGATCCGATTCGACGCGTCTACTCGACTGGCGACCGGATGGCAGTGGAGACTCGCAGGCAAAGAGCCATCGTGGAAGGTGTTCCCACATGGTGGGAGTAATGCACGATACGCGCTAACTTGATTGCGGAAGGGCAAGCTTGTTTCAGTGTTGGTGTGAATGGAACGGTAACGCAGCCACCTAGGAGTAAGGACTGGGACTTGCTGCTGTCGTTTTTCCCAGACAAACGGGAGGATCTGGCGGCCGAGACGGGAGCACTGAAGGGGCTGCGAAAGGACCGGTCGCCGGAGAACCTGCTCTGCACGCTGCTGCTTCGTCTCGGATGCGGGCAGCCCCTGTGCGAGACCGTGTTGCGTACGCGCCAGACGGGCTTGGCGAGCTGTCGGACATGGCGCTGCTGAAGCGGCTGCGGAAATCGCGAGACTGGCTGTACGCGTTGTGCGCGGAGCTGTTCCGGGAGCATGGCATCGCGGTGCCCTCGGAGGGGGCTTCTAGGTGCAGGCGTTCGACGCCACAACGGTGCAGGAACCTGGCCGGACCGGATCGCTCTGCATACTCGCCGGAACGGTTCCCGGCCGCCGAAATCTCGGACTGGTACCGCCTGCGCTGGCAGGTCGAAGTCGTCTTCAAGCGTTTCGAGTCCCTCGTCCAGCTCGGGCAGCTGCCGAAATCCGACGACGAGAGCTCCAAGGCCTGACTGTACAGCAAGCTGCTGGTGGCCCTGCTGGTCGAGAAACTTGTCCGCCACGCGCTGACCGTTTGCCCCTGGTGATACGACATGGCGACAGGACCCCATCCGTAGCCCTTGGCGTGACTTCAAGTTCGCCCTCAACCAAGTCACGCGGGCCGTCGGACCTGCCTCTTCACTAGAACGGATGACCTTGCAGTGGAACGAGATCTCGGCATCGTTGGCCGAATCGCTGCGGAAACGGTCCAATCAGGGCGACAGCCAATTCCCTATCAGCCAAACAAGTTAACTCCTATGGGACGGCGCCCCCTCTCCTGCTTGGCTCGCGCTGAAGACCCGGTGGCGTCCGCGACCAAGCGGCCGCGCATGGTCAGGCATGAACCGGACGGCCGAGGCAGCGGCAGCCCAGGGCTCTGGTCCCTGGACCCTCGTGGGTTAGGATGTGCCTGCGGCACGGCCGTCCTTCGAGACGCTCCTGCGCATCGTGCCCTCCGGGAATTGCACTGACAGCTTCGCATGGAGACACTGCTGGACCTATTGCCTCGGATCGATCGGCTGGGATCCAGGGAGGCGCTGCGCTTCTCGAACGAATACCGGACGCGGCGCTGGACCTATCGGGACCTGAGCACGGCCATCCGGCGCTTCGTCGCCTATCTGGACGCCCGGGGTCTCGGAGCCGGTGACCGCCTGGCCATCTGGTCCGAGAACCGACCCGAGTGGGTGGCGGTGTTCTGGGCCTGCCTTGCGCGGCGCATCGAGGTGGTTCCGCTTGACCGCAATTCGTCGCCTGAACTCGCCGGACGCATCGCAACCCAGACCGGTGCGAGGCTTCTGGTGCACAGCGGCTCGCCGGAAGACCTGGTCCCGTCGCTGGAGCGCTTCGCGATCGAGTCGCTCCAAGGCCTGCCCGAGGGACCCGCGTTCGCGGCGGACCGCGCCGGCTCCGAGGACGTTGTGGAGGTGGTCTACACGTCAGGCACGACGGCGGAGCCCAAGGGCGTGGTCCACCGCCACCGCAACATCTGCGCCAATCTCAATCCGATTCGCGAGGAAATCGATCGCTACGGCGCGCTGGCCAGACCGTTCCAGCCGATTCGCATCCTCAACCTCCTGCCTCTCAGCCACATGTTCGGGCAATCCATGGGGATCTTCATCCCCCCGGTGCTGGGCGGCTCGGCGGCGTTCCTCAGCGGACTGCACCCCGCGGCGATCCGGCGGACGGCCCGAAGAAGCCGGATCTCGGTGCTCGTCTGCGTCCCGCGCATCCTCGACAGCCTGCGGGCCGACCTGGAGCGGAGCGGCTTCCGCCCCGTGGACTTGCGGGCGAAACCGGGCGGACCGCTACGCCGCTGGTGGCGCCACCGCGACATCCACCGCGCCTTCGGGCTCAAGTTCTGGGCCTTCGTGGTGGGAGGCGCGACGCTGGATCCCGAGACCGAGGCCTTCTGGGCCAGGATTGGACTGCCCGTCATCCAGGGCTACGGCCTCACCGAGACCAGTGCGGTGGTCTCGGTCAACCATCCGTTCCGGGCGCGTCGCGGCACCCTCGGCGAGGTCGTCGGCGAACAGGAGATCCGCATCGCGGAGGACGGAGAGATCCTCGTGCGGGGCGACAGCGTGGTCGGCGAGTACCTGGAGGCAGGCAACCGCCGCGTGCGGGCCGTCGACGAGCGGGGGTGGTTTCACACGGGGGATCTGGGCATGCGGGACGGCGGCGGTCGGCTCGTGTTCAAGGGAAGAAAGAAGGACGTCATCGTCACGGCGGACGGCATGAACGTCTATCCGGGGGATATTGAGAGAGAGGCCGTCAGGGAACCCGGCGTGAGAGAAGCGGCGGTCGTCCAGGTCGGGCATTCCGGCGCCGTCCAGATCCATGCCGCGCTCATTCTGGACGGCTCCCGCGAGGATCCGCTGGCGATCGCCGAGCGCGTCAACCGGCGGCTGGAGGCGCACCAGCGCATCCAGAGCGCGTCGCGGTGGCCGGAGGAGGAGTTTCCCCGGACGACATCGACGTTCAAGATCCAGAGACGAAAGGTGGCCGAGCGGCTGGACCGTGAGATTCAGGGTCCCGCCCGGGACGAGCCGGAGGGGCTCGACGGGCTCCTCGCGTCGCTCACCCGGCGCCGTCCGGAGGAAATCCCGGACGAGGGGCGCCTCGCCGAAGACCTCGGGCTGTCGTCGCTGGAGCAGGTCGATCTGCTGGCCTCGCTTGAGAACGAGTACGGAGTCGAGTTGAGCGAGAGGGCCTTCTCGACGCTCTCGACGGTGGGGCAGGTTCGGGCGTGGGTCGAAGGACAGGCAGATGGTGACCCGGCGGTGGATGGAGAGCCCGCCCCGCAGGCATCGGCCGGCGGACAGGGCGCCGCGGCGGCGCACGCGCCCTTTCCCCGCTGGGCCCGCCGCCGGCCTGCGTCCGCACTGCGCGCCGGCTTGCGAAGCGGACTGTTCCTTCCCCTGTTCCTCGACCACATTCCGCTGACGGTCGGGGGGCTACGCAACCTGGAGGCGCTCACGCCGCCGGTCATCTTCGCGGCAAACCACGCGAGCCACCTCGACACGGTCGCGCTGACGGCCGCCCTTCCCATCAGGTGGCAAGGCCGGCTGGCGCCGGCCGTGCGGGAGGACTTCTTCTTTCCGACGAGCGACAGCAGCGCCCGCGGCCCGGCCCGTCGGATCGGGTTGCGGGCACTCTACTGGCTGTGCTGCGGGCTGTTCAACGCCTATCCGCTGCCGCAGGGCATGGGCCAGGTCCGCGACGCGCTCCGGTACACCGGGGAGCTGGTCGACGCGGGCTACTGCCCGCTGGTCTATCCCGAGGGCAGGCTGACGCCGGACGGTTCGCTGCAACCGTTCCGTCCGGGCGTCGGGCTGATGTCGCTGCGGCTCGAGGTGCCCGTGGTGCCCGTGCACATGAGCGGCCTCTTCGACATCATGTCCGAGCACGACAGGTGGCCGCGCAAGGGAGCGGTCCATGTGGAGTTCGGGCCGCCCGTCGCGGCCCGCAATGACGAGGACTACGTCCGACTCGCCGAGCGAATCGAGACCAGCGTCCATCGGTTGCCGCCCGTCGCGTCGGCCTGAGAGCAGGCTCCCGGACGCGGCGGCGGGCAGGCCGGAGCCGGGTCAGCGGACCGGGAAGAAGATGTCGGTGCGCCACTTGGACTGGTCCGGCTCCTCCCCGGGATCGGTGACGTAGACCTCCCACGGCACTCCGGCAGCCTCAAGACCCTCCGACTCCATCCATGCGGTCAAATCTCCCCACGTCTGACCGAGCTCGTCGTACGGCCCAAAGTGAGTGACGGTCGCCACCTTGCCCGAGGGCAGCTCGCAGGCCTCGATGCGGGCGGTGCCCGCCATGGGCGCGGGAACGGGCATTCCGCACTGGAAGTCGACCGTGCCGTCGTCCATCGAGTGATAGACCGTCATGGGCATGCCGGCAGGCTGCTGGCCCTGCTGCTGGATGTAGCCGTACACCTCCCCGAACAGCGGGCCCAGGATCGTGCCCAGCTCTTCCACCTTGGCCTTGGCGCGAATCCCGAGGTAAGGCCGGGAATCGATCTCCCGCGTTCCGAATTCGCTTCTCGTCCTCATCAGCTGCCCCTCCTGCTTGATCAGCCCCGACTGCTCCCGGAACCGGCCCGACACGGCGATTCCGGCGGTGCCACTTTCCACGCTATCACGGCGGCTGGCGACAACGGCGGCCTGGAGCGCATCCGCGTGTAGAGGGCGATCCCAGGTCCGATTCCGCGCAGACTGCTGATCGAGGGCGGTCCGCGTGCCCTGTGTCCGGCCTCAGGCCGAACAGCTACAGCATGACGGCTCGAATCGGGGCGCCCTCCACATCGGTCAGGCGGAAGTCCCTTCCCTGGAAGCGGTACGTCAGCCGCCGGTGGTCGATGCCGAGACAGTGCAGGACGGTGGCGTTGAGGTCGAAGAGGCTCACCCGCTCCTCCTGTGCGTGGTAGCCGAACTCGTCGGTGGAGCCGAGCGTCATGCCCGGTCTGATCCCCCCGCCCGCGAGCCACATGCAGAAGCCGTGGGGATGGTGGTCCCGGCCGTAGTCCTCGCCCCGCCCCTGGGACATGGGCGTCCGGCCGAATTCTCCGCCCCACATGACCAGGGTCTCGCCGAGGAGGCCGCGCCGCTTGAGGTCCGTGATCAGGGCGGCGACGGCCCGGTCGATGCCAAGGCACTGGCGCTCGAGGTCCTTCGCGAGGTTCGCGTGCTGGTCCCAGCCCATGTCGAAGAGCTGGATGAACCGCACGCCGCGCTCGGCCAGGCGACGCGCGAGCAGGCAGTTGTTGGCGAAGGACAGCGGCCTGCCGGGCTCGGTGCCGTAGAGCTCGTGCGTGGCGGCGGTCTCGGAAGAGATGTCCATCAGTTCCGGAACGCTGGTCTGCATCCGGTATGCGAGCTCGAACCCCGCGATCCGGGCGGCGATCTCGGGATCGTTGAACCTTGCCAGCTGTCTGCCGTTGAGCTGCCCGAGCAGATCGAGCTGCTCGCGGCGTGCGGCGGAGCTGACGCCGTCCGGATTCGAGAGGAACAGCACGGGATCGCCCCGGGACCGGAATTCGACGCCCTGGTGCTGGCTCGGAAGAAAGCCGCTGGACCAGTAGCTGTCGAGAAGGGGCTGGATCTTGACGCCGGAGGCCAGGACGACGAAGGCGGGCAGGTCCTCGGCCTCGCCGCCCAGACCGTACGACAGCCACGCGCCGAGCGTCGGCCGGCCGTAGCGGGCGCTGCCGGTGGTCATGAAGGAGATGGCCGGGCCGTGGTTGAACGTCTCCGTGCGCACCGAGCGGATCATGCAGAGGTCGTCCGCCACGCTCGCGGTGTGGGGCAGTAGCTCGGACACGTCGAGGCCCGAGCCCCCGTGCCTTGCGAACTTCCACGGAGATCCCTTGATCCTCGGGTCCGCCTCCTTGATCATGGCGAACTTGTGGTCCTTGATGACGGACTTGGGAATCGGCTCCCCGTCGCGCTCCGTGAGCAGAGGCTTGGGATCGAAGAGGTCAATGTGGGACGGACCGCCCGACATGAACAGTGAGATGACGCGCTTGGCGCGCGGCGCGTGGCGAAGGAATCCGGCTGATCCGTCCGCCCCGCCGAGGGACCGGGGAGCGAGCAGCGAAGCCAACGCCAGAGTGCCGATGCCGCCTGCCCCGCCCGACAGGAACTGCCGTCGGGTGGATTCGAGCAGGCTCGGTCCCGCGCTCATTGCTTCGTGATCGCCTCGTCCAAGGCCAGAATCGTCGACGCAGCCATCGTCCAGGTCGCCAATTCCGCGGCCGGAAGTGCGGGTTGGCCAGGCCCGGAGCCCTCGGCGACGGCCTTCGCATCCCCGGGACTGCTCGCGAACCGTTCGCGCTGACTCTGCAGGAACGAGCGGAAGAGCCGGAGCTCGTCCCCGTCGGGCGCCCGGGCCAGCGCCGTTTCGTAGGCGAACTCGATCCGGGCGGCATCCGTGCCTGGATGAGCTTCGGAAAGGATCCGGCCGGCGAACGCCCGGGCCGCCTCGAACGCGACCGGATCGTTCAGCAGGACGAGGGCCTGCAGGGGCGTGTTGCTGCGGGCCCGCCGAACGCAGGAACGCTCGCGCGAGGGCGCGTCGAATAGGGCCAGGCTCGGATAGGGGTACATTCGCTGCCAGAACGTGTAGATGCCCCTTCGGTGGCGCTCCGGCCCCTCGCTGGTCTTCCACCGGCCCGCGGTCGCATCGCGGAACACGCCGACCTGCTCCGGCTGAACCGGATAGACGCTGGGGCCGCCCACCCGACCGCTGAGCAGGCCGCCGACCGCCAGCATGCCGTCCCGGATCTGCTCGGCCGGAAGGCGGCCGCGGGGACCGCGGGCCAGCAGCCTGTTGTAGGGATCCCTAGCCTGAAGCTCCTCTCCGGACCGCGAGCTCTGGCGGTACGTGTCCGAGGTGACGATCAGTCTGACGATGTGCCGGATGTCCCATCCGCTCTCCACGAACTCGACCGCGAGCCAGTCCAGAAGTCCCGGATGGCTCGGGGGCTCGCCCTGGTTGCCGAAATCCTCGACCGTGGTCACGAGACCGGAGCCGAAGAACTGCTGCCAAAGGCGGTTCGCGAACACGCGCGCCACCAGCGGGTTTTTCCCGTCGACCAAAGACCTTGCGAAGGCGAGGCGGTCGGCCCGCTCCCCGTCCGGAATGCGCCCAAGGATCGCGGGAATGCCAGGTGAGACGCGCTCGCCTTTCGACTCGAAATTGCCGCGAACATGCACGTGCGTCTGTCGCGGGGTGTCCATCTCGACCATCACCTGGGCCGTCAGAAGCCCGTCGGCGGCGAGCCGGGCTCTGAGCGTCGCCATGTCCGTCCCCGGCCGCTTCCCGTCTATCGCCTTCAGGGAGCGGTCGTCAAGGTCCGCAAGCATGCGCGGGCCATGCACCTCGAAGCCCTCGCCGTAGTGGGGAATGTTGTTGAAGATCGCGAAGAGCCGGTAGTACTCGCGCTGACTGATGGGATCGTGCTTGTGGTCGTGGCATTCTGCGCAGGCGATGGTGAGGCCGAGCCAGACGCGACCCGTGGTGTCGAGGCGGTCGACGATTCCCTTGATTCGAAACTCCTCTTTCGGCGGATTCGCGCCGAGGGCCTGCATGGAGTTCCGATGAAAGCCCGTGGCGATCTTCTGCGACTGCGTGGAGGCGGGCAGCATGTCGCCGGCCAGCTGCTCGACCGTGAACCGGTCGAAGGGCATGTTCGAGTTGAACGCCTCGATGATCCAGTCACGGTAGTGCCACATCGGTCGCGGAAAGTCCGCGGCGAATCCGGTCGTGTCCGCATAGCGGGCGGCGTCCATCCACTCCTGAGCCATGCGCTCGCCGTGGTGGGGGGAGGCAAGCAGGCGGTCGACGAGCCTCTCGTACGCCCCGGGACGGGTGTCGTTGACGAATCGCCTCACTTCCGGAGGGCTCGGCGGCAAGCCGGTGAGGTCAAGACTGAGTCTCCGGACGAGCGTGCTGCGGCCTGCGGCGGGCGAGGGCTCCATCCCTGCGGAGGCCAGCCGGCTGCGCACGAAGGCGTCGACCGGGCTGCGCGCACGCTGCCGGCCTGCAGGCCACGGCACTTCGGGACGAACGGGCGGGACAAAGGCCCAGTGACTCTGGAACGAAGCGCCCTCCTCGATCCATCTCTCGAGCAGGCTGATCTGGACCGCAGTGAGTGCCTCGCCGGCGGAGGGCGGCGGCATCCGCGCTCCGGCATCGGCGGCGGTCACGCGCTGGATGAGCGGGCTCGTTCCGGCGCTGCCAAGGCGGACGGCCCAGCTGGGCTCGTGAAGGTGGAGGCCAGCCATCGGCTCGGCCACCCCGGGGCCGTGGCAGCCGTAGCAGTTCGAGGAGAGAATCGGTCGAATGTCGCGATCGAAGCTGACCGGCTGGGCCATCCCGCCCGGACCGGCCAGGCCCAAGGCCGCCAGCACCGCAACAGCGGCACGGATTCCGGAATCGTGCATGTGACGCACAGGGACGCTCCTCCGCCCCTCAGAGCCTCGCCAGGACGAAGGCCTCCGCCGAGCCCTTGACCGCCTGGCAAGAAACACTCCCCAAGGCACTGTCAATGTAGCGAACCATGTCCTCGTCGCAGCAGGTGATGCGCGTCTGGATGTTCAGCACACAAACCAGATCTTGGTATATCTCGGAAATGCGGACTCCGTGGAGCACTCGATGAGTCTGGAGTCGCTCCCCGCGCTCGCCAGCATCGCGGTCTCGATGACGTGGACGCCGGGACCGAACAACGCCATGCTCAGCGCCTCCGGGGCCAACTATGGCTGGCGTCGCTCGCTAGGTCACGTCATGGGCGTGACCCTCGGATTCCCGCTCATGCTGATCGCGGTCGCCTTCGGCCTCATCCGGGTTCTGGAACGGTTTCCCGTAATCGTGGAAGTTCTGAGCTGGATCGGGCTCGGCATGCTGACCTGGATCGCGTGGCGCATCGCAACCGCTGCAGGTCCGGGCCGGACCGCACGGGGAAAACCGCTCACATTCCCCGAAGCCGTGGCGTTCCAGTGGGTGAATCCCAAGGCGTGGGCTCTTGCGATCTACATAACAGCGGGCTATGCAGTCGGCACCACCGCCGTCTCGAACATCCTGGTCGCCGCCGGCGTGTTCCTTGTCTCGGGCCTCGCCTCGTCGCTTGCGTGGGCGGCGGTGGGAGAAGGCATCGGCACGGTGCTCCGGCGCGGCTGGCGGCTCAGGGCGTTCAACCTCACGATGGCAGCGCTACTCATGGCCGGCGGTGTCTGGCTGATGGTGGGTCGCTGATGCTGCAGTCCCCAACTTCCCCGGGGAAGAGGGGCCATACGCGCAAGGCGTCAAGCGAGCTGCTTGCAAAGTGGAAGAGGGATCTTGTACGCACCAAATCGGCAGCAGCCCGTCCCCCACGCTACTCCGGTGCAGCGAGAACGGTGTCGGTTGGCGGGTGGCGGCGTCGCGCCTTGAGCCTAAGGAAGGAGTCTCCGAACCGGATTCGGAAGGCCGGCCCTCCTCGGCGCTCGGTCTACTTCCAAGCCGGGCGGCGGCTCCGCCCGGAAAGTGTCTGACGCCACAACGCCGTCTCGGATGATCCCGGCGAACCGGCTATTCGCTGCAGCGCTTGCCCTGCCGGTCACATTCCCCAGACCTGGACCGGCATTCCACCTGGTCCTGTCTCCGCGCGCCGATACATCTTGTCCCGCCAGCGAGCCCCGCCCATGTCGAACAGCACCAGATGCCCCTCCTCCGCCCCGCAGCGGTCCATGTATCCGGCCAGCTGCTCCAGACCGGATGCGATCGTGACGTCCAGACCGCCCCTCTGCACATTGCACTCGATCGCTGTCCGCTGCTCCCGGCCCGGCCGGGGCCACAGCACCAGCAGGTCGGTCCGCCCACGGCCGAGGCCGTACTCGCGCTCCACGCGGCCTCCGCCATTCACGATCCGGTGCAGGAACCCCTGCAACAGCAGCTGGGGACCCGCCTCCTTGTACTGGAACAGTCCGATCCAGTGCTCGGAGTTCTGCCGGAACCAATCCTGAAACGCCGCCATCAAGGCCCCGCAGTCCAGACCGCCGTCATCTCGCACGTACCAGGCAGCCTCCTGCAGGATGTCGGACTGCAGGGCGGCAGTGAGCTCGCGCGGGATGACCTCGGCGTAGATCGGGTTGGCGACGCGCGGCGGGTCGTCGAGTGCGACTAAACCGAGATCCCGCACGTACTCGAGGTCTGAGAATGAGTATCTGCGAAGCGGGCCGCCGCTCAGGATGGGTTCGACGACCCTCTGGACGCGCCGCTCTCGCAGCGTCTCGGCAAGCTGATGTAGGTGCGTGACCCGCTGGAGAACCAGTGCTTCCCTGGCCTCATCAATACGGCCCGCACGGACTGGACGGGTCCGGTCCCGTCCGGCACGGTCTTCGAAGCAGGCATGATAGGCCAAGGCGTTCACCAGCCAGGGCTGACCACGGGTCAGCTGCCAGATCCGCACGGCGGCATCGTCCTTGAAGACCTGGCCGGTATCGGCGGTGTGCTGCGCCAGCAGGGCCTGCATCTCGCCTTCCGAGAAGCCGTCAAGGCGCAGCGACTTCGCCTTGACGTTGAAGGCGCTGCCGCCCCGGACGCGGGTTCCGGCCCGGCTGGAGTGAATCTCATAGTCCCTCACGTCCAGGACCCCGCATAGCCCATGTTTGACATTGATGTGCGTAAGTTGTTGAAAAGAAACGATCGGATTTTCGTTTTTCCACTAGGGACAACTTCCTGGGCTGGCCGGACCGGCCGATCAGGGCCCGCGACTGGCTCCAGCCGTTCTCCTTTCCT
>JAPPMB010000105.1 GCA_028819255.1 Bryobacterales bacterium | reverse complement strand
TGTCTTATTATTGTACATCTAATGCAGTCACATTGTCAACACATATCTGGATAAAACTTGCCGACTTATCCAGATTGGGCACTCAGGTCAGTAATTCCCTTTGCAAACCTGGCCATCTCCATCCTGCGCCTGCTCCAGGTGCGCAACATCCGGCGCACAATGAAGCAGTTGCTGTTCGCGAGCGGCGCGAGCGGCGTGATGGCTCTGCTGCTGCCCTGAATCGCGCCCCGCGCCGAGCGCAGCCAGCGCACGCCCGGCCCGCCGGACGCGGGATCCGGTGTGTCCCGCGCCGCACTCCCATCCCCGTCCCCGCCGTCCCAGCGGTGCGCACAATCCGTTCGTCACGCCTCAAGCTCTCCCCCGGCTCCCCGGCCCGCCTGCGCGAGCATCATTGCGCGGTACGCACAAGCCTCACAAGGAGAGTTCCTATGGGCCAAATCCCAAACCTATCCCACCATCCCGCCCAATCTAACCGTCGATCCTGAACATTGAATCTGCCTGGTGGAGAGGCGGCGAATTGCGACAGTCCTGAGGGTGCTATTCTGTGCTCATGAATCCCAGAAGCTTCCCTTCTTGCATGCATCTCAGCACAGCCAGCATGTGGAAGATGAAACGCGTTCTGCGGTTGTGCAAGTCGATGCTGCCGTCAGGTCAGGAAGAATCGGACGATGGCAGGAGTTGGCGGGTGCTCCTCGTCGGGTTGGTGCTGACGACAGTGGTGGCGGGTGAGGCGGCGGGCCAGCGGCCGCAATTGCAGCCGGCCGCCCTCTTCCGGTCGGTGGAACCGGCGGCGGTGGCCCCAGTTTCCGCTAGCGCCCCCGTTTCCGGCATGGCGTCCGATTTCGACTTGGTGACGGTGCGGCGGCGGCTTGTGTCGATTGACTTTGGGCAGTTCACGCCGGCGGTTGACGTGGCTGGAGCGGCCAGTGGAGGTCCCTCTGCATCGGGGGTGCTTCCGTTGAACCTCTTCGACGATGTGTCGTTCACGGGCATCGTCGAGCGTGTCGCACCGACCTTTTCGGGCGGCTATTCGCTGTCGGGTCGACTGTCCGGCGTAGAAATGGGGACGATGACGCTGGTCGTGAACGGCACAGTGGTCGCAGGCACGGTGCGGACACCGGAGGCAGTCTACCGGATCCGGCCGGATCCGGCCGGCGGCCTGCATGTCGTCAGCCAGATCGATCCCTCGCGGCTGCCCCCCCTGGGCGTGCCGATTTCCCCCCCGCGCGCGGAAAGGCCGGCTCCGCCAGAACGCGCTCCCGATCGTTCTCCGATACCGGTACGGGGCCGGTAGGGATGCGCATGACGGTTCGGACGTTCTCGCACTCCTTCGCAGCGCTGGCGACGATCACCACCGCAGCAGTCTTGCCGCTCGACGCCGTCGCCTACGAAAACGCCACGTCCGACCGAAGGGCGCTGGAGGCGTTCTACGACTCGACCGGTGGACCGAACTGGACGGATAGCACGAACTGGAAGACTTCCGCGCCGTTGGAAGAGTGGTACGGCGTGCGAACGGACGCCGCCGGCCGGGTCAAGGAACTGAATCTCAATGCCGTGGGGCTGACAGGTACGATTCCGCCCGTGTTGGGCAGCCTTACGAAACTGAAGTGGATATACCTGTCGGACAATTCGCTGACGGGGCCAATCCCGCCCGAGTTGGCGAACCTCGCTGAACTCGAAGTCCTAGCATTCCCCATGAATGACTTGACCGGGCCGATCCCGGCTTGGCTGGGAAACCTGCCAAACCTCCGCGTGATCCAATTGTACGAAAACGACTTGACTGGGCCCATTCCGAGCAATCTGGCGAACCTCGCGGCTCTCGAACACTTGGAACTCTCTCGCAACGAACTGGACGGGCCGATCCCGGCTCTGGGAAGCCTGGCCCGACTTGAGTCCCTGATTCTGGACGAGAACGACTTCTCGGGCCTGATCCCGGCCTCGTTGACAGGCTTGTCTCGCCTGAAGCAGCTGCGGCTGTCGTACAACTGGGGGCTCTGGGGCGAGCTTCCGTTGGGCCTATCAGCCCTGCCTCGACTCGAAAAGCTCGACTGGATCGTGACCGGGGCGTGCGCTTCGCCGGATTGGCGGGAATGGCTAGCGACAATTGACTACTGGAGTGGGCCCTTGTGCGAAGCGGAGACCGAATTGACCATCGACGTGGCGGTCTTCTACACGCCGGCTGCGCGGGAGGAGGCGGGCGGGGTCGACGAGATCGAGGCGATCATAGACCTGATGCTGGCAGAGACCAACGACGCCTACGCAGCTAGCGGAGTACGCCACCGCTTGGCCTTGGCGGCCCGGTCCGAGGTGCCGTATGTCGAGCGGGGCGGGGACCTGCTACATCTCGAGGACCCGTCGGACGGCCTCTTGGACGAGGTGCATGGGGTGCGCGACCGGACGGGAGCCGATCTCGTGCATCTCGTCGCAGGCGGAGTCCATGGCCTCTGCGGGGTCGCCGCCCTCACCGGTGCCTTCGGAGTCACCTACCAGCGCTGTGGCGGCCTCACCTTCGCGCACGAGATCGGGCACAATCTGGGACTCTACCACGACCGTTTTCATGCCCAGGCGAACGAGAGCGGCGCGTTCTCGACCCCCGCCTACGGCTATGTGAACCAGCGGGCGTTCGAAGCGGGCTCGTCGCCGTCGAGCCACTGGACGACGATCATGGCCTATGACTCTCAGTGCAGTTTGGGTGGCCACCGCTGTGCGCAGCTGCTGCGATTCTCGAATCCGCGGCAGCACTACGGCGGTGACCCCTTGGGAGTGGCCCACGGTGCGGTCGGGACGGCAACGACTGGCCCTGCCGATGCGGTCGCCGTCATCAACGCCACGGGTGCGGCAGTGGCTGCTTGGCGAGACCGCCCGCCCGATGCAGAGAACCGCCCGCCATTCGTGGCGGAGGTGCTGCCGGATCGGAGGCTGGCGTCGGCGGGCGGCAAGCTCACCGTCGTGGTGTCGCGGGCGTTCGCCGATCCTGACGGCGACGCCGTCGTGTACACGGCGTCGTCCTCGGCGCCGCAAGTTGTGCAGGCAGTCGTCTCAGGTGCCCGCCTGACCCTGACGGCGGGACGCAAGGGCGAGGCGAGGATTCGGGTTACGGCGACCGATTCGGGCGGCCTGAGCGTGTCCCAGCTGTTCTCGACAGCCGTGGAAGCGGACGACGGGGCAGCGCGAGACGGAGGCCCGCCGGACCGGGTGGTGCTGGAGAAGCTCTTCGAAGCGACCGCTGGTGCGGGCTGGGGCAACAATTCGAACTGGAGGACGACCGCCCCGCTGCACGAGTGGTTGGGGGTCACGACGGACGCTGCAAGCCGGGTCACCGAACTGGATCTGTCCGGGAATGACTTGACGGGTTCGATTCCCCCCGAACTGGGACGCTTGGAGAATCTCGTGATTCTGAATCTGTCCGGGAATGACTTGACGGGTTCCATCCCTCCCGAACTGGGGCGCTTGGAGAACCTCCAAGACATCTACCTGATGAACAACCGGCTGACGGGTTCCATCCCCCCCGAACTGGGGCGCTTGGAGAGCCTCGCGATCTTGCGCCTCGATCGCAACGCGTTGAGCGGCCCCATTCCGGGCGCACTGGGGGCCTTGGCGAATCTACAGCATCTGGTTCTCTCGCAGAACGAGCTCACGGGCGTCATTCCCGACGAGCTAGGCAACTTGGAGCGCCTGACGGCTCTCGATCTCTCCCGCAACGACCTGACGGGATCGGTCCCCACCGCGCTGGGGGCCTTGAATCTCTGGGACGTAAGCCTGTCTCACAACTGGGGCCTGACGGGATCCCTCCCGGCCGCCTGGCAGCAGTCGGAAATCGAGAACCTGGACATCTTCCTTACCCAGACTTGCGCGCCGGCGGCCTGGCGGGAGTGGTTGGCGACCATCCGGTTCTTCGGCTTACGGTGCGGTGCGGAACCGGTGCCCGTCGATGTGGCCGTCGCCTACACGCCAGCGGCGCGCGAGGCGGCCGGCGGCACCGCTGCGATCGAGGCTGAGATCGACTTCATGGTCGCGACGACCAACGAGATCTTCGCCGCGAGCGGCGTTCGCCAGCGCGTGGCCCTCGTCGGCCGGTCCGAGGTGGCCTATGCCGAGACGACGGGCGGGAGCGATCTCCATCGCCTGGCCGATCCGTCGGACGGCCATCTGGATGAGGCGCACGACCTGCGTGACCGGGTCGGTGCCGACCTCTTGCATCTGCTCGTCGCGTTCCCCTACGATGTTTGCGGGATCGCCACTTTCCCGGGCCCCTACCAGGATCCGGCTCCTTTCGGCATCACTGCGCGATCCTGCGGCGCCCTGACCTTCGCGCACGAGCTCGGTCACAACATGGGGCTCCGTCATGACCGTTTTCAAGTACAGGTTGGCGAGCAGAGCAGCACCTTCTCACACCCGGCGTACGGCTACGTCAACCAACGAGCGTCGGTACCGGCGAGCCCGCCGTCGAGCCGCTGGAGGACGATCATGTCCTATCCCGGGCAATGCAAGCGCTTCGACACCAGTTGCGTGGCTTTGCCGCGATTCTCGAACCCGCGTCAGTACTTCAACGGGGAACCCCTCGGCACCGCGCACCGCGCGACGGGATCAGGGCTGACGGGTGCCGCCGATGCCGCTGCGGTCCTCGACGTGACGGGGCCGACGGTGGCGGCGTGGCGGGATCGGGTGGACCGCCCCAACCGCCCGCCGACGGCTGTCGGAGCGCTGCGGGAGCGCCGCTTGGCCCTAAACCAAATGCTGGAGCTAGATGTGTCGTCGGCGTTCGCCGACTCCGACGGCGACGCGTTGACCTACACAGTGTCGTCGTCGCCGCCGGTGGTAGCGGCGCACGTGGCGGGTACCCGTGTAACCCTGACGGCGGCGGGTGTCGGTCAGGCCTCGATCACGCTGACGGCAATCGACTCCGGTCGTCTGAGCGCCACGCATCAGTTTCTGGTGCATGTGACCGAAGTCCCGTAGCGCCCCGAAGTAAGCAAGTCAAAAGCCGTGCTTCAGCCGGTCAGGATTCGATGGGTCGGCAAGCCGAGGAGCCGCCGGAGGCAAGTCGGGTCGCCGAGCACCAAAATCGGCTTTTCGTCACTATTCGATATAATCCCCTTTGTGCAAGGTTCCCATGCAGTCTTGTATTCAGGCACTCGAGCGTCGAGATTGCACCACTTCTCCCACCACGGCGCGCTCCAGCCCTTCCCCCCTCGTACGGCGGCCTTCGGCAGCCCCCGAACCCGCAGGGTAGATCCCCTTGCGGACCCATTGCGCAACAGCTTGAGGGCGAGCGGTGGTGAAGCACTCTTTCAACTTCTCGGCTGCGACCGACGAGATGGCGCGAGCGCCGGGGTCCCGCTGCAGTCGGCCGACCGGTATGGCGTTCAGAAATCTGGCAGGTGCGACAATGGCTCGCAGGAGCTATGCTTCGACCAGGAAGAGACGGTGCCCGCCGACCCAGCCGAGCGGGAGCCACGATGACGACCGTGCAACGCGCACACTCCAACGACGCCGTGCGAGCGATCCGCGCCTTCTACGAGGCCGCTGATGCCCGCCCCTTGGACGTCGCGCGGCTGCGCAGCTTTTTCGCAGACGACTTCGTGGATCACGACGCCACGCATGATGATCGGCACGCCGAGGGCGCGGTCGGCACCTTTTCGGCCTTGGCCGACGGGGCTCCGGATTCGCACCATGAGTTGGTCATGGTTCTGGCGTCGGGCGACGACAAGGCCATCGTCTACTGGCGCTACAAGGGCACCAACACCAACCATCTTTTCGGGCTGCCGACTGCCGCGAGACCGAAGGCCTTCGACATTGCGGGCATCGAGATTTACACGGTCAGGGATGGAAAGATCACTGAAATGTGGCATGTGGAGGAGATCCACAAGCTGGTGGAGACGCTCACCGGATAGGTGCCACTCGGTGACAGCCGCGCGCCCTGACCGCGCTACAGCTCTCCACTGCTACCCCCCTAGCGCTCGATCGGACTTGACACATAGGGGGTTGGCTGTGTAGAACGACAGTA
>JAPPMB010000001.1:49692-56445 GCA_028819255.1 Bryobacterales bacterium | reverse complement strand
CGGAGATAAGATGTCGATTTATTCAGATTGGGCACTCAGGTCAGTAATTCCCATAATATTCGATCATTCTGGGGAAGATTGCCAGAATACAACCTGAAAAAATCTGCCATCATAGAAGAATAATTCTCATGAAAAGACAACTACTTCCACTGGAAATGAGATACTGCAGGCCACTGTTCCGCGCATTTCCAAGGACGATTAATTGCCATGGACTTCGGAGCTCTTGGCGGCGAAATCCTTGAGTTGTGGAAAGAAGATCTCGAAGTCAGATCGCAATGCCTCGTAATTTGCTTCGAGAACCCGAATCCCAGTGCTCAGCGGATTCTCCCGTGTGCATCGTCTTGCGATGCCTCTGAGCGCCTTGTCAATGCCGCTGAGGTTGCCGTATCCGACAAGCCAGTTCTCGCGCCGCATGGCGTCAATCGCATGGCGGAATCGCTCGGCCGGCAGGTGTCGGTACGCGCTCAGTGTCCGATAGCAGGACTCTGCGAATTGCGGAAGGAGTGAGCCGTCGCCGTGCCGGTCCCATCCCTTTGCCAGAAAGTGGTCAAAATACACATCGAGAAGCACTCCGCCCCAGCGGCGGTACGGAGGCTCCAGACGTCGGCGTGCCGTCGCGACCGCCGCGTGGCAGTCCGCAAAGGCGTCGATTCTCTGGTGTGCGCGGATCCCGGCTTGGATTCCCGCGGCAAAAGTGCCGATGCTCTTCGCACTGACGAAGTCTGCAAGAACCTGGCCCACTCGCGCCTCATTCTCATCTTCCGCCAGCAGGAGGTGCGCCAGGCAGTTCATGGACACGGCCCCCTCTCTGCCCGCCGCGCTCTCGGCACGTCACTCGCCAGACTGGGATTCTGGCGCGTCTCCGTGTGCAGGCCCGGTACCGGCCCCGGGATCAGGACGGCGAGACGACGGTGGCCCATGCTCTAGCTCCTATGACGCAGCCCGAGAGCTCCGGGTTTCGTGATGAGAGGCACCGTCAGAGCCCACGCGACTTGATGCCAAGTCCGCCTGAACATCGACTCCGACGCATCCGTTTTGCGACAAAGGTCTTGCCACGGACCCCCTCTAGAACGGAGAATCGCACTATGCCCCTCGTGCAGCCCTTCCGCGGCATCCTTCCCGCGATGCAATTGCCCTTCCGCGCGGACGGGCAGATCGACGAAGACGAACTGAGGCGCTTCGCCCGCTGGCTTGCGGGCCATCCCGGAATTGGGGGCCTCGTAACCAACGGGCACACGGGCGAGGTGTTTGCCCTCAGCGCCAGGGAGCGAGCCGAGGTGACGCGAATTGTCGCCGACACGGCGGAACCACTGGTTCCGGTCGTCTCCGGAATCTGCTGCGAATCGATCCGGGAGTCCGTCGAGCACGCGCAGATGGCGTGCGACGCCGGGGCAAGCGGGCTATTGGTCATGCCACCCCACTACTGGCTGCGGTTCGGGATGCGCGACGCGCACGTACTCGATCATTTCGAGGCGATTTCCGACGCCGTTGACCTCAACCTGATCGTTCACGTCTACCCGGCTTGGACCAAGGCCTCCTATTCGTCCGATCTGCTGGCCCGACTTGCCCGTGTTCCGAACGTAACGACATTCAAGATCGGGACCAGGGAGATGTCCAAGTATGAGCGGGACATCCGGGCCGTCCGTGCCGCGAACCCCGCCTGCACGATCCTGACCTGCCACGACGAGTACGTGCTCGCCTCGATGGTGCAGGGTGTCGACGGAGCCTTGGTGGGCTTCGCTTCCTTCATTCCGGAGCTGCTCGTCGATCTCTTCGCCGCCGTGTGCGACGGTGATCTCCGCAGGGCAATGCGAATCCAGGAACGGATCACGCTGCTGAAGGAAGCGGTCTATGACACCGACGAACCTTCGGGGGATGCGCACGCGCGCATGAAGGCGGCCATGGTCATGGCCGGTCGTCTCAAGTCGTCGGCGACCCGCCCGCCTACCCGTCCGCCGTCGAATGCGCAGCTGGCCCGCATCGGGTCCGCCCTGCGTGCCGCTGGCCTGCTGTCCGAGCAGGTCGCGGTTGCGCGGTAGCCTACGCTGGAAGCTCTGGTAGCCATGGGCATGGGACGCAGGGAGTTTCTGGTGCGCGCAAGCGGCCACGGTGCGCTGCTGGGGGCGCTGGGATGCGTCGGCGAGCCCGACGACCGGATCACGATCGGAGCCATGCCGCCGGGAACGTCGTGGTACGTGTTCGCGGCGACTCTCGCACAGCTGCTGCAGGACGCCGTGCCCGACGGCACCAGCGTTGAGGTGATCGCTCGCGGAGGCGCGATTGGCAATCCGATTCTGGTCGATCGCGGGGACCAGACAATCGCCTTGGCCCAAGCTGTGACGGCCGCTTGGGCGTACCGCGGCGACCCGGCAGCCTACGAGAGGGAGCATCGTCACCTGCGTGCACTGGCCGGCGGCCTGAACAGGGTCTGGATGGCAGCCTTGATGACCGAGGACTACATCGAGCGGACGGGGCACGAGACATTGGGCCAGGCGCTCCGCTCAGACGAGCCGATCCGTATCGTCATGAAGCCCCGAGGCAGCATCGTGCCGGTGGTGGCGGACATGTTGCTCGAGTCGCTCGGCACGAGCCGCGCGCAGATCGTCGAGCGGGGAGGGGAGATCATCCAGGTCACTGCGAACCAGATCTCCGCAATCCTCAGGAACGGACGGGCCGACCTGTACCTGGAGAGTGTCATTCGGGGGCACCCCACCGTCACGGAGGTCGCCACGACGACCCCCGTGCGTTTCCTGGATCTTCCTGAAGACACGATCGCCCGGCTTGAAGGGCCCGGCGCCGAGCGCACGCCGATGCCCGCGTGGTTCCGCGGCCAGCAGGGTCCCCTCGATTCGGTGGACATGGGAACGGTCCTCATCATCCACGAGAACGCGCCGGAGGAACTGGCCTACCTGGTCGCCAGGACCGTCTGCGAGCAAAAGGACGCGATGGCACAGGCGCACAGGGCATGGGAGGATTTCGATCCGGTGCAGGCCGCAAGCCTTGCGAAGACGGGCGTGCGGCTGCATCCCGGCGCCGCAGCGTACTACAGAGAGCGCGGATGGATCTAGCCTCCGGAGCCGCCCTCCAACGGTCGGCTCCGCGGTCCCATCCGGCCGTCAAGTGGCTGCGGCTGGCCCTGGGCGGATTCTGGATCGCCTTCCAGATCTACATCATCTTCTGGCCGCAGGCGCCGATGGTCGAGCGTCCACTGCATCTGGCGCTCGCAACCTCGATCCTGTTCCTGTGGATGCCGCTTCCGACTGTCTCGAGACGTCCGGTGCGAATTGCAGTGGACTCGGCCCTCCTTCTCGCCGCCTCTGGTGTCGGAGCATACTACCTGCTCTCAGCGCGCCGCCTTGCGGAGCGGATGGAGGGAGTCGACCCGGTTCTTTCTGTCGATGCGCTCTTCGGCCTCATTGCAATTGCGGTCCTCGTGGAGGGAGTGCGCCGCGCGGTCGGCTGGCCGCTGGTGGCGGTGATCGCGGCATTCGTCCTCTACGGATTCGCAGGCGGCTGGATGCCTGGCTGGCTGCAATTCTCCGGATTCGGCCTGGACGAGGCCGTGGAGATTCTGACGCTCTCGCTCAATGGTGTTCTGGGAATCACGACTGCGACTTCCGTGCAGTTCGTGTTCTACTTCGTCCTTTTCGGAGCCCTGTACACCGCGGTTGGCGGCGGGCAGCTGGTCATCGACATCGGCCTGCGCGTCGCAGGGCGACACAGCGGCGGTTCCGCCAAGGCTGCCGTGGTGTCCAGCAGCCTGATGGGCAGTGTCACAGGAAGCGCCGTGGCCAATGTTGCCGGCACGGGGGTATTCACCATACCTTTGATGCGGCGGGCCGGCTATTCGGCAGACGCTGCCGGCGCGCTCGAAGCGATCGCGTCCACCGGCGGGCAGCTGATGCCACCCGTCATGGGCGTGGCTGCGTTCGTAATGGCCGAAATGTTGCAGGTCGGTTACGGGCAGGTGGCTCTCGCCGGCCTGCTGCCTGCCGCCGCCTTCTATGTGGCGCTGTTTCTCGGAGTCGACCTGCGGGCTAGAAGCACCGGAATCGGAACGATTCCTCGGGACGCCTTGGCATGCCATCCGCCGATCCTTCCGAGGCTGTACCTGCTCGCTCCGCCGACGCTGCTCATCGGCTTGCTGTTCGCGGGCTACTCCGCCTCGTATGCCGCTGTGCTGGCGAGTTTCGGGTGCATCGCCGTGAGCTTCGCGAAGAGGGAGACGTGGCTCGTCGGGCGCCGACTTGTCGCACTTGTGGAAAGCGCGACACGACAGGCCAGCCAGGTCGCGGTTCCGATCGCTGCGATCGGCATCATCATCGCCGTGGCGATCCAGTCCAATCTCGCCCTGAAGTTCGGCGCACAGCTTATTGGAGGCAGTGGGTCGCAACTCGGTGCGATGGCCCTCGTCGTGCTCGGGTGTCTCGTCATGGGAATGGGCCTGCCCACGGTCGCCGCGTACCTGATCGGGGCGATACTCTTCGTGCCTGCCCTGAGAAGTCTTGGAATCGAGGAAATGCCCGCGCATTTCTTCGTCATGTACTACTGTGTGCTGTCGATGGTCACTCCCCCGGTCGCGCTCGCATCCTATGCGGCCGCCGGGATTTCCGGGGGAAGCGCAATGCGAACAAGTGTCAAAGCGTTCCAGTTGGGACTCGTCTGCTTCCTGATTCCCCTGGCGTTCGCTTTCGAGCCTCGTCTGCTGATGATGCAAGTCGATCCTGTCGGCACCGCGATTCCCGGCCTCGCGCTCTTGCTCGGTACCGCCGGTTGGGCCGTAGCTCTGACCGGACACTGGTTGCGGCCATTGCGCGCTGCAGAGCGGTTCGCGATCGGGGTTGCCTCTGCGTCTGTGATCTGGTTTCCGAGCGGGTCCGAGGGGTGGGTCTGGTCCGTCACCGCGCTCCTTGCGGCGGGCGTGTGGACAGTGGCGACCCGGAAACGGCTCAACAGCCGAGCCGGATGATGTCGGTCGGGGGCTCCGCGGCGGTAATCAACACAGGCTGAAGGCCCCTTGGGCAACGCACCGGGTCTGCAGAGCCGCGAGGCAGGGAATCGTGCATCGGGAGGTTGCGGTAGTCACGATGCACTCGGCGCGGGGCAAGCCGGCAACCTCGATCGAGCCGAAGCCGAAGTCACTCCCGGTATCCCGGTCGACCGCGGCCACACGACAAGAATTCGCGCTCCGGTTTGCATCCATGGTCGCCTCACGCGACGGGGGCGCTAGAATCTCAGCAAGTTCTGCCGCGGCCTTGTCTGCTCATCAGGCGGGGTCACCAAGGGTCGCCGAAAGAGCAGGCCAGTGCCTTCGACAACGCACACGATCGCAAGCGGAGAAATGTCCTCCCCCCGATTCGTTCGACAGGCCTGTCGTGAGGGACGCCATGCCGGAACGACTCGTGGCCTCGCAATGGGCCACGTGCAGTGCAACCTAGTCGTCCTGCGGGAGCGTTACGCCTACGAGTTCCTGCTGTACTGCCAGCGGAACCAGCGCGCTTGCCCCGTTCTCGAGGTGACCGACACGGGGAACCCCGAGCCCCGTCGCTTGGCTCCCGGTGCCGACCTGCGGACTGACCTCCCGCGCTACGCCGTCTACCGGCACGGCAGGCGCGACCGGGATGCGACGGACGTCCGGAACCTTTGGCGGGACGACTTTGTGGCATTCCTGATCGGATCCGGCATCACATTCGATCAGGCCCTCGAGGAAGCGGGAGTCCGCACCACGAAGGACCGGTGGGTGCTGCGGACCGGTCTGCCCACTGAGAGGGCGGGACGCTTCCGCGGCCCGCTGGTCGTCACAATGCGCTGGCTGGAGGCTCGCGATGCGATCACCGCCACACAGGTCACGGCGCGCTTTCCGTTCAATCACGGCGCTCCCCTGCACATCGGCGATCCGTCCGCGATCGAAGCCGATCTGGCCAGACCCTACTTCGGCCCCCCGGTCGAAGTCGTGCCGAGCGACGTCGTACCGGTGTTCTGGGCCTGTGGCGTGACGCCTCAGGAGGCAGCACTGCAAGCGGGAATCGACATCATGATCACCCACTCCCCGGGACACGGATTCGTCACGGACCTGCGGGCTCGGGACCTGGCCCTGCCGTAGGCCGTGGTCTGTCCAGCATGACTGCCAAGACCTGAGGCGGCCGACATCCCGCGGAACCGACCGAATCCAGTTCTGGAGACGCCGGCTGGAGGATCTGGAGCGACTCCGCGCATCGATCCAGCCCGATCTCAAGAGTTCCATCACGGGCCGACAGCGGTCCCCGGAGTTTGGGGACGCAGTGTGCCAAACCTTGGTTAAGTGTCCTTTGGCGAGTCAATGTCCCGAACCTTTCTGTGGTCGTCATTCGTCCCCATTGGGACGGGTTCTCCCGAAGAGTTCGCTAGGAAATGACAAGAGGTGCCGGCTGCTCCTCGTTGATTGCCGGCAAGCCGAACGCACGCTTTGGCTGCGGCTCGACGTGCGCTGCTTGCCTTTCTCCCCTATTGGGGGGCTTCCGGAACGCAGAGGGCAAGCCCGGCAAGGGTTCAGTAGAGGTAGCCGAAGCCTGGCCAACTGTCGGTCATCGCGAGTCAAGCGAGTGGGTGCCTGGCGGCGGGCGCTACGGCTTCACTCACAGCTGGGCCTCAAGTTCCGCAATCCGCTGACGCAACAAGCTGTTCTCGGCCTCAGCCCTCCTGAGGTGCTCGGCCTCGGCCCTACGCTCGGCCTCGGCCCTCTTTCGTTGCTTGGCCTCCGCCCTCTCGCGCCGC
>JAPPMB010000001.1:0-49592 GCA_028819255.1 Bryobacterales bacterium | reverse complement strand
TGGGCTTCCACCCGCTCGCGATGTTCGGCTTCGGCCCTGCGCTCGGCTTCGGCCCTGCGCTCGGTCTCCGCCCTCTGACGCCGCTGGGCTTCCACCCGCTCGCGATGTTCGGCTTCGGCCCTGCGCTCGGCTTCGGCCCGCCGCTCGGCTTCGGCCCGCCGCTCGGCCGCGTCCCTGTGGTCTTCCTCGGACCACGCATAGTCAAGGCCCGTTTCGAGGTTGCGGACACGGACGCGCTCCCCGTCACGACGGAACCCCAGCCCCAGCATCCGGCTCGCGTACTCCTCCTCGCCGCTCACCATGCCTGCCGGCAGCATCGGCACGTAGTCCCCGCTGTCCAACTCGTAGGCCCACATCGCCCGGTCTCCCGGACCCGCTTCCGAATCGAAGAGAAAGTACTCCTCCACTCCCAGTCGGCGGTACAGGTCCTTCTTCGTCGTCAGGTCGTGCTCCCGCGTCTTGGGCGAGAGCACCTCCATCACGAAATCCGGCAGCCGTCCCCCATGCTTCGACGGCCGGTACACGCGGTCCTTCGCCATCGGCACGCCCACCACAGCGAACACGTCCGGCGCCACGGCCTTCGGTTTCCGGCCCTCGACGTAATAGATGAACATGTCGACCCCGAAGTACACATCCCTGCCCTTGAGGTGGATCTTCAGGGCATGGAGGATGCCGTACAGAGTGTCTCTCTGGTAGTAACCGTCGGGCATGGGCTCGCCGTCCGTCTCGGGATATCTCACCCATTCGGGAACCTTGTCGATCTCGACGTCGGTCCCGGGAAGCACCGCAACTCGCTGGTCGGGCATGCAAGGGCTCCTGCGGACAGGCAACCTCCTGTCCGGGCGCAGTATACCAGCGCCCGGAACACGGCCGCGGCACGGAGCGCCTAGGTGTGGGTCAGCGCCGGCTGAGCACGGTCGAACAGCGGGAAAGTGCCCCGCACAACCCCGGCGCGGGCTGGAGGCAGAAGAAGCGATCCGAGCGGACACGGAAACTCCGCCACTCGTCCGCGGGTACCGGGAGTCTCCGATGCCTGCCATGGCCGGGTCGAAGCGCCGGCCAACTTCTGCACCGACTGTCAGCGCATCGCGGAACGAACAACGGCGAGCAAGCGGTCCCAGCACGTCGAGCCCTTCCAACGCCGCATAGAGAGCCTCGCAAAGCAGGGGCCAATTCGTTCCAGTGTTCGGGCCTGTCACGTGACGGCTAAGAATGCATCCCCGCAGTCGGGAATCGACATCCATGATCAGGCACTCTCCGGGGCACGGATTCGTCAGGGACCTGCTGGCCCGCGACCTCGCCTTGCAGCGGGTCCCGGCCTCATTCGGCGTGGCTGTCAGGACCTGAACTGGCAGACACCCGGAACTGGGGCAGGTTGTAAGTACAACGTCCACCGGCATCGCGTCAGGGGCGTCCGCGGACTGTTTCTTGGGTGCAACTTCCGCCGGAACCGGATCCGAACAGCAAACGTTGTGAACCATGCGTTCAATTCGCTGGCGCCCTGCAGGGTTCCGCGAAGCAGTCGTGGCCGGGCTACCGTTCGGCGTGTTCCCGGCGGTGTGCTTGGCCGGCCTCAATTCGCATACTTTTGGGCGGTGGACCATCTCGGTGTTTGGTGGCCGCAACCGCGGCCGATCGTCCGGTCGCCTCGGCCCGTCGCCGGCTCGATTCACGGATACGGATCGAAAGCCGGAACTCCGACGCTTTCAGGTCGGCTGGTTCGGGACCGACTGGAATCCTTCGCGGGCGGCTGACCAAGGGGCGCTGCCAGCCGTCCCGATGGCAGCCTGCCCTACGAGGCCTGCCCGCCCTCTCCATCGGCTCTTGAGCCCCAACCCGAGTGCCTACCGTGGATCTTCGCCTTTTCATCGCTTATGTGCTATACTGAGTCGCGAGCGGTCGCCTTCAGCCACTTGCGACCAGGCTGATTCCGACGGCGGTTCGGGAGAGGACGGATAGTTGGCAGTGCCTTTCGAGCACGAATGCTTCGCGGACAACCGGGCGGGCAACGGTGAAGTTGCACGTCCATACGTGCGGATCGCCGAGCAAGCAACTCGATTCGGAGGGAACTGGACGGTCGAGAAACTCGACATCCTTGAACGCTATCTCGACGCCTACACCACCGCTCTCAAGGATCGGCCCTTCAAACTCGTTTACATTGACGCGTTCGCTGGCAGCGGGCAGGTCCGCCTAGGAAACGTGGGTCCAGACGCTTCTGCCCTGATCAGCGGTTCTGCCGAGCGTGCCGCACGCATCAACAGCAAGCCCTTCGACCGCCTCTATTTTGTCGAAATGAACTCGGAGAGCTGTCGTGATCTCGAGTCCCTGAAGACGAGACATCGTGATCGCGATATTCGAATCGAGAATTCAGATGCGAACACGTTTATCTGTGGACTTCAAATGGACTGGAAATCTTGGCGAGGGGTCATTTTTCTGGATCCATTTGCAACACAGGTATACTGGTCAACGATTGAACGTATCTCACAATTCAAGGCTCTTGACATGTGGATCCTTTTCCCAACTTCAGCGATCGCTCGAATGCTGCCAACATCTAGAACACCTGATGACATCCATCCCGGCTGGGCGACTCGCTTAACTCAGGTATATGGAGACGAGAGCTGGCGGCGTCTCTACGAGCCAACACGTCAGCTGTCCCTATTCGGGAGCCAGGGACACGAACGAGAATCCGGTGTGGACGGTCTTGTCAGAATCTATCGCGAGAAGCTCGCGACGACGTTTGGATCTAGGTTCATGAGTATGAGCCGCCCCCTGCTGATCTCAACGGGTTCGCGGATATTTGAGCTGCTGTTCTGCGTCGGGAACCGAAGAGGCATATGCCCTGCCAAGAACATTGCGAATCACATCCTGAATCATTTCTAGCCATGGCACTTGGATCGAGAATCGAATGGACGGAGACCACTTGGAATCCCGTTACGGGCTGTTCCAAGGTCAGCGAAGGCTGCAAGCACTGCTATGCCGAGCGGATGTCGGCGAGACTGCGAGCCATGGGAGTGGAAAAGTACAAGCTTGGGTTCGAGGTCGTGCAGCACGAGCCCGTTTTGGAGGCACCCATTCGATGGAGAAAGCCTAGGCTTGTCTTTGTCAATTCCATGTCCGATCTCTTCCACGACCTCGTCGATTCCGGATTCATCCAGGCCGTGTTCGAAGTGATGAACCGCTGTCCCCAGCACAGTTTCCAGGTCCTGACGAAGAGGCCGGATAGAGCCTTGGATCTGGACTGTGACCTGAACTGGACACCCAATATCTGGCTGGGCGTCAGCATCGAATCCGAGCGCTGGCTGCCCCGTCTGGAGGCGCTTCGTCTCACAAGCGCGAAGACAAGATTCCTTTCGCTTGAGCCGCTCCTTGGACCGCTGCCCCGCTTGGATCTCTCGGGTGTCGACTGGGTGATCACGGGCGGTGAGTCAGGGCCGGGTGCGAGGCCGGTAGATCGCGACTGGGTCCGCGAGATTCGCGACAACTGCGTCAGATGCGATGTTCCGTTTTTCTTCAAGCAGTGGGGAGGCACGAACAAGAAACGGGCGGGGCGGGTTCTCGATGGCAGGACTTGGGATGAGATGCCCAGCCGCAAGCCTCTCCCCGGCGGACAGGAATGATTTGTTCGGGGATTGCACGCGGAGAAACTGACGCATGCTCTGCACACCGAGCCCCATACACAGAAATTCGCATGCGCGCCGAGCAGCGGAATCGGCGGTGCATCCTCGTCGCCACTGTCTCAATGGGCGCCGACGAATTCCCACATGTCGGCCCGGCCGGAGCCTTGCGAACGGTGAAACCTGTGAGCTGCTCGGCCCCGAGTTCGGAGTCCTCCAGACTCAGATGTCCAGCGCCGCCTCGATGTCTCGCAGGTACTGGCTGGACACCCTGGCGATTTCCTCTCCGCTGGGTTCGAACTTGAAGACCTCCAGCGAAAGCCATCCCTGGTAGCCGATCTCCTTGAGCGCCCGCAGAGGAACCGAGAAATCGTAGGATCCGGTGCCTGGATGCCGTCCGTCCATCTCGTTGATCTGCACATGCTGGATCAGATCCGCGTACTGCTTGATTAGCTCGTCGTGAGGCACCGTTTCTGCCACGGCGTTGTGCGTGTCGAACAGCGTCTGCACGGCCGGATGACCGATCTCGCGGACTAGGGAGACGGTCTGCTCCATGGATGTGAGGACGTCGCAGAGGTGGGGAGCGAGAGTCTCGGGAAGAATCGAAACCCCCCTGTCGTGGGCATGTGCGGCCACGGACGCGAGGCCGTCTCGCAGGCGCCGCGTGGCGTCCTCGACAGTGGATCCCCCGGCTGTTCGTCGCTGTCTGCCTGATCCAAGGATCATCATCCCGCCGTCGCCTAGGTCTGCGCACAGGTCGATCAGGTGCCGGAAGTAGTCCCAGCTATGGTTGCGCACGGCGTCGTCCGGCGTCGTGATGTGCAGCTCTCCGGCCGGAACGGTCAGCAGGCTGTGCAGGCCAACGTAGCCCAGGCCCTCCGAGGCAATCACGTCCCTGCATTCCCGGCGGCGGGACGCGGGTATCGACGCAGGATCCTGGGAAAGAGTGAAGGGCGCGATCTCGATCCCGGTGTAGCCCGTTTCGACCGCGCCGCGACAGCCCTCCGCGAACTCCCATCCCTGAAAGGTCTCGTTGCAGATCGCGAGGCGGAACCGGTCATCCTCCCCTGCCTGCGTCTCGGCGGGCTCGCCGCCCGGTTCGATCGCGCAGCCGGCCGAGGCCAGCAGCGCAAGGAGTTCTCGTCGATGCAGTCTCACAGTTTGAATATCCTCATCGCGTTTCCGCCAAAGACACGGCCCTGGTCCTCATCCGACAGATCCAGGCTCCGCACGCAGTCGGCGATCACCTTCGGATCGACCCACGGGTGGTCGCTCGAGTAGAGCATCCGTTCGGCCCCCACGAAGTCGATGCCGTACTGGATCGCCATCGGTATCGGAGAGACGGCGTCGAGGTAGATATTTCGCAGGTACTCGCTGGGCGGCTTGGAGATGTGCTCTGCCCCTCGCTTGAGCACCTGCGTTTGGTGGTCGAGTCTTCCGATCAGATACGGCAGCGTGCCGCCGACATGCGGGCAGACGAGCTTCAGCCGTGGAAACTCGTCGAGCAGTCCGGACAGGATGAGGCGGGCAAGGGCGATCGTTGTGTCGAACATGAGGCCGAGGCCGGCAATCAGGTTGCGCCCCGCGACCGCCTCGTAGGTGACGGGGTAGGCGGGGTGCAGCAGGACAGGGACATCAAGGCGCTGGATTTGTTCGAAGACGGGCCGGAACCGGTCTTCGTCCGGAAACGACCCGTCCAGATTCGAATACAGGAGCACTCCCTTCATGCCCCGCTCGCTCACGCAGCGGTCCAGCTCCTTCAGCGAGGCGTCGATGTCCTGCAGTGGCAGCACGATCAGCCCGAAGAGGCGGTCGGGGTGCCGCGTCGCCAGATCGCTGACGTAGTCATTGACCATTCTCGCGACATGCTCTCCGTCGTCGCCGAACAGTTCGGGGCCGGGGTCGTTGATGCTCAGGGCGGTCAGAGAGATGCCGGCCTCGTCCATGTCGGCGAGCTTCGCGTCGATTTCCGTGTGACGCTCCCGGAGCCGGCGGTGCCATTGGCCGACGACTACGTACGTGTCTCCGTCCCTGTCGTAGGCGTATGGCGGCTCCTTGCGCTTTCGCATGAAGTCCACCAGCTCCGGCACGAAGATGTGGCTTTGGCAATCGACCACATGGTGGTCCGGCTTGACGTACGCACCCGCTGCGACGGCGGGTGCCAGCGCGGCTCCCTGGGCTTGAATGAATGCTCTTCTGCTCAGCATGCTTCTCTCTCCTGCCTGCGGTGTCCCGGGCAGTCACACCACCCAGCACCAGTATGTTCGATCATGTGCCCGGCAGAACACGGCGAGTGGCTGCTCAAGAGTGATCGGTCTCACGTCAGCGCTCGCCTGACCACCGAGCCCGCGACATCCGTCAGGCGGAAGTCCCTGCCCATGTGGCGATAGGTGAGGCGTTCATGGTCCAGGCCCAGGCAGTGGAGCACGGTGGCCTGAAGGTCGTGGACATGCACCGGGCTCTCTGCGATGCCCAGGCCGAGTTCGTCGGTCTGCCCGATGACCTGACCGCCTTGGACGCCGCCACCTGCCATCCACGCACTGAAACAGTCTGCGTGGTGGTCCCGGCCAGCGGCTTCGTCGACACGTTCCAGCTGTCCAAGCGGCGTGCGGCCGAACTCCCCGGCCCAAACGACCAGCGTGGTGTCCAGCAGCCCGCGCTGCTTGAGATCCTTCAGCAGCGCACCAGCGGGCTGGTCGGTGATCGCGCAGTTCCTGCCCAGCTTCCTGTCGATCTCCTGGTGGTCGTCCCAGCTCGCGTGCGAGAGCATCACGAATCGGACCCCCTTTTCGACCATGCGCCTCGCAAGCAGGCAGTTCGTCCCGTATGGATGCGTCGGCTCCTTGCCGATCCCGTACATGTCCAGCGTCGCCTGCGTCTCCCCCGAGAAGTCAAGAAGGTCCGGTGCGGCCGCCTGCATGCGAAAGGCCAGTTCGTAGGACTGGATCCTCGACGCGATCTCCGTGTCCCCGGTCGCCACGTATCGCTCGCGATTGAGTGCGCCGATGGCATCGAGCCGCGCCCTCTGTGTTCGGTCGCTGACGCCGGGAGGATTCCTGAGAAAGAGGATCGGCTCGCCGGTGTTTCGGAAGACGACTCCCTGGTAGGTGGAGTCCAGGAACCCGTTCGACCAGTTGCTTGAGCCGCCGCTGGATCCTCGGCCGGAATTCAGCACCACGAATGCCGGCAGATCCTCGGATTCACTGCCGAGCCCGTAGGAGACCCACGCTCCCACCGTCGGGCGCCCGAGCTGCACGCTGCCGCTCATCAGCAGCGACTGCCCGGGGTGGTGATTGAAGGCCTCGGTGTGCATCGAGCGCACCAGACAGATGTCGTCCGCGCGCGATGCGATGTGCGGGATGTAGTCCGAGAATTCCGTGCCGCTCTGTCCATGGGGCCGGAACTTGCGCGGGCTGGCCAGGATCTTTGCGCTGGGCTTGACGAAGGCCAGCCTGAGGTCCCTCGTCATCGACGCAGGCAGGGGCTCGCCGTGCCAGCGCCGCAAAGCAGGCTTGGGATCGTAGAGATCGATCTGGCTCGGCGCACCCGCCATGAAGAGGAAGATGACGTTGGTTGCCGTGGGCGCAAAATGGCCCGGCTTCGGAGCGAGAGGGTTGCCGGAATCGAGCCCCGCGCCGGCGGCGGGGCGCAGTCCGCCGAGCAGGTACGCCAGCGCCGCGGTGTCGAGCCCTCCCGCACAGTGCCGGAAGAACCGCCGCCTCGTCTGAATCGCTTCGAATGCGGGAATGTCCATGACTTGTTGCCCCTGCCCCCTACTCGCGCGTGATGAACTCGTCCAGGTTCATCAGCACGCTGGCGACCCCTGTCCAGGCCGCCGCCTGGGAGGGCTCGAGGCCGGCGGCCGCGAGAGGCATGAACTGGCCTGCCGCGCCCGGCTCGGCATCGAAGATCGCCTTCTGCTGGTCGAAGTAGCTTCGCAGGTGCCGCACTTCGGACCCCGTCGGCGGCCGGCCCAGCGACAGCCTGAATGCGTTCCCGATCGATGATTCGAAGTCTCCGCCGGTCGATGCCAGGACCCTCAGGGCAAGGGCCCGCGCGGCTTCCACGAACGTTGCGTCGTTCAGCAGATTGAGTGCCTGCAGCGGAGTGTTGGAGCGCTCGCGCGTGCAGCGGGAGGCGGTCCGGTCCGGCATGTCGAAATTCACCAGCTGGGGATGCGGCACCGTCCGCTGGAAGAACGTGTACAGCCCGCGCCGGTAGCGGTCCTTGCCGTGGCTCTCGTTCCACTTCACGGATCCCGCGTACGCGAGATCGGCGACCCCCTCGGGCTGGGGCGGACGCACGCTGGGGCCTCCGACGGCCGGATTCAGCAACCCGCTCGCCACAAGGGCCGAGTCGCGAATGACCTCGGCGGACAGCCGCAGCCTCCGCTGGCGCGCCAGCAGGATGTTTTCGGGGTCGCGTTCCCGCAGGTCAGGCCGGCTCGCGGACGATTGTCGGTACGCGGCGGACATCACGATCGTCTTGTGCAGCTGCTTCAGGCTCCATCCGCCTTCCATGAATTCGGACGCGAGCCAGTCGAGAAGTTCGGGGTGGGACGGTCCGGGGCTGCGGGTTCCAAAGTCGTCTGCGGTCGGCACTATGCCGCGGCCGAAGTACTCGTGCCAGATCCGGTTGACCGTCACGCGGGCCGTCAGGGGATTGTCCGCCGAGACCAGCCACTCGGCCAGCGCGACACGGGGATGCCTGCCTTCCTGCTGGAGCGGCGGCAGCCATGAGGGCGTCCCGGGCTCAACGGGAACGCCTGGAGCGTTCCATGTGCCGCGGAGATGGATGTGGGTCGGGCGGGCCGGGCTGGCATGCGCGACCGCCCTCGCATAGGTGATGTCCGGTGTCTCCGCGCGCAGACGGAGCAGTTCCTTCCGCAGGCTGACCCAGTCGAGCTCCTTCCAGAATTCCTTCGAGATCACCCGGTGATAGTTCTTGACGAAGTGGTCCTCGAGCTTGGTCCGCTCCCGGTCGGTGCGGGACTCGGCCGGCTTCCTCACGATGGCCTCGCCGTTGTCCATGTATTTCTGGACGGCGTCCAGCGCATGGTCCCAGTCTGTCCACTTCCCCGGATGGTCGGCTGCCTCCACCATCCGGGCTTCCCAGGCGGGCTGCAGTTCGTAGACGCGGTTCTGCTCCAGGAGTTCGCGGCGGCGCTCGAGATACCCCGGCAGCGCCTTCAGGTACGGACCCGCCTCGCCCGGCAGGGGCGCGGCGATCTCCGCCTCGTCCATCGCGTTCATGAACGCGAATAGGCGGTAGTAGTCTCTTTGGGAAATCGGATCGTACTTGTGGTCGTGGCACTGTGCGCAGCCCACTGTGAGACCGAGCCAGACGGTTCCGACCGTGTTCGCGCGGTCCACGGTCTCCTCGAACCGGAACTGCTCGACCTTGACGCCGCCCTCCCTGTTCTTGAGGCCGTTGCGGTGGAATCCCGTCGCGACGCGCTGCTCGACGGTTGCTCCGGGCAGCGCGTCCCCGGCGATCTGCTCGACAGTGAACCGATCGAACGGCATGTCGCGATTGAGCGCCTCGACCACCCATTGGCGCCAGCGCCAGGCGTAGGGCCTCTCGGTGTCCTTCTCGTAGCCGTCGGTGTCGGCATAGCGGGCGAGATCGAGCCACTGCATGGCCCACCGCTCCCCGTAATGGCGCGACTGCAGCAGCCGATCCACCAAGCCCTCGTACGCCTGGTCGCCGGGATCCGACAGGAATGCCGCGACCTCGTCCGGGGACGGCGGCAGGCCGGTCAGGTCCAGGCTCACTCGTCTTGCCAGCGTCGATGGAGATGCCTCGCGGGCCGGGGCGACACCCTCAATCTCGAGCCTGGCGAGGATGAACCGGTCGATCGGATTGCGAATCCAAGCCCTTCCCTCCACGTCGGGAACCGCCGGCCTCCGGACCGGGCGGAAAGCCCAGTGATCGACCACGGCCTTCGGTGTTCCATGAGCCGAGGTCTCGCCCGCGGACCGGGGCCACTTCGCGCCCTGGTCGATCCACCTGCGCAGAAGGCCGACCTCGTCGTGCTGCAGCCGTTCACCGGCCGGAGGCATGACCAGGTCGCCTTCCTCTCCGCTCACTAGACGGACGAGGCGGCTGGCGCCGCTGTCGCCCGGCACGATGACGGGTCCGGAGTAGCCTCCCCGCAGTGCGGCGGCCCCGGTGTCGAGGCGCAATCCGCTCATCTGCTGGGTCGGACCGTGGCACATCACGCAGCGGGACTCGATGATCGGAGCGATCTTCGAGGCAAAGTCCACGGGGTCTGCAGGGGCCGCGCGCGGACCCGGCACCTGCGCGGAGACCGTCAGCGTTCCAAGAATCAGCGCGACGGATCGCAGGGCATGGTGTCTCGTTCTCATGGGGGAGCCGACCGCCGCCTGCCTAGGCGAATGCCGCAGGCAGGCCTCGACTACTCGCCATCGTACGCGCACCCATCGCAGGCGGCAAGGCCCACGGCCCAATCTTCCAGCCACTAAACGTGCGGAAGAGGCAGATATAATGCCCGTTGGGCGTACCCACAGGCAGATTCAGCTCACCCCGGTCCGCATCAGGTAGCACCCCAAAGAAGGATGGCGGATTCTCCCAAGGACGCTCCCGATACCTCGGCGCGTCCCTCTGCCCCTAATCGGTCGGGCGATCTCCCTAGCCCAATAAAGACCTATCGGCACCCCTCTCGCCGGGTGTTCACCGTCTTGGCCCTCACGCTCGGGGTTGGGCTCACGGTGGAGGCTGTCAGCCTTCCATGGACACTCGGGAGGTTTCCAACATTCCTAAGTGCACTGGAGAGCATCGTCACGTTCCCGGTGCTGAACTTTGGGAGCTTTCAGCTCACGCTCGCACTGCTCTACAGGACACTGCTGCTACTGGCCATAATCTGGCTCGCAACCCAGATCTCGGCCAGGATCGTGCGGCGGACCATCCTGAACAGAACTGAACTTGACGAGGGCCGCAAGTATTCCGTGCAGCGAATGGTGGCCTATGTGGTCTTCGCGCTGGGGTTGCTGTTCGGGTTGCAGGTCCTTGGGCTGGACATCAGCACGTTCGCCGTGTTCGGTGGCGCTCTGGGCATCGGGCTGGGCCTTGGATTCCAATCGATGGCAAAGAACTTCGCGTCGGGTCTGTTGCTGCTCATCGAGCAGCCCATCAAGGTGGGAGACCGTATCGTGGTGGGCGACGTTCAAGGAGACATTGTTCAAATCGGGTCCCGTGGTACCTGGGTGCGGACGAACGACAACATCGTGATGATCATCCCGAACTCAGAGTTTGTCGACGGCATGGTCACGAACTTCACTGTGAACGACCGCACCGTCCGCATAACGTTACCCCTCGGGGTGTCTTATGGAAGTAATCCGCTGCACGTTGAGCGGGTGCTGATCGCGACGGCGGGCCGGCACGAGGACGTTCTCGAGGAACCGCGGCCCAGCGTGATCTTCACCGGTTTCGGTGACAGCTCCCTGGACTTCGAGCTCAGGGTTTACACGAAGTCGCGGGTCACGACGCCGCGAGTCATCCGAAGCGAGGTGTACTTCGATGTGTTTGCCGCCTTCAAGCGAGAAGGCATTGAGATCCCCTTCCCGCAACGAGATCTTCATGTGCGCTCGGTGGCCCCTTCGGTTGGTTGGAGGGTCCTTTCCAACCGCGGAGGTGAAGGCGCGGCCCGCTCCCACTCACCCTCGCCGGAGGCCGCCAATGATGGGTCTGTCGATCGGAGCCGGGATGGCCTAGCCCAATGAAGGACAGGACCGAGAGTCGCGGGCAAGACAGCACGGGGCACGGATTCGGAACGGCTCCGGTTTTCCTGGCCTCCATCAGCACGATCCTCGGCGCAATCCTTTTCCTGAGGTTCGGATACGCCGTGGCGCACGTCGGTCTGTGGGGCAGTCTGATGATCATCCTGCTCGGGCACTTGGTCACCATCCCGACGGTTCTAGCCGTGTCCGAGATCGCCACCAACCGTCGCGTGGCGGGCGGTGGCGCCTACTACATCATCAGCCGGTCGTTCGGAACCAGCATCGGTGGCGCGATCGGTATCGCGCTGTACCTCTCACAGGCAATCTCGATTGCCTTCTACCTGGTCGCATTCGCCGAAGCCTTCGAGCCGGTGTACGACTGGGCGGCCTTCACGTATGACGTTATCCCGGACCCTCGCTGGGTCAGCCTGCCCACCTCGGTCTTGCTTGTGGTCCTGATGCTCTCCAAGGGGGCGGACCTTGGAGTCCGCGCCCTGTGGGTCGTTTGCGCTGTCCTGGGCGGGTCTATTGCCGCCTTCCTGCTCGGGGAAGGACCCGAGGCCATGCGGCCGGACGGGCTGAACCTGACAGCCCGGATCGCCGGCGGGGACACCTTCGGAATTGTCTTCGCGACGTGCTTTCCGGCGTTTACCGGAATGATTGCCGGCCTCGGCCTGTCAGGGGACCTGAAGGATCCCCAGCGCAGCATCCCGTTAGGAACAATAGCCGCGACGGTCACGGGAATGCTGGTATACGCCCTTGTAGCGGTCAAGCTCGCATACAGTGCGGACCCGGAGGCCCTAGCCGACGACCAATTCATTATGGCGAGGATCGCGCTCTGGGGCCCTTCGATCTACATCGGCCTGGGGGCCGCGGCGCTCTCTTCGGCGCTGGGCTCAATCCTGGTGGCGCCGCGGACACTGCAGGCCTTGGCCAGGGACAAGGTGTCACCGGTTCCCCAGATCAACCGCATGCTTGAGGAGGGACGGGGCGAGAGCCAGGAACCCGTGAACGCGACGCTGGTCTCCGGGGCGATCGCGGTAATTTTCGTTGTGATCGGGGACGTGGACTTCATCGCCCAGATCCTCAGCATGTTCTTCATGGTGACCTACGGCGCGTTGTGCGCGGTGTCGTTCTTGGAGTACTTTGCGGGCAACCCGGCCTACCGCCCCACCTTCCGCTCGCGCTGGTATCTCTCGCTTCTGGGCGCGGTGATGTGCGCGCTGCTGATGATTCAGATGAACCCGCTCTATGCACTGGTCTCGATTCTCCTGATGCTCGGAACCTATTTGGGCCTGCGCCGCACGCGGCGGGGAGAGCGCGATCTTGCAGCAATCTTCGAGGGCACGATGTTCCAGCTGACGCGGCGCCTGCAGATCACGCTGCAGCGGAACCGCGGCGAGAGGTCTGCCGGGGGCTGGCGGCCCTCGGTTGTGGCGGTGACGAGGTTCGGTGAGCGGCGGCTGGGCCACTTTGACCTGCTTCGCTGGCTCAGCCACCGGCACGGATTCGGCCACTTCATCCAGTTCCTTCAAGGCGAGTACTCGTTCACGGAGGAGATTGATGCACGGCTGCAGGTCCAGAGACTGGTGGAACGCACGGAGATTAGCAAGGCGGGGGTCTTCGTTGACTCGCTCATCTGCCCCTCATTCCACACAGCCCTCGCCCACACTCTCCAGATGCCGGGAATCTCCGGGCTGCCCAACAATTGCCTGCTGCTCGAATTCGACAAGGATCGGCCTGAGGAACTGGACGAGATCATCGACGGGTCGCGTCTGGCGATGGCCTCGATGTTCAACATTCTCGTCCTGAGATCCACCAAATACCGCTTCGGCTACCGTTCCTCGATCCATCTCTGGGTGACCGAGGAGACATTCACGAACGCTCCTCTGATGCTCCTTCTGGCGTACATCCTTGTCGGGCATCCGGACTGGCGCAGAGCGAGTATTCGGCTATTCGCATGCTTCGAGGCCCGGGACGCGGAGCGGGCGACCATGAAGCTCTCCAACCTGCTGACGGAGGGTCGGCTGCCGATCTCCACGAAGAACGTCACGGCGGTGCCGCACACCGGAGGTGAGTCCATCGAGACACATGTCTCGAGGCAGTCGTCCAAGGCAGACCTGGTGATCGCCGGTCTGACTGACGAGGAGATTGCCCTTCAAGGCGCGACCGCCGCGCTGCTGGCGTACGAAAGCGCGAACGATGTGCTGTTCGTGCATGCTACCGAGTCCGTGTCCATCGAGTGATGATGTGGTCCTTGATCGACGACCCGGCGTGCATTTCCTGCTTGCAGCGCTCCCGGTGGCGGGCCAGATTCGATTCGGGCGTCTGCCGGCGCGCCTCGCACGTGCCGTGTGCGCTGTCGCTGGGGCCTTCTGGCGCCTCTGCCGAGTCTGTCAGATAAACTGTGAAATCGATTGTGCAACAAATGAGAAGAAAGAAAAACATCCATGAAACGGATATCTGACGAAGTTCTTGTCCAGCTGCTTGAGGACTGCAACTAGCCCGAGCACATCCTCGGCACGAACGGCCTGCTGGCCAGCCTGCAGGAATCCATCAGCGAACGCATTCTCGAAACGGAGCTGACCGACCACCCAGGCTACTCTCGGCACGAGGCGGCCGGCCGTGGCAACAGCCGCAACGGCGCCAAGGCGCGTGCTGACCGGCAGGGGCTCGGTCCGGCTCGCGGTGCCGCGCGATCTCAACGGCAGCTTCGAGCCGCAGTTCGTGGCCAAGCGGTAGACCCGCCTTCAGCTCTCTCAGGCGGTTCTCGGTATCCCCGCGCTGGCAGTAGATGTGCTGCGCCGATCCGTTGATGTCGGTCAGCATGAAACGCACGTTGAGCTTCGGCTTCCGCCCCGCGTGTAACACCATGTCCGCCTTGATCGCCACCCGCCAGCGCCGGCCCCACGCCTTTGCCCCGTCCAGCACCTGCCATAGCGCGGGCCCGGCCGCACCGGCTCCCACGGTGCCGCGGGAGGCCTCCACCGCCTCCTGGTGCTCCCCAACTCCTGCTCGACCTGCCGCAGCAAGTGCGGCGCAAGGCGGAGGAGGCTCTTGGCCGGGGCTGTCAATTGCTGAATCGCACCAGCTGGGGGCCAGCAGATCGAGCCTCCGTACCCGCAGGAGGGCAAGAAGGGCGGGGGCACACTGTACCGATCGCGTCCCAGTCGACCTTGGTCCGTCAAGAGTTGTGTAGTGTCCTGGCACTGGAGGAGCTGTTCCAGGGCGATCGTGCGCAATACCGCGGCCGCGTGTCGTAACCGCCTAGCAATCAACTGCGTAGCCGTGCTCGGTCAGTATTTGGTAGAGCACCGCTCGAGCTTCGACTAATAGCAGGTGCGCGGAGATGCCACCCTAGTTCGAAGGCCTCCGGGGGACTACTCGATCGCGACGTAAACTTGACGCATGAGCAAGTGTCAGCGCCAGACAGGGAATCGAGAGGACCACGAGTGTTGATGTATCTTCCGCACCCAAGATCCGTCGGACTCGCCTTGGTTATGGGCTGCGTCCCTATACAGGCCGACACCGTTGAGTTGATCAATGGCGATCGGCTCAGCGGGACGATACGTCACCTTGAGGACGGGGAACTCGTCCTCAAGAACGAATACCTCGGAGTGCTCCGTATCGACTGGAAGGACATCGCTTCCATAAAATCCGACTCGACCTATTCAATCCTCACCGAGGCTGGCGACCGGCTTGACGGGATGCTGGCCAAGCGAGAGGGCGAGGTTTCGGTCACCAAGAACGGGGAGACGGTTGCCCGTCTCGACTTGCCGGCGGTCGAACGAATAGTGCCCAGACGACCGTCTGGAGGTGGAGCAAGCCTCCTCCGGGTCGTGACCGGAGCCGCCGACATCGGTTATAGCCTAGCCAGGGGCAACCAGAATCAAATGCAGTCTTCCCTTGGCGCTAGAGCGACTTACCGGTCAGCTAGGCACAAGCTCTCGGCGCGCCTGAATTCGATTTTCTCCAAGCAGGACGAAGCGCGTTCGCAGAGCCGCCATGCGTTGAACACTCGAATGGACCGGATCGTGAACCCAAGGCTGTTCGCATACGGGCTGGCCGGGCTTGAAAGGAACGAGCGTCGCAGGCTGGATCTGAGAAGCCGCGTCGGTGCTGGGATCGGCTGGCGCCTGAAGAAGAGCACCAGGACGAACATCGCGTTGCTTGGCGGAATGGCTTACGTCCACGAGCGCTTCAGGCACGAAGCGAACCGCGGTGCAGGCGAGAGCTTTCTAGGAGTCGAATGGGATGCCGAACCGTTCGAGGATGTCGAATTTGTAACCCAGCTCACATTCCATCCGGACGTGTTGGACGCCCGCAATCTGCGAATGGAATTGGACACCGAAATTCGCGTTCCGATATCGCGCCGGCTGACCTACACACTTCGCTTTTTCGACCGTTTCGACACGACGCCTGCCGTGGGGACCGAGCGAAATGACTACGGACTTGTCAGCGGCGTCGGCGTCACTTTCTAGCTGTAGTTTGGTGAGGGGCCTCGTATTTGCCCTGAGCCGAATGGCTGAAAGTGAGATGTGGGCGTGATCAGATACCCATTTTCATACCGATTGTCTCGTTCACGATCGGCCTTCCGGACAATAGTCGTCCTCACACTGGCGATCGTCCGTTCAGTTAGGGCGGACCTGGACCACGGAGGGAGAGTACAATTGACGGAGCAGCTGAATCAGAAATACATTGGTGCCTGTCCCCAAAATGAGGCAGAAATGGAACGGGGAGAGAGATTCCTTGAGCGAATTGCCATTTCCTTCGACAGCGCTCTGGCTTCCTCAGAGACGTCTGTGGTTCCGTCGGAGGATATCGCGGTATTGGCGTTGCTTTCTCCACGCTAGGCCACGGAAGGGCAATCGAGAATCCGAGACAGGTCGATAAAATCTCCGATCCGTCAAGAAACCGAGTTGCCGTCCCCGCACGTTCAAGTCGGGCCTCTTGCTCCGGACATTGCTGTTCACGGTACTGACTCCCGGTTGATTGCTGCAGGGCGAGGCATAGTGGACGACTCAGAATTCTCCCACATTTGCAAAAACCAAGACGGCTTCCTTCAAGTCGTCGAACGGTTGGAGCAGATTCCGGTCTCAGAATCGATGGTGATCACCGAGGATATCACTTCGGGTGTGCAGGCTCCGACGGTCAATCCAGCTCTGGAGGTGACCTTGGCATTTGGGCGAGTGCGGGTCAATTTTGTTGCTCGGTTGGTGCTAGGTTTCGCTGGAGATAGGCTTAGTGAACGACACTTCGTTTTGCAGATGCGAGTTGCTAGCAGTCCGTTCGACACCTCGCCTTTCGGTGGTCCAAGTTTGTTCAGTAATTTGAATGATATTGAGACACATCGTAGTCGATTCGATTAAGGAGATTTGTGCGATATACTGAATCTGTCCAAAGCGTTATCCAGTGGATATAGCGCTTAGTGGATGACTACATTGTTGGTCAATCTAGGATGATAGGCCTGTCGGATGCCATTGACGTCAACGAGTCTTACAATAATGATAAGTTCCAGTTTATCAATAGTGGATCTGTCAATATATCTGTCGAAAATACTGGGATTGAGACACTGGAAGTCATGAGATAACACCATCAGGTAGTGGGCGGTGAATGGCTTTAGGGAGTCGTAGTTGGCGTGAAATATGCAGTCTCTTAGACGGTGCGTGCGGTCACTTCCCCCATCTGGACAGGCGAAGCCGAATTGCAAGCCAGGACGCGCCGCAATCTAGGGAAGTTTTGTCTCGGCGGTCTTACCGTGATTCTAACCGTCTGACCGCGCGGACGGACCAACGGGAAGTCCGGCGAGCCTACGCCCTAGGCCGCTGCGCTCCAGTCGGGCGCCCAGGGTCGTCCGCAATGGTCTCGCCCTTCGATCCGGGCGATCCCATGGCTTTTAATTTGGTGTTCAACAACCCAGGCCGAGACTCCGAATCGCGACGCCAAATCCGCGACTTCTTCCTCATCCAGCGCATGACCATCGACGCACTCTCGCAGGCCGGCGGACGGTGCGAGGAACTCCGCAGAAAACGCGCGCCCCTGCTGCTGACGGCTTGATCGCGCCCTCGTCAGAAGCGCATCCGACCGAGGTCTCAACAGCAATTCGGCCAAGCCCCGGCAGAATCGGAACCGGCGTGTCCGACTGCTTCCGCCGGGGCGAAAGCAGAAGCCCGGAAGGCCGTCGTCGTTGGAGGTTACAACCCCGTCGAGGCGACCGACGTGACGGAACGCCTCGGACCGAGACAACCGTCCATCGGCAAGGCGCGGCTCACCCAGTCCCCTGCTCAGGGAAGGCCACGTGGGGAGCGGCGTGCCGTCCAGGCCCAGCCCCGCGCGAACTTGCCTGGCCAGCGAGTAGCCGACCCTCCAGGGGCGGTCGCCTCCTTGGGCAACGGGTGAATCGACAACCTCGTCCCGCAGGGAGGTGAATCGCTCTAGAGGGATGCTGGCGGCCCTCCCCACTCTCAGCCCACGTGCGATCGCGGCCAGTTCCGCGTCGATCCTGCCGACATGAAGGATGGGCAGCGCTTCCTCCAGGACCGCCCCGCTCAGGGACTTCTCAATGCGAAAGACACGTATCCTGTCAAGCGGGTCGATCGAATACGGGTCCAAACCAAGGGCGCCAGCCATTTGGCAGAATCTCCGCTCTTCCTCGTCCGCATCCCGAATTGCGAGCCATTCCTCTTCAAGCAGCGTATTCCTGACCCCACGGGACATGAGCCGTTCTACGACGGCGTCAACAAGGTCAGCGCAGGTCTGACGAAATCCATCCTTGTCAATCCACTCGCAGCCTTCACGATCCAGGAACTCCAAACCGCTCCATCGAAGCCTGTCGTGCTTCCAGGTTACTCGAGTTCCAGTATCGAAAGACACCACATGAATATTGGGAAACCTATAACCTTCCCGTGAAGGGCCGAGTGCATGGCGTTCCATGAACGGCAGATCGGAGATTCCCATCCGGTCTTCGAATTCGTGAAGCAGAAACCACCAACTAGTGGCGAGCCACTCTGCAAGAGGGTAGAGCGGGACGTGGATACAGTCTCGGACTCGATTGTCCGACGGGTCCAGAACCTTGGTCAGGACCGAATTGTTGACCCGTATCATGAGGGATGCCCAAGTGGAGGCCAGTTCCGGTCCCTTGATCCCACGGGCTGCCTCCCATTCGAAGTCAAACTCAAGAGTCGGCATTCATCCCCATCAAGGCGGCGGGCCATTCGGACTTCTCCAGCGGATAACCCTTGTACTGACCCTGCTCGCGGTTCACAAGACGCCCCTCGTACACCGTTTCATCGTGCTTGTACCAGACGTAGCGCGGAAAGCCGGGCGATCGCCCCTCCCACGGCCCGCCAGTAGAACCTTGAGGAATCGCGCGACGCAACCAAGCTGTAGGAACGCCGGCATCCGTCGCGAGTTCAGGCGGGCAGCATGAGGCGTCCGCCCTCAGCCCGGGCGGCCCTGCATAGCTTGGTGCCTTCTTGTGTTCCCTGCTGCCGACATACCGTGCGAGCTCGGCCACAGCCCTCAGATCCACATCCACCGGTACCTAGAAATCCCGCCTTCTAGGTCGCCGACGCCTTGGAGCGCGCATGCCGTAATCAAGCGTATCCCATTCCAATGAGCGAATCGTGGCCCCAGACACGGGCACTGACCACGGAACCTTGCCCCATGCCAGTCGGGGACGGGCAGCTCAGCATCTGCTCCGAGGGCCAGCCCGCACATGGACTCTTCAACGAATGGTGCCAAAGATCTGCCTAGAGCTGTGCTGCGCGCACCAAACCGTCACTCGTCCACGGCCCCAAACCATCTGCGGTGAATCCTGTCGTACTCGCCGGACTGTTCGAGGCGCAGGAGCTCCCGGTTGACAGGCTCCCGCAGCTCGCTGCCAGCCGGAAAGGCTATCCCGTACGCTTGAGGCTCCACCAGCGGCCCCACGACGGTCACAGTCTGGTATCCGTCAACGAGCGCGTATCGCATCAGGGGAGCGGCGTCGAACAGGATCGCATCGACATTCCCGGACTGGAGCAGTCCATAGGCGACTTCGATGTCTTCGACCACCCGCAGTCGTGAGCCGTATCGAACCGCAACCTCTGTGCTGGTCGTTCCTGCCACGGTTGCGACCACGCGACCACTGAGATCATTCGGGCCAGCGATGTCGCTCTTGATCTTCTCGGCCATCAGGCCGGCCGAGAGCTGGGCAACCGCGATGCCGAACAGCGATATGCCGATCATCATGACGGCCAGAGAGACGAAGCGTCCCAGCCAGCGGCGGGGAGTCACGTCGCCGTAGCCGACAGTCGTGATGGTTGCAAGGACGCACCAGACCGCCTCGAATATGCCTGGAAAGTAGCGATCGTCGATGCCGGAGTCTCCATGCTCCGCGAAGTACAGGACGTGGGCGCAAACAAGTATGAATGCCAGGAGGTAGCCGGCGATTCCTACCCCTGCTTCAGTCGTGAAGGACCGCACTACCCGCATCCAGACCGGATCTTGGTCGATGGTCGTCAGGATCCGCAGCCCGCTTCTCATGTAGGGGTGGCTGAAATCCAGCGCGACCTCCCGGTCGAGGGTCACGCTGATGCCGGCCAGCGCCGCGTCGACCTCGCCACGCTCCACCGCCCCGAGAAGCTCGCTGAACGGCATCAGGCGAAACGTCGACTCGATGCCCATCGCGTCTGACACCTCGTTCCAGATGTCGATGTCGAAGCCCTCGAAGCCTCGCTCGGCCTCCATGACCAGGGGAGGGAAGTGTGCGATCCCGATAACCATTACCGGCTCATCGGCGGCTGGAGCAACTGGCAGCAAGGCCAGCGCGCATGCCGCGATCGGGCACCAGGATGTGGCGAGCCTCCGAAACATTGCCGAGCCAGCATGCGGCCTGAAATCGGCTGGCGCCCCTTCCACACGAGCCTCGGGGAAGTTCGCCTGGCCTGCCAGGCCGGGATGCGATGCCTATTCTGACACGGAAGGAGTCGGGTCCGGCTGAGCGCGGGCCTGACAGTCCCTTGCTATTCTGCCTTGCGAATGACCGTGCGAACCGACCCGGACGTGCAAATCGTGAGCAGGCGGGCCGTTCTAGTCTCCGCTGCGTCATGGGCGTTTGTCGCCTGCCAGGGAGACACCGGAGGGATGAGCCTGAGGGACGCTGCCCGAACCGGGTCCAGCGCTGAGGTCGCCATCGAGAGAGGGGAGCATGAGATCCGCGTCCTGCTGGACGGCAGCGCCTTCACGGCCCTGCATCTCGGAAACGAATGGGACAAGCCTTTCCTCTATCCCCTCCGGACGGTTTCCGGGACTGTTGTCTCTCGCGGATATCCTGTTGAGCCGCGGGACGGCGAGGAGAGAGACCACGACTGGCATCGAGGGATCTGGTACGGACACGGGGACATCAACGGACATGACTTCTGGCGCGAGCTGGGTCGGGACAGGACGGGGACCATCGTGGTCCTGACAGAGCCAGCGGTCGAGACCGGTGAAGGAACCGGCTCCGTAGCAGCGGAGCTCGGGCTCCGCAGCGCGGACGGGGAGATCCAGGGGACTCTCGTCCAGCGGCACACTTTCTCGGCAGCCGGCCGCCTCGCTCTGATCGATACGGAACTCGAATTCCGGGCCAACCAGGGGCGGGACCTTCGCTTCGGGGACACCGAGGACGGTGGGTTCGCCATGCGGCTCGCCGACGAGTTCCGCCAGGAGCGCGGCGCGGTCCTGCTGAATTCCGACGGCCTCACAGACACCGAGAGGATCTGGGGACAGGAGGCGCGGTGGGTCGACTACTCGGCGACGGTCGCGGGCCGACAGGCGGGAGTCGTGATCCTCGATCACCCGTCAAACCTGAGGCACCCGACCAGGTGGCACGCGCGCGGCTACAGCCTCTGCTCGGCCAACCCGTTTGGCCTCTCGGACTTTTCCGGCGAGGCGGGAGCGGACGGAAGCCACACCGTGCCGCGCGGCGAGTCCCTGGTGCTCCGGTATCGCGTCGTGATCCACGAAGGCCCTACGACCGCCGCGGAGATCGAAGACTGGTTCCAGGAGTTCGCCGCCGACTGACCCGCGCGGCGGGCGCCTCACTCGTACGCCTTGATCACCGCACTGTTGTCGGCCGGGCCGTAGCCCAGGGCGCGCGCCGTCCTGAGCAGTGCGCTGTGTGTTTCCGACAGCGGAAGCCTGGCGCCGTGGCGCTGCCCTTCCGCCAGGATCAGAAGCACGTCCTTGAGGTGCTGGCTGAGCCGCGCTTCGGGAGCGAAGTCCTGGTTCAGCATCCTGTCGCCCTTGCGATCCATGACCACGGAATGGGCCGGGCCGGCCTTGAGGATTTCAAGCGCCAACGCGGGCGAGAGCCCGCAGTGCCTGGCAAACGAGAGGCCTTCTGCAAGGACGGCGCGGTGGAGGCCGAGCACAAGGTTGACCGCGAGCTTCATGGTCGAGCCGCTGCCGCACCCTCCCGCGCGAAACACCCTCCGCCCCAGGCACTCGAGGACGGGCAGACAGCGATCCAGCGCCACCGCATCCCCTCCAGCGATGACAATGGCATCGCGCTGCCTGACCTGTTCGCTGGACCCGCCAATCGGAGTGTCGAGATAGTGACCTTCCAGCGCATGGAGCATTCTTCCGAACGCCACGGCGTCGGAGGGTGCCCCGGTAGTCGTGTCCATGACCAGCCGTCCCGTGAGGCTCTGCGCGGAAATGCCTTCCAGCACTGCTCGCACAACGCGCGAGTCGGGCAGGCTCAGAACGACGCGGCGGCACGCGGCGGCAACCTCTTCCGCCGATTCCGCGCCCCCGCCTCCCGCTGACGCAAGACCCGCAACCCGCTCGCTGTCGACGTCGAATCCCAGAACGTCGAAGTCCGAAGCGAGCAGACGCTCCGCGATGGCCGAGCCGAGCAGTCCGAGTCCTATCACCCCGATGCGCGTCACTGGCACTGAGAACCCGCCGGCTGATGGCGGTGGTCCATCATACTCCCCGGCCCCTGAAGTCTCGTTCGCTTCGTGTGCAAAGCTGTACGCGATGCCGGATCAACGCAGGGGGAGTGCTCCGGGCGCGGCCTGGTGGCGTGGCGTCGTGGCGTTTGCAGCCGCGCTGGCTGCTCTTCTGTTGGTGTGGGCTGGTCGATCCGCAGCCCAGGTGCCAGACGCTGCGACCGAGATCGAACTCAGCACCGACCCTGCCGATGCGAGGGTCCGGCCATACGAGAGCGTCGCCGTGCGGGTCGTGGCGCACGGGGTTGCTGCTGACGACCCAACGGGCTTTGCCAGGATCCGACTCCGTCGAGGTCCCGCCGCGTTTCACCTTCGGGATGCCCGGAGCGGCTGGCTGTCCAAACCCTTTCGCTACCAGAGGCGCGACGCCCCTTCCGCGGCCAGGCACGGGCAGAACGGGTTCCGCGCCCGGCTCTTTGACATGGCGGACCACAACTCCCTTCTTCAGGACGCTGTGCTGTTTACTGCGTCGGGCAAGGAAGGGCGGGCCGTCCTGTCCGCGACGCTCGGCGGGGTGACCGGCACGATCCAGATCCGGATCGATTCCGGCGCCCGGTCGCATACGCCCGGCGAACAGGTCACCTTCGGCCTGCAGCCGCGCTCGACGGATCGGTTCCGCGCGCTCGTGGAGCATCATGCCCCGTTCGTCGCCCAGGAGACCTGGTTCCAGCCCAAGTCGGACTACCTCGCCAGATTCGACGCCGACGGCGACTGGCGCGGCGACAACAACTGGGCCAACGCGCCGCGGGCCAGTTCCCAGGCCTACGTCTACTACGCCGTCATCGAGACCCGCACGCACTGGTTCGTCATCTACAACTTCTTTCATCCGCGGGACTATTCCGACAAGTGCGTGGCCGGAACCTGCCACGAGAACGACAACGAGGGCATGATCCTCACTGTCGTCCGGGACGGCTCGCCGGCGGGGCGTGCCGTCGCCATGGAGACGCTCGCCCACAACAAGATCTACTCGTATCGGGCAGACCCCCGAGTGCGGGGGAACTTTCACGACCTTGACGGCGAAATGGAGTTTCATCAAGGGCACCATCCGGTGGTGTTCGTGCACTCCGGCGGACACGGCGTCTACGGGCCCGGCCGCGACGCAGGATACACGTACGCGGATGATCGATTCCATGCAGGCACCGGCGTGACCTACGTCTACAAGGGCGTTGCGGAGAGGCCGGCTCACCCAGCCGACCGCGAGGTCGGCTACGATCTGCTGCCGATCTACGACCACTGGTGGGTGCCGGCTCACGTTCAGCCGGAGCCCCGCAGGCAGACCTTCAGCAGCTACTTCCCCTACCATCCGCACGGCGGCCGTCCGCGTGCGTCGAACGTCTCTCTCGCCGGAGCGTTCCGGGGAGTGCGCCACGGCGTGGACATGGCTAAGCCGTTCTGGGGCTGGCACGATGACGACACCCACGATCGGAAGGTGCTCGCAAGGGGCCAGTGGGCCCTCGACCCGGCGTACGGGGTCTCGCGGAACCTGACACTGCCCGGGCCAGTCTCGCTGGACTACACGTTCAATCCCTATCTGCGCGGCGACCGAGGCGGTCCGGTGGACGGGGACGACTCCCTGCCTTGAACTGCCGCCAGAGGCCGCGGCCACGGCGGGATTCACGGTCGCCGGCCGCAAACACCGGGGGCTCCCGTAAAACGGCGGATCCGTGTTGGGTTCCTGGGCAACACGCACCTTGGCCGGGGAGACCTTGAACAGCGGACTCCCACGTATCGGCGTCGAGCCGAAATATGGGACGCGGGGGCATGTGGACAGCCCGGCTTGGCCGGTGCGCGCCGACCGGCATCGGCTGCAAGCGCGCATCCGCCATAAGGGCAACTTACGGGTTCTTCGGCTCACGAGCGAGCCGGGCTCCAATCGAAGCCGCCGTTCAGTGCCCGAAGCATGGCGAGTTCGCCGCGAACCCTGTCGATGCTGATGACTCGGCTCTCCCGGAGGTGATGTGCCGCGCTCTTCCAAGAGCCGGGGCAGATGCCGAACGAGTAGTACAGGTTCTTCACCGTGATGAGTGCGTCCGAATCGATGAGGCAGGTCCGCGCCGGCGTCATGGGAGATTCACGCCAAGCCGCTCGGCGTACTTCTGGAAGGTTCCTCCACGCAGCTCTGTGATGTCATAGGCTTCCTTGAATCCGATGCGGCCCTCCATCGCCGCACGCAGCACTTGGGTCGTGAACAACTCGCCGATTCGCTCGTTCTGATTGTTGTAGAATTCGCCCGCGCCCGGCTCCGTGCCGAGCTTGCGTTCCCGACTCACGTAGCCCTCGTAGAAATCGACGAATCCGTCGCGGCCGATCATCTCGAGGTCGAGGGCTCGACGGGCGGCGACCACGGGGCTCACCTTGAGCGTCCGGGCGAGCGCTTCGAAGGGGCTTGCCGCCCGCTTGGCCTTCATCCAATGCGCCCGGAGTTCCTGCTCCGGCGCGAGGAGTTCCGCCGCCGCCCGGTTGCACCAGTCCTCCACGTCCGTACCGCCGGGGAATAGGGACTCGAAGCCGGAAAGCCCCTCTGTGCCGAGCCAGATGTGTGCCAGTTCGTGAGCGAGCGTGAACATCTGAGCCGACCTGGCATCCGCGCCGTTCACGAAGATCAAGGGCGCGTGGGAATCGATTAGCGCGAAGCCCCGAAACTCCTCCACGCTCAGTCGGCGATGCGCGTTGTTCCCCACAACCCCGTTGATCACCGCCATCACACCCAGTTGCTCGATCGCACGTCGCATCTCGCTCACGGCGTCCTGCCATGTGCCGACTCCCGCCACCCATCCGCCATCGAGGCCGAGTGCTCGCCGCATCTCGCGACCCACGGCGTCCGGCTCATCGGCGAGACGGGCGCTCGCCACGAAGGCCAATGGTTCCGCGTCGATCTCGATGAATGACTCCCGCAGCCACTCCTGCCGTCGTTGCATTGTGTAGAGCGTGTCGAGTAGGTCGGGGCTCGGCCTGTCCTGCCGAGCGCCCGCCACCATGCGGTAGTCCGGGATCGGAAGGCGTTCCTCCGGCGGCTCAGGGAGGAACAGGTAGCCGAGCGGCGTATGCGTTGCATTGGCGAGCTCTTCCAACTGCTTGAGCGTCGGGTGCCCTTCGCGTCGGACCCAGGCCGCAAGCTGCGGTATGCGCGTCACGAAGTGGGCCACGTCGTAGCCGGCGCGTTCGCAGGCCCACTGAAGCATCTCGGGGGTCACTGGAATCCGGGTCACTGCCCTATCCTCGCGACGCCGTCCCGAACGGGTTGAATGCCGGCCGCCCATCGTCCGGCATGTTCGTTACTGCGGTGGCCCTGCTCCGCGCATTCGCTTGCGGCCTGCCTCACGCCCCGAATCCCCCGGAGGCCGTGCGATTGGGTTGCGCCGATTCCAGAGGGTCGAGCGGAAGGGAATGGAGAAGGCGGCTGCGGGTGCCGTCTGCGGCTTCGAGACCGGCCTCGATTCGGTCGAAGAGCTCGATGACTTCATTGACGCTGGCAACGATGCGACGCTGCTTGGCGAGCGGTGGGAGCGGGACGGCCAGGTTCTCCAGCTGCTCCTTGCTGACGATGGGGAAGGCCATGGGGATTACTTGGACGAGTCGCGAAGAAAGCCCCAACTCGAGGCTTGCGCTTCCGCCGCATGAGCCGGCCGGAACACACTCAGTCGTGGAGAGCCACACTCCGCCATCGCATTGTCCGGTCGTCACTGGGGCATTGCGGCCACGCGCAGTGCTGCGCTCGGCTCGCTCTCGTTCCCGAATTCGTCGACGGCGACCACCGCATAGGCGTACGCCATGTCAGGTTCCGCAGTCCCGTCGCTGAACGAGGCCGTCTCAATGAGGCCGGCCAGGTCCGCAGAGTCACGGAGTACCCGGTATCCCTTCACGTCCGTCTCCGCGTTCGGAATCCACGACAGTTCGACGGAAGCCGGGGTGCGGACCGCCCTCAGACCCTCCGGCGCCTCCGGCGAAAAGGTGTCGCGTGGCGTCAGCCCGCGCGCAGGAGACGGGAGCCCCGTGATCCATCCGGCCTGCGACAGACGATACGGTCGGAGTCGGTACCGGTATGTCCGTCCCCATTCAATGGTCCGGTCCACAAAGGATTCTGTGCCGAGGCGCCCAAGAGACGCGAACTCGCCTTCCTCTCCTTCCGCCCGCTCGATCGCGTACTCCTCGGCATGCTCGGAGGCGATCCAGAACAGTGCCACACCGTTCGGGACCGCCGAGAGGCCGGACCACTGCGGCTCGGCCGGCGGTTGCAGGGGGTGCAGCCTGACCTGGTTCGAGTACCCGGCGTCGCGGCCTGCGGGGCTGGACGCCGTCAGGACCAGGACGGTCAGCTGGTCAAGCCTCCAGTCGGCAAGGGGCGTTCTCAGCACGATCCGGTTTCCCGGTTCCTTGCCCGCGAGTTCCGTCGGACCGAGAGTCCTGACATGGCGGCGATACTCGTCGATCGTCTCGGGAGCCAGCGGATTCGAGAATCCCGGGACATCAACAGCCCAGAGGTCGAAACCGCCAATCTGGCGCGCCAGCGTTCCCTCGGTCGTCAGCAGCGGCCAGGTCCACTCGACTCGGATCTCTCCCGCGATCTGCGACACGGCCAGGTCGTTGACGGAGCCCGGGATGCGCAGCAGGGGCGGGAGCGGGTCCCCGACCGATCCGCACCCTCCAAGACTCACTGCCAGCGCAGTCACGGCCCAGGCCCGTCCGCCGGACTGTCTCCGCCGGTCCACCGCGGGCATCGGTCAGAGGATGTAGCGGCTCAGGTCCTGATCCTTGACGATCGTGGACAGCTGGTCTCGCACGTAGGCCGAATCGATCCGGACCGATTTTTCCTTCATGTCGGGAGCCTCGAACGAGATCTTGTCCAGGACTTTCTCCATGACAGTGTGCAGACGGCGCGCCCCGATGTTCTCGGTCTGCTCGTTGACGAGCATAGCCGTCTGGGCGATCTCCTCCACCGCATCGTCCGTGAACGCCAGCTCGACGCCCTCGGTGTCCAGCAGCGCCGTGTACTGCTTTGTGAGGGCGTTCTTCGGCTCCGTAAGGATTCGCACAAAGTCGTCCTTCGTGAGCGGCTTGAGCTCGACGCGGATCGGAAACCGGCCTTGCAGTTCGGGAATCATGTCGCTGGGCTTGGTCACGTGAAACGCGCCCGCGGCGATGAACAGGATGTGGTCCGTGCGAATCATTCCGTGCCGCGTGTTGACTGTCGTGCCCTCGACGATGGGCAACAGGTCACGCTGCACCCCCTCCCGGCTGACCTCGGGACCGCGGCCACCCTCCCGACCGGCGATCTTGTCCATCTCGTCGAGGAACACGATTCCCGCCTGCTCGGTCCGCTCGACGGCCTGGCGCGTGATCTGCTCGTGGTCGATGAGCTTCTGCTCCTCTTCCTGCGCCAGAACCTCGAGTGCGTCGAGCACGGTCATCTTGCGGCGCTGGGTCTGGCCTCCGAAGATGTTCGGGAGCATCTCCTTGATGTTGATGTCCATCTCCTCGACGCCCTGATTGGTGATGATCTCGATCGGGTTGCCCCGTCCCTTGGTCTCGATCTCCACCATGCGGTCGTCGAGCTTGCCGGCCCGGAGCTGCTTGCGCAGCTTCTCGCGCGTCCTCGCAGTCGAGTCGTCCGGGTCGTCGATGCCGTGGCTCTTCTGTGAAGGCATCAGGATCTCGAGCAGCCGATCCTCGGCGTTCCGCTCCGCCCTCTCCGCGACCATCTCGACCTTCTGCTCGCGGATCATTTCAATCGCCATCTCGATGAGGTCGCGGATCATCGAGTCGACGTCGCGGCCCACGTAGCCGACCTCGGTGAACTTCGTTGCCTCGATCTTCACGAAGGGCGAGTTCGAGAGGCGGGCCAGCCTGCGGGCGACCTCGGTCTTGCCGACTCCGGTCGGCCCCATCATGAGGATGTTCTTGGGCAGCACCTCCTCGGCCATTTCGGGATCGAGGCGCTGGCGCCGGATTCGGTTGCGCAGGGCGATTGCGACCGCCCGCTTCGCGTCGTCCTGGGAGATGACGTGCTTGTCGAGCTGCTCCACGATCTCGCGCGGCGTGAGTTCGTCCAGCGCAGGGGCGCTGGAGTTCCCCGGAAGATAGATGACCATGGAGCTAGCCGAGTTCCTCGAAGGCGATGTTGTCGTTCGTGTAGATGCAGATGGCGGCCGCGATCTTCATTGCGGCTTCGGCCACGTCGTGGGCTCCGAGGTCCGTGTGCTGAAGGAGAGCCGTCGCTGCGGCCACTGCGTACGGTCCTCCCGAACCCACCGCGGCCACCCTGTCGTCAGGCTCGATGACGTCACCCGTTCCGCTCAGCAGAAGCGTGGACTTGGCGTCTGCCACAAGCAGGAGGGCCTCCAGGTGCCGCAGCGTCTTGTCCATCCGCCAGTCCTTGGAGAGCTCGACGGCAGCACGGCTCAGGTTTCCGCCGTAGGCCTGCAGCTTCTCCTCAAAGCGTGTGAACAGCGAGATTGCGTCCGCGGTTGAGCCGGCAAAGCCCGCCAGAATCTGCTTGCCGTGCAGGCGCCGGATCTTCCGTGCCGACCCCTTGACGACACCTGAGCCCATCGTCACCTGCCCGTCGCCGGCCATGACCACCTTTTGCCCACGACGCACACACAGAACGGTCGTGGAGCGTATTCTCGGATGTAAGGCCATTTGCCCCCGGGGAGCCGCGAACCTTCATTATACGGAGCGGTCGACCTCGCGGCTTGGTCCGCGAATTCGACCGGTCAGCGCCTGGCGGTCCAGGTATAGGAGTCGGGGTCGAAGACGTATCGGCCCTTGGTTGGGGCCGGTGGGGCGCTTTCCGACGGCAGCAGGCTGCGCAGCTCCCGGATGATCGCCCGGAGGCTGTCTTCGCCGGCGAGGTTTGTCCGCTCCTCGGGGTCCGCGTCGCGGTCGTAGAGTTCCTCGCCGCCGTCGCGGTAGCGGATGTAGAGCCATTTGCCGCGTCGGACCGCGTCGTTGCCGCGCAGATAGGTGACGACGGCATGGCGGTCGGCGTCGCCTGCCGGATCGCGGAGCAGTCCCATGAGGCTCGCGCCCTCCAGCGCCGGGTGCAAGGGCAGGCCTGCGATCTCCACCAGGGTCGGATAGACGTCAAGCAGGCTGACTGGCCGGTCGCAGTTGCGGCCCGGCTCGATCCCGGGTCCGCGGACCACGAGCGGGACATGGGTGGACCGCTCCCAGAGCGTCGACTTGTACCAGTGCTCCTTCTCGCCGAGGTGAAAGCCGTGGTCGGAGGCAAAGACCACGACCGTGTTGCCTGCGTGGCGGCTCGCGTCGAGGGCGTCCAGCAGGCGGCCGACCATGGCGTCGGCGAAGGCCACGTTCGCGACGTAGGCCGCAACGGCCTCGCTCCACTTTCCGCTCTCCCGAATGTTCCGGAACACGTCGGCCCCGCTCTCCGCCAGGCGCCGGCCCTCGGCCGGGACATCCGACAGATCGCCCTCGGGAACGTTCGGCAGGATGGCATCGTCCGGCGGAATGGCGTCGAAGTACCTGGCCGGTGCGTACCAGGGAAGATGCGGCCGAAACAGGCCGACGGCGAGGAAGAACGGGTCGGTCCGCGGCTCGGCGAGAAAGCTGGCTGCCCATTCCACGGTCCTTGCGTCGCCGTAGTCTCCTTCGTCCATGGGAAGCGCGCCCCAGTCCAGTTCGTGGCGGAAGGGCTCGATCCCTGCGAGCGGGTGCCCGTTCGGCGGCGGCGCAGGGGCAATCCGGGGGTATGCGGCGCCCACCCGGTCCCAGGGGTCGTCGAACGGCAAGTCGAAGTACCGGTCCCAGAGGTCGCTCGGATTGAATCCGGCGGTGTGATGGAAGATCTTTCCCGCGCCGACAACGTCGTAACCGCCCAGCCGGAACGCCTCCGGGAGGGTGACCGCTTTCGGCAGGTGAGGCCGCCACCAGTGCGAGTTGTCATAGATTCCGGTGGTCGAGGGGCGCAGACTCAGGAGCAGGGCGGTGCGCGACGGGTTGCACTTCGGCGAGGCCGCGTAGGCCTCCCGGAAGAGCACGCCCTGCGAGGCCAGCCGGTCGATGTTCGGCGTACGGGCGTTTGGATGGCCCGAGAGGCACCCGACCCAGTCGTTGAGGTCGTCCGCAAGGATCAGCAGCACGTTGGGCCTGCCTGCGATCTGGCCCGCTGCGCATGCGGCCGCGAGCAGAAGCAGGAGGGCGGCGAGGCCCGGTCGGAATGGGCCCAGAGGGCCCCGCGCATCTGCCGATTCGGCCAATCGGCGGTGCGCTAGGATGGGACCGCCAACATGTCGGCCAAGGGCAGCACCAAGAGCGGCGGCACGCCCCAGATCCCTGATCGGATGTTCTTCAAGATCGGGGACGTCAGCGAGATTGCCGGAGTCGAAACGCATGTCTTGCGGTTCTGGGAGAGCGAGTTCCCGACACTGAGGCCGCGCAAGACCTCGTCCGGTCAGCGACAGTATCGACGCAAGGACGTCGAGACGGTGCTGTCCATCAAGGAGCTGCTGTATCAAGACGGCTATACGATCGCCGGAGCGCGCAGGGTGCTGCGAACCGGAGCCCGCTCCAGAGCAGGGGCGGCGAGCGCGGACGGAGCGTCCGCGGCCGCGAAACAGCGTGCGTTCAAGAAGGCCCTGCAGGAGATCCGCTCGGAACTCAAGCAGATCCTTGAGCTTGTCAAGCCCTGAGGCCCGCTCGACGGCACGGGCGCCTCACACCGCAAGCGTCAGCAGTGCCTCGTCGCGCGACACCTCGTTGTAGAGGGTGTCGCGCTCGGTCGGCTCCCGGCCGGCCTTGCGGATCAGGCGGAAGAGCTGGTCGCGCCGGAGGGCCTGCGGAGTCTTGGCTCCGGCATCGTGGTAGATCTTCTCCTCCACGACCGTCCCGTCGATGTCGTCCGCCCCGAACCGCTGCGCCACCTGCGCGATCTTCGGCGTCATCATGATCCAGTACGCCTTGATGTGCGGAAAGTTGTCGAGCAGGAGCCGCGACACCGCGATGGCCTTGATGTCCTGGAAGCCCGACGTCATCGGAAGGTGGTGCATCGGGGTGTTCTGGGGGTGGAATGCCAGCGGAATGAAGGTCTGGAACCCACCCGTGTCGTCCTGCAGTGCCCGCAGGCGCAGCAGGTGGTCGACGCGGTCCTCGTCCGTCTCGATGTGACCGTACAGCATCGTGGCATTCGACTTGAGCCCGAGCCGGTGTGCGGTCCGGGCCGTCTCGATCCACTCGTTCCCGTCGATCTTGTGATCGCAGATGATGCGGCGGACCCGATCGGTGAAGATCTCGGCGCCGCCGCCGGGCAGTGAGTCCACGCCCGCGTCGACGAGCCGCTCCAAGGTCTCCCGGATCGAGAGCCGCTCCCGGCGGGCCAGGTATCCGATCTCGACCATCGTCAGCGCCTTGAGGTGGACGGCCGGAAAGCGCTCCTTGAGCCCGCGGAACATCCTGACGAACCAGTCGAGCCCCAGCTGGGGGTGCAGCCCCCCGACCACGTGGAACTCGGACACCTGCTCGCTGTACCCGATGCCGGCCGTGTGCCAGACCTGCTCCAGGGACATGGTGTATGCGGTCGGGTTGCGCTTCTGCTTGCCGAATGCGCAGAGCTTGCAGGCCGCAACGCAGACGTCGGTCGGGTTGATGTGGCGGTTGACGTTGAAGTAGGTCTTGTTTCCGCTGAGCCGCTCGCGGACCACGTTGGCCAGGTAGCCCAGGGTCAGAATGTCCGTGGACCGGTAGAGCGTGACGCCGTCGTCAAAGGAAAGACGCGTGCCTGCCGCCACCTTTTCGGCGATCCGGATCAGCTTCCTGTCGGCGATTCGAGGTGCCAAGGGCGTCGCTCCAGCCTCCAAACTACCACGCCGCCGTCAGGCTCGCAGGCTCTTCCGGCATGCCACGGGCGCGAACCGGCGACCGGCGGCGGAGCGGAAACCGGATCCTGCCAGTCTTTCCGGCGTCGGCCGGGACATCCGTGCGGTCGCAAGCCCCCCGCTGCGCGCGCACCCAATGCGACCTTGCTGCGCCTTCCCGCCAAGAGACTGGCGACCCGGGCTCCGCCGTCTCGGCCGGACCGGGGTCTGCAGGCCGGCCCCGGCTCAGCGCCTCTCGGCCTCGAGTTGCCGGAGGTAGAGACCCTCGAGCCTCTCTACCGCGGCCAGGAACCCCTCGGGGTCCACGAAGGTGTCCGGACTGTACGCCTGGCCGGGCCGGTACTTGGAGTGCAGGCCGTATTGCGACCCGTGCGCCGCGACCCACACGTCAACCTTCATCGCCTTCTGCCTCCGAAAGGTCTTCGCAAAGTCCTCGGCGACGCCGGGATACGTCGGGTCGACCACCAGCCGCTTGCCCCGATTGATCGTCCCCATGTTCGCGATGACGACGCGGTACTCCCTGCCGCCTTCCCGGACGGTCATCGCGTAGCTGCAACTGCCGGCCGTGTGGCCGGGCGCCTCGATCACTGTGAGCCTCGTGTCCCCCAGCTCGATCACTTCCCCGTCGGCGAGAATCCGGTCTACCTCGACCGGCTCGAACGACTCTCGCCCCCCGAAATGCGGGTCGCTGAAGCCGCCGTCCTCCAGCACAGGCGCGTCGCCCGCTGTGGCCCACATCCTGGCTCCCGTCGTCCGCTTGATCTCCGCCAGTGCCGCCGTGTGGTCCCAGTGCGCCTGCATGCTCAGCAGGATCCTGATGTCGTCCATGCGGAAGCCGAGGGACTCGATGTTCCTGCGAATCAGCGGAGTGGACTCGCTGAGCGCCGTGTTGATCAGGATGTGGCCATCGTTAGATGTGATCAGGAAGACGCCGAGGTCGTGGGTTCCGACGGCGTAGAGATTGCCGATCACGCGGTGCCCCGGAAAGGGCCGCGTCCAGCCTTCGGGCTGGGCTCCGAGCTGCAGCGCGACGGCCGCCAGAAGGCAGGGAATGCGGAGGACGCGCATGCCGCATAGTATGCCGCCTCCGGAGGGAGCGCCGGAACCGCCTTCAGGGCGCCGGCCCGATCAGCCACAGGTCAGCGGCCCAGAATGCGAGGAACAGCACGCTCACCCAGCCGTTCACGGCGAAGAAGGCGGCGTTGACGCGCGAAAGGTCCTGCGCCCGCACCAGCGACTGCTCGTAGGCCAGGAGTGCCCCAACGGCCCCGACTCCCGCCAGCGCCAGCGGTCCCAGGTCCAGCCTGATCCAGGCCAGGAGAAGGAGTCCCGCCATGCCTGCGTGCAGGAGCCTTGAGATGAGCAGCGCCCTCGCGATCCCCAGCCGGGCGGGAATCGAATGCAGACCGGACGAGCGATCGAAGTCGACGTCCTGGCACGAGTAGATGATGTCGAATCCTGCCGTCCACAGCGTCACGGCGGCCGCAAGCAGCAGGATGTTCGGGTCAATCGTGCCGCGGACCGCGATCCATGCCGCCGCAGGAGCGATCCCCAGCGCGAATCCAAGGATGACGTGCGAGAGCGCCGTGTAGCGCTTCGTGTACGAGTAGCCCAGGACGATCGCCAGTGCCACGGGGCTGAGCTTGAGGCAAAGGGGGTTCAGCTGCGCCGCCGCGATGACCAGGACGGCGCTCGAGACGACCACGAACACCGTCGCGAACCGCTTCGAGAGGGCTCCCGACGGCAGGGCCCGGTCGGCCGTCCGCGGATTCCGTGCGTCAATCGAAGCGTCGATCAGCCGGTTGAAGGCCATCGCAGCGGAGCGTGCAGCCACCATTGCGACCACGATCCAGCCCAGCTTCCACGCCGTCTCCCCCGCGCTGAGACCCAGGCCGCGCAGTGCCAGCAAGGCCCCGGTCAGGGCGAACGGCAGGGCGAACACCGAGTGCTGGAACTTGATCGCCTCGAGGATCTCGACGGTCTGGCGGGCGGCTCGCCTCATGGCCCGGCACCAAGCAGAGCGGCGAGAGCCCGCCCTTGGTGCGGCTGGCGCATCAGGCTCTCCCCGATCAGGAAGCCCTGGTAGCCGGCCTCCAGCAGGCGCTCGAGGTCGTCCGCTGACCGGATGCCGCTCTCGCTGATCCGCAGAACCCCCTCGGGAAACCGGCCGGCCAGATCCAGAGACGTCTGAAGCGACACTTCCATGGTCTTGAGATTGCGGTTGTTGACGCCCACAAGCCCTGCCCCCGCCGCGAGCGCCCTTTCCAGCTCGTCGCCGTCGTGCACCTCGACCAGCGCGTCCATGCCCAGCTCCTCTGCAGCGGAGAGCAGCTCGCGCAACTCGCCGTCCTCGAGCACAGCGACGATCAGGAGCACGCAGTCCGCGCCGCCGGCCGAAGCCTGCAGAACGTGGTATCGCTCCAGAGTGAAGTCCTTTCGCAGCACCGGCAGGGAGGTCGCCGTCCGGGCCGCGAAGAGATCGTCCATCGAGCCCTGGAAGAACTGCCTGTCGGTCAGGACCGACAGGGCCGCCGCGCCCGACCGTTCATAGGCGCGGGCGATTTCCGCGGCATCGAACTCGTCCGCGATCAGTCCGGCCGAGGGCGAGGCCTTCTTGATCTCGGCGATGACGGCCGGCCGCCTTGACGCCAGCGCCTTCCGGAATCCCCGGCGGGCCGGCACGCGTCGCCTCTCGAGGTCCGATTCCTTGACCAGCGACCGGTCCACAAGAAGCTCGGTGCGCTTGCGCGCCACGATCTGGTCCAGAACCGAGAGTTCCCTTGCTCGCGGGTCTGCCATTACATGTAGAGCCCACCGCTGATGTTGAGCACGTGGCCGGTCACGTACCCCGCCTCCTCGCTCGCGAGGTAGCACACCGCCGCCGCGATCTCGTCCAGAGTGCCCATGCGGCGGAGCGGAACTTGGGCCAGGATCTTCTGCCTGGCCTTGTCGCCCAGGGCCTGGGTCATTGCCGTATCTACGAATCCGGGCGCGACCGCGTTGACCGTCACGTTGCGGCCCGACAGTTCCAGGGCGAGCGACTTGGTAAGACCCACGAGACCGGCCTTGGAAGCGGCATAGTTGGCCTGGCCGGCATTGCCCGACAGTCCCACTACGGACGACACGTTGATGATCCGGCCCCATCGCTTGCGGGCCATGAACCGCATCAGCGCGCGGGCGCATCGGAAGCTTCCCGTCAGGTTGGTGTCGACCACGCTCTGCCAGTCGCCGTCCCGCATCCTCATGGCAAGCCCGTCCCTTGCGATGCCTGCATTGTTGACGAGAATGTCGACCGCCTTGCCGTGGGTTCTGGCCATCGCGCCGACGGACGACTGGTCCTGCACGTCGAGCTCCACCGCCTCCGCGCCTCCGCCGTCGTCCCGGATCTCGTCCACGAGGGTCGCAAGCTTTTCGGTCTGGCGCGCGCCGACGATCACGACGGCGCCCCGGGCTGCCAGCGCCTTTGCGCAGGCCCTCCCGATTCCCTGGCTGGCTCCTGTGACCAGGGCGGTCCGCCCTCTCATGCCATCACCGCCTCCACTGCGGCGGGGGTGTGGGTGCTCCTGCTGCGGATCTTCCGGTCGATGCCCCGCATCAGCCCCGTCAGAACCCGGCCCGGCCCCACCTCAACGAATCGGTCCACCTTCCGCGAGACCAGATGCCTGACAATGCGCTCCCAGAGCACGGGGTTCGAGATCTGCCGCCGCAGCCCCCGGCGCGCCTCGTTGCCGGAACGGATCTCGCCGGCCTGCCAGTTGTTGATCAGCGGAATCTCCAGGTCCCGGAACCGCGTCTCCGCAAGGTAGGGGGCCAACCGGGAGCCTGCCGGCGCCATCAGCGAGCAGTGGAACGGGGCGCTGACCTGCAGCAGAACAGCCCGTTTCGCGCCCGCCGCCTTCGCCAGGCTCACGGCGCGGCCGACGGCTTCGGCGTGACCCGCGATGACGGTCTGGGAGGGGGTGTTCAGGTTGGCCGGCGACACCACCTGTCCGTCCGCCGCTTCGCGGCAGATGCTTTCGGCGGCCTCGGCGTCGATTCCCAGGAGCGCCGCCATCGCCCCGACTCCGTCCGGAACGGCCATCTGCATGAACCTGCCCCGCTTGCGGACCAGCCGCAGCGCGTCCTCGAATTCGATTGCGCCCGCACAGACGAGCGCCGAGTATTCGCCCAGGCTGTGGCCGGCCACGAAATCCGGCTCGACCCCTCTCGCCCGGAGCACGGCAAGGGTCGCGACCGACGTCGACAGGATGGCGGCCTGGGTGTTCTCGGTTTGCCGGAGCGCTTCTGCGGGGCCCTCGAAGCAGAGTTGCGAGAGGGGAAACCCCAGCGCCTCATCGGCCCGTTCAAACACGGAACGGGCTTCGGGGTGTCTTGAAGCCAGGTCGCGTCCCATTCCGGGCGCCTGCGAACCCTGGCCCGGGAACAGGAACGCGGTCACGGGCATCGGAAGTGGGTCAGACCCGAGTTTAGCAGCAGGGCTGTTGGGGAGATTTCGCGGATCGCCCGGTCGCCCGGCACGGGACGCCGGGCCGGCTCGGTGCGAGAATCGAACGCGTGCCCGCGAGGCTCCGGATCGAGAAGCTGGTCTATGGCGGCGACGGTCTCGCACACCACGGCGGCGCGACGGTGTTCGTTCCGTTCGTGCTGCCCGGAGAGGAGGTCGAGGTCGACCTTGCCGAGAGGCCTGCAGGAGTCTTCCGGGGTTCGGTGGTGCGGCGGATCGGCGACTCGGCCGGACGATCGGCCGCACCGTGTTCCGTCTTCGGAAAGTGCGGTGGATGCCACTACCAGCACATTCCCTACGACCGCGAGTGCGAATTCAAGGCAGCCATCCTGCGCGAGACCCTCAGGAGGATCGGCGGACTGACCTGGGAGGGCGAGATCGGGATCGAAAGTGCCGAGCCCTGGGGCTACCGCAACCGCACCCAGCTCCACCTGGGCCGCAACGGCGGCAGGCCTTCGGTGGGATTTCTCGCTCCGCGGTCGCATCGCCACGTTGAAGCGTCGGAGTGTCCGATCAACGCTCCAAGGCTGAACGAGCTGCATCGGAAACTGCGGGAAATGACCCGGGAACGGCGCCTTCCCGGGTCGATACGCTCGATCGAGTTCTTCGTCTCTGGAGACCAGGCGCAGATCAGCCTTCCCGGGCGTCGCGGTCCGCTGCCCCGTAAGTTCCGGACCTGGTGCGCCGACGGGCTCGACGTGAACAGGCCGGGAGCTCCCGTGGACTGTCCGTCGGGGCCTGACCTGCTGCGGGTCAGCGGGCGCTCATTCTTTCAGGTCAATCGCTTTCTGGTCGCCCGGCTGGCCGAACTTGCCACGCGGGGAGCCCGCGGGCGTCTTGCGCTGGATCTGTTCAGCGGAGTCGGCCTGCTGACGCTGCCGCTTGCGAGGCGGTGCTCGACCGTCTATGGGGTAGACTCTTCGAAGGCTGCCATCGGTGACCTCAGGGCGAACGCGGCGAGAGCCGGTCTGCCGGTGCAGGCCGTGCGGATGGGAGTCGCGGATTTCCTGCGGGGATTCGCTGGGCGCCCCTCGCTGATCGTCGCGGATCCCCCCCGGGCCGGCCTCGGCGGTCAGGTGGTTGAAGAGATCCTGCGGCTCGCGCCACCCGAGCTGCGACTAGTATCCTGCAATCCGGCGACCCTTGCGCGGGACATCAGGTCGCTCCGGGCCGGCGGGTACCAGGTCGAGAGCATTCGGCTGATCGACATGTTCCCGCAGACCTACCACATCGAGTCCTTGGTCCTGCTGCGCAGGCATTGACCGCTGGCCGGGCCAACGCTACGCCAGAATGCCGCGGATGATGTTGCCGTGGACGTCGGTGAGGCGGTAGTCGCGGCCGCCGAACCGGTAGCTGAGGCTATGGTGGTCCAGGCCAAGCAGGTGGAGCACGGTCGCATGGAGATCGTGGACGGTGCACGAGTTCTCCACGACCCGATAGCCGTATTCGTCGGTCTGCCCGTAGACGAATCCCTTCTTCAGGCCCCCTCCCGCCAGCCACAGGCTGAACCCGTAGGGATTGTGGTCGCGTCCGATCGTGCCCTGCGCAAAGGGAGTCCTTCCGAACTCGCCTGAAAAGATGACCAGGGTCTCCTCCAGCAACCCTCTCGCCTTGAGATCCTTCAGCATGGCTCCGACCGGCTGGTCGACGGTGAGGGCGTTCGCGCCATGCCCGACCTCCAGGCCGCCGTGCTGGTCCCAGGGGTTTCCCATGCCGTCCGATTTGCCTGGGGTGCTGACCATCGTGAGCTCGACGAATCGCACACCGCGCTCCACCAGCCGCCGGGCTAGGAGGCACTGTTTCGCATACGCGGCAGTCGAGGGATTCGGGGAGTCGACGCCGTACAGCTTCCTTGTTGCTTCCGTCTCGCCCGCCAGCTCGACAAGCTCCGGCACTGCACTCTGCATGCGGTAGGCCGTCTCGTAGTTCCTGATTGCCGCCTCGATCGGCTCATGGCTGCGCACACTCGAGAGGAACCCCTCGTCCATGCGCCGTACGAAGTCCAGCTGCCTGCGCTGCCGCCGTCCGGGTTCGGACGGCACGACGTTCCGGAGCGGCTCGTCGCGTCCCGGATGAATGAGGGACGCTTGGTTGACGGAGGGCAGGAAGCCGTTGCCCATCATGTTGATTCCGCCATGGGGGATCCCGCCCCCGCCGGTGACCACGAAGCCGGGCAGATTCCGGTTCTCGCTGCCGAGGCCGTAGGTGACCCAGGCGCCCATGCTCGGAAAGCCCGCGAACGGCAGACCGCAATGAAAGTAGTAGTTGCTCTGCGCGTGTTCCATGAACTTCGCGGTCATCGAGCGGATCACGCAGAGTTCGTCGGCCATCCCGCTCACATGCGGAAAAAGGTCGCTGACCGGAATGCCGCTGCGGCCCCGACGCCTGAAGGCCCAGGGGCTGGGGAAGATGTTCCCGTCCTGGTTGAACATCGTCCGCTCGGTCTCGAAGGGCATGGGGTCGCCCGCTTCCTTCGCCAGCCGCGGCTTCGGATCGAACGTGTCGACGTGCGACATTCCGCCGGACATGTAGCAGAAGATGACGTTCTTCACCTTCGCGCCGTAGTGCGGTCTCCTAGGTCCCGACGGCTCTGCGGAGGGGGCGTCCTCGGCGAGCAGCGCCGCTGCCGCCAGCATGCCGAAGCCTGTCGAGGCGGAGCGGAGCATCTCCCGCCGAGTGGGCGGCCGGAGGCCTTCGGCCCTCGGTGCTCGGATCCTAGCGGACATAGATGAACTCCTTGAAGTTGAAGAGCGCGTGTGCGAGGCGGCTCCACACCTTCGGCTCGCCGAGGACGCTGCGCTCTGCCAGGCCCTCCTCCTGAGCAAGGGCCGCGACGAACCCCGTGGCGTCCGACCTCTCCCTCGAAGTCGGGGGGCGCCCCAGCGCCTTGGCGTACATGTAGCTCACTCTGGATTCCACCGAGTGGCCCTCTCCCTCCGCCAGACGCCGGCCCCATGCCTCGGCCGAGCTCACGACGAACGGGCTGTTCATCATCGCCAGGGACTGGGCCGGCACGTTCGTCTCGTCCCTCCGGCCCCGAGTCGTCGATGGGTTGGGCTGGTCGAAGACCTCCAGGAACGGGTTGGTGCGGTTGCGGAGGATCTGCTGGTAGACGCTCCTTCGATCGTCCCCGTACTCGGACCCGTCGCCCCCTCGGCGCTCCTCGTACATACCGCCCGACGCGGCGCGCCCGCCGAACATGGCCGTGTCAAGCCTTCCCGACACGGCGAGGACCGCGTCCCGAATCGCTTCCGCCTCGAGTCGGCGCACAGGCATGTGCTGCAGCAGGGCGTTCGAGGGATCGAGTTCGAGTGCCTCGGGAGACGGGGCGCTGCCCATCCGGTAGGCGCTGGTGGTGACGAGCGTCTCGACCAGTCCCTTGATCGACCACCCGCCGTCGACGAATCTTCCGGCAACGTAGTCGAGAAGCTCCGGATGCGAGGGGCGCTCGCCCAGAGCGCCGAAATTGTCGGGAGTCGCCACGATTCCCCTGCCGAAGAGACGGCCCCAGATCCGGTTCGCCATCACACGCGCGGCGAGCGGGTTCGAGGGGCTCGCCATCTCCTCCGCAAGGCGCAGCCGCACCGTGCGCGGGTTCTCGTATGCCTTCCCGCCCAGCGCCTTCAGCAGCCGCCTCGGCACCGGATCGCCCGGTTTCCCGGGGTCGCCGCGAACCAGCAGGGGTTGATCCGGGGAGCTCTCCTCGACGATCCCGGGAAACCGGCGGGGCACAGGGACCTCTGCCTCCAGACGCCTGTACTCCTCGATGAGCGGCCGGATTCCCGGGATCCGGCCCATCTCTCTCGGCAGCAGTCCAATCCGGGCGAAATAGTCCAGGAACGCCGCCTGGCGCTCGTCGAGCCGACCGTCGCGCCAGTCCGCCGCCGCGACCGCAAGCTGTCTGGAGAGGACACGCGGAAGGTCGGCCGGCGAATCCGGCGCTTCGGCGTCGAGGAAATAGAGGACCGGCTCGACGGTCGGCCTCGGCTCGCCAGCCCTGGCATGAAACGCGACCGCCGCCGCGCCGATAGCCGACCGGCCATGCTTCGGCCGTTCAGGTCGGGGCTTCTTCCTGGCGTCAATCGGGTCCAGCACGAAGTTGGTCGAGTCCTCCCGCGTCGTGAACTCGATGTAGCCGGTAAAGCCCTTCCAGAACTCCGTCTTCCACTGCGCCCACTGCATCGTGTCGCTGCGGGGGCTGTAGCGCTGGTGATAGATCCCGCCTCCGGGCAGCGGATAGTTTTCTACGATGAGTCGGGCGAAGCTGAAGTCCCCGCCCAGGACCTTCACGCTGATGTAGTCGGACTCGATCTCGAAGCGAGGGGACTGCATGACGCCCGCGTGTTTGGTGGTCAGCAGGTGGGTATACGCCCCTCCGGGGTAGATGCCTTCAAGAACCAGTTCGCCCTCGTGGCGCACATGAAACTCTCCGGGCGGGGATGGCGTCCCGTTCGTGCCCGTGCCGTGGCTGATCCAGCGCGCGTAGTCCGCACCGCTCAGGTCCCAGATCCGCTCGAAGTCCTCCTCGTTGCGGGCGGCCCTCGACTCGATCCTTCGCTCCCAGTCGGCCCGCAACCGGTTCCACGCCTCCCCGAACCCCTCTTCGCCCTGGTCCGACAGGGTCATCCACGCGTGGAGCGGACTCGACTCGTCGCAGGCCGCCTCCTCTTCGGCCCGCCGGACCGCGACGTCCACGCCTCGCCCGATCCTCTCGCCAAGGGCCCCGGATTCGGCGATCCATGCGTCGGCGACCTTCCCGCGGATCCGGCTCTTCAGGTCGCGGAGCTCCGTCTCGTTGCGCCGGAGGACGGCAGGGGTGTCCACGGCCCTCATGGTCGGCCGGGCTCCGTAGAGGACACCGAACAGGGCGTAGTAGTCTTCCTGGCTGATGGCATCGAACTTGTGGTCGTGGCATCGCGCGCAGGACACCGTCAGGCCCAGGAACGCCTTCGAGATGACATCGATCTGGTTGTCGGTCCACTTGACCCGCTCCACCCAGGGATCCACCGGCTGGTAGCCGAGCTCCACGACCCGCAGGTGGGCGGTGCCTAGCATCGACTCGTTGATGCCTTCGACGGGATCGATGCGCGGATCGTCCAGAAGGTCGCCCGCAAGATGTTCCCGGACGAGCTGGTCGTAGGGGACGTCCGCGTTCAGGGCCCTAACCAGGTAGTCGCGGTACTGCCATGCCTCGGCCACCTTCGGGTCGCCCTCGCTTCCGTGCGAGTCCGCGTAGCGCACCAGATCCATCCAGTGGCGAGCCCAGCGCTCTCCGAAGTGGTCCGAGTCCAGCATGCGGCGAACGAGCCTCACGTACGCGTCCGGAGACCTGTCCCTGACGAAGTCCTCGACCTCGCTCGGCGCAGGCGGCAGCCCCGTAAGGTCGAACGAGAGGCGCCGGATGAGCGTGCGGCGGTCCGCCGGGTCCGCCGGACGCAGATCCCTCTCCTCGAGTCTTCGGAGGAGGAACCGGTCAATCGGACTGGACGGCCAGGCGGTGTCCGCGACCTCCGGCGGCTCGACCTTGCTCACCGGCTGCCAGGCCCAGTGCGCCTGCCTGCGGGCCTCCAGATCGAACGCCCTCTCAGCCCCCTCCCCGGGAACAGCCTCGTCGGGCCAGGGTGCGCCCATGCGGACCCATGCGGCGAGGTCCTCGACGGCTTCGCTGTCCAGCCGCCCGGTCGGCGGCATCAGGACCGGCTTGCCGAGCAGCACCTGTATCAGTCGGCTTGAACCGGGATCCCCGGGCACGATCGCAGGCCCGGAGTCCCCGCCTTCCAGCAGAGCCTGGCGGCTGTCCAGCCGAAGTCCCGCGAACGGAGTCTCAATCTCGGGGCCATGGCACGAGTGGCACTGCACCGAGAGCACCGGCCGGACCCTGCTTTCGAAGAACTCCAGATCCCCTTCCGCAGCAGGAGCGCCCGTCGCTCCCTCCGGGAACCCTGCCGCCGCAAGGAGCGCGAACGCCAGCGCCGCAGATCGCCGATTCCTTGCACTCATCCAAGTTGCCGTCATGCTTTTCCAGGGCCGCCGGCCGGACTGCGCGACTCCCGGACCGAGGTGCCGTTCATACTCTAGCGAGAAGCCCGACGGCGCGGCGATCGATTCGGGCTCGGACCGCCTGTCAGGCCTGCCGCATCAGCGACAGCAGTTCCTCGGAGGACATCTTCCCGCTGATGTCGGCCCCCTTGAGCAGGCTGTCGGCGAGATCGCGCTTCGCGCCGTGAAGGTCCACGATCTTTTCCTCGATGGTGTTCTTCATCACGAGCCTGTAGATGGTTACGGGACGGGTCTGTCCGATGCGGTGGGCGCGGTCCGAGGCCTGGTCCTCCACAGCGGGATTCCACCAGGGGTCCAAATGAAGCACGTAGTCCGCCGCGGTCAGGTTCAGGCCCTGCCCTCCGGCTCGCAGGCTGATCAGGAACAGGTCGCCGTCGCCGGCCTGGAACGCGTCGATCTCGCTCTTCCGCTTCCGGGCCGGGGTGCCGCCGTCCAGGTAGCGATACGAAACCCCCTGTTGGTCGAGGCGGTTCCGGACGATGCCGAGGTGGCCCACGAACTGGCTGAAGATCAGCGCCTTGTGCCCGTTCTCCAGCAGCCCCTCGACGATTCCGGAGAAGGCGTCGAGCTTGGACCCCGGGATGTCCGATTCCGGTGCGAGCAGACGGGGATGGCAGCATGCCCTTCGGAGCCTCATGATCTCCGCAAGGATGTGGAGGTGGCTCCCGCCGTCCACCGGGTCGAGGTCCTCCATCCTCTCCACGGCCCGCTGCCGCACCGCTTCGTAGAACTCCATCTCCCGCTGGGACATCTCGACCCTGACCGTGATCTCGGTTCGTGCCGGGAGTTCGTCCAGGACGGCCGACTTTGTCCTGCGGAGGATGAAGGGCTGGATCAGGCGCTTGAGCTGCCGCCTCGCGTCGTCGTTGCTCTCCTTCTGGATCGGCGACGCGAACTTCGTGTTGAACGACCTCGACGAGCCGAGAAGCCCGGGATTGATGAAGTGGAACAGGTTCCAGAGCTCGCCCAAGTGGTTCTCGATCGGCGTGCCGGTCGTTATCATGCGGAAGGCCCCGGACAGCTTCATGGCGGCGCGCGACCTCAGCGTCTGCCTGTTCTTGATGGCCTGGGCCTCGTCGAGAACGACCATTTCCCACGTGACATCTGCCATCCTGTCGGCCTCGCGCTGCAGCAGCCCGTAGCTGCAGACGACCAGGTCGAAGGGACCTGCGTCGTCGAGCACCTTCTGCCGGTCGCCGTGGCCGAACTGGACCGGACGCATCGTGGGGGCGAACCTGCGGGCCTCGTCGATCCAGTTCGGGCATACCGAGGTGGGAGCCACCACCAGCGTCGGCCCGGCCGGCGCGCGCGCAAGCGCCACGGTGAGCGCCTGCAGCGTCTTGCCCAGGCCCATGTCGTCGGCGAGGCAGGCTCCGGCTCCCCAGGCCGCGAGCCTCGCGGCCCACCGGAAGCCCTTTCGCTGGTAGTCCCTCAGATCGGCCCGCAGCGTCGACGGGACCCTGGGCTCAAGGGCCTGGGCGTCCCGGAACCGCTTCAGGCGCCGGTTCCACCCCCTGTCGGCCTCGACCTGGCCTGCTTCCTCGAGGATCGCCTCCATGGCCGGCGCCCTGATCGCGTCCAGCCGCAGCCCCTTCGTGTCCTGGTCCACGAACGCGGCGAGTTCCCGGGCCTGCCGGCGGAACCGGCGGGTCAGGGCGATGAACCCGCCTGCGCCGAGGGGCAGGAACCGACTCTCGCTCGCAGCGATGCGGTCCAGCATTTCGCGCAGGTCCATGACACGGCCCGAGTCGAGCTTGACGCTGCCCTCGATGCCGAACCAGTCCCCCTGGTCCCGGATCTTCAGCGAGAGTCCGCTGGCCGAGGCGTGGTGCCGGATGCCCATGGCCTCGCCCTTGGGCCAGGCCACGACGATCCTGTCCCCCAGGGAATGAAGCTCATCGAGCAGTTCCAGGCACTGGAGAGGCTCCGGGAGTTCCCACCCGTTCCCGGACCGCTCCGCCCCGTGAAGTGTCGTGCACGCGGCAAGGGCGTCCCGATAGCGGCGCTTCTCCTTGCCGGCGTTCCGCCGTGCCCGGGATTTCTTTCCGCCCACCGTGGAGAAAACCACGCCGGCTCCCGTTCCCGGCAAATAGGTGGGCCCTTCCTTCCCGAATGGACGGACAAGCGCCTCTGCGTACAGGCCCTCCCCGAGCGGGGTGAGGTGAAACTGCGGTCGGGGATCTGCATCCACGTCGACCGCCCCGATGTCGCCGCCGCCGATGTCCGAGTGCACGGTGACCAGGGCGCTCACGGACGACAGCGCATGGACGACCTCGTCCTTCGAGCCGGTCGGCGTCGCGAGGCCCTTGCGCCCGATCACGTCCACGATCGCCCAGTGGCTGGGACTGAACACGGTCACGGTCACTCTCGTCGGAGCGTCGAGCTTCGCCACCAGATTGCCCGAAGCCGGTGGTGGCGGCACGAGCTTGATTCTCACCTTGCCGCCGTGCGTCGTGACACGCAGGTCGGGGTCTGCGCGCACGACATCCAGTCGCGTCTGCGGCGAATCCTTGCGAAACACCAGAGGATGGCCAACGAGCCGGTCCAGCGCCTCCAGGGTTTCCATTCTGAGACGCTTCCCCTGGCCCTCGACGGCTGCGGGCCCGACCGCGCCGCACACGAGCGCGTCCTGCTGCGTCGCGAACGCCAGGTTGGTTCTCGTGTGGAGCCGCGTGAGGCTCACGACCCTCCCCTTGGTCCACTTGCCGTTCTTGCCGAGCCGCTGCTCGTAGGCCTGCACGGACCACTTCGCGCCAGCGGCACGGACCCTCCACGTCAGTCTCGATGTGAGGCTGGTCCCGAACTTGCTGGTGCTGACCTTTTCGGCGATCAGGGCCAGGCCCCTCAGTCCGCGCTGCCAGGACTGTTCCTCGGGCTGCGCGTCGAGCAGGGGCGTTGTGCCCAGGAGCCCATGGGCCGCGCGGGCGGAGTCCGCCATCTCCTCGTTCGAGTCCAGGCGCGCGTCGAGCATAGAGAACTCGGCCGCAACCCAGGCATAGCCATTGGATTCCGCCGTGTCCCGCATCTCGTCGAGGTCCGGCAGGCATGTCCGAGCTGCCTTCTTGTTGGTCAGGGCCATCAGCGTGCCCGCCAGAAGCCGCCTCAGGAACGGGCGCCCTGCGAGCTTCTTGGATCCCCCGTAGAATCGATGCAGATTGCGCATTCCCTCGCCGGCGTCCGTGGCGGCCACCAGCGCATCGCGGAGCAGCTGGAAGCCATGGAGGCTCTTATGGATCGCGTTCAGGTACTTGCGTGCCCGGACGGTGTGCTTGGTTTCGTGCAAGCCAAGGAGGGCAAGGACGAAGAATGCGCTCTCTTCGATCCCCAGGCTGCAGTTGCGCTTGCCTGTCTCCGTCCGCAATTCGCGGAGGGCGACCTCGAACAGCCCGACCGCCCGGCCCAGCTGGCCCCGGATGCAGCTCTCCCAGCCGGAGTAGAGGGCGCGGTCGGCTGCCTTGCTGATGTCGAGGTTCTCGATCGACCGTCGGGCCTCGTCAAGATCGCCTCTCAGCAGGGCGTCCCGGACCAGGACCCTGCCTGCATTGATTGGAACGTCGTCGCCAGGATAGGCGCCGCGCAGGATCCCGGCGAATCCATCCGCCGGCTGCAGCGACTTGTGCGCGTATTCGGCGAGGCTGGCAACCGCTTCATCCCGGATGGACGGGTCCCGGGACGCGAGCCACTCCACATCAAGCGGTGCGCAGAAGAGACGCAGGAAGAGCTCCGCCTCGCCGGTGCGGTAGCTGTAGGATCGGCGCATGCCCTCCAGAGCGTCGGTGAACCGATCGGCCCTGTTGAGATACGCCGCATGCCTCAATGCCTCGTAGAAATCCTGCGGGCTGTAGTAGTAGTAGGTCCAGAACTTGAAGTAGGATGGCGCGAGTTCCGCCTCCGCCTCGTCCAGGAGCTCGGACCAGAGAGCAAGCCGCCCCTTGCGGTCTGCGGCGCAAGACACAATATTGGCGATCACCAAGTGGCAGGCAATCCCGTCATCGAACCGGACGACCAGGCCACGGGAAATCAGCCTCCGAACGGCGTTCCCCCAGCGGTGCTCCGTGAAGGCTTGCCCGTCCGCATCGACCAGAGCGGCCTTGCGGACATACTTTAGGGCCTTCTCGCGGGTGACCGGCCGATGAATAGCCGACAGCAACTCGAGGATGCGCTGCTCCTCGTCAGGCAGCGATCGATATGCACCCGTGAGCCGCTCCGGAAGCTCCAGGTGCGCGCTCGGAAGAATGCCCGGCCAGAAACGCATGTCGAAAGGTCCACGGTGCCTGGCTGGACCGACGGAGGCCTCCGGCGGACCCAGCTGCGTGCGGGGCAGGCACCCACCATGATGATTCCACACGACGCCGGGATCGCAGCTGTGACCGATGGCCGGAGACCGCGTCCGGAACGCATCCGGGAGCAAGGGCCACGCGAGTCGCAGCAGCGCCGTTCGAGGCTCCTAACTCGCGATACGCTAGAGGGACGTGGCCGGAATTCGGCCCTGAAAGGCCCATAGCTTCCATGACGACATCCCGCCGAACCTTCATGGCATCCGCCGCCATCGGCAGTTCCGTCCCGATGACGGCCGCCTCCGCCAGCCGCATCCTTGGCGCGAACGACCGCATCCGCCTCGGTCTCATTGGCTGTGGCGGGATGGGGCGCGGTGATCTGCGAGACATGCTCGCCGCCGGCAAGACCGATGCCGTCGCCCTGTGCGACGTCGACGACTCGCAGGTGGACCGGACTCAGAAGAGCGTGGTGTCGCGATTCGATCAGCAAGCGGAACTGCGCACGCGCGACTTCAGGCGCGTTCTAGACCGGGACGACATCGATGCCGTGATCGTGGCGACGCCGGACCACTGGCACGCCCTCCCGACCGTCGAGGCCTGCAAGGCGGGCAAGGACGTCTACGTGGAGAAGCCGCTGGCGATCACGGTCTGGGAAGGCCGGCAGATGGTCGACGCGGCGCGGAACCACGGCCGTGTCGTCCAGATGGGGACGCAGCAGCGCTCGGGTTCCCAGTATGTCCAGGCGAAGGAATACGTGGACAGCGGCAAGCTCGGCAGGGTAAGGCTCGTGCGGTGCTGGACGTACCTGGACTGGAAGGGTCAGACGCCCCACGTGCCGGACGGCCCCGCGCCGGACGGCGTCGACTACGACATGTGGCTCGGTCCCGCGCCCGAACTGCCCTACAACCGCAATCGGTTCCATTTCAACTTCCGCTGGTACTGGGCCTATTCAGGGGGGCTGATGACGGACTGGGGCGCCCACATGATCGACATCGCCAACTGGTACATGGGCATCAAGGCCCCGACCTCGGCGATGTCGGTCGGTGGAAAGTTCGCCTATCCGGACGACGCGATGGAGACGCCGGACACGCAGCAGGTCCTGTACGAGTTTCCGGAGTTCTCGATGGTGTGGGAGCACGCCCTGGGCGTGGGGCGCGGCCCGGGAGACCGCGAGCACGGCGTAATGCTGCACGGCGAGAAGGGGATTCTGATCGTCGACCGCCAAGGCTGGGAAGTGATTCCCGAGACGGACCGGATCGACAAGCCGGCCCGCGAGTACAAGGCTGGGGGCGTACCGCATCAGGCATACCGGCCGGACCGCGAGGACATGCATCTCGACCACGTCAAGAACTTTCTCGAGTGCATGCGGACGAGAGAACGTCCCCGGTCGGACGTGGAGCTCAGCCACGACTCGATGATCGGCTGCCACCTTGGCAACGCCGCGGTGCGCACGGGGCGGCGAGTCTACTGGGATGTCGACAACGAGAGGGTGATCGACGACCCCGAAGCCGAGGCGATCATGTACAAGCGCCCCTATCGCAAGCCTTGGAGACTTGAGGTGTAGCGCCGGTCCCGACGGAATCCGGCTCCGAGCGATCGTCCAGGAAACGGGCGAATCAAGACACAGGGGAAGATGTCAAGCAAATCGACGGCGGCATTACGGCCGGCCACGCGGCTGAGCTGCGGGCAATTGCCATTGCGCTCCGTGCGGATCGATGGATGGCGACGAGTACGAGCCGACGCCGATTCCCGCCCGCCTGTGATTCCTGGCCCGGGCTCCAGCGGCCCGGAGAGATCCTGCTGACCGACGGGAGGAATCTCCGCGACGTGGTGGAGCCGTACGCACCTCGAGCTGACCGACGGGAACTTCGCGCCGGGTCGCCAACACGTTCCGCCCTTGGCGGACGGCTACGCAGATGTTCACGGCTACTGCAAGAGCGCCACGGTGGACAAGCTGCGTGAGCACGGCCATGTCCTGATGCCGGGCCGCTATATTGGCATGGAGCCACACGAGGATGATGCTGAGTCTTTCGAAGACAAGACGCAACGGCTGGCTGTCGAGTGGCGGGAGCAACGTGAAGAGGCAGGCCGCTTGGACGCATTGATTGACGAGAGTCTGGTGGCGCCAGGGTTTCTGCTCCCAGCCGAGGACGGATCAGCGGCCACGCAAAGTTGCGGTCCGTTGCTCAAGAGACTGGAGGGGCAGGGGTTCTCGGCAACCCGGCGGAACCGGAGTTGCTCCTCGGCTCCCACGCCCGCTCAAGCCGCACCGTTCGCATGGGACCATATTGGTCTACTCGGAACCCGAACCCCTAACCCATGATTCGAAACTACACAGACGAGGAACTCCGAAGGCTCCGTGAGCTTCCCAGGGGGGCACCAACCCGCGTGCCCGCTGGTCGGAGAAGCCGAAGATACATCCGGTCCACAGGCAACGCATTTTTAGGGCAAATGGAACCGCCAAGGGCGGTCGAGAACACCGCTTCCTAGTCTATCAGCGTGAGAGTCTTCGCGACAAGTCCAGCTACTCGCGCGGGTGCACGACATTATTTTGATTCTTGGCGAATTGGGCCTTCGGCCAGGGCAGGG
>JAPPMB010000061.1 GCA_028819255.1 Bryobacterales bacterium | reverse complement strand
GCAGCCGGCTGGAACGTTGTCAGTGCGATTTATGACTACTCGGTAGCCCTAGCCGAGGAGCACGAGGTTCCGGAAAAGCCTGGAGTGCACCACATGGCGAACTGGCTGGATGCAATTCGGAGACGCGATCCCGGCGCGGTCTACGCGCCGGTGGAAGCGGGGTACGGACACTCAATCGCCGGAATCATGGCGACGGATTCGCTGTGGAGCGGAAGGCGCAAGGCGTTCAATCCGGATACGAGGGAGATCAGCGACGGCTAGCCGGAACTTCATTTCCCTTGAGGCCGTAGCCAATTCCCCATTTCGGTAGGGGAGCCGATTGCTCGGCTCCCCTACCGAAATATGCCCATACGAGACCACTTGAAACCGCAGCAAACCTCGTATTGGCGAATCCCGCGGTCGCGCTTTGGAGGACGATCGAGGCCGAGCTTGGCTATGACGTCGACGATGTGCCTGTGGAGGTGATTAACCGCCTCAACGAGTGGATCGCCGAACTCGTCCTAGAGGCGGTCAGCGAAGCGTGCTTGTCGAAGCAGGGAAACGACGTCACGCGAGCGCTGGAAGACGGGCTGCCGGCGGTCGAGAATACGGGAACGAAGGTTGACTTGTCGGCGGCCGTGTCCGCCGCCCGGCTGCATCCCGACGAAGACCTGGAAGAAACCCCATTGCTGCGAACCTCACTAGAGTCGCGTTCTACACCTGGTCGCAGACCTTCTCGGATTACGACAACGAGCGCAGCGCGACGGAGTTCGGATACAACGACCCCTTTGCCCTAGGCAGCGACTAAGGGCCGCCCAACCACGACATTCGCCACCAGTTCACGTCCAACGCGGTCCTCGGGCTGCCGTTCGGCATCACCTGGTCCGGAATCGCTCGCATCACCTCGGGACCGCTCATCGACCCGCGGGCCGGACGGGACCTGGAGACGGGCGAGTTGGCTGGCCCGCAGCCGCGGTTCATGCGCCTGCGGACCGAAAGCGGCGACTATGACCGCAGCAACCGCCAAGTTCCGGGTGTCAGCCCGTTGCAACTCCAGTTCGGAGCACGGCTCTTCTTCTAGATCCCGCCACCGATCCCCACCAGGTCGAGACCCTGCGCCTCAGCTTCGGCCTGCGGCGGCTGGTCCTGATCGGCGACCGGGGGATGCTCACCGACGCCCGCATCGAGGATCCGCGCCCATATCCGGGCCTGGGCTGGATCTCCGCTCTGCGCAGGCTGGTCGAGGAGGCGACATTGCAGCCCAGCCTCTTCGACGCTACCAACCTGGCCGCCATCCGCTCCTCCCAGTTCCCGGGCGAACTGCTGGCGGTGTGCCACCCTCCGCTGCTGGCCGTTCGTCGCAAGCACCGCCGCGAAGACCTGCTGCGCCGCACCGAGCAGGAGTTCCAGCGCATTCAGCGCGAGATCCGGCGGCGGACCCGCAACCTGCTCACGGCCACCGAGATCGGCGTGAAGGTCAGTCGCGTTCGGAACGGGTTCAAGATGGCGAGGCACTTCAGGACGTGGATCGAGGACAGCCTGCTCGAGTATGCCTGCAAAGCAGCCGGCATCGAGCGGGAGGCGGCACTGGACGGGCTCTACATCGTGCGCACGAGCGAGACCGGGGTGCCCGCCGAGGACGCGGTGCGCGGCTACCAGAAGCTCGTCCGGGTGAAGCAGGCATTTCGCTGTCTGAAGTCGGTGGACCTCAAGGTCCGTCCGATCCACCACCGGGCCGAGCGGCAGTCGCGGGCGCACCTGTTCGTGTGCATGCAGGCCAGTTCTGTCGAGCGGCACCTGCGGAGCGCCCCGGCCCCGCTACTGTTGCAGCGCGAGGATCCGGAGGACTGGCAGGCGGAGCGCGGCCAGGTGGCTGCGGCGCAAGAATAACCGCCGCACGAGCGAAGACGGTCTGCCGTTGCACAGCATCTCGAGCCTGCTGCAGGAGCTTGCGACGCGCGGCCGCCACCAGTGCCGGATGCCGAGCGATCCCAAGGGACCGCCCTCATCCGGCTGACGGATCCCACTCCGCTGCAGAAGCGAGCCTTGGAACTGTGGCGCGCGTTCCCAGTGAACAGCACTCCGAATCCAGAAAACGCCTCTGTAATCGAATACTCCCGACTTGATCCCCGGAGGGAACTTCGGCCTAGAAGGCGGGTTGTCGGTCTGCCGCAGTGAAACCGTGGAAGTCTGGCTGCCGGGCGTCGGCGGTGTGGTCCGGCGCTACGGTTCCGGAGCCCTTCTGCAAGTGTCGGCGATAACGTGTGCCTCAATGGCCCTGCCCGCGTCACCTCCCGTCTCATCAAGAAGCAACTAGAGGGCAGCTTCAAGTCACCTCACTGGTTCACCAAGACTTTCCGCACCCATCGCGCCGTGTAGCTCCGCAGGGCTGCCCGGCCTTTCTAGCCGCTCGCGCCAAATGCCGATCCTGCTCATCAGACACTTACCTCGTCGGACGCCGAGCAAGGAGCAGCATTGAGTGAATGCCGTTGAACTGTATCTTGTGAGTCACGCATCATTCGTCTCACCAGTTCCAGTCGGTCCGGAAGTTCAATTCACGAATGAATTCATACGTATGTATACATTTCAGATTAAGGCTCTTGCAGACATCCGGGATTTTTCGATTCGCACCATGTGCGCTAGGTCTCGGCCGCTCCGTGGTAACGACCGTGCGCTCGTCACTGTAGCGGTATGCATATGACAGCAAGCATGGATCCTGTCCCATTTTCTCCAGCTCTGTGGAAGTCGGATCGGAAGTATACTCAGATCGTATTATTTTTTCAATTAGAGTCCGCCTTGCGATTTCCTCCAAGACGACGTCGGAACGGTTGTCTTTCATCCACTTGGTTAGTCCATCCTTCCGACTCGATCCCGGCGGAACCACTTCATTAAATATCTCGACTGGAATCTTGACGTGCCCTCGTCTACAATGGTGAAGAAGCCAATTTCAAAACTCCCGAACTCGATCATAGGGATAGTAGTCCCGATTGGCATCGATCAAAACATTGGAGTCCAGAATATAGAGCACCGATTTCTCCAATACTTCCATCAGATCCGAAGAAGCTTTGCAATGCTGATCGGATGGACTTCCAAGATCTTGGCTGCAGTGGAAGTAGATATTGCCTCCGTCTGCAGCATTTGCTTGGTGAAATCAAGTAATGGTTTTCCAACGCGACTGCCATGAACCATGTAATAACTCGGTCCTGACTTTTTTTGTCCGCCTGCGAAGATTCTCTTGCTGAAACCCACATAGCGTGATACGATTCACGTAAAGCCATAAAGGTCACTTGATCAATTCTTTGCGAATGGAACAACCGATATACCACCATCGTACTACTCAGATTCATCTTTCGAGCGAAGTTACCAATCAGTCGTGACAGAGTTTCGCGACCAGCTGATCCATGTAGCTCAAGGGTGTTAAGTATCGTCTCAGGAAGCAGACAGTGGCATGCAACTTTGTTGCAAAACTCCTCGACTTGGTCGTCTCCATAGTCTTCCTTAATAATGCGGCTTTCCCCCAAGAGGAGATAAACCATTTCATGAAATAATGTAAACGTACGGGCAGGGTATGAGTCACCGGGATTGATGACAACAAATGGTGCGATCGGATCTGAGATTGTAAGTCCTCTGAAAGTACTGACTGGGATATCAGTGTGCGAACTTCCAAGATTCCCTTTCAAGATGACAAATATTCCAACGTCTTCGGCTTTCTTGCGAATGATGTTAAATGCAAGTCTGGATGATGTCAGTGAGTGGTAATTGGTCATGACTTGCGATCCGCCGATCAATCTTACTAGCGAATCAACCGCTCGCTTTACTCCAGCCCCTATGGATAGAGACTGGATGAAAGGTATTACGGCAGCATTGGTTTCCAACTCTATCGTTGCTCTTACTAGACTCTGACGAGCCCGCACGTTGCGAATAATAGACTCTAATACAAGTAATTCTTTTCTCGAAATGGATTGATTAGTTCTACGAAATTCGACTTCATATGCTTCTTCACGGGGAGGACTGGAGAGGTAGAAAACGAGTGGTGGCTGCCTGTACAGCTTGGTTATCTTTCTGAATAAGGTTCTTGAGATTAGCGTCCTTTCTGCACTGTTCTCGATTTTCTCGAGTCTCGCATGCCGAATACTGAACTTATCCGCTGCTTCCTGCAGACCGAATCCAGCTCTCTTTCGAGCCCAGACGAGAATGGCGGGATTCACATCCACGTCGTGTCCCACTCTCATTCCTTCCTTCGACTTCACGATTTGCTGTGACGAAGTGTTCTCAGCTTCGAATATTGTACTCGCTGGTTGCGTCAGAAGCTGTTTGATCAGTGGCCTGTCGTCTGCGAGAGGATCCCAAGCCGCGGTCGATCGGAACCTTACGGCCAGTTCGATGGCTTCCGCTGGTCGCGTTCGTGTCCGCACGACTCCGTTGCTTCCAGAGACTGGGCACGCTGTTGGAAGTGGAGTAGTTCCCGAACTGGACAGTGTGGCTGACAACCCTCCGGGCCAACGCCGGTTGCGGGCCCGCCCCCCGCTCGCACCCTCGATAGGGCCGCACGGAAACTCCTTGGCGGGCAACGGGCTCCCGCGGGAGCCTGCGGGAGGAGTCTGCCTTGTCCGTCCCGGTACTCGAGGCGAGGTGATCGGCGCCGCTCCGGGCTGCGCCTCCCGAAGCTGTCGACGCCTGGCTGGCTCTTTCGCGGTCTCTCCGCGACGCCCCCGAGAGCCGCGGGGAGAGGCCAAGGTCGCACCTGCAGGTCAGATACTTCGAATTGCCTCTTGCCTAGACTCGTCCTTGCGTCGGTTAGGGCGATATGCCATAGTGCCGCGTAAGGCACTCCGGTGTGGCTGCAGGCGAATCGAGCGAGCTTGATTCAAGCTCTGCGCAAGCGGATTTCGGCGTGATCGCAAGTCGGCGTTTCTGAAGGAACAGAAACAGTGCAACTTGTCTCGGGCCTTATTGATTTGACTTGCGCTGAGCTAGGCGCCGCTCGCCTCGAAGGTTGCCCATGCGTAGAGCGGCGATGCCGACGACGAGCGAACAGGGCCCCCGAATCAGGTCCATAGCCACTGCAGTTCCGCACTACCGGATCAGTCAGGCGGAAGCCAGAAGATTCGGTGCCGCATTCTTTGCCAATGCCGTTCCGCGTCTTGGGCAGATGCTTGGCGTCTTCGACAACGCAGCGATCGGCGAGGGGTATTGCTGCCTGCCAAGACCTTGGTACGAGAATGCGGGACATGGGTTCCGGGAGAAGAATCGTCAGTACCTTGAACACGCGCTGATCCTCCTCAGGGACGCCGCGACCAAGTGCCTGGAAGCTGGCGGCGCAGTTCCGGGCGACATCGACATGATCGTAACCGTGTCGACTACCGGCATCGCCACGCCCAGCCTCGATGCTCGGCTGATGGAGGAGTTGCCATTCCGGCGCGACGTCCAAAGGTTGCCGATCTTCGGACTGGGATGCGCGGGAGGCGTGCTGGGACTGGCGCGCGCCGCCGCATGCGCGCGAGCCTCACCTGGCAGTCGTGTTCTGTTCCTGGTCGTCGAACTGTGCACCCTAACGTTCCGAGGTCGCGACCGATCCGCAAAAAACCTTGTCGCAACCGCGCTGTTCCGTGACGGCGCCGCGGCGGCCCTGCTAACGGAAGACGGACCAGGGCCTGCGGTCTCCGCATGGGGCGAATACACATGGCCGGACTCGCTCGACCTCATGGGTTGGGACGTGGCCGATGACGGACTCGAGGTCGTGTTCTCGCGCCGCATCCCCAAGGTCGTGCGCAAGCACATGCGGCGAGCCGCGTCCGAGTTTCTGGCATCCAACGGCCTCGCTCTGGCAGATGTCGACTGCTTTGTCTGCCATCCGGGCGGGACCAAGGTGCTTGAGGCCCTCGAGGAGGCGTTCGACATCCCGCCCAGAGGTCTCGAGCACTCTCGTGCGGCCTTGCATGCCTACGGCAACATGTCGGCGGCAACGGTGCTGTTCGTCCTCCAGCGGGTCTTCAGAGAGGAAGACCCGAAGTGGCAGTTGCTTTCGAGTCTGGGACCGATATTCTCGGCTGCGTTCCTCCTGTTGCGCTCGATGTGACCGCCTTCGCCCCGAATGAGCCCGCTGTACGTCATGGTTGGTTTTCTCGTTCTGCGGCGAACGGCGGAACTGGTCGTCGCACGCCGGAATCACCTAGCCTAAGTTTGTCACCTATATTTGCAAGTCCTTTATAATCAGTAAGTTCTA
>JAPPMB010000009.1 GCA_028819255.1 Bryobacterales bacterium | reverse complement strand
TTGATTCGAAAGGGCTTAGGGCCGTTTCTTGGTCTATGCTAGGGGGGAACTTCGGTCTAGTGCGCTCGCGCTCTTCTTTCCGATTCGTGTCGGCATTCTCTACACGCTTCGCTGCCGCATCGGTTTTCTCAACGAGACGCTCTTCCGTTTGATGCATCTCCAACTTCATCCTATGCTCAAGACAAAGCGTGTAAATTGTGGAAAATTCATAAGTTATCCAACAGGATGCAACGAGTACCAGAGGGCCGACGGCCCTCACCGGATCGAGACCCAGGGCTCCTCTCCCGCGACATCGACAAGTTCGTATCCCGCCTGGCCGACCGACGGACCCAGGACGGCCAGCAGCCGGGCCGCCTGACTGCCGGTGTTGAATGACGCATGCACCACGTCCCTGCCGACAAACGCGGAATCGCCCGGGCCGAGCATCCGCTTCTTCCGACCGACCCACTGCTCGATCCGTCCTTCGAGGACGAGGATGAACTCCTCCTGGTTGGGATGCCTGTGGAAGGCGTGCCCGGCCCCCGGGTTGAAGGTCACCGCGACTGCCACCAGGTCCGCAGCCCCGGTGGAGGCGGGATCGCTGTACCAGGCCAAGGATCCCCACGGCACCTCCTCGCGCCGAACCTCCGATGCACTGTTGAACTCGCTGCTCATTCCATCCCGCTCTCTTCGCGCAACACGCTGCTGTCTTGGCCAACTGGAGATCTCCGGGCCGGCTGTCCCCTCACCCGGTGCCGTAGTCGGCACCCTGGTCGCTTCGCTCGCAGGAAACGTCCCACTCCTCCAGCTCTCTTCTCATCGAGGCCGCAAGTTCGGGCAGTTCCTCCACGAGATTGTGTCGTTCTCCCGGATCTGCCGCCAGGTCAAAGAGCATGTCGTCCCTGGCTCTCTCCTCGTCAAGATACGAAAGAAACTTGAACCGGTCGCCGATCAATGCGTGGTCCGGCGAGCCCAGCCGGCTCTGCATCCCCCTCTCGGCGCCGTCGGGACACTGGAAGGCGATCCGCCCTCCGCGCCTCTCCATGCCGCCGTCGATGAGGGGCGCCAGGCTGATCCCGTCGAGAGGACGATCACCCGCAGGAGAGTCCAGGCCCAGCACGTCCGCAACGGTCGGGAGGTAGTCGGATGTGGAACAGGGGACGGCGGTGGACCTGCCGGCAGCCACGCGATCCGGCCATTCCAGAATCCCCGGAACCCGCACGCCCCCTTCGAACAGGCTGCGCTTGCGCCCCCGCAGCCCGCCGCTGGATCCCCGGGAGTTCCCCGCTCGGGGCGTCCTGCCCTCGGGACCGTTGTCGCTGCAGTACCAGAGCATCGTGTTCCCGGCCGCTCCCAGGTCCCGCAGCTCCGCGCGCAGCCGGCCGACCTGATCGTCGAGAGCGGTGATGCAGCCGTAGTAGTGCTGCTCGCCCTCGCTGAATTCCGCGTACATGCCGCGGTGGCGCGGGCCGGCGACGACCGGCGCGTGGGGCGTGTGGAACCAGATCACTGCGAGAAACGGGGTCCCGCTCTGCGCGGCCTTCCTGATGAACGGGATGGCACGATCCATGATGACGCGCGAATCGTCGCCGTCGAGGTTCTCGGTCGCGTGCTCGCCGGGGCCGGTCCAGTACTTCGAAGGGAACATCTGGCCCTCCATCGGATTCCAGGTCGGCATCTGGACCTCGGCGGAGAAGGACTCGTCGAATCCGTGCTCCCACGGCGGTGCGTAGTGCTCGGGCCTGCGTCCCCCTCTTCGGCCGTCCTCGACGTCGTTCGTCAGGGTTCCCAGATGCCACTTGCCGAAGTGTCCGGTCGCGTAGCCGCGTTCCTTCAGCATTTCCGCAAGGGTGACCTCCCCGGCCCGGACGTGACCCGCGTTGGCAGTCGGAATCCCGTACCGGTAGGGATGCCGCCCGGTAAGGGCGCTGCCCCGCGTCGGCGAGCAGACCGGAGCGCCCGAGTAGAACCGGTCGAACCGCAGCCCCGCAGCGCACATCGCATCGAGGCTGGGCGTCTGCAGAAACGGGTGCCCGTTGTAGCCGGTGTCGCCCCAGCCCTGGTCGTCGGCCATGCACAGGATCACGTTCGGAGTCATGGACTGTTCGCCGGTCGAGGCTCCGCGGTCACACGCGGCAAAGGGTGCCGCTGCCAGGGCCAGAGTGCCGCGCAGCACCTCCCGTCGGTTCGATCGATTGGTCATCTCACTCACTTTCCTCGCGGCTGTGGGGCTGCGGCGGCGCCGCCCGCGGTTCTCTCAACGGAGGTCGGGACCCGTCGCAACGGCGCCGCCGGGGACGGCTGCGACCGGGCCGGACTCGCGGAAGCAGTAGAGGCGCGTCTTCGTGCGAATCAGGAGGCCGCCATCCGCAAGTGCCGGCGTCGCGTAGACGTCCTCCCCGAGGTCGTTGGTCTGCAGCACCTTCCAGTCGCGGCCGGCCTCGATCACGACCACCTTGCCTGCATCGCTGACCATGTAGACCTTCCCGTCGCCGGCCACGGGCGAGGCGTAGAATCCTTCGAGGGCCTCCCGAAGGCGGCCCTGCTTGAGAACCTTCCCGCTGTCCGGCTCCAGCGCCGTAACGATTCCGCCGTTCCGCACCAGATACAGAACCTCCCTGTAGAGCAGCGGCGAGGCCACGTCCGGCAGCGACTTCCGGTGGCGCCAGAGCGTATGGGATTCCGTCACGTTGCCCCGCCCTCCGAGCCGAACGGCCATGCACGAGTTCTCGGAGACGCGCCGGGCCCGGTAGTGCTCCCAGTCCCGTTCGTCCATCGTGCCGTTCTTGTTCCGGTCGTGCATCTCCCAGTTGCCGGGCAGCCAGTCCGCCGGAACCTCCTCCCGGGTCAGTTCCAGGTCGCCGTTGGCGTCGAACCGCTCGTGCATCTCCCGAAACGGCGGGAGCTCGAGGCGGACGGCCGGCTCTCCCCCGGGAGCCCAGCCGTTGAAGAACAGCCGGTCGCCGTGGACGACAGGCCCCGACTTGACCTGGTAGGTCAGGCCGTCCAGCCGCCAGAGCTCGCGGCCGTCCGGGGCGTAGCTCATCATCCGGTACGAACCGGGCACGATGATCTCCCGGCCCCCGTCACCGGACTCGTGCACCACGGGCGTGGAGAAGCTGTGCACGAAATCGGGCCGAGGCCGCCTCCAGAGGATTTCGCCGTTGGCCGGATCGACGGCGATGACGTATGAGTCGAGGTCCTGGTCGCAGACGAGGACAAGCTTGCCGTCGGCGAGGATGGGGGAAGCGCCCATGCCGTGGAAATTGGTGAACGGTCCCAGCGGGAGAGTCCAGAGTTCGGCTCCCTCCCCGTCGTAGGCCACGAGTCCGTAGCCGCCGAAGAAGGCGTAGACGTTCGTCCCGTCCGTCACCGGAGTCGGTGACGCCTCGTCGTTGAGCCGGTGCATCGACTCGGTCCGTCTGGCCGGGGCGGCCCTGCGCCACAGCTCCCTGCCCGTCTCGCGGTCCAGCGCGATGGTCAGGAGTTGCTGTCCGTGCCATGCGGTCACGAACACCTTGCTGTCGGTGACGACCGGGGACGACTTTCCGGGCGGCAGTTCGGTTTCCCAGGCCAGATTGGAGTCGGGTCCGAAGACGACGGGGAGCGGACCCACCTCCGCGACGCCGGTCCCGTTCGGTCCGCGGAATCGCGTCCAGTCCGATGCGGGCGCGACGCACGCGGAGCAGAGGAACGCCAAGGCTATCCGGCCAAGCACCATATGCTTCAGCGACTAGGGATTATATCCCGTCGCCGTGGCGTTCAGCCGTGCCCTTTCCTCCGCTGAGAGCCTTCGGTCGGACGGGCACGGATCTCCCCTTGCGGCCCGGACGGCGTGCTCCCGGGCTCGACGGGGGCTGCTCGCGGTCCACGACCGGTTCGCAGTTTGCGTTTACGATGTTTCTTGGGTGCCTAGGGTAGTCCGCATCGCCTTCGTCTCGACATTCGCCGCGCTCCTGTTGTTGTCGGGGGCGTCCGGCCAGGAGACGGCGCCGTCCCCGGACCTGACCGGCCGCTACTGCATCTCCTGCCACAACGACGCCTTGCGCACGGCGGGAGTTTCCCTGGAGGGCCTCGATTCCTCACAGGTCACCGAGCAGCCGGCCATTTGGGAGAAGGTGCTCCGCAAAGTCGGGTCGGGCGAGATGCCGCCGCCCGACGCGCCGGGACCCGGCACGGAGGAGCGGGCCCGTTTTGTTCTGCGGCTCGAACGCAGCTTGGACGAGGCGGCCTCCGCCGACCCCGACCCGGGCAGCGCGCCGGCCCGCCGGCTGAACCGCGCCGAGTATGCGAACGCCGTCCGCGATCTGCTCGGCATGGACCTGGACGTGAGTTCGATGTTGCCGGTCGATGATTCCGGCTACGGCTTCGACAACATCGCGGACGTGCTGTCGCTCACGCCGGCTCTGCTGGACCGCTACATGTTTGCCGCGCGCCGCGTCAGCAGGCTTGCGATCGGCACGGCCGCCGCCAAGCCCGAGAAGGACATCTACGTCCGGGATCGCGAGACCGGATTCCGGGAGGCGGGTCACGCACGGATCTCCACCCTCGACATGCCGCTGGGTTCCGTCGGAGGCGCCGGCCTGCGGTACTACTTTCCGCGGACCGGGGAGTACGTGATCGAGACAGCGCTGGACGAGGGAGATTCCAGGACCGGATATCAGCACCATGAATTCCGCCTGCGCATAGAGGGAGGCATGCACACTCTGGCATTCGCCTTTCCCGGACAGTCCTCGCGTCCCGAGATGGCTGGGCCGGGGGCGACCGGCGCGACAACGCGCTCCCATCCTCCCCTGGACGTGCGAATCGACGGACAGAGGATCCGCCTAGTCGAACTGCCGGACTCCGCGCGCCCGCTGAAGCTTCGCTGGGTCTCGATCGAGGGACCGTTCAAGCCGGAGGGTCCGGGAGACACTCCCAGCAGACGCAGAATCTTCTCCTGCCGTCCTTCAGACGGGACCGACGAGCGCGCCTGTGCGCGGGAGATCCTCGGCAGGCTGGCGAGAGGCGCCTACCGGAGGCCCGCGGGCCGCGATGACGTGAGCGCCCTGATGGCGGTCTTCGATTCCGGCTATGCCGAGGGAGGCTTCGAACACGGGATCGAGAGGGCGCTGCGGGCGCTGCTGGTCTCGCCCAGCTTTCTCTTCCGCATCGAGAGCGACCCGGACGGCGTTCGCGCCGGCCCGACACGCCCCGTCAGCGGCATCGAACTCGCGTCGCGGCTCTCGTTCTTCCTCTGGAGCAGCCTGCCCGACGAAGAGCTCCTGGAGGCCGCCGAGCGGGGACGGCTGGGAGAGCCGGTCGAGTTGGAGCGCCAAGTCCGCAGAATGCTCGCGGACCCTCGCTCGTCGGCGCTCGTGGACAACTTTGCCGGACAGTGGCTCGAGCTGCGCAAGGTGTCCAAGGTCAAGCCGGACGAGGTGCTGTTTCCGGAATTCGACGACGCGCTGCGCTACGCGATGCGGAGGGAGACCGAACTCTTCTTCGCCGACATCCTCAGGAACAACCGCAGCGTGCTCGAGCTGCTGGAGTCCGACCGGGCCTTCCTCAACGAGCGCCTTGCGCGGCACTACGGGATCGAAGGCGTCCACGGGTCGCAGTTCCGGGAAGTGCAGCTGCCCGACGACCGGCGCGGCGGCCTGCTCGGCCAGGCGAGCGTGCTGACCGTCACGTCCTATCCGAACCGGACCTCGGTCGTGATCCGCGGCAAGTGGGTTCTGGAGAACCTCTTCGGCATGCCGCCGCCGCCGCCGCCGCCCGACATTCCGGAACTGGAAGAAGCCGCCGATGAGGGGCTGCACCTGACACTCCGGGAACTGATGACCCTCCACAGCCGCAGCCCAACCTGCGCGAGCTGCCATGTCCGCATGGATCCCATCGGCTTCGCACTGGAGAACTACGACGCCATCGGCCGCTGGCGCGAGAGGGACGGAGGCGTCGAGATCGATGCGTCGGGGGAGCTGCCGGGCGGAATCGCGTTTGAAGGACCGGCCGGTCTGAAACACGCGCTCGCGAGGGACTTGCGGGACGCTTTCGCCAGAACGGTGACGGAAAAGCTGCTCACCTACGCCCTCGGGCGCGGACTGGAGTACTACGATAGACCTACGGTCCGCTCTGTCATGCGCGAGGCGGAAGCGTCGGGCTACCCTCTTGCGGACCTGATCGCGGGCGTGGCTCGCAGCATTCCATTCCAGATGAGGAGGATTCCGGAATCGTGATCGTCAGCAAGAAGTCGCTTTCCCGCCGGGCCGCGCTGCGTGGCCTGGGCCTATCCGTCTCCCTGCCCTTCCTGGATGCGATGGTGCCGGCCCTGGCTGCGCCCCGCCTCAAGGCTGCGGAGCCGGCCGTACGCATGGGATTCGTCTACGTCCCGAACGGCATCATGGACCTGAAGGGGGAATGGACTCCCAAGGGCGAGGGCTCGGACTTCTCGTTCAGCGAGATCACGCAGGGCCTGGCCCCGCACCGCGATCACCTGACGTTCCTGAGCGGTCTGGCGCAGCTGAACGGCCGACCGGGCGGAGACGGCGCAGGCGACCACGCCCGGGCGGGTGCGACGTTCCTCACGGGAGCGCGCCCGGTCAAGACCGAGGGCCTCGGCATCCGAGCCGGCGTCTCGGCCGACCAGATTGCCGCCCGCGAGCTCGGCAGGCACACCCAGTTCGCCTCGCTGGAGACCGGGATCGAGGAGGCCAGCGTCGCCGGCGGCTGCGACTCCGGCTACAGCTGCGCGTACACCAACACGATCTCCTGGCGGAGTCCGACGACGCCCAATCCGGTGGAGGACAACCCGCGCAGGCTGTTCGAGCGCCTGTTCGGGGACGGCGAGAGCACCGACGCCGAAGAGCGCCTGTCGAAGCTCCGGGAGCAGAGGACGATCCTCGATTTCGTTCGCGAGGACCTGTCGCGGCTGCGGGCCGATCTTGGAGCCGACGACCGCAGAAAGCTGGACGAGTACGCCGAGTCGATCCGGGACCTCGAGCGGCGCATCGAGAAGGCCGAGGCTCAAAGCGGCAAGCCGCTGCCGACCGTCGATCGTCCCGGCGGCGCCCCGGACGGCTTCACCGAGCACGCGAAACTGATGATCGACCTACAGGTGCTGGCATTCCAGGCCGACCTGACCCGCGTCACGACCTTCATGATGGGGCGCGAGGGAACCTGGAGGAGCTATCCCGAGATCGGCGTGCCCGACGCGCACCACGCGGTGACGCACCACTCGCAAGACGCCGAGAAGATCTCGAAGGTCATCCGGATCAACAAGCACCACGTGTCCATGTTCGGCTACATGCTGGACAGGATGCGCTCGATTCGCGACGGCGACGGCACCCTGCTGGACCACTCCATGCTTGTGTACGGCAGTTCGATTTCCGACGGCAACCAGCACCTGCACCACGATCTGCCGATCGTCCTGGCAGGCGGCGGGGCCGGGCGAATCAAGGGCGGCAGGCACCTGCGGTTCCCGCGCGAGACCCCGATGAACAACCTTCTTCTGAGCATGCTGGACCTGTCCGGGATCCCCACAGACAGGCTGGGCGACAGCACGGGCAGACTCGAGGGTCTCACACACGGCTAGAGGCGAGATGGCCGCACGCCGCGGAACCGAATCCCTGGCCGGACAAGCCCGCCCGCTCGCAGTCGCCGTCTTTGTCGCCGCGTCGGCCTGGAGCGCCGGCGGCACCGATCTGAGACTCCTTGACGCCGTGGCGAAGAGCGACCGCGCCGCCGTGGCCAGGCTGCTTTCGGCAGGCGTCGACGTCGATGCCTCCCGGCCCGACGGGGCAACCCCTCTGGCCTGGGCGGTCCATGTCCAGGACCGGGAGATCGCAGGCCGGCTGCTCACGGCGGGCGCCGACCCCAACTCCGGCAACGACTACGGGGACACGCCCCTCACACTGGCCGCCGCCAACGGCGACGGCGAAATGCTGGAGGAACTCCTCGCGGCAGGCGCCGATCCGGGGGCGAGACGCTGGAATGGTGAGACTGCGCTGATGCTTGCCGCCGGAACCGGTCTGGCGGACGGCGTGAGGCTCCTGGCGGCGAAAGGGGCCTTTCTCGACGCGACCGAGTCGCAAAGGGGACAGACGGCCCTGATGTGGGCGGCGGCGGAAGGGCACGGAAATGCCGTCAAGGCCCTGGTGGAGGCGGGCGCGGACCCGAACATCGCGTCGAAGCGGGGCTTTGCGGCCCTGGCGTTCGCGGCGACCCGGAACGAGCCGGACTCGGTTCGGGCGCTCCTCAACGCCGGTGCGGACCCTGACAGGGCCACGATCGAGGGAAGCTCGCCTGCGGGCATTGCGGCTTCCTACGGGCACTCCGAGACGCTGGGGCTGCTCGTCGATGCGGGCGCCGACATCGCGACGCCGGACGACGAAGGCCGCACGCCGCTGTACCTGGCTGCCAGGGCCGGGGACGCCAAGTCGGTCTCGTTGCTGCTTGCAGCGGGTGCAGACCCCGACCGGCGGACGGCGGCCGTGGAGAGCTTCGGCTCAAACCGAGACCTGCGGCGCCCCGACGGCGAGGACACCCCGCTGCTGGCCGCCGCTCTGGGGGGACACCTCGACATCATGCGGCTACTGGTCCGGGCCGGCGCGGACCCGAAGGCCCGGACACAGGACGGCGCAACGCTCCTGATGCAGGCCTCGCGCAGCGTGGAGCCGGAGGTCGTCGAGTACGCCTATTCGCTCGACAGCGACATCACCGCCAGGACGAAGATCGGACGCGGCGTGATGCACGCCGCCGTGATGCTGAAGGCCGCCGACCCCGACCAGGATGTGATCTGCGCGATCATTCGGTTCCTCGCGCAGAAGGGCGCGGACCCGGACCCGATCGACGAGGGAGGCCGGACGGCGATCTCGACCGCCGATGTGTGGCCGCTTGAAAAGGCGTCCATGCTGCTCTACGAGCTGACGCTCGCCGCCGGGCGCGAGCCGAAGATACTGCCTACGGACCTGCGTTAGGCCCCGGCCCGGAGCGGACGGGCGTGCTTGCTGGGCGCAGGGACCTCATTGCCGGTTCTTGCCCGGCACCGTGGTGTCCATTACGCTAGTAGCAACCCATGTTCTGCGAGACGTGCGGCTTCGAGATTGAGGAGACCGACCAGTATTGCAGGAGGTGCGGGAAGGTGATCGGCGGCGGCGCCAGGGTCGAGGCCCCGAGGGCCTGTGCGCGCATCCGCAAACAGCGGATGGTCGCCGGCGTGTGCGGGGGCTGCGCGGACTATTTTCGGCAGGACGTCACCTTGGTGCGCATAGTGTGGGTGCTTGCCGCGCTGAGCCCGCCGCTGTTTCCGGGCATCGCCGCATACGTCGTGTGCTGGCTCCTGATGCCGGTGTCCGGCGAGAGCGCGTCGGACGAGCGGCAGCCCGCCGGTGAAGCGGTCGCGTCCAAGTAGGCCGCTGACGTGATCGAGGCGATCGCGTTCGCCCGGGCCGGGGTCCTGGGCAACCCGTCGGACGGCTACTTCGGCAAGACCATCGCGCTGACCCTGCCGAACTTCCGGTCGCGGACGCTTCTCTATCCGAGCGCCAGGCTCGAGATCCGCCCCTCCGCCGCCGACATTCCGATCTGGGAGGACCTGAACCAGCTGCGCGCCCACACGCGGTGGCGCGGGTACTACGGAGGCATTCGCATCATTCGCGCGCTGCTGATGCGCTTCAGCGACTACTGCGCCGCTGAGGGAATCCGCCTGCACGACAGGAACTTCACCATCGAGTACGAGACCAGCATTCCGCTGCGGCTCGGAATGGGCGGCTCATCCGCGATCATCACGTCGTCGCTCCGCGCCCTGATGCGGTTCTACGAGGTCGACATCCCGGCGCCGATTCAGGCGAACCTGATCCTTGAGACCGAGACCAAGGAGCTTGGGGTCGCAGCAGGCTTGCAGGACCGCGTCGTGCAGGTCTACGAAGGGCTGGTCTACATGGACTTCGACCGAGGGCTGATGGAATCGCGGGGGTATGGGGCCTACGAGTCCCTGGACAGCTCGCTGCTGCCGAACCTGTACGTGGCTTACAGGACCAGCCTGAGCGAGGGAACGGAGGTCGTTCACAACGACCTGCGGCGGCGCTTCGACGCTGGAGACCGCGCCGTGACCGAGGCCGTCGCAATGTGGGCAGCCATGGCGGAGGACGGCCGCAGGGCTCTCCTGGAGGGGGACCTGGACCGCTTCAGCACATTGATCGATGCGAACTTCGACCTGCGTGCGGAAGTCTGCAGAATCAGCAAGGAGAATCTCGAGATGGTCCGGACGGCGCGAAGCGCCGGGGCCACGGCCAAGTTCGCAGGATCGGGAGGCGCCATCATCGGCACCTACCGAGACTCGGACCACCTTGAGAGGCTCCGCAAGGCGCTGGAAGCGATCGATGTCCGCGTGATCCGACCGGCAGCGAACAGGCCCTCCGCGGTTGACGGCGCGTTGGCTGGTGCCGACGGTGCAGTTTCCCGAATGACGCCACGCAGCGGACCTCGGGAAACGATCGGGAGGCCCGGGCGGGCAGACGGCTGATTCCGGGGACCGCGAACACTGGGCGCTTCCTCGTGCCTGACGGCGGCTTCATGTCGCGGCAACCCGGAACTTTCGCATCCCTTGCGCGCAGATGGTTGGGAGACCGCTCTGGGATCGTGTCGAGGTCGCCTCTGAGCGAAAGAACGTCTCGGGCGGGGCGCTCGGCCGCATGCACTGTCCTCGCGGGACGAAGTCGGGCAAGGCGTCTTGCCGGGAATCCTGACACCTCCGTCGCAGCCGCGTGACCCATCGGCCGCTCACGGCCCTGCTTCCGCCCATCCTCGAAACGCCGACGGCGGAATCTGGCCCGCATCCCGGGAGCCGTCGACGACTCCTTTCGCGACGGCCAAGATCCGCCGCGGGCGTGCGTCTTCCCTCACCTGCCCGGGCCAGGCAGGGGTCCGCTCGTGCGGGTCTTGATCCTGCAGAGGTAGTCGTCGGAACAGAGGTAGAGTGTCGACCCGTCGTCCCCCCAGCAGAGGTTCGCGACGCGACGGCCGTGACGATGCGGCCCTTGCGGCTGCCGTCTGGGCCGGTCACCCAGACCCCGCCGGGTCCTGTGGTGAACAGGTTGCCGTCCTTGTCGACCTTGATGCCGTCGGGCAGTCCTTCCGCCTCGCCGACGACGTCCAGGAAATTGACAAGCTCGGTTCCGCGACCGAGCGTGCCGTCGTCGAGGAGAGGGTAGCGCATGACCACCGGGCGCCGGGCGTTCGACTGGGTCACGTAGAGCACCCGCTCGTCGGGCGAGAATGCGACGCCGTTCGGGTTCGCAAGCTCGTCGCAGACCAGAACCGCCTCGCGGGTGCCCGCCCGGACGAGATACACGCCGCAAAACGGCAGCTCGCGTGCCGGATCCTCGTACCGGTAGTGGAGACCGTAGGCCGGGTCCGTAAAGTAGAGATCGCCCCTCGAGGTCAGCACCAGGTCGTTCGGGGAATTCAGCCGCTTGCCCTGGTAGGAGTCGACGACCGTGACCTTGCCGCCGCGGGGTTCGAGGCGCGAGACGCGCCTGTCGCCGTGCTCGCAGGCCCAAAGCCGACCCCTGTCGTCAAAGGTGAGACCGTTCGATCCCGGCTCCTTGCCGTAGTAGCAAACGCCCGTGTATCCGGATGGCTGCATCCAGATGCTCGTCCCCTGGGCCTCGCTCCATTGCAGGATCGCGTTGCGCGGAATGTCCGAGAACAGCAGGCAGTGCTCGCCGGTCACCCAGACCGGACCTTCGGGCCAGGCGAAGCCGACATCGAGGACCTCGACTTCGGCCGACCGGGAGAGAAGGGAGTCGAGTGAGGAGTCAAAGCGGTCGATGTGTCCGAGCTCGGATCGGAGGAAGGGCACTAACGGCCATTCTAGCCCGCCGTACGACCGTCTCGCAGCGGCAATCGTGACGGCTGGAGAAACTGCGCTCCGGCGCCGGGCCGCCGGACGTCGGCGGTCCGGCAGGCGGACTTCCTCCTGTCCATTGAACGGATCATGCGGATCCGATCGAATCCCGATCATGGAGGAAACTATGATTCTCACTACGCTTGTCCAGTCATCTGGCAAGTAAATTGGTGAATCAAGAGCGCCGTACAGTCTTCATATAACTGGATTAGATACACGTCTTATATCTCATCATATATTCAGAATATTGCCCGGATAATTCCTGATATAATTGAAATCCATCATCAATATTCGATCCATAATTGCAAGTTGTATGGCAAGTTCACCATAGAATTATTTCCCGAATGATCCGTTCCATCGAGACTTCAGCCATCAACGGTCTGCATTGATACACTCTCCTAGAGCAATGCATGTGCGAATCCGGACGGTCCTGCCGAGTGAATCGACCTTGATCTTCAGCTTTCTGACGCTGGCCGCTCGAATGCAGGAAGCCGGCGAGCCGATTCAGAAGGCTCTTCACGACCCCGAACTGGCGCGATACTGGCAAGGCTGGGGACGACACGGAGATCTCGGTGTCGTCGCCGAGTCCGATGGTGTCGGATACCCGGTCAGCTGTGCGTGGGTGCGGTTGTTCACGCGTGAGCAGGCCGGTGTTGACTTTGTCGGCGAAGACATTCCGGAGCTGGCGATCGGAACGATCCCCGCTGCGCGCGGACAGGGAGTGGGCACAAGAGTTCTCCGCGCTCTATTGGGCCTCTGCAGGACCCGCTGCTCCGGAGTCAGCCTGAGTGTCCGCCTGAGCAACCCCGCAATCCGCCTGTATGAACGGTTCGGATTCCGGAGAACTTCGCAGAATCCGGTCGTCAATCGATTGGGAACGGAGTCGGCGATCATGCTTCTGGAATTTGATGAGAGCGGTCCGGGCTGAGCCCGGCATCGAGACCGGATCCCGTGCGGACGGCCCTTGAGGAACAGACTCCGGAAACTCTGGCCGGGATGGGCCGCGACCGGAGTGCCGGAACTCCGGTGCTCCGCTGCGCCCCGAGCCGGGCGCGTGCTCGCGCGGTGCCGACCCGCAACCTTCGTCAGGCCATTTGCGCCAAGGGGCTTCTGACCAGGGAACCGCCCTGCCTTGGCGATTGCATCGCCGGACCGGCAAGGGCTACAATGACACTGGTCGCAGTTTCGGCTCAATCCGAAAGTGGGCTCGCGCCCACTTTTTTTGTGGCTGTGAATCGGATGGCGTTCGAAAGACAGGCAATGGTGAATCACGTCCGCGTGATGGCTGACCGGATCGTCGCCTCCGAGGGGCTCGAGCTGGTCGAGGCCGAGTGGAAGGGCGGTTCGCGAAGAGGAACCTTGCGCGTCTTCATCGACAAGCCCGCCGGCATCACACATGCCGACTGCGAGCGTGTGTCGCACCAGCTCTCGGCGGCTCTGGACGTGGAGGATCTGGTTCCCGGCTCCTACCGACTGGAAGTCTCGTCTCCCGGGCTGGACCGCAAGCTCTCAAGACGCGCCGACTACGACCGGTTCGCAGGCCGCAAGGCCAGATTCCGAGTGCGCGAGCCGCTCAGCGGGGCCCGTCATGTGACGGGCCGCATCGAGGCGAGTTCGGCCTCTTCCGTCTCCCTGCGGACCGCCAACGGGAAGATGTTGGAGATCGCCTACGACGACATCGAATTGGCCCGGCTGGTCGTCGACTTCTAGGAGTCCGGAAGAGTAGGTGAAGCACGCATGGCGCTGGAAATTTTGTCGGGAATCGAGCAGCTCAGCGAGAACAAGGGCATCAACCCGGAGATCGTTCTGGAGGCGGTGAAGGACGCCATGGTCGCCGCTGTGCGCAAGCACTACAGGACCGAGGAAGACCTCATCGCCGAGATCAACGCCAGTACCGGCGGCATTGACGTCTTCGCGGTCAAGACCGTCACACACCTCGTGGCCAACCCCACCAAGGAAGTCAGTCTGGCGCAGGCCCGCCGCGGAGATGCCGGCGCGAAGATCGGCTCGACGGTCCGCTTCAGGAAGTCGCTCTCGGGAATGGGGCATATCGCTGCCCAGATGGCCAAGCAGGTGATCTTTCAGAAGATCCGGGAGGCCGAGCGGGAGCGGGTGTGCGCCGAGTTCGAGGACCGCGTCAACACGATGGAGTACTGCACCGTCAAGCGGATCGAGGGGCAGGACCTGATCGTCGAGCTCGGCGGGACCGAGGCGCGCATGCCGAGGCGCGAGCAGTCCCGGCTCGAGAGCTACATGCCGGGAGACCGGCTCCGCATCGTGATCAAGGCGATTGAGAAGGCCGGCAGGGGACCGGCCGTGATTGCGTCCCGCGCCAGCGAGGAGCTCGTCAAACGGCTGTTTGAACAGGAAGTGCCCGAAATCTACGACAAGACGGTCGAGATCAAGGCGTGCGCCCGCGAGGCGGGTGAGCGGACCAAGATCGCGGTCCGGTCGCACGACCGCGACGTCGACGCGGTCGGCGCCTGTGTCGGCATGAAGGGCATGCGCGTGCAGACGATCATCCGCGAGCTGCGTGGCGAGAAGATCGACATCATCCAGTTCCTCGACAACCCCATCGACATGGTCCGGACGGCGCTGAATCCCGCGAGGGTAAGCCGCGTCAACGTCCTCGATCCTGACCTGCGCCACATGGAGGTCATCGTGGACGAGTCGCAGCTCTCGCTTGCCATCGGCAAGAAGGGCCAGAACGTGCGCCTCGCGGCGAAGCTGCTCGCCTGGCGGATCGACATCAAGAGCGAGGACGAAAAGCGCAGGGAGATCGAGGAGGCCTACGCTGCGATCAGCGGCGGCGGCACTCCGGTCAGCAACCTCATCGAGTATGGCCTGAGCGAGGGCCTGATCGACCGGCTCATCGAGTCCGGAGCAGCAACGGTGGAGGCCCTGGCCGACATGACGCCCGAGCGGATCATGGAAATCCCGGGCGTCGGCGACGAACTGGTTGAGCGGATCCGGTATGCGGTCCGTCAGTGCTACTCCCATCTCGCAAGAACCGTGGGCGCAGTTCCCGCCGTCGTCGACGAGAAGTCGGAGCCGGCGGGCGACGGAGAACCCGAGCCGGAAGCCGCTGCGGGAGTCATCGCGACGCCCCCGGTGTTGCCGGGAGTCCCCGAGGCCGGATCGGTCAGCGAGGAGGACGAGGACGACATCGACTTCGACGTGGAGGAACTGGAGCGGTTTGGTAAAATGAACCGATACCGCGGACCGCACCAGGAGGAGCAGTCCACGCGAGCGGGGCAAGACGGGGGCCAGTCCGCTGCGGACGGAACGCCGGGAGCGGGCGAGCCTGCTTCCTCGGATGCCGAGCCGAGTACGGTGGGTGCGACCGAGAGTCAGGCCTAGAGGAGGAGAACGATTCGAATCAACGAGCTAGCGAAGCAGCTGGAAGTCAAGTCCAAGGAGATTCTCTCGGTGCTCCGGGAGCTCGGGATCACCGGACCGAAGTCCCATTCAAGTTCGGTGGACGCCTCCACGGCGGACAAGGTGCGCGAAAAGATCCGGAACCGGAAGCGCAATGAGCCGCCTCCGGTCTTGCCCGAGCTTGATCTTTCCTTGAGGAAGAGGTCCAGGGTCCTGCCTCGCCGACCCGGGTTCCGCAGGAAGCGCGACTCCTCGGCGTCGGTTCGTCCGTCCATCCCCGTGACCGGAGTCGGCAAGGGCTTCCGCCCGCCGATGGGCACTTTTCGCCCTCCCGTCATGGCCAAGAAGCCCCCAGCGGGCGCGGTGGCGCAGGCGGCACCGGTGGGTCCTGCGACTCTTCCCGTCAAGCCCCCGCAGCCAGTCGCCCCGCCGGCCGCGATCAAGCCGCCAGTCCCGCCGGCCGTCGTGCCGCCGTCGGCACGCCTGAAGCCCGCGCAGGCGACCCGGGTGTCCGATCTCAGGTCGGACGGCCAAAGCAAGCCGGAGCCACCGCCCGTCACGGTGATGGGACCCGAGGCTCGGCGCCCCGACATCAACCGATTGCCGGGCAGACCCAAGACGACTCCCATACCCGCCGGCGGCCCCGCGCCGTCAATCCCGGTTCGAGGTGTTCAGCCTGCCGGACCGAAGATCGGATCAGGCGCCGCGGCGCCGCCGGCGGTGCCTCGGCCATCGGGTCTGAGGCCAGCCGCGGCTCCGCCCAAGCTCTCCCGGCCGGTCGCCGCGAAGCCGGCGTCCGGCCCAACCGTCTCCAAGCCGAAGATCTCCAAGCCGCCGCCTCGGCCTCCCGTCCCACAGACCAAGACCAGCCCCGGCCTCCGGACGCTCGGAAAGCAGATCCTTCCACAAGCCACGCGCCCCTCTGTTCCTGCTCGTCCTGCGCCGCCGCGTCCCCCGATCACGCCGCGGCGGCCGGTCCGCCCAACGGCGGTCCCCGGATCGCCGCAGCCTCCGCGCCGCCCGCGCAGGGGCGTACGCCCAGCCATGCCCGTGCGGCCGATCCGTCCCGCGGGAGCGGGTCCGGGCCGCGGCCGCCCAGGCCGGCCGACACCCACCAAGACCAACGTGCTGGTTCCGGGACGCCCGATTGTCCCGAGGCATGCCCCGACCAATCGCATACCCGGTATCCCCTCTCCGCCGCCCGGCGCGCCCAGGGTATACATGCCGCGACCGGGGGGACCGGGAATCCGCAGAGGCATCCCGGGACGTCCCCCGACTGGGCCAGGACGGCCCAGGGGCCCCGGATTCCGGCGCCCGCGTCCTCCGCAGCGGCGCAAGCGGGACCTCGAGGCCCTGCGGGAGAACCGGTTCCAGAAGCGCAGGCTCAAGGCCGAAGTCCCCAAGGCCAAGAACACGGAGATCTTCGCCTCGGACGGCACAACGGTCAAGGAGCTTGCCGAGAAGCTCGGCATCAGAGCGAGCCAGATCGTCAAGTCGCTGGTGGAGCAAGGGCAGTTCGCCACCATCAACCACCCGCTGGAACTCGAGAACATCAAGCGCATCGCCGCGCACTTCGGCGCCACGGCCACCGAGCTGACGTTCGAGGAAGAGGCCGTGCTCGACATCGACCAGGACGAGAACCTGGAGGACATCGAGATCCGGCCGCCCGTCGTCACGATCATGGGCCATGTCGACCACGGCAAGACCTCCCTTCTGGACGCAATCCGGTCGACCAACGTCGCCGGCCGCGAAGCAGGCGGAATCACGCAGGCGATCGGCGCCTACCACGTCACGAAGGACGACAAGCGCATCGTCTTCATCGACACCCCGGGACACGAGGCCTTCACCAAGATGCGCGCCCAGGGCGCGTCCGTCACCGACGTCGTCGTCCTGGTCGTCGCCGCCGACGACGGCGTCATGCCTCAGACTGTCGAGGCGATCGACCACGCCAAGTCGGCGAAGGTCCCGATCATCGTCGCGGTGAACAAGATCGACGTGCCCAAGGCTGATCCCGACCGCGTACGCCAACAGCTGGCGGACCGCGGCCTGGTCCCGGAGGACTGGGGTGGCGACACCATCTTCTGCCCGGTGTCAGCCAAGACCCACGAGGGGCTCGACAACCTGCTGGAGATGATCAACCTCGTTGCGGAGATTCGCGAGCTCAAGGCGAATCCCTCACGGTCCGCGATCGGCGTCGTGCTCGAGGCGAAGCTCGACCGAGGCATGGGCCCGGTCGCGACCGTCCTCACGCAGAACGGAACGCTGCGCGTCGGCGACACCTTCGTGGTCGGCGCGGTGCTCGGCAAGGTCCGCGCGATGATGAACGACCGCGGAAGGAAGGTGAAGGAGGCGGGCCCGTCGTCCGCGGTCCTTGTGCTCGGCCTGGGCGCACTGGCGGAGCCCGGAGACCAGCTCTCGGTGATCAAGGACACGGGCCGGGCCAAGAAGATCGTCGAGTACCGCGAGGAGAAGGCGCGCGAGCAGGCAATGGCGCAGACCGCCCGCGTAACGCTCCAGCAGTTCCAGGAGCAGCTGGCGAAAGGCCGCGCCAAGGAGCTCTCGATCATTCTCAAGTCCGACTTCCAGGGATCGGCGACGGTGCTGCAGGACACGCTTGCCAAGCTGACCAGCGAGAAGGTCAAGGTCCGCGTCATCCATTCGGGCGTGGGGGCGATCAAGGAGTCCGACATCCTGCTCGCGATCACGGCAAGCGCAGTCGTCGTCGGCTTCAATGTCCGGCCGGAGAGGTCCGCTGCGGCGCTCGCCGATCGGGAAGGCATCGACATCAGGCTCCACACGGTCATCTACGAGCTGGTGGACGAGCTGAAGCTGGCGCTGGCGGGCCTGCTGGATCCGATCCGCAGGGAGGAGTTCCTCGGACGCGCGAGAGTGCTGGAAGTCTTCAACATCACGAACGTCGGCACCGTGGCGGGCTGCATGCTCGAGGAGGGCGTCGCGCTGAGCAACGCTTCGGCACGCCTGCTGCGCGACAACGTCGTGGTCCACACCGGCAAGCTGGATTCGCTCAGGCGGTTCAAGGACGATGTCAAGGAAGTGCGGGCGGGCCAGGAATGCGGCATGCACTTCGAACGCTACAACGACATCAAGAAGAGCGACGAGATCGAACTCTTCAAGACGATCGAGATCAAGCAGGACATCAACGAGCTCATCCCGGTCTAGAGAGCCGCCCGGGAGCGCGAACCGTCGACCGTGGAGTACTGCGTCGGGACACTGACGCTGCGGATCCGCGTCGAGCACTCCCGCTCGCTGAAGGACAAGCGGCGGGTCTTGCGGTCGCTCAGGGACCGGCTGCGGCGACGGCACAATCTCGCGGTCGCCGAGGTGGGCGGCCAGAACAGCTGGCGGTCCTCCGTGGTTGCCTCGGCGACGGTCGCCGGATCGGCGGCCGGTGCCCGAAGGGTGCTGGAGGCGGCCCACGATGAGGCCGTCCGTGTGCTGGGACGCGACCTGATCGACGCGGATCTGGACATTCTGGCGCTTTGAGGCGCGGCCCGGGCCGTTCCCGACGACCGCATAGACTGGTCTGTGTGCGGTGCCGGACGGCCTGTGCGCCGCAGGTGCCAATGCCGCTGCGACCCAGTCCCCGACCCTCCCCAAAGCAGGCCGTTGCGGTTGCGGCACTCGCCGCACCGATCCTGGCGGCAACGCTCATGCACTGTTCCGGCTCCGAGGTCGGGCCCGGCGGCGAGTCGTTTGACGTAGTCGTGTACGGCGGCACTTCCGCAGGGGTCGTTGCGGCGGTCCAGGTCAGCCGGATGGGCAAGTCCGTCGTCATCGTTGCCCCGGAAGATCACCTCGGCGGCCTCTCGTCGGGCGGCCTCGGCTGGACGGACACCGGGGACAAGTCCGTGATCGGCGGACTGGCTCGAGAGTTCTATCACCGTGTCTGGCTGCACTATCAGGAACCCGCCGCCTGGAAGTGGCAGAGGCGCGAGGACTACGGCAACCGGGGCCAGGGCACCTCCGCCGTCGACGGCGAGCAGCGCACGATGTGGATCTTCGAGCCGCAGGTCGCAGAACGCGTCTTCGAAGATCTCGTAGCGGAGCACGGCATCGACGTGCGCCGCGGTCGGCGGCTCGACCGGCGGGACGGCGTCGACGTCCGCGACGGTCGCATCCGCACGGTGAAAACACTCGACGGATCGGCCTTCGCCGGCGCGGCGTTCATCGACGCCTCATATGAGGGCGACCTCATGGCGGCAGCGGGCGCGACGTACAGGATCGGGCGCGAGGGCACCGACGAGTTCGGGGAAGAGTGGGCCGGTGTTCAGAAGGGCGCTCGCCATCACGGGCATTTCTTTCCCGAGGGAGTGGACCCCTACGTCGTGCCGGGCGATCCGACCTCGGGCCTGCTCCCGAGGATCAGCCCGCTGCCGCCCGGGGAGGACGGCGAGGCCGACAGCCGGATCCAAGCCTACTGCTACCGGATGTGCCTGACCAAGGTGCCCGGCAACCGGATCCCGTTCGCCAGGCCCGCCCGTTACGATCCGGCGCAGTACGAACTCCTCCTTCGCGTCCTGGCTGCTGGCAGGCGGGAGGTCTTCCGCAAGTTCGACCCGATCCCGAACGCCAAGACCGACACCAACAACCACGGCCCGTTCAGCACGGACAACATCGGCATGAACTACCGCTATCCCGATGCGTCCTACGAGGAGCGGGAAGACATCGTCGAGGAGCATGTCCGGTACCAGCAAGGCCTCCTCTACTTCCTGGCGAACGACCCGCGCGTTCCCAGGGATGTGCGTGACGAGTTCTCGCAATGGGGACTGGCGGCGGACGAGTTCGTCGACAGCGGGAACTGGCCTTGGCAGCTCTACGTCCGGGAGGCCCGTAGGCTCGTCGGCGAATTCGTCATGACCGAGCACGAGTGTCTGGCCAAGCGCCAAGTGCCGCAGTCCGTCGGAATGGGCTCCTACACGATGGACTCGCACCATGTTCAGCGATACGTGACCAAGGACGGCTTCGTGCAGAACGAGGGAGACATCGGCGTCCGGCCGCTCCGGCCGTACGGCATCGCCTATGGCTCGCTGACACCGCTGCGAGAAGAGGTCGAGAACCTGCTTGTTCCGGTGTGCGTGTCGGCCTCGCACATTGCCTACGGATCGATCCGCATGGAGCCGGTGTTCATGATCCTGGGACAGTCTGCGGGAACGGCGGCCGTGCTCGCGATCGATAAGGGTGTCGCCGTGCAGGATCTTGACTACGAGCTGCTGCGGACACGCCTGGTGGCTGACGGCCAAGTGCTGGACCTTCCTTCTGCCGCGCAGGTGGAATGATCGGCCCCACGGACGCACCGCGGGGGAAGCAGGCAAGTACAGGTTCCGCGAGGGAAGCCTGGAGCACCGCCCCACCGGACTCCAAGGCGGTCCATTGCTGGTAGAAAGGGCCTTGGTACGCGTGCCCACGTGGCATCGCAATGATCCGGAATTCCTGCAAATCCGGCCGCTGCGGGCCGGACTCTGCACCCGGGATCGGTCAGCGACTGTATGCAGCATCGTCCTCCTCGGGGTTGGAGGATCGATCACCGGGAGCAGACCTGGGACCAACCCGCAGGCCAGACGCTCTTGCACAGAACTCGTAGAACAATCCCTCGACTCTCCGAGGTGAGCTGAGGGGACTTTTATGGACGCGCTACAGGCAAAAAGGGGAATGACGATGTCCGCAGGCGCGATGGCTGACCCGGGCTACGCCCAGCTCGGTCCTAGTGGCGCTTGACGGGAATCCTCCGGTAGCGCTGGGCGATAGAGGGTTCGGATCCGAGGAATGCGCAGCCGAAGCCGTTCAACCTTGACGTTCGCGCCAGAGATTGCCCGCATAAGTGTTGCCAACTTTCTTGTTGCCAACAAGAGCGTTGGGGGGCGGGCGGCCGCGAGGACGGCACGTGCTCACGAAGACCGTAAGCAACTGGGTCGATAGCGAACGGTTCCTCAACCGCGAGGACGACCTCACTGCCTTGCAGGATCATGTCCGTGAGTGAGCCCACACGCTGATCACCGCCCAGCCACGGGTGGGGAAGACGAGTCTCGTCCGCCAATTGCCGCGCATTCTGGACGACTCCGAGGGGATCAGGACGGTCTTTGTTGACCTCGAAGATGCCAGGGCCCCAGCGGACGCAATCGTCGAAATCTCTTTGGAAACGCGGTCTCTGCTCTTGCCTCGACAGCGAGCCGAGCTGCATTCGTCCGCTTGGCTCCGGAGGCTGAGGACCTTTGGACTGAGCGCCGAATACAGCGAAGTGAAAGTCCAGGTGCGGGCTAGAGTTCACAGCAGCAACTGGAAGCGAATGGGAGACCGGCTCCCGGCGAACCTGACCATGGGCAGTGACGTCGTTGTGCTCGCGGTTGACGAGTTGCCGCTTCTGGCGAACAGAATTCTGAGAGGGCGAGGCGATCGTCTGCGTGCCGAGAACGTCGAGGCAGCGGCCATGTGCAGCAGTTCTTCGATGCCCTGCACAGGCATCTGAGAATGACGGGGAGTCCCAACGCCACGCTCGAAGACGCCGATGTTGCTTGTCCCGAGGACATGCTGGGAACACACGGCCAGATCGCCATGGACCACTACGAGGATCGGATGGGCACAAGCCAATCTCCCTCCTTTCTTAGGATTCTGCAGTTCGATCTGCTGGAAAAAGCGGAGGATGAATTGCGTGCCGGCCACTCGCAATCTTCGATCACAACTGCGGGAGTGGTCCTAGATGACTTCCCCTCAATGCCTAAGGAGAGTCTCGTGCTCGCATGCCTTCTTCGGGCGGAGGGCTGCATTGCGTCCCGGAACCACTCTGAGTGCGAGTCGGATCTAGGGGAAATGCTCGACTTGCTCCAATCGCTCAAACCCCTCCCGGCGATGTGCATTGAAGGGCTTATGGCGTCCGCCGTCAGATTCGGACCGGATAGGATCCTTGACTTGATTGAATCGTCACCGATGGTCAATCGCTTGTTCCCGTTGGTCACCGCATTGCGTGAGGAACTCGGCATCGAGACCAGAGTTCCGCAGGAAGTGGCCGAAGTAGCGAATGACATTCGCCTGTGTCTGGAGAGATGGAGGCAAGCCGGTGTACCGTAACTTCGACTGAGCAGATGTGCGGCACCCCCTGGGGCGGGCGGCGAGGGCCCGCAACCCTCGGGCACGAGCGGCACCAATGTCGGAGCATCACGGACCTGACGCTCAGCCGCTCGGTCCCGGCCGTCTGCGCTCGAAGTGATTCCATAGCCGACACGTGCGGTCACTCGGTACTTGATGATTCCGCAGTCGACGGAGGGAGGGCACGCTGGCGAGCTCCGCCGCTGCTATTCTGTCGCCATGAAGGCCCCAGCCCTCTGCTCCGTGCTTCTTGCAGTCACCGCCGGCTCCGCAACCGGCGCGATCCACTTCCGGCACCAGCAAATCGAGGACGAGCTGGGCATCGGATACGCCGTCCTCTGCGAGGATGTGGATGGCGACGGTGACACCGACATCGTCGCCCTGAACGAGACCCAGGTCATCTGGTGGAGCAACCCCGACTGGAAGAAGCGGGTCATCCTTGACGGCGAGACCGAAGCGGACAACGTGGCGATTGCGGCCCACGACATCACGGGCGACGGAAAGATCGACTTCGCCATCGGCGCCGCCTGGCGACCGAGCGACACGCAGGGTGGAGGCACGCTGCAATGGATCGAGCGCTCGCGGGATCCCCACGCCGAGTGGGCCCTGCATCCGCTCGGCAACGAGCCCACGACCCATCGGATGCGCTGGGCCGACACCGACGGGGACGAACGGCCCGAGCTGATCGTCGCGCCTCTCCATGGCCGGGGCACAAGCGGTCCGAAGCACTGGGTTGGAAACGGCGTGAGGCTGCTCGCGATGTCGCCATCCGGGAGTCCGGCCGCCGAACCGTGGGCCGTCGAAGTCGTCGACGACTCATTCCACATCATGCACAACTTCTGGGTGCTCAACTTCGACGACGACCCGGCAGAGGAGCTGCTCGTGGCCTCCTATGAGGGGGTCCACCTGCTGGACCGGAACGGCGGCGGAAAGTGGGTCCGAACGCGGCTGGGGGCGGGTTTCCAAGGAGAATCGATTCGGGGCGCGGGCGAGGTCAAGCTTGGGACGCTGGCTTCGGGCAAGCGCTACATTGCCACCGTTGAGCCGTGGCATGCCAACAATATCGTGATCTACAGCGAGCCCGACGACCCGCACGAACCGTGGAAGCGGGAGCCCGTTGTCAAACGGCTGAATGGCGGCCACGCGCTCTGGACGGCCGACCTCGACGGGGACGGAGACGAGGAACTGGCATTCGGCTGGCGGCTCAAGGGCAGCATGCCCTACGATCGGCCCGGCGTCGCCGTCTACGACCCCGGAACCGGGGATGTCCAGATCGTGGACTGGGGCGGCATGGCCACCGAGGATTTGACGGTGGCCGATCTCAATGGCGACGGCAGACCGGAAATCGTGGCAGCCGGGCGTGCGACCCACAACCTGAAGGTCTACTGGAACGAAGGCCTGAAGCCCGTCCTCGAGTAGGCGGCCTGCGGCGGAAACGCCGGCCCCGCGTCCCGCTAGGCGAGCCCGTCCATGTGGGTGTTTACGATGCCGCCCAGCTGGGCGGCGTGATGGGAGTCGTGCCAGATCAGAAACTCGATCTGCGACTGCAGATCGCGGATCGCAAGCCGATCGTTGTTGACGGACCGGTCGAGGTCGGCGTCGCCGAGTGCCGCGATGGCCCTCCGGGCCTCCTGCCTGCCGCTGTTGAGACGCTCGAGTATCTCCGCGGGGTCGGAGTAGCGCGACCGATCGTCATGACAGGCGCTGCCGTTCCCGAAGGTGTCCTTCCAGGAACTCAGCGGGTTGCCGTCAAGTCCCCTGTAGAGGTTCGCGGCACCGGCCTCGTAATATGCCAGGTGGCCGGCGATCCAGAGCCCGTGCGGACCGCCCGGACGGAATCGCTGCGTCCAGATGTCCTGCTCGGCGATGTAGGCGAGGTGTCTGCCGCTCACCCCCCAAGAGAAGTCCAATCGGGCGAGTATCCGTTCCCGGCGCCCGTAGGGAGCACTTGCTTTGCTCATTCCGTTTCTCCGTCTTCGTTCAGGGCCAGCGTCTTCGCCGCGTTCTCTCGGCGATCACCCTGAACATTCCCTACGATACGGGAATTGCCCGTCCAGATCCCGATGCCCGCAGGTATCGACACACGGACTGGCAGCTGGTTGGCCGCACCCTCTTCGCCGCGCCGGTCACGCCCTTCGGGTCCCGGTGGCGCAAGGGTTGCTCGGGATCCCATACGGCAGATCGGAGTCGGGGTCAGAACTGCTTCACGAGCATCGACAGCAGCCCCAGAGCGCCGGCACCGGAGATGACCCACACTGCAGGCCAGCGAACGACAAAGAGACCGACGGCCGCGCACCCGGCGAACACACAGGCAGTCACAGTGTTCAGGGAGGCGGTCGCGAGGCCGATCGCAACGGCCGCCATCAGACCGACGGCTGACGCGTTGACCGCATCGAGAAACGCCGCAGTGGTCCTGGATTCCCTGAGTCGGCGCACCAGGGGATTGAGAACCCAGACCAAGCCGAATCCCGGCAGGAAGATGCCGGCGGTCGCGACAGCAGCTCCTGTCCAGCCGGCGACGAGGTAGCCGAGGAACGTCGCGGATGTCAGCACTGGTCCCGGCGTGAACTGTCCGATGGCGATCGCATCGAGCAGCTCGTGGTGTGTCACCCAGCCGTGCTGTTCGACCAGCCCCCCCTCCAGGAACGCGATCAGCACGTACCCGGAACCGTACAGGACGCAACCCACCTTGAAGAAGAACAGGCCCAGCTTGCCGAGGCTCGGCGCCTCTCCGCTTGCAGCGAGCACAGTTGCGGGGCTCCAGAGCGCGAGCGCCAGGGCCGACGCGATGGCTGAAGGACGCGGCAGCAGCAGCGCGAGGCCGCCGCAGACGCCCCCCAACAAGAGTGCGGGAATCTCCCCGACACCGGCGACCACTGCCGCGCCAACGCCCACGGCGATGACCCCGAGCCGCCAGTCGGAAACAGCCTTGCGCCCCAGTTTCCAGACCGCGCCGAGAATGAGCACGAACACGGCTGGCCGAATGGCGGCGAGTGCCGATTCGGCGGCGGGAAGAGAGCCTGCGTGAACGTAGACCCACGCAAGTCCGGCGGTGATCATGGCCGAGGGAAGGACAAACCCCAGACCGGCTGCGAACAGCCCCGGCGGACCGGCACGCTCGTATCCGAGGTGCATTGTCATTTCGGTGGAGTTCGGGCCCGGAATCAGATTGGTCGCACCCATCAGGTCGAGGAACCGCTGGCGGCCAATCCAGCCGCGTCTCGAGACGAACTCGTCCTCGAGCAGCGCCAGGTGCGCCGCCGGGCCGCCGAAGGCGACGCAGCCCAGGCGAAAGAATGCCGCCGCAATCTCCGGCAGACGGCGTCCCGATTCCCGGACCTTCTTCAACGTCATGCGGACCGGCACAGACCCTCGGATGATGAGTGGTGGACGGACATCAGTCTCTCCACCGATCCATGTCCGGCCGAGGCGGACCGGCATCGAGGAAGCGAGCGCCCGATCCGGTCGCGTCGTAGTCTCCAAGCTCGGACCTGGCCTCCTCGACGAGACCCGTCAGGCGCTGCACGATCGCGCCGTTCTGCTCGGCCACGTTTCGGCTCTCGCCCCAGTCGAACCGGAGGTCGTACAGCTCCGTCGTGCGGACGGCGTCGATCATGCGTCCGTACCAACTGGTCCAAGGCGGGTCTGCGGGCCGCTTCAGGACGAGCTTCCAGCGCCGGTCCCGAACGGCTTGCAGATGCGTGTACACATAGTAAAGGAAAGTGTCCCTCGGGCTGCGGTCGACACGGCCCGAGAGCCAAGGCCAGAGATCGAGGCCGTCCAGCCTTCGGCCGTCCGGCAGAGAGGCCCCGGCAATCGCGGCGAACGTGGGCAGCAGATCGAGCGTGGACGCCATCTCGTCGCTCACCTCGCCGGCAACGATCCTCCCGGGCCAGCGAATGATCCCGGGAACTCGCAACCCGCCCTCCCAAGCGGTCATCTTCCAACCCCGCAGGGGCGCAGCGCTCCCGCCGTGGTCCCCGAGATGGCTCTCGATCCAGGGCCCGTTGTCCGAGGTGAAGACCACCAGCGTACGGCCATCGAGGCCGAGCCTGCGAAGAGAGTCCAGGACCTGGCCGACGCTCCAGTCGACCTCCTCGACGACATCGCCGTACAGACCACGCTCCGACCGGCCACGGAACCTGGACGACGCGCCCAGCGGGACATGGGGCATGGTGTGTGACAGGTAGAGGAAGAAGGGGCGGTTCCGGTTCCTCTCGATGAAGCGGACCGCTTCCCCGGTATAGCGCTTCGTGAGCAGGTTCAGGTCGGTCGGGCTTTCGATCACCTCGCCGTTGCGCATCAGTTCGGTGATCCAGCTCTTGGAATCGGCCTTGCGCGTGGTGCCGTTGTGCGCGGGGGTTCCGAAGAAGTAGTCGAATCCCTGCTGGTTGGGCTGCAGCTCTTCCCTGTAGGGCCCCGTGCCCGGACCTCGCCGGTGGGCGCCCCTCCCCGACAGGTGCCACTTTCCGACCAGGCCGCTCACGTATCCCCGGCGCTTGAGAACCTCGGCGATCGTCTCCTCGCCGGGGTGCAGAACCGTGTGGGCGCCCTTCGTGTTGCCGGGCTCGGCAAGCCGAATCGGATAGCAACCCGTTAGGAGTGCGGCCCTGGAGGGGCCGCAGACGTTTTGTGCGTAGAAGCTGGTGAGCCGGATGCCCTCGTCCGCCATGCGGTCCAGATTGGGCGTCCGAATGTGCCGGTTGCCGTAGCAGGACAGATCCCCGTATCCGAGGTCGTCGGCGAGGATCACCACGAAGTTGGGCAGTTCCTGCGCTGCGCAGGGGGCCGTCGCGGTCGCGACGATCAGGGCGGCGAGCGCCAGGCGGAACAACGCCATTACCGGGCATTGTACTTCCCGCAGATCCGGACCGTCCGCCCTAGGAAGGGCCGTCCGGAACCACGGGCAAGCGTGCGACGAACCAGATCCCGTAGGCACCGGCCAGGGCAACGAGAATCCGCCCCGGCCAGGGAAGGCCGCCGAGAGCGATCGACAGGGTTATGGTGATCGCGCACCCGGCAATTGCGACACGCTTGACGCGGCGCTTGACGCCCCGGTGCCGTTGCCAGTCCCGGAGCAGGGGGCCGAAGGTCTTCGAGTCGAGCAGCCACTGGTGAAGCCGGGGTGACGAGCGCACGAAGCAATAGCTGGCCAGAAGAAGGAAGGGCGTCGTAGGGATGCCGGGAAGGATGACGCCGATGCCCCCGAGCCCGGTGAATACGAACCCAAGAGCCAGGAAGAGCCAGCGGCGCGGACCCGTTGAAGGAATGGGCTGGCTAGCGTTGCCAGGCCCCTGTCTCGCAGTCGGATCGGGCAATGCTCGGATCGCCGTCCAATCGGGGGCCGGGGACGACCACTGGCGTGCGACAGCCTCGACACCGAACCGCTGACGGCCTTCCAGCATGTCACAGACAGCGGCCCGGCAGCGCTCTGCGTGGGGAACCCAACCGGCACGAGAAGCAAGCTGGACGACTCGGGGCGCGAAGCGGGTGCATGGCGGTTCGGCCCGGCTGTGCCGACGGGCCGTGAGCGGGACCCGGGACCCGTGAGATCTCGAGGGGCGACGGGTCCGGTGGGCGCTCCTGTGGAGCGGCCCGAGAGGCGCGCCAAGGCGGCCAACAAGTCGCAGTGAGCCCAGTCCGCAACGTCGCCCGCCTTGGGCGAGTCCGTCCGCATCAGGGCGTCCTGACCACACCCTCGGGCAGGATTGCAGCAACGAGCCGGTCGACTTCGCCGGTCAGCCCCCCGGTCCGCAAGCTCGCCTCGGATCCGCTTTGAGAGCCCCACCCGTCCCATCCCTTGTGAGCGGTCGCGGTCGGCAGCAACTCGGTGCCTCCGGGAAGACCCCGGGATGTGCATTTCCTGGAGGCCAGCCTCGTGCGCCATCCCGCTGCGCGACCCGCGGCACGGGAGCATTCCGGAGTCTGCCCGCAGTGGGTGCTATGATTCATGCGCTCAGGTTCCGAGGTCCCCTTGAGGTCGACTCGCACTGCGCTTGGACGCCGGCTCTGTCTTGTCGTCATGATGTCGGTGGCGGCACTGCCCTCCGTGCCCGCGTTCGCACAGGCGGCGCGGGCGAGCGGGCCGAACGTGCTGTTCATCAGCGTTGACGACCTCAACGACTGGATCGAGCCGCTGGGCGGTCACCCCCAGGCGAAGACTCCGAATCTGAAAAGGCTTGCAGAGCGCGGCGTCACCTTTGCCCGGGCCTATTGCCAAGGGCCCTCCTGCAACCCCTCTAGAACCAGCCTAATGACCGGAGTTCGGCCGTCGACCTCCGGCGTGTACGGCAATGGAGAGGTCTGGCGCAAGGCATTGCCCGACGCCGTCACGTTGCCGCAGCACTTCATGCTGCACGGCTACGAGGTGCTCGGAGGGGGCAAGACGTTCCACGGTCCGCAGAACGAGGCGGCCTCTTGGGAGGCCTACTTTCAGTTCCGGGGATTCCTGCATCCCCCGAGCAAGCCGGCCAACGGAATTCCGAGAACGGGCCACTTTGACTGGAGCGGTCTGGATGTGCCCGTCGCCGAGACCGCCGACGGCAGGCTCGCGGAGTGGGCCGAGAGCTACCTCGCCAAAAAGCACAGCCGGCCGTTCTTCCTTGCGGTCGGATTCTACCGTCCGCATCTGCCCTGGTACGCGCCCAGCGAGAACTTCGGCAGGTTCCCCGCCGGCAGCACCGAGCTTCCGCCGACCCTCGAAGGGGACGAGGAAGACGTTCCTAAATCAGCGCTGCGAGGTTTCCGCGACCACGAGAGAGTCACCTCCCACGGAGAGTGGCGCAAGGCCGTGGCCGGTTACCTGGCCTGCATCAACTACGCGGACGCGAACGTGGGACGGGTCCTTCGCGCTCTCGAGAGCGGTCCCAACGCGCACGACACCATCGTCGTGGTCTGGAGCGACCACGGCTGGCAGCTGGGCGAGAAGCGCCAGTGGCGCAAGTTCACCCTGTGGGAGAGGTCTGCACGCGTCGTCATGATGATGGCCGGTCCGGGCGTGTCCGCGCGCAACCGGACATCCGAGCGCACCGTCGAGCTGCTTGACGTCTACCCGACGCTGGTCGATCTGTGCGGGCTGCCGAAGCGGCCCGAGCTGGAGGGGCGCAGCCTGCGCCCGCTTCTTGCCGAGCCCGACGCCGCATGGGACAAGCCGGCGATCACGAGCCGAAGCCCCGACAGCATGACGGTTCGGACGGAGCGCTGGCGCTATACGCGCCACCCGGACGGAGAGGAGCTCTACGACCACGAGAACGATCCCATGGAATGGGAGAACTTGGCCGAGAGGCCCGGGCATGCCGGGACCAAACAGCGCCTGTCGAGACTCTTGCCGGCGGATCCCGTGCCGCGCGCGACCATTCTGTGGAGCGACCTGCCGGCATCGGAGCGCCGCCTTGTGGAGATCCCCGAAGGCCGATTTCACAAGTCCGACGCCGCAAACCATGTGGAACTCGACGAGAACCTGCCGTAGCGCCAGTATAATCAGGGCGATTCCGGCCGGCATTCACCGGCTCTGACCCGAAGGAGGCAGCATGCTCATTCGCAGACGCGACTTTCTCGCACTTCTGTCCGCGGCACCCGCCCTGGCGAAGCTCCAGATTCGGAGCGCCCAGGTGGAGACCGTCTTCGACTCGCCGGGCCCCAAGCCCAACGGCCTGCAGGCAACCGGGGAGGGACTCTGGATCCTGGACCAGGGCGACAACCGCGCCTATCTTGTCGACTACGCCGACGGCCGCACGCTCAAGGCGCTCGACACCGACACCAAGGCCGGCAGCGGCATCACGTTTGACGGCTCCGCAATCTGGACGGCGTCCACCTACAGTCGGGAGATCCTGCGGATTGACGCAAGCAGCGGCAAGACGCTTGCCCGCCATGATTCGCCCGGATCCGGAGTCGTGTCCTGGACCGTGCCCAGGCGGAGCCCGCTGGCGCCGCCGGCGAAGCCGGCCCCAAGTCCACAGCCTTCCGGGCAGCGGAATGCGACGGGCGCACACGGAATGGAATGGCGGGACGGCAAGCTCTGGGTCTCAGTTCCTCCTTCGCAGATGATCTACCGCATTGATCCCGCATCCTTCGAGATCGAGAAGCAGTTTCCGACCGCCGGCAACCGGCCCCACGGCCTGGGATGGGAGGGCAGGTGGCTCTGGTGTGCCGAGTCGAACGAGAATGCGTTCTTCCGGTTCGACCCGGAGACCGGCAAGGCGGACGCGAAGATCCAGCTCGCCGACTCCGATCCCCTTCCCCACGGCATGACCATCCACGACGGGTGGATGTGGTACTGCGACGACGTGGGCGTCGTCTGCCGTCTCCGCATGGAATCCTGACACAGGCCTGACCGCAACGCCGCATCAGGCGGCATGGAGCGCCGCGACGGCCGTTGGGAGCGCAGGACCACTGGTGCGGAGAGGGCGCCGTTCCCGAGGCGGACCGGGCCGCGGGGCGGCGATCCGTCCGCGTCCCGCCGGCTCGACCAGCGAATGCCGGAGACGTGCGCACTCACCCCTGCCTGCCCGAGTGCGGCCTCGCTCCCTACAAAGTCCGCACCACGGCGGACCGGTTCGGGCATGCTCCTCCTGGGGCGGCCGCCTCCCGGTCGCGCTCCGCCGTGAGGCAGGGCCTAACGGAAGTCCGCCGGCATTGCAGCCCGCTCGATCCAGTACTCCGGCGGGTGGTTGTGGAACCGTTTGGGATCGAATTCGCCCACGAGATCGGACTTCGCCCCTCCCTCGGGGATGCCTTCCTCCTCCGCAAGAGCCCAGAAAACCGCGTTGACCAGCATCTGGCGCACTCCGTCCTCCAGCAGGTCCGTCGATGAACCGAGCGTGGTTGAGAAGGCCCGGCCCGGGCTGCCCCCCGGCAGCTGGTAGGTCTTTGTCCACACGATCGGCATCGGTGGGTCGTTCTTCTCGGTGACCGGCTCGTCGTCCGTCGGACGCATGCCGTAAAGCGCGTCGTCCTCGTTGTACTCCCCGGCGCGTGCCATGACGAGGCCGTGCACCAGCGGCATCGAGTCGCCGGGCAGCGGCAGGCGCACGGTGTACACATCCGCCGCGCTCCAGATGCCGTCGGGGTTCACGCCCCGGAGGACGGGATGATCCTTGGCGTCGGCTGCGATGACGCCCCGTGCGGATTCGTGCTTGTGGTGGCCGTGGTGGGCAATCCAGCGCTCTCCGACGACGAGGCGGCCAAAGCCGTCCCGCCAGGCCTCGTCGGGCCCGGGGTAGGCGTCCCCATAGTGGTCGAACCGGCCCCAGGCGTCGTCCGCGATTTCGAGGGCCTTGACCGATCCCGGATCCTCGGCCTGCCTGAGCTGGCGCATGTGCCGAAAGACCTGCCCGTGGAGCTCATCCTGCATCCGGAAGGCGTGCGTGGCGGTCCGGAGCGCGATCACCGGCTTGCCCGCCTTGAGGTAGCGATCGATCGGCTCCATCTGCTCGTCCGGAAGGACCCTCCAGCGGGTCTGGATGAACATCAGGTCGGCGTCGTCCAGGTTTTCGGTCCCGGGGATGTTGGTGTTGACGTGCGGATTGACGATCCCGGTCTCGGGATCGACGGCAAACAGCACGGTGCAACGGAAGCCGTGGTGCTCGGAGAGCATGCGACCCAGCATGGTCAGGCCCTCTTCCGACCGGTACTCCTCGTCGCCGGAAATCAGCACGACATGCCGGCCGTTGCCTGCCCCGCCGCCGGGCTCGTAGCGGACGAGATGCGGCTCGTCGGCGGCAGCCTCCTCGTCCGTCGTCGACTGGGGCCCGCCGCACGCGGCGGCCAAGAGCAGGCTGAGAATCGTCAGGAGGTGAAGCGGAATGCGCATGGCAGTGCCTGCCAGTGTAGACCATGCAGGTCGCGCCGCACGGACACGCCTCGCTAGCGGTTCTGCGGGAAGAACTTGCGGTAGGTCTCCGGCAGCCGGATCATCCGACCGTTGGCGTCCGTCACCGTGTGCAGGGTCTCGCCGGTCGCCAGGACCTCCCCTTCCCGCCGCATCTCGTAGCCGAAGCGCACGGTCCGGGACCGCGACTCCACCAACCAGCACTCGATGTTGACGACATCGTCGAACCGGGCCGGGGCCCTGTACCTGCAGTGCGCCTCGGTGACTGCGAGAAACGCTCCGCCGACGCGCTCCATATCGCGGTATTCGAACCCGACCGCCCTGCAGTACGCAACGCGGGCGACCTCCATCCAGACCAGGTAGTTCGCGTAGTAGACGACGCCCATCTGGTCCGTCTCGGCGTACCGGACACGCACACTCGAGCGGACGCGCTTCTCGGGCACGGACCTAGCCCTTCATCGAGGCCAGGAACTCCGCGTTGCCGCGAGTCTTGCCCATCCGGTCCAGAAGAAGCTCCATGCACTCGGTGGTCCCCAGGCTGCTCAGCACCTTCCTGAGCACCCACACCCGCCGCAGCGTGTCGGGATCGAGCAGCAGCTCCTCCTTGCGGGTGCCGCTGCGATGGATGTCGATCGCCGGGAAAGTGCGCTTGTCGACAAGCTTCCTGTCCAGATGGAGCTCCATGTTGCCGGTGCCCTTGAACTCTTCGAAGATCACCTCGTCCATCCGGCTCCCCGTGTCGATCAGAGCCGTGGCGACGATGGTCAGGGAGCCGCCTTCCTCGATGTTGCGCGCGGCGCCGAAGAAGCGCTTCGGACGCTGCAGGGCATTGGCGTCCACACCTCCGGTGAGCACTTTCCCGGAGGACGGGACCACAGTGTTGTAGGCCCGGGCGAGACGGGTGATCGAGTCCAGAAGCACCACGACATCCCGCTTGTGCTCGACGAGCCGCTTGGCCTTCTCGATCGCCATCTCAGCCACTTGTATGTGCCGCGACTGTGGCTCGTCGAACGTCGAGCTGATCACCTCGCCCCTGACGGAGCGCTGCATGTCGGTGACTTCCTCGGGGCGCTCGTCAATCAGCAGAACGATGAGGCTCACGTCCGGATGGTTCGCTGTCACCGAATTGGCGATCGACTGCAGCAGCATGGTCTTGCCGGTGCGCGGCGGAGCGACGATCAGGGCCCGCTGGCCCTTTCCGAGCGGCGTGATCAGGTCCATGACCCGGCCGCTCAGATTTCGCTGGGTCGTCTCCAGCCGCAGCCGTTCCTCGGGATAGTAGGGCGTCAGGTTGTCGAAATGGATGCGGGCCCTCGCCTTTTCAGGCGGATCGTAGTTGAGCGCCTTGACGTCGACGAGCGAGAAGTAGTTCTCCCGATCCCTTGGGGCGCGGGCGTGACCCGTAACGGTGTCACCGTTGCGGATCCCGTTCTTGTGCACGACCTGCGGGGACACGAAGATGTCGTCTCTGCCCGGAAGATAGTTGTATATCGCTGAGCGCAGGAAGCCGAAACCCTCAGGCAGGATCTCGAGTACGCCCTCAATGTCGATGTGGCCGTTCTCATCGGCCTGGGCACGCAGGATCCTGAAGATCAGCTCCCCCTTGCGAAGCCCGCCGATCCGGTCGATTTTCAGCTCTCGAGCGAGCTTGGCGAGGGTTCCGATGTCCTCTTTATGCAATTCGGCTATAGTCATGGGGAAAAAGGGCACCGCAGTTCCTAGAACCGTCGGGTGCCGCTCGCCGTCTGGGGCGAGCCGGGCGGGCGGGAGCCCTGCCCTCAAGAAAAGCATAGCGCAGCAAGGCCGAACCGGCAAGCGCTGGCGCCCCGTCGGGCATCGGACGGGTCTTCCGTCGGTCTGACGAACACGTCCCGGGCGGAAGTGCAGACATCGGCCAGAGGAGGGCGAAGGGCCTGTCGGTCCGCTGCGTCGGCGTCATGCTCGGGTCCTGCGCGCGCCGACGCAGCCCAGCCGTCGCTGCGCCCTGGGCTTCAGGCGGCCGCGCTCTTCCCGAATGCCGCAAGGCCGTCGCCAGCTTCCTCGATGCGTGTCCCGCGGAGGAAGCAGCCGAGAAATCTCCTTCGAAGCACAGCCGTCCGGGCGGGGGCGACGGTCAATCGGCGTTGCCGGCCTTCAAGGCGCCATCCGAGGGGTCCTCGCGCAGGGGATTGACCCAGCGCAGGCCATGGAATCGGGCGAAGTCGCTGTCGAACGAAACGAGGATCGCCCCTCGCGACAGAGCGATGGCGGCGAGATGGGCGTCCGTCGTGAGATTTCCTCCAGTCCCGGTCTCTGCCAGCAGCCTGGCAAGAATCTCGAAGTGCCCTTCCAGCTCGCCGACGATCCGCACGTTGGGATTGGCCAGCCAGCGCCTTACGCGCTGCACCGCCTCCTCAGGGGTGAGCGGGTTGCGGAAGACGGACGGCCGCGTCGTCAGCCGAAGGAATCCAAGGATCACGGTCCAAGCCAGTCCGACGGGCGCGTCGCTTCGCATCGCCGCTTCCCAGTGCGCAAGCGCGGTCCTGTGGTGCTTTGCGGACCGGTTCGCGGCATAGAGGATCACGTTGAGATCGAAGATCTTCACTTGTGTTCCTCCAGCTTGCGAAGCACCTGGCGGTCCTCGAGTTCCGCGGCAATCCGGAGTGCCCGGTCCAGATCCACGGTCGCCGGCCCCAAGTCCACGACCGGTTCCGAATACGACCGATTGGGGCGCGCGCGATCGCCCAGATGAGCCAGGCCCGTGCGCAGAACCCGGTTCGCTGTCTTCGTCAAGGACACTCCGTTCTGGCGCGCCAGTGCCCTGAGGTCCTGCAAGATGTCGTCGGAGATTGCCAATGTGGTTCGCAAGTACACATCATCGCATCATTCCAAGTGATGTCATGGCATCACCATGGAGGCTTCGTTGTCGCTGGATGGCCGCGGGTCGCTGACAAGGAAGTCAGCGGATGACAAGCCTCCGTCCGAAAAGGTCTCGAGAGCCTCCCCCGAACAAGGGGCGCGCGCGAACCGCTGGACGCTGCTTCGCGGCGGAGTCCTGCAGCTCCCCGCGTTTCGGCGCATCGGGTCGGTGAATCGGGCCTCGTCCCCGGCCGTCGGTTCCGCTTGCGTCGGCCCGCGCCACAGGCATCGCGGCGGACAGGCTCGTCAGTTCACCCGATTGCGGTTCTCCCCCGCGAGCGTAGCAAACACATTGTCGACCGCCATCTGCAGGCCCCGCTCCAAGGCCTCCGCAGTGACCCCGCCCGAGTGGGGAGTCAGGACCACGTTCGGCTCGGCGCCGAGCGGATGCCCCTCGGGCAGGGGCTCCTGGTCGAACACGTCCAGACCGGCGCCGCGGACTGACCCGGTGCGCAAGGCTCGGAGCAGGGCCGCCTCGTCGACGATGGCTCCGCGGGCGGTGTTGATCAGAATCGCCGACTGCTTCATGGCTGCGAATTCGCGCTCGCCCACCATGCCGGCGGTCTCGGGGGTGAGGCGCACGTGCAGGCTGACCACGTCGCTGCGGCGGTACAGTTCCGCCAGGCTCACCATCTCGACTCCCAGATCCGCTATGGGCTTGCCTTCCGGAGTCCGGGTCCATGCGATGACGCGCATACCGATTCCGCGCGCGATGCGGGCCGTCTGCATCCCGATGGCGCCGAGGCCCACCACGCCGAGAACCCTTCCGTGCAGCTGCGTGACGAAGCCGCGGGGCCACGCGCCCCGGCGCGTCCTGGCGTCGATCCTGGGAATATCGCGGGCGACCGCAAGCATCAGTGCCAGGGCATGCTCGGCCATGGCGACGGCCGACACGCCTGGAGTGTTGGTCACCGCCACCCCGTGCCTTGCCGCGGCCTCGAGATCGACATGGTCCGTGCCCGTGCCCCACAGCGACAGGGCGCGCAACCGCGGACAGCGCGCGAACACCTCCTCGTCGAAGCCGACCGAGGACCGGATGTTGACCACGGCCTCCGCCCTTCCTATCCGCTCGACCAGGACCTCCGCCGATGGAGGCAGGCTGGGGTGATGCCCGACCTGCGCACGGGCCTCCAGCGACCGGAAGGCCGCGCTCGGACCCAGCACGGGCGGATAGTCGTCGGGCACGACGACCGTTGGCTTGCTCATCCTCGTTTCCTCTCTCGTTTCTGGCGCGCCCGCTAACGGAACAGCCAGTACAGGACCACGATGGTGACGCACAGCAGCATCGCGAGCCGGCGCGGGTCGACCCCCGGCGACGTCCAGGGGCGGGTCAGCGCCGCCAGCGGATTCCGCCACGTCAATCCGTCGATCTTCTCTTTCGGCGGCGGCGGCGTGGCCTTGCTGACCGCGTAGAAGACGGCGCTGCAGATCATGGTCATGAGAAACGCCTGCAGCATGAAGGGGATGCCCCATCCGTCGGTGATCAGCTTGTACCCTGCCGCGTCCTTGAAGTCCAGCACGAATGCCGCCGCGCCCATCAGGAAGCCGAACACCAGGGTCGCGACCGCGGCCTGCGATGTGCCGCGCCGCCAGAACACGCCCCAGAGGAACACGGTCGTGATCGCGGGGGCGAGCGCCGAACCGATCTCCTGGACCGCCTCGAAGATGCTGGAGAACTTGTCGCCCTGCGTGGACCACAGCATGGCAAGCAGCATCACGGCGACCGCGCTCCAGCGGCCGATCCGCACCTGGGAGGCGTCGCTGGTGCCGGGCCGCACCCGGGCGACTATGTCCACGGCGAAGAGGGTTGCGCAGCTGTTCAGGGCGGCCGCGATCGTGCTCATCAGGGCGGCCAGCAGGCCGGCCGAGATCAGCCCGCGCAGGCCGGTGGGCACCAGTTCCTGGATCAGGACCGGTAGCACCTGGTTGGCGTTCTGCCCGATCTCCTCGCCGTACAGCACGTAGCCGACCACGCCCGGCATGACGAGGATGAAGACGGGCAGGACCTTGATGAAGCCGGCGAAGAGGGGCCCGATCTGGGCGTCGCGTTCGGACCTGGCGGCGAGCACGCGCTGGACGATGGTCTGGTCCGTGCACCAGTACCAGATGCCAAGGACCGGGTATCCCAGCAGCACCGAATACCACGCCAGGCCGACCGAGTTGTCTGTCCAGACCATGCTGAGCTGCTGCGGTCTGAGCCGGGCCTCGAATTCCGCCATCGTCGAGATCCCGTGTTCGGGAAGCGCAGCGACGGCCAGGAAGGTGACGAGGATCGAGCCCCCGACCAGCAGGATGGTCTGGATCGCCTCCGTCACAACGACGGCCTTGAGGCCCCCCAGCACCGTGTAGATGCCCGTTACGGCGGAGATGATCAGAATGGAGGTCAGGACATCAATCCCGAAGAACTGCTCGAACACGGTGGCGCCGGCGTACAGGCTCATTCCGATGTGGATGAACAGCGCGCCGAGGATCGCCATGAATGCCAGGAACGACCGCGCGGCGGCGTTGAAGCGCCGCTCGAGGTACTCGGGCAGCGTCTCGATCCTGTTCCGGAAGTAGAACGGAGCGAAGAACAGCGACAGCGCGACCAGGGTGAAGGCGGCCATCCACTCGAAATTTCCCCAGACCAGGCCCTCGTTGTAGCCGGAGGCGGCCAGTCCGACCAGGTGGATGGTGGAGATGTTCGAGGCGAAGAGGGCGGCGCCGATCATCACCCACCCCAGCGAGCGTCCGGCGAGGAAGTAGACCTCTCCGGTCATCTTCTGCCGCCGGACCGAGAGCACGCCGACGACGAGGATGCCGATCATGTAGGCCACGATGATGGCGAGGTCGGCGGCCGGAATGCGCAAGCCAGGATTGTCCATGGAAGCTATCGAGTGTATCCGAGTGATGCGGAACGGAGGGACTAGGTCGGGCGCGGGCGGTTGGCCCAGTGGCCGGACGGGTCTCGTCCGGAGACGATCACGCCCTTGCGGTTCCACTCCAGGTACGCCCTGACCTCGGCTGCGCAGTATCGCAGAGTCAGGCCGCAGCGCCGCCGGTCGGAGCCGTTGGCCTCCGAGCCGTGGAGCAGCAGGTCCGAGTGGAGCGAAATCTCGCCGGCCCTGAGGACGTTGTCCACGGGCTCCCCGTACCGGCCGGCCTCGGCCACCCTCTGGTTCAGCACCGCCCCGCTGTCGCCGTCGTCTACATCGAACGCCAGCGGCCCGTGCCGGTGCGAGCCGGGGATGAACCGCATGCAGGCGTTCTCGGCATCGGCGCCGTCGATCGCAAGCCACGCGGTCACAGTCCTGGCGGGCGTGAGCGGCCAGTACGTCGCGTCCTGGTGCCAGTCGACGCGCTTTCCGTCGTGCGGCATCTTGCAGAAGTAGTGGGAGCCCCAGCCGATCACGTCCTCGCCGAGCAGGTCGCGCACGCACGAGACGATCCGCTCGTCCGTCAGCAGGTCGTAGGCCTCCGCGTGATACAGGTGGGCGGAGCTGATGGAATAGCTGTCGCCGCCCCTCGCCAGGACGCCGCGCAGGAGCTCGTCGAAGCCGGCCCTCACGCGGGCTATCTCGTCCTCGGAGAAAATCCGGATGCCCGACACGAAGCCGCGCGAATTGTACCGGGAAACCTGGCCGGGCGTCAGCCGCCCGGGACTCGGATTGCACACCGGATGAAACGCAAGGTCGCGGTCGACGCGGTCGAGTTCGTCCATCCCGGGGGCGATTGCAAACTGCTTCGCCGGTTCCATCCCGCTCCGCCGATCATAGCGCGGTCCGCGCGGAGGACGGGCAGGGGCGGGAAACCCAACCACTGAAATTCGGGCTTGTTACAATGGTCTTGAGATTGGGGTTCTGGCCGCGCCCCGGGATAGATCCGTCGTGTTTCTGCGTATCAGTGCGGTAGCGGTGTGTCTAACCGTCGCGCCTGCCTGCGGAGTGCTGACCACGACCACCAGGCTCCCGCCGGCGCCGTCGATCCGCACGGCCACGAAAGCGGAGCTGCTGGAGAAGATCGGGCGGATCGCCTCGGTCCAGTCGATGAGGGCGACGATCGCCGTCACGCTCTCCGTGCAGAACAATGAGCGGGACAGGGAGACCGCATACCGCAACGTGAGCGGGGCGCTCGTCACACGAAGGCCCGGGCTGATCCGGACCTATGCCGAGACTCCGGGGGGCATCGCGACCGTGTACGACATGGTCTCCGACGGGAAGCTGTTCCAGGTCCATCTGCCCTGGAGGAACCGCGTGTACGAGGGCACGACCGCGATCAGCCACATCTCCGAGAACCGCGTGGAGAACATCAGGCCGCAGCACCTGCTGGAGGCAATCATGCTCGATCCGATCGGAGAGCGCAGCAGGACGCTGCTCGACTTCAACATGTACGGCCGCTCGGGCTACCAGGTGCTGCACGAGGTCGAGGAGTCCGAGGACGGGGACCTTCGGATCCGCCGCAAGTTCTGGTTCAGCCGGTCGGACCTGACGCTGTCCCGCCTGATGATCCTCGATGACGGCGCGGAGCTGGTCACCGACGTGTGGTACCGCGAATGGCTGCAGGACAACGGACTGCCCTACCCCCGGTACCTGCGCATCGAGCGCACGAAGGACGGATACCGCGTCGACCTCCAGATCGACAAGCCGGGCCTGAACCAGCCCGTGCCGGACGAGTCGTTCGATCTCAAGCTGCCCGCCGGGATCGTGGTCGAGAGGATTGGCGGGGAACCGGCCCCCGCCTCGAATTCCTAGCTGGGACGCCATGATTCAGAGGCTCGTCTTCCGCAATCTCTTTCACAGGCCCGTGCGCACGGGCCTGACGGTTCTCGCCGTCGCGGTCGAGGTCGCGATGATCGTCATGATGGTCGGCGTCGCGGAGGGCCTTCTGCAGGAGTCGCTGCGGCGGACCAGGGGAGTGGGGGCCGACATCCTCATTCGGCCCTACATTTCCGGCGCGACGATCAGCACCGCCGACATCTCGGCGAAGCTGCCCGACCTGCTCGTGGAACGCTTCCCGGACATCTCCCACACGCTGGGGGTGACGCTCCACACGCCGGGGGACCTGCAGACCATCACCGGTGTGGACTGGGACGAACTGGAAGCGATGAGCGGCGGCGTCGTGCTCTTCGAGGGCCGCCCGTACGAGGCGCCCTACGAGGCCGTGGTCGACGAGCTCTACGCCCGCCAGAGGGACCTCTCGGTCGGCGACGGCATCGAGCTGATGGGCCATGACTTCGAGATAACCGGCGTGTCGGAGACCGGCAAGATGTCGCGGGTGTTCATCCCCCTGGAGACGATGGCCGAACTCCAGGGATGGCAGGGCAGGTACAGCCTGCTCTATCTGAAGCTGGACGATTCCTCGAAGGTGCGCGGGATCATCGAGGAGATCCGGGCCAGGCTCCCGGACCGCAACGTCTCCTCCGTGGAGGACTTCCTTGCGACCGTCACCACCGACGTGCGCCAGATGTCGACGCAGTACACCAACATCATCATCGGCATCGCGGTGGTCATCGGCTTCATCGTGGTCATGCTCGCGATGTACACGGCGATCCTGGAGCGCATTCGGGAGATCGGGATCCTGAAGGCGATCGGAGCCTCCAAGAGGCTGGTCGGCACGATCGTGATGCGTGAGACGCTGGTGGTCAGCGCGCTTGGGATTCTGGTCGGATACGGCCTGAGCCTGGCCGGCAGGGAGCTGGTCGCGCTGAAGTACCCGCTGATTCCGGTCCTGATCATCCCGCACTGGCTGGCCATCGCGGCGGGGCTCACGATCGCCGGCTCCATTGCGGGGGCAAGCTACCCGGCGTGGAAGGCGGCCAGTGCGGACCCGTGCGAGGTCCTGTCCTACGAATAGGGCCAGCGGAGCAGAGTGCGTGCAGAAATCGCCGATCATCGAGGTCAGGGACCTGAAGAAGGTCTACCGGCTGGGAAGCATCGATGTTCCGGCCCTTCGGGGCGTTACGCTCGACGTGGCGGAGGGCGAGTTCCTCGCCGTCCTGGGACCGTCGGGATCCGGCAAGTCCACCCTGTTTCACATCGTGGGCGGCATGCTGGCGCCGACGAGCGGCACGGTTCGGATCGCCGGCCTCGCCATGAGCGAGCTGTCGGACGCGCAGCGCACCGAAATGCGCAAGACGACCATCGGGTTCGTGTTCCAGCGGTTCAATCTGCTGCAGACGCTGAGCGCCGAGGAGAACATCCGCATCGCCCAGCACATCGCCGGCACGGCCGGGAGGGACGGCGGTCACCTTGAGCACGTGATCCGCATTCTGGGGATCGCGCACCGCCTGCGACACAAGCCGCACGCGCTGTCGGGCGGCGAGCAGCAGCGGGTCGCCATCGCCCGCGCCATCGTCAACAAGCCGCGCATCCTGCTTGCCGACGAGCCGACAGGCAACCTGGACTCGGAGAATTCACAGGCGGTGCTCGACACACTCACGGCCCTGAACCGGGAACTGGGACAGACGGTGCTGATGATCACGCACAATCCGGAAGCGGCCAAGTACTGCGCGAACCGCGTGCTGCAGATGCGGGACGGGCGGATCGTCTGACGGGCGCGGCCCATTCCGCCGCCCTGCGGCAGCCGCGCCGGGACCCGGCTGGAGGCCGGGAAGTTGCCGGCGCGCGGGAATCCGGACGGATCGCACACACTCGCGCATTCTCCGCACGCGCTGGTTCGGGGCTCGGAATCATCCTGCCGGCGCGCGGGTCTCTTCCAGCGGCATCAGAACCTTGAGGGGGTTGGGCCGGGCGCCGGAACGGGCCGGGAAGCCTCCATCCGAATTCGGGGACTGCCCGGGCCTTGGCGGGACTGTGCGCAGGCGCGGCCCGCGCGGCACCGTTCAGTCGCCGTACACCCGCTCGTACATGGCCCGGTTGCGAAGGACGGACTGGACGTAGCCGCGCGTCTCGCTGAACGGGATCGTCTCGACGAACTCGGCGGGCTCGTCGAAGGGCCCGAGCTTCATCCACTGCGCGACGCGGGAGTCCCCCGCGTTGTAGCCCGCCAGCGCCCGCTCGACCCTTCCGCCGAATTTTGCCAGCGACTCCTTGAGGTGAAACGTGCCCAGCCGGAGACTGACCTCCGGGTCGGTCAGCTTGCGATTCGAGTAGGCGGGAATCCCGAGCCGGCGGAACAGGGAGCGGCCGGTGCGGGGCATGACCTGCATCAGCCCGAGCGCGCCGGCCCGGGAGCGCGCTCCGGGATTGAACTCCGACTCCTGGCGGATCAGCCCGGCCACCAGGCTGGGGTCGAGCTTGTGCCGTTTCGACCGGGCGCGCAGGCTCTTCTCCCAGGGCATCGGGAAAAGGTACCGCCAGTAGTCCATGTCCAGGGAGTCGAGCGGGAATCGCAGGTAGCCGTACGCGTAGCGCTTCATCGCCCGCAGCGCGAGGTGGTGCTGGCCGAGACCGGCATGCAGCCTGCCCAGGGCGAGTCCGGCGAAATGGGCGCCGGGCCGGCGGTAGTCGGCACGGGAGAACTCGCGGCGCGCTTCGGTGTGCGCTCCCAGGAGATGGAGGACTGTGCCCGTCTCCAGAACGGCCCTGGTGTCCGCCGCCGGCCGCTCCGCGAGCCCTCTCGGCTTCGGGATCAGGACGTTCAGCTTCCGCACGGTTTCCTCGTTGACTGCGCCGTCGCCGAGCCGCCCGAGCCGGTCCCGGGCCAAGCCGGCGTAGTAGTAGTGCGGGAACGCGCTCAAGACAGCCCCATAGTGGGCGCGGGCATCCTCGCGCCGGCCCTCGCGCTCATGGAGCCGGCCCAGCCAGTACAGGGCGTTGGCCGCGGTGCCGGCGCCCGGGTACCTCCTGACATGCTCCTCGAGGAGCGCCTGGCGGTTTCCGGCGTCGTCCAGCCAGGCCCGCCATGAGAGCTTCCAGTGGGCATACGGAGCGTGCTTGCCCTTGGGAAAGGCATCGACCAGCCGCCTGAACTGCCGAAGGTACTCGCTTCGGTCGTTTCGCAGATAGTAGTGGTTGCCGACCGCAAGGAGGGCTTCCTGGAACCACGGCGAGCTTGTGTGCCGGCTCGCCAGCTTCGACAGGCTGGACAGCATCGGCTTCACGAGCCGCCGGCGGCGCTCGATGGCGCACAGCAGGTAGAGGCGTTCCGCATCAAGGTCGGGCCTGGACGGTCTTGCCCTGGCCAGAGCCGAGTACGCAGTCGAATCGCTTCCGCGGCGGTGGTCGGCCGCCGCCCTGTGAATCACCGCCTGATCGCGGTCATCCCCCTGGAGGCCGCCGCTCAGGGCCCGGCCGAACTCAGCGGAGGCCCGGGAATACCGTCGCCCCTCGTAGAGCTTCTCGGCGCGGACCAGCCGCCAGGCGGGAGGGGCGTCGGGGTACGCCCCTCCCAGCTGGGCGCGCAGCGTGTCCAGCTGCGCCTCGGCGGCGTCTGCCTGGTCGCTGAAGGGATAGTGGTAATACGCCTCGCGGTACAGCTTCACCGCCTTCTGGCGCCTGCCGTCGAGGTGCTCGATCCGCGCGGCAAGGTACAGGCGCACCGGCTCCTCCAGCAAGCTGGGCGTCCGGTTCACGATGGAGCGTGCCCGGTCCAGGCGACGCAGCCGCATCAGGCTCTCGATCCGCAGGCGCGCAGCCGCGGGTGCGAAGTGGCTCGTGGGATGTTCCTCTTCGAACCGCTCCAGCGGACCCAGCGCCCGCTCGAAGTCATCGGCGAGCACAATGCAGCGCGCCCGGTAGTAGGCAGCGTGCTCGCCGAGCCATCCGCCGGAAGCGCCGATCGCCGCAAAGGCCTTCTCGGCCTGGGGAAACTGCCTGGCCCGGTGCCTGGCCAGCCCGATGGCGTAGAGCGCCAGGTCGCGCTCGGCGCCCGCAACGGAATCCGCATGGGCCTCGAGCGCCCGGAAGTTCGAGGACGTGCGGCTGGCCTGCAGCTTGCGGCTCAGCTCGGCCACCTTGAGCGGGACCTCCGCCCCAACGGGGTACGCGCGGACCGTGCCGGCTGCGAGTGCGCAGCACACCGTGAGGCAAAGTGCGCATCGACTCGAAAGGCGGGCCTGCACCCCCGCAAGCGTCCGTGCTAACTCCATTTCGTTCCGTGCTCCTGTCGCAATCTGAGGACTTCGATCCAGGCTTCGGCCGTCAGTACGAGCGAGTCGATCGCCATCGTTCGAACACTCGCTCCGTCCACCAGCAGCACCGCAAGCACCACCTCTCTCAGGACCAGCGGATAGACGTGCACGCTCCCATCGCGCTCGAAGGGGAACGCCTTCCAGAGCTTCCGAGAAATCTTGTCCTGAGTTGCCGCAGTCACTGTGGCGTCCCCTGACTCCACCGCGTGCGCGAGCGCGGGCGCCGACGCCAGGTCGACCGAGAGCCGGGCCAGATCCGTCCGGCTCCGAAGTCCGTCCGCGCCCGCGGCCTGGAACCCCATCAGGGTGCCGCCGCGACGCAGCAGCAGGATCGCGCGACCGCCGAAGAGAGTCGCCGCGTCCACCAGGGCGGAGAGCACCTCCGCAGAATCGCCGGCGCCGCGGATGCGGCGGATCGCGCCGGCGATGGATTCCACGACCTGGTCGGCCTCCGCCGCGGCGTCCCGCCGTGCCCGGTCGAGACCGGCGGCGGCCACGCGCCCGACCTCTTCGCCGATTCGGGCTGCGTGGTCCTGACAGATCGAGTCGATCCTGTTTTGAAGAGGCAGCTGAAACCCCTCAGCGGCCGCAGGAGCGGCGACGCCCGCGGCCTTCCTGCTATTTTATCGAAAGCGGGGGGCACGACCTCGTTTGAAAACAGGATGGCACAGGAATGATTGATCTCCGCGGCCAGATCGCAGTCGTTACGGGCGGATCCCGGGGCATAGGCAGGGCCATCGCGCAGGCTTTGGCGGACGAAGGCGTCAGCGTGGCCATATGCGGACGGGACCGCGTCTCGCTGAACTCGGCGCTGCGGGACCTGAATGCGGCCGGCGCCGCCGTCGGCGAAACCTGCGATGTCGGAAGCCCCGAACAGGCCGGGGAGTTCTTCGCGTTCGTCGATCGGGAGCTGGGCGGCGTGGACATTCTGGTGAACAACGCCGGCGTGGGCAACTTCGGCGCGGTCGACGAACTGACTCCGGAGGCCTGGGACGAGGTCATCGCCACGAACCTGAGCGGCCCGTTCTACTTCTCGCGACTGGCCGCCCCCCGCATGAGGAAAAGGGGCGGCGGATTCATCCTGAACATCGGAAGCCTTGCGGGGAAATACCCGTTCGCCGGCGGGGCCGCCTACAACGCCTCCAAGTTCGGCCTGGCCGGCTTCACCGAGGCGATGATGCTCGACCTGCGCTACGACAACATTCGCGTCAGCACCATCATGCCGGGCAGCGTGCAGACCGGCTTCCGGCCGGGTGCGATCAACGCGGACTGGAAGCTCGACCCGGAGGCGATCGCCTCCATGGCGGTTCACCTGATCAGGACGCCGGACCGCAATCTCGCGAGCCGGGTGGAAATGCGTCCGAGCCGTCCCAGCCGGAGGTAGCGGACGTCGCACGACGAGCTCCGCGACGCGCCCCGGCCCTTCCGCCGGACATCCTTTCGGGAGCGTCGGTGCTACGATTTCTGCGTGCGACTCCTGACCGGTCTTCTCGTTCTCGGCAGCCTCCCGCTCGGCGCAGACACCGCCTCCGGCCCGGCGCGCTTCCGGACCCACGTCATCGAGGCGGAAATCCCCGGCGGCTACGCCGTGATGGTGACCGACATGAACAAGGACGGAAAGCCCGACATTCTGGGGCTGACCTCGCGGGTCAAGGAGCTGCCGTGGTATGAGAACCCCTCGTGGGAGCGACACGTCCTGATCGGGGACGTCAGCGGGCTCGTCAACATGGCCGCGCACGACATCGACGGCGACGGAATCCCGGAGATCTCGTTCGAGAACGAGTTCAGCATGGTTGCCGCGAAGAGCCGCGGCCTCGTCTGGCTGCTGCAGAATCAGGGGGATCCTCGGGAGCCGTGGAAGTCCACGCTCATCGACGAACTCACCACGTCCCACCACGTCGCCTGGGCTGACGTCGACGGCGACGGCACGAAGGAACTGATCAACGCGCCGCTGATCGGCGCCGACGCCCTCGGCCCCAAGTACGAGGACAACGTGCCGCTCGTCTACTACCATGTGCCGGCCGACCTCGGGGGCAAGTGGGAGCGCCTGCTGATCGACGACCAGCTGACCGGAGTGCTGCACCGCGTCCGGGTGGTGCAGTGGGACGGCGACCCGCGCGAGGAGCTGCTGACCGCCGGGTTCGACGGCATCACGCTCCACGACCCGGTCGGCGAAGGCGACCAAGTCCACTGGAGGAACACAAACCTTTCGAAGGGCCACAAGGTCCTGCCCAAGACGGCGGGTGCGAGCGACGTCGCCGTCGGCAGCGTCAGGGGGAACCGCATCATCACTTCTGTCGAGCCGTGGCACGGGAACGAGGTCGTCGTCTACACCGACGACGGCTCGGGCGGCTGGCAGCGCCGAGTCATCTTTGACCGGCTCATCGAGGGCCACGAGGTGTGTGTCGGAGACTTCAACGGCGACGGGCGCGACGACATCGTGGCGGGAGACCGGGCGCGGGGCGAGATCGCAGGGTCCCATGTCTTCTATGCGCAGGACGACCGCGGCGCCGAGTGGCGCCACGAGGACCTGGATCCCATGGGAATGTCGGCCTCGGGCTGTGCGGTCGCCGATGTCAACACCGACGGCCGGCTCGACATCGTGCAGGTCGGGGGCGGCACCAAGAACATCAAGTGGTACGAGAACCTGGGCCGCTGACGGCCAGGCGGATCACCTGAGTCGCTTCAGCAGGATGTCCCGGAACTGGACGGTCGTGGTGTCGTCATGGAGCTGGAGCGCCAGGAGCCCGGTCTTCAGCGGGCCTTCCGCGGCCCCGTCGACGAACTCCGACGACAGGAGGCCGTTGATCACGAACTGGAGGTGCGCTCCCCGGGCGAGGATCCGGCAGCGATTCCAGTCCCGCGCGTTGATGTCCCGGAGCTGAACGGCGTTCTCGATCGTCTCGTGCCGCCCGGCGCCGCTCTCGTCGATGACGAGACGGGTGCCCCGTCCGCATGGGAACTCCTTGCGCGTCGCGAAATGGAAGTCCCACGCACCCAGGATGTTCGGGCCGATTCCGACATGCCCCAGGTCGGCGTGGTATCCCTCGAACGGTCGCTTTCCCGAGGTGTCGGGGCGGGCCCTGACTTCGACGCCGGTGTTCCCGTCGGTCAGCATGCGGTAGCTGAACGCGAGCTCGAAGTCTCGCAGGTGCTCGTCCCCGGCGTAGACGAGATACGACAGGCGCCGCGCCATGCCCTTCCCCTGGATGGCCCCGTCCCGCACCGACCAGGCCGCTCCGAGCTCTTCCGGAACGGCGCGCCAGCCATCGAGCGTCTCTCCGTCAAATATCGGAACAGGCTCGTCCCACTGCGGGGCCGACCCGCAGAAGCCGCACAGCGCGAGAGCTGACACGGCGATGGCGGCGTGTGCCCGCGCGGCGGTCTGTGGGGTCGCGCTCCCCCGCCGAGCGCCCGCAGGCCCCATCGGCCCGCGCGAACGGCGTCTCGATCCGTCCCGCTCAGCGGCCCGACGCTGGCCGGGCCGCCAGATCGTAGACGCTCTCCAGGGCGCTTGGAAGCGCAGCCACATTCCTGCCTCCGGCCTCGGCCATGTCGGGTCGGCCGCCGCCTCCGCCGCCCAACTGCCTGGCGACGGCGCGGATCAGTTCGCCGGCATGCACCCGCCGGCCGGCGACGTCCCCGGTCGCCGCAGCGACGAGGGCGATCCTGCCTGCGCGGACCGTCGCCAGCACCACCAGACCGGACTGGATCCGGTTTCGGAGCGAGTCCGCGAGGGGGCGCAGCTGGTCGCGGTCGACGTCGTCTACCCTGGCGGCGAGCACCCGCATCCCGCCCACGTCCCTGGCGCGGGCGGCGAGCCCCGCCACGCCGGACTGGGCCAGCTTGGCCTTCAGCTCGCCGACCGCGCGGTCGAGCCGCTTCCGGTCCAGAAGCAGCTTTTCGAGAGACTCGACCAGCCCCCCCTCGCGAACGCGCATCATCGCCGCCATCCGCTGCGATGCCAGAGACAGGTCCCTGTACCGGCGGAAGGCGCCGTGGCCGGTCACCGCCTCGAGCCTGCGAACGCCCGCGGCGCTGCTCCCCTCGCTCACGATCTTGAAGACGCCGATCTCTCCGGTGCGACCGACGTGGGTGCCTCCGCAGAGCTCCTTGCTGAAGTCGCCGATCGAAACCACCCGCACCCTGTCCAGGTACCGTTCGCCGAACAGGGCCATGGCTCCGTCGCGGATCGCCTCCTCGAGATCCCTGATCTCCGTCACGACCTCGGTGTCGCTGAGGACGTGCTCGTTGACGATGTGTTCGACCTCTTCGACCTCCCCCGGCTCGAGCGTCGCGTAGTGGGTCACGTCGAAACGCAGTCGCTCCGGATCAACGACGCTGCCCGCCTGCGTGACGTGTCTGCCAAGGACCTGCCTCAGTGCCGCGTGCATCAGGTGGGTCGCCGTGTGGTTCCGACGGGCAGCGGCCCGCAGGGCGCCGTCCACGCTCCCGACAAGACGGTCGCCCACGGCGATGTCCTGGAGAACCTCGGCCCGATGCACGCTGGTCCCGCGGACCGGCACCTGCACATCGGTCACGCGGGCGGCCGCCTCGGTCCCGAACAACAGAGCGCCCCGGTCTCCGACCTGGCCACCCGCCTCCCCATAGAACGGCGTCCGGTCCAGCACCACGTCCGCCCTGGACCCTGCCTTGGCCACATCGACCGGCCCGCCCTCCTGAAACAGGGCGACGACTCTGAGGTCATCCTCCAGAAGGCGATCGTAGCCGATGAACTCGGACCCTCCGCGTTTCCCCAGGGCGGCAAGAGCCGGCGGAACATCCTGCACGCGCCCCAGGCCCCCTTTCCAGCTGGCGCGGGCCCGGGCTCGCTGGCGCTCCATCTCCGACCCGAAGCCGTCGAGGTCGATGGCAAGGCCCCGCTCGCGGGCCAACTCCTGCTGCTCGTCCAGTGACAGGCCGAAGGTGTCGTAGAGGCGGAACGCGGTGGCTCCCGGAATCGTTCCGTTCACCACCTTTTCCAGGGCCGCCTCGAACTCCCGCTCCGCAAGCACGAAGCTTCGCTCATAGCGCAGCTCCTCGTCCCGCACGACCCTTGCCACCCGCGCCACGGACTCGCCAAGCTCCGGATATGCGGACTGCATCCTCTCGGCGACGAAGCCGGTCAGCTCATGCAGGAACAGCCCCTCGAAGCCCGAGAGGCGGGCGTGCCTCAGCGCGCGCCGGATGATCTTCCGCAGGACATACCCGCGGCCCTCGTTTGCCGGGACCACGTCGTCGTGGACTAGAAAGGCGGCCGCCCTCCCGTGGTCGGCCACGATGCGCAGCGCGGTGTCGGTCCCTGGCCGCGCGCCGTACTCGATTCCAAGGAGTTCGCCGGCCCGCTCGATGACGGGGAGGAAGAGGTCGGTGTCGAAGTTGGAAAGCTTGCCCTGCAGCACCGCCGCGGTGCGCTCCAGCCCCATGCCGGTGTCGATCGACGGCTTCGGCAGGCGGTGCAGGCCGCCGTCCGCATCGCGGTCGAACTCCATGAACACGAGGTTCCAGATCTCGACGTAGCGGGAAACGTCGGCTGGGAACGGGTCGTCCGGCTCCCCGGGCTCAAGCCCCTCCGGGCCGTAGTCGTAGAAGATCTCAGAGCAGGGGCCGCACGGACCGGTGTCGCCCATCTGCCAGAAGTTGTCCTTGGCTCCACAGCGATGGATGCGGTCCAGCGGCACGCCCGCGGCCTTGGCCCAGAGCATTTCGGCCTCGTCGTCGTCCTGAAAGACAGTCACGTAGAGCCGGTCCTTCGGCAACCCGAAGACCTCGGTCACGAGTTCCCAGGCGAACCGGATCGCCTCCTCCTTGAAGTAGTCCCCAAAGGAGAAGTTGCCGAGCATCTCGAAGAACGTGTGATGCCGCCGGGTGCGTCCCACGTTCTCTAGGTCGTTGTGCTTGCCGCCCGCGCGGACGCACTTCTGGGAGGTGGTCGCGCGGTCATAGGCCCGCGCTTCGGTTCCCAGAAAGACATCCTTGAACTGGTTCATGCCCGCATTCGCGAACAGCAGTGTCGGGTCGCGGGCGGGAACAAGGGACGAACTGGGCACGCGCCGGTGCCCTTTCCCTTCAAAGAAGCGAAGGAACTGCTCGCGAATCTCGTCGCCGGTCATGTGGATCCTGGAGGCGGCGGGCAGCCGTCCTCGGCGAGAATCCCCATTCTACTGGCTGACCGGGGCTCCCGCGAGGGCCCCTGCCGTTCGAGTGCGGCCCAGCGACCGAGGTTTGCGAGACGGGCCGACGAGATGACGGACACGCAGTCGGCGCCGGAGGCGAACACGTCGAGGGCGTTGGACAGGTCGATGCCGCCGATCCCCACCAGCGGCCTGGGCGTCAGCGCCCTGGCCAGGCGCACGCCCTCCGGCCCCACAACAGGATCGGGATTGCGCTTGCTGACCGTTCCGAACACGGGCCCGATGGCCAGATAGTCGGCGGACCTGCATTCCGGACTGGCGAGCTGGGCCGCGCCGTGGGTCGAGAACCCGACGATCATCGAGTCGCCGACGAGCCGGCGCACGAGTCTGACCGGCAAGTCCTCCTGACCGACATGGACGCCGTCCGCACCGAGGGCCATCGCGATGTCCGCCCGGTCGTTGACGATGTAGCAGGCCCCGGACGCACGAAGGACGGCTCCGACCTCGGCGGCCTCCTCGTACCTGCTGCGCGTGAAGGCGCCCTTGTGCCGGTACTGGGCGATCCGCATGCCCGCCTCGGCGATGCCCCTGGCGTAGTCCACGACGCCGACTCCCACCGCTTCCAGGTGCGCCGTGTCAATGATCGGGTAGACACGCGGGAAATCCCCCATGATCCGAGGCTTGTGCGGAAGCTGCTGGTCCATGGACGGCGACTGGCCCTGCGGCGCGAAGCCTAGCGAATCTCGAGGATTTCCTTTTCCTTCACGAGACCGGCCTTGTTGATGTCCTTGACCGAATCGTTGGTGAGCCTCTGGATCTCGGCCAGGCCCGTCCTTCGGTCGTCCTCCGAGATGGCCTTCGCCTTCTCCAGCCTCTTCACCGCCTCGTTCGCCTCGCGGCGGATGTTCCGCACGGCGACCCTGTGCTGCTCGACGACCTTGTGGAGCTGCCGGACAAGGATGCGCCGGCGCTCCTTGGTCAGCGGCGGGATGACCAGGCGGATGATCTTGCCGTCATTCGCGGGGTTGATGCCGAGGTCGGACATGCGGATGGCCCGCTCGATCATGCCGATCTGGGAGATGTCCCAGGGCTGGATCGTCAGGGTCGTCGAGGTCGGGGTCGCCAGCGAGGCCATCTGGCTCAGCGGCGTCAGGGTGCCGTAGTAGTCCACGGCGATCGAGTCCAACAGGGCGATCGACGCCCGTCCGGTGCGTATGGACGCCATCGCGCGGCCAAGGTCGTTGACGGACCGGGTCATGCGCCGAACGGTCTCCTTCTTGATCTCCTCAACAGTCTCGCCATGGATCTGTGTCATGGAATTCGCTCCTCCAGGTGCAGGCGTCGGCGCATCATCAGTGCGAGCGGGAGTCCTCGGACTCCGTGCGGGAATCCGACCGATCGAACCCCCTTGCGCCGCAGGGGCCCACTCCGGAGGCGGGACGGGCTTCCGACGCGGACGGCTCTCACGGGATCTACCGGCATCCCCAACCGGCACAGGCCCGGCCGCCTTGCGGCGGTTCCGGGCGGTGTCTGGCAGCCGAATCCAAGGCGCGCTGAGCGGCCACCATAGTCTATGCCATCAGGGTGCCGGGAAGCTCGCCCCGGGCGATCCGGACGAGGCTCCCGCGGCCGGCCAGTCCGAACACCAGCACGGGCAGCCGGTTGTCGCGGCACATCGCAACGGCGGTGGCGTCCATCACTTGCAGCCGGTCGGCCAGCACCCGATCGTAGGATATTCTGTCATAGACCTTGGCGTCCGGGTGCACAGCCGGATCCTTGTCGTACACGCCGTCGACCTTCGTCCCCTTCGCCAGCAGGTCCGCCCCGATCTCGACCGCCCGCAGCGTGGCGGCCGTGTCGGTCGTGAAATAGGGGTTCCCGGTGCCGGCCCCGAGGATCACGGTGTCGCCCGCGTCCAGCGCCTCCACGGCCGCGTCGCGGCTGTAGGACTCCACGGCGGGCTCCATCCGGATCGCGCTCATGGCCCGCGCGGGGACACCCGTGTCACGGAGGACGGCCGCCAGGGCCATCGCATTCACGACCGTTCCCAGAATGCCCATGTAGTCGGCGGTCACGCGGTCGATGCCCGAGCGGGCCATTGCCGCCCCGCGAACGAAGTTGCCCGCCCCGACGACCACGGCGACCTCCGCCCCCTGTCCGCGGGCGCCGGCGATCTCCTCGGCGAGCCGCGTCAGTCTGGCGGGGTCCAGCCCGCCGGCCACCGCGCCCCCCAGCATCTCGCCCGAGAGCTTGAAGAGGATCCGGCCAGGCTTCCCCATGCGCTCACCCGCCCGTCGAATCCACCGGGCCTCCGGGGCCGGGCGGCTAGTCGTCCTCCCCGACCTTGAAGCGCCGGAAGCGCCGCACCGTCATGTTCTCGCCGAGCTTGGCGATCTGGCCCTGGATCAGGTCGCCGACGCTGGTGGAGGGATCCTTGACGAAGGGCTGGTCGAGGAGGACGATCTCCTCGTAGAACTTGCCCATGCGGCCGTCGACGATGCGGTCCACGACGAAGGCCGGCTTGCCTTCCTGCAAGGCGCGCTCCCTCTGGATCTGCCGCTCCTTCTCGACGACATCGGCGGGCACCTGGTCACGCGTGATGCATTGCGGATCGGCTGCCGCGATCTGCATTGCGATGTCCTTGACGAGCTGCTGGAACTGGTCCGTCCTGGCCACGAAGTCGGACTCGCAGTTGACCTCCACCAGGACGCCGAGCTTCGCGCCGGCGTGGATGTAGCTTCCGATCACGCCCTCGTTGGCCGCCCGCCCCTTCTTCTTCTGGGCGATTGCAACGCCGCGCTTCCGGAGCGCGATCTCGGCCGCCGCCATGTCGCCTCCGGCCTCGACGAGCGCCCTCTTGCAGTCCATGAACCCCGCGCCGCTCTTGTCGCGCAGCTCCTTCACCTGCTTCGCGCTGATCTTCACGCCTGTCGCTGCCATGCCACACCTTCCCTTCCAGAAGTCCCAAGCGAGTCAAGCCGCTCCCGCCCCCGGGCGGTCGCGCCTCATTCGCCTTCGCCGACGTCCTCCCCCACCTCCTCCGACTCGGGAGGTGGAATCATCGCGCGGCCCTCGAGAACTGCTTCCGAAACCTTCTTGGTGTAGAGCCAGATCGAGCGCAGCGCGTCATCGTTGCCGGGAACCACGTAGTCCACCACGTCCGGATTCGAGTTCGTGTCCACGATCGCAATGACAGGTATGTTCAGCTTGCGGGCCTCGTTGACGGCGATCTCCTCCTTGCGCGTGTCGATGACGAACACCATGTCGGGCAGCCCGGGCATGTCCCGGATGCCGGCGATGTTGGCGTGCAGGGCCTTGCGCTCCCGCTCCAGACGCGAGATCTCCTTCTTGCTGCGGCCTTCGTAGCCCTCCTCGTCAGCCAGGCGCTGCAGTTCCTTGTAGCGTCCGAGCGACTTCTGCACGGTCACCCAGTTGGTGAGCAGGCCGCCCAGCCAGCGGTGGTTGACGTAGTACATCCCGCACCGCTTCGCCTCCTCCTCGATGGCCTCCTGCGCCTGCCGCTTGGTGCCAACGAAGAGCAGGGTCTTGCCGAGGCTCACCTGGTCGGTGATGAAGTGGAGGGCGTCCTTGAAGTTCTTCAGAGTCTTCTGCAGGTCGATGATGTGGATCCTGTTGCGTTCGCCGAAGATGAATTCCTTCATCTTCGGATTCCAGTGCCTGGTCTGGTGCCCGAAATGAACGCCGGATTCGAGCAATTCCTTCATTGTGATCTGCGCCACGATACCTCCGATGATGCTGGCTGTGCGCGGTCTGGCGGCGGCTCGGAACAAGCCGCCCCGCGCGGCCGGACCCCTCCAAGCAGGATTTGGGCGTCGGCCACGATGCAAGGCGTCCCTGCCGGAGCCTAGCGTTTCGAGTACTGGAACCTCTTCCTCGCCCCCGGCCTGCCGTACTTCTTGCGTTCGTGCTTGCGCGGGTCGCGTGTCAGGTAGCCGCCCTTTTTGAGGAGCGGCCGGAGCTCCAAATTGTAGTTCTGCAGCGCCCGGGCGATCCCCAGGCGCACCGCGTCGGCCTGTCCCGACTTGCCGCCGCCGTGGACGCGCACCATGACATCGAACTTGCCGTCAGTCTCGCTGGCCAGCAGGGGCTGCCGGACCTTGATCTTGAGCGATTCCGAGGGGAAGTACTGCTCCGGGGGCTGCTTGTTGATCTCGATCCGGCCCGATCCCGGGCGCAGGAAGACACGAGCGACGGCGGACTTGCGCCTGCCCGTGCCGAGGTACTGTTGCTGTGTGGTCAACGCGATGATTCCCTTCCCCGATACCTAGACCTGCCAAGGCTTGGGCTGCTGGGCCTGATGCGGGTGTTCGGAACCCGCATACACCTTGAGCCGGGTCCGCAACTGGCGGCCGAGCTTGTTCTTGGGCAGCATTCCGGCCACCGCGCGCTGCACGAGACGCTCGGGATGGCGCTCGCGGACCTGCCGGGCAGTCTCCTTCCTGAGGCCGCCAGGGTAGCCCGAGTGCCGGTAGTAGACCTTGTCCGTCTCCTTCTTGCCGGTCAGAACGACCTTGCCGGCGTTGACGACGATGACGAAGTCGCCGGTCTTCAGGAACGGCGTGAAGTTCGGCTTGTGCTTCCCTCGCAGGAGCGTGGCGGCCTGGGTCGCAAGTCGCCCCAGCGGCTTGCCTGCGGCATCCAGGACGTACCAGTCGTGGGTGAGTTCGGACGCTCTCGGAACGTAGGTGTTGGTCGACATGGCCGGATCCGCCGTGGGGCGGACACACTCCGCCCTCGAATCCCATCCTATCGCGGAACGCGGCACGAGGTCAAACCCCGCGGAAACGGGGCAAGGCCCGGGGTCTTCCCGGCGCCGCCGCGCGCGCCGGCCGCTGTCCCCCACGCGCCGGGACCGACGCAGATCGAGAAGGCGAACCGCGCTTTCGCAAAGCGCTGTCCCCCACGCGCCGGGACCGACGCGTTGGAGCGTGCGCGTCCAGAGCCCAAGGCTCTGCCGGAACCTATACTTGGTTCGCTGCACGGGAGGGGGCCGAACCTCCCCGGTCCCTCTGTCCGCGCCCGGCCGCCGGAGCGGAAGGATGCGGACGTCTGCAGCGGGGCAGTCGCAGACCCGGCCGGCTGCGCCGAAAGGAGGGTCCACATCATGCGCCTGACCGGCTCCCTGCTGCGCCGCCTGAGCCCTCTTCTTCGCCGGCAGGCGTTTCGGCTGCAGAGCCAGATGGACATCCATCCGCGGTCGCTGTGGCACAATCCGGATTTTGCGCTCAAGACGGGAGGCTTCTATCCGCCCGGGGACCGGACCGGGCGCTCGATCGAACCGGCCTCGCCCGCGGATTCCGTCCGCCGCGACATGCTGGTCCTTCTGATGCGCGACATCGAGACGCGCGGCATCGAAGGCGCAATCGCGGAAGTCGGGGTGTACAGAGGGGAGACCGCGAGGCTCCTGCACCACTACCTGCCCGGCCGGCGCCTGCACCTGTTCGACACGTTCGGCGGGTTCGACGCGCGTGACACGGATGCGGAGAAGGAGACGACCGGCGCGACGGTTCCGAGCGGGCAGTTCGGAGACACGTCGGTCGAGGCGGTCCGCCGCCGCGTCGCCCCCCGCAACCGCAACGTCATCTTCCATCCGGGCCTTTTTCCGGAAAGCTGCGGCGTCGCGGTGCGCGAGGAGCGCTTTGCGCTCGTGCATCTCGACGCCGACCTGCACCGGCCGACGCTCTCGGCCCTCGGGGTCTTCTATAATCTCGTGGCCCGCGGCGGATACATCGTCGTCCACGACTACAACGCCTGGCACGGCGCACGGCAGGCCACGGACGAGTTTCTTGCGGACAAGCCCGAGATCGCGGTGCCGATGCCCGACAAGAGCGGCTCCGCAGTCATCGTGAGGACGGGCTGATCCTGCATCCCCGGAGGCCGGAACGTTTCGCGCAAACGACCACCTGCGGACGACGCCGACGGAATCCCTCTGCTCCAGCGTATTGAAGAGCGTTTTTTGGTCAGCGGCGCGGCAGAAGGGTGTCGGGAGGGAGAGCAGGAAGTGTCGGGCCGCGCCGGTCGCTAAAAAACGTGTTGAACTGAACCGCTGGCACGGATTTCCGCTATGGGCGCTGAATGACGGCGGCACGGTGCCGGCACCCTCCCGGGCGGTCGGTAAGCAGCGGGGCGGCCTTGGAAGCACACCCGGATCGGGCCATGGAGCGGTAGCCCGAACTTACACCCCCCAGTTTCTGGTCTCACGGACACGCTCGCACTGACTGGAA
>JAPPMB010000043.1 GCA_028819255.1 Bryobacterales bacterium | reverse complement strand
AACCGGGACATTTTACATGCCGATAACCGGGACATTTTCCGTGCCTATTGACAGGATTCTACGACAGGTCCCGATGTCGGCCACTACAAGGACCGACGGGCATTCCTAAGGCTGCTGGCGGGTGGGGTAGTGAGTGCCGGGATGACGCAACTTGCTGCCTGCACGTATGCCGGCGTGGGTCTTGTCGGTCCTGACGACGATGGATCCAACAGGTGGGCGTCGAGTAGCAGCTCCTCATCGAGCTCCAGTAGCAGCTCCTCATCGAGTTCCAGCAGCTCGTCGTCGAGTTCCAGTAGCAGCTCGTCATCGAGCTCCAGCAGTTCGTCGTCGAGTTCCTCCTCATCGAGTTCCAGCAGCTCCTCGTCGAGTTCCAGTAGTAGCTCCTCATCGAGCTCCAGCAGTTCCTCGTCCAGTTCGAGTTCGAGCAGCTCGTCGTCGTCCAGCTCAAGCTCGGGCAGCTCCTCGTCGAGTTCGAGCAGCTCGTCGAGCGACAGCGGTCGGGGTGGGGGCAATGCGTCCGGCGTTTCGTCGCAGAGTTCGAGCAGCAGTTCGTCGAGTTCGAGCGGCGGCTGGGGTGGGGGCCAGGCATCGGGTGGTTCCTTGTCGAGTTCGAGCAGTTCGTCTTCGAGCTGACGCAAAGCGAACCGGTCACAGCAACCCCCAGTTGCACCGGAGACCAAGCAGATACCTCCCCCATGCGCTCGCCCGGTCCTCTTTGCCACGGCATTGATCGCCCTGTCGATCACGGCCTGCGGTGACGGTAGCACGGAGCCCGCACCAACTCCGAACCGGGCGCCGGTGTCCAGCGGCTCCATTCCGGCTCAGACCGTTGGCGTCGCAGAGACGGCCACGGTGAACCTGGCCGGCTATTTTAGCGATCCTGACGGAGATGTCCTGACCTATGGGGCCGCCAGTTCCGACATGACCATCGCATCCGTAGCCGTGTCCGGCAGCGTCCTGACCGTCGCCGGCGTGGCGTCGGGCGCTGCCGCCGTGACCGTGACGGCCACGGACGGGGGCGGCCTCTCGGCCCAGCAGAGCTTCGCCGTCACCGTGCCCAACCGGGCGCCGGCGGCGGTCGGCGAGATCGGGGATCAGGAAGTCGCCGTGGGCGGCGTGTCGGAGGTGGATGTCGCCGGGCATTTTTCGGATCCGGACGGGGACGACCTGGAGTTCGGGGCGGCTTCGTCGGACACGACCCGTGTGAGGGTGGCCGTGTCCGGCAGCGTCCTGACCGTCGCCGGCGTGGCGTCGGGCGCTGCCGCCGTGACCGTGACGGCCACGGACGGGGGCGGCCTCTCGGCCCAGCAGAGCTTCGCCGTCACCGTGCCCAACCGGGCGCCGGCGGCGGTCGGCGAGATCGGGGATCAGGAAGTCGCCGTGGGCGGCGTGTCGGAGGTGGATGTCGCCGGGCATTTTTCGGATCCGGACGGGGACAGCCTGGAGTTCGGGGCAGCTTCGTCGGACACCACCCGCGTGAGGGTGGCCGTGTCCGGCAGCGTCCTGACCGTCGGCGGCGTGGCGGCAGGCACCGCCGCCGTGACCGTGACGGCGACGGACGGGGGCGGCCTCTCGGCCCAGCAGAGCTTCGCCGTCACCGTGCCCAATCGGGCGCCGGAAGTTACGGACACGATTCCTCCGCAGATCCTGACGGTCGGCGAGACGCGCTCGTGGGCCGGATCCGAGTACTTCTCCGATCCGGACGGCGACCCGTTGATGCTGACGGCCAGCACGACCAACACGTCCGTGATTCAGGCCTCGGCGTCCGAGTACGAGTTTGAGATTCTCGCAGTAGCGCCCGGGACGGCGACTGTGACGGTCACTGCAACCGACCCGGAAGGCCTGGGAGCCAATCAGAGCATCCAGGTGACTTCAGAGATCCCGGGGTCCCTGGTCATCTCCCATGTCGCGCCGGCCACGTTGCTCGAGGGCGCGCAAGCGACCATCAGCGGCTTCGGGTTCTCGAGTGTTCCCGGGGACAACGAAGTGGTGATCGGCAGTCTGGCCGCGACCGTGACGGCGTCGAGTGCGACGCGCCTTTCGGTGACGGTCCCGTACAGTGACTGCCTGCCCCCGCGGCGCGCCGAGTTGCGCGTGACGGTGCAGGGTGACAGCGACGCCCGACTGGTGGGCGTGAGCCCGCGCAGCAAGGAAGACATCGATCTTCCCGTGGGCTGGTACCGCTACACCTATGGCGGAAACGGCTGCCTCCACCTGCCGGGAGATGACGCGGGAGGCGCATACGTGATCGGAGTGGTCTCCATATCGGAAGAACCGGCCTCCCTGACTTCGGTTGCCGCGACCAGCATCGTCGGAGACCCGACAGTAGTGGCCGGGCAATCGCTTTTCGCCTATTCGGCGCCGCTTCGCGAAGCCGTGGCGCCGGCCCCGCGGATCCCCTTGACGAGGGCCGCCGTGGCCGCTCCGGCAGGTGCCGCGACACCTCCCCGGCAGCAGATCACCAGGGGTCCGCGCGACTGGGAGCGCCCCCACAACGACGTGATGAACCGGAACCGGGGGATCGTCCGGAGGATGGGTCGAGTGGACCCTGTGACGGCGCGTGCTCGAGCAACGCTCGCTCCGTCCGTTAGCGACACGCTCACCCTGTTTGCCGGAGGGATGTCCTGCTCGGCCCGCGACGAGATTCGAGCCGTGGTTCGGCGCATCGGGGACCACACCGTGTGGCTCGACGACATCGAGAACCCGAGCGGGACGTTCACGGACTCCGAGCTTGCAGGATTGGACGCCTTCTACGGAGCCCGCGTGAAGGGCGTTCACAACGACTATTTCGGGGGCCTTTCCGATGTCGACGGGGACGGCCGGGTCACGATCCTCATGACGAAGCAGGCAAACCGTCAGGACGACCGGGACTCCTTCCTCGGGGGATGGGTCTGGTTTGGGGACCTCTATCCGTCCGGTGAGTGCGCCACCAGCAACCAGGCCGAGATTCTCTTTGGTCGCGTCCCCGATCCCGCGGGTGTCTTCGGACAGGCCTGGACGAAGGAGCAAACCCTTTCATACTACCCGTCTCTGCTGACGCACGAGATCGCCCACCTCGCGCAGGGCGCCGCCCTGGTGTTCGGGGGAGCCGACTTCACCACCTGGGAGCTGGAGGGCGGCGCGACGCTCGCGGAACAGCTGGTGGCCTACGGCCTCTTCGGACATGAATCGGGCCGCAACATGGGATACGAACAGTGGTCTGAGGGCCGTGACTGGTACGAGGCATGGGCTTTCGGGCTGGCCAGGTTCTTCGGGTGGGACTCGAACGATCCGACAAACACGCGCCGGATCCCGAACGCGCCGGAGGAGTGCAGCTGGATCGGTAGTCCGGAGGAGGGAAACGACGGCCCTTGCACCTACGCGTTCAGAGCCGTTTACGACGTTCCGTCAATGGTGCTCCGGTTCGCGATGGACCGCTGGGGAGGCGAATACCCGGGCGGCGAGAAGGCCCTGATGCATCGCCTCATGCGATCTCCCACGAGGGGACTGGCTTCCCTGGCGGACGTCAGCGACTGGCGGGCCGAACAGATCCTGGCGGACTTCTACATGTCGCTGTGGATCGACCTGAACGGCTGGGACGCATTCGGTATGAACACCTGGGATCTCGACGACATCTGGAGCCGTTTCGGGCCGAGCCAGCATCTTCAGCCCCACGAATCGACATTCGCGGAGTTCACCCGCCAGTGGAATGTCCGGGCCGGATCCTCGTCATACCTGGAGTGGAGTCCAGGCGGTTCGCGGGGGCCGACATCAATCCGTGTGACGTCCGCGAGCGGGGCTTCCATTCCGGACCACATATCGATATGGGCCTTCAGGGTCCGGTGAGAACAGCCAGCCGATGCGAAAGCTGATACTCAGGAACTTTCAGTCGCCGGGTGACATCGTGATGCTCACCGCCGCGGTCCGCGACCTGCACAGGTGCTATCCCGAACGCTTCCTGACCGATGTCCGCACTTCCTGTCCCGCGCTATGGGAGAACAACCCGCACCTTGCTCCGTTGAATGAGGAGGATCCGGACGTGGAAGTCCTGGACTGCCACTACCCGCTGATCCATCAGAGCAACCAAAGGCCCTATCACTTCCTGCACGGCTTCATCCAGTACCTGAACGAGAAGCTGGGACTTCGGATCGAGCCGGGGGCGTTCAAGGGAGACATTCACATTTCGGATGGCGAGAAGGAGTGGTTCTCCCGTGTGCAGGAGGCTCACGGGGAATCCACCCCGTTCTGGATGATCGACGCCGGGGGCAAGTTCGACTTCACGATCAAGTGGTGGGATCCGAAACGGTACCAGGCAGTCGTCGATCATTTTCGAGGCCGCGTGGAGTTCGTCCAGATCGGGGAGTCGGGACATCATCATCCGCCGCTGGAGGGGGTCGTCGACATGAGGGGGCAAACCACCCTTCGCCAACTCGTACGACTCATGTATCACGCGCAGGGCGTCGTGACGCCGATCAGTCTGCCGATGCACCTGGCCGCAGCGGTGGAAGTGAAGCCCGGCATGCCCATGAACCGCCCTTGCGTAGTCGTGGCCGGCGGCCGCGAGCCACCTCACTGGGAGGCCTACCCGCACCACCAGTTCATTCACACCGTCGGTGCGCTGCGGTGCTGCGACAACGGAGGGTGCTGGAAGTCGCGAACGGTTCCGCTGGGCGATGGAGACTACAAGGACGGGCCCGACGAACTCTGTGTGGATGTGGTGGGCAGCCTGCCTCGTTGCATGGACATGATTACTGCGGAAGAAGTGATCCGCCGGATCCAGTGGTACTTCGATGGCGGGGCAATCGAATACCTGAATCCTCGGTCCCGGGCAGAATAGGTTCTCCCGCCGGTGTCAGGACACCTTCCTCCCGAAGAGCACTTCCTGGGAAGGATCTTTCCGTTTTTTCGCAACCACGAGATAGTGGAGCACATCGGTACGGGGGCAATCGGTCGTGTATATCGTGCACATGCGGCTCACATAGCTGGTGACCTGGCATTCAAGTTCGTACCAATAGAGAATCTTCCTTCGTATCAAAACGAGCCGGACGTTTACCTCGACGAAGCCAGAAAGGCGAATGTTCTGGAGAATCCATGCGTCGTCCCGCATCTGGATGTGAGATCCTGGAGAGATCCCGTGTTGGGACGCGAGTTCGTTGTGTTTATCCGCGAGTATGTAAGGGGCACTTCGCTGGAGCAGTACATCAGGGACAATCGAGGGAATATCGAGCTGCGGTTTATCGAGCAATTCCTGAGCACCATGTTTGGTTTGCTCTTTGAGCTTGAACAGCGCGGAATGGTTCACGGAGACATTCACGCGGACAATGTGCTGGTAACGCGCTCACGGTACAATCTCAAAGGAGATGTGCAGTTTAGAGTTACGGACTTCAAGCCGACAGGACACGAGGAACCTGTTGACTACCTGGGCATTGCGCGTTCGCTGAAGGGACTGTTGGAATGCGTTCGGTACGAGGAACAGCAACTTCGGGACCGTTACGTCTTTGAAGTTCTGCGAAACGACTTCCTGGGCCGATATCTGGTCGAGTCAGACCCAACAGTGGACGACCGTGCCTTCGGTCCTCGCGAATTGCAGAGCAAGCTGGATAGTGTCGACGAGATGTTCGCCGCTGCGAGCGCGTCCCGAGGACCGGAAGCAGCTGTTCGATCTGTTCGTCGCTGACCTCGCGACCAGCTTCGCGCACGGAGCGAGCGGTGGATGGACCAGGTTCTATCGACTAAAATCCACTTGCTGCCTCGCCCCTCCCGCTGCTCGTCCTGGTTCATCCAGGGCTGCTACAGCCCCGTCCGCAGATAACCACGGACTGCCGACACCGCCCGCTCGACATCGGTGTGCGAGTTGTAGAAGTGGGGCGAGAGGCGCACGCCGGTGCGGTCGCTGCCGCCGCGCGATGCAGCCACGATGCCATCGTTCTCCAGCGCGCCCACTACATCGCCCGGTGAGAGTTCGCCCGGGCGGAAGCTGTACATGGTGGGCCAGAAGCGGTCGTGGACGCGGGCGTTCACGTACAGCACACCCGTCTCCTTGGGGCCGCAGGGCCACTTGTGGGCGCTTCCGGTATAGAAGTCGGGCTGCACCTCGGAGAGGTCGATGTCGAAAAGGCCGAAGGACTGGGCGCCGTCGACGACCGAGAAGACGCCGTGCTCGCGCGCCAGGGCGCACAGTTCGCGCGCCGGGAAGAGGTCTCCGGCGGTGTTGGTCAGATGGGTGAACGAGATCACCCGGGTATTCGGAGTGATCGCCTCGCGGAACGCCCGCACGTAGTAGTCGGCGCCGGGATGCGGACTCGCCGGCTCGATCTCGCGCACGGTGTAGCCGAAGCGCTGCCCCTTGGCCTTCCACGCGAGGTTGTTGCTGGGGTGGTTGTCGCGCATGATCACGACCTCGTCGCCCAGC